>NZ_DASWNM010000137.1:0-67555 GCF_036399255.1 Longimicrobium sp.
CCCGTTGGTGACCGACAGCACCTTGCCGCGCGCGTCGTAGCGGAACCGCTCGTCGTGCAGCGGGAGTCCCGCGGCGGTCTCCAGCCGGCGGGTGCGGCGCCCCTCCACGTCGTACTCCGTCACGTCGGTAAAGTTGGGCCCGCTCAGCGACGTCCGCTGCCCGGTGTGGTCGTACCCGAAGGTGAACCCGTTGCCGAACCGGTCGGTGGCCGTCTCCAGCGCCCCCGTCACCGGGTGGTATCCATAGCGGTCCACGGCATTGCTCCCCGCCAGGTTCTGCGGGTGCCTTACCCAGGCGGCGCGGCCCAGCACGTCGTAGCCGTACTCCACCGCGTACACGTGCTGCCCGAAGTCGGTGCCGTGGTAGCTGCGCAGGCGCAGCACGTCCTTCCTGAGCGCACCGTTGCGGTAGTACGCCCGCTCC
Source organism: Longimicrobium sp. (assembly GCF_036399255.1). GTDB lineage: Bacteria > Gemmatimonadota > Gemmatimonadetes > Longimicrobiales > Longimicrobiaceae > Longimicrobium. The sequence goes on from NZ_DASWNM010000137.1 coordinate 425, forward strand.
ACTGTTCCCGCGGGTGCATTGGGTTGATTACGGGATCCAGTGGGCGCCTCATGATCGTGGGGTCTCGGGCCGGGAGTGGATGCCGATGTAGGACTGAAACACACACCCTGGCCGTATGGGAACATATATGATTTCTGGGATTGAATCCCCCACTTCTGAGAAGATAGGTACTCCGTTGTGATGCCCAATCCGCTCTAGAAGTTCGACGCTGATGATCTGTTGCGGATGGTTGCCTCCGTAATACCACCGACCGTTTCTGCGGATTGGGTGATTTTGAGAAAACCAGCTAGCACCTGTGGCATAGGGGGGAGAAACCGCCGGATATCGTTGCGAGAACGGCGTGCCCGACACGATTGTGTCCTTGTCCCCCACGATCGCGGCTCGAATCATCTGTAGAGTATCACGCTCTATTACGCAGATTGAAACGGAATCTGCCTGCTCCACGATTTGCTGTGCAGCGTTGGGTTGGGCCGGAACGGTAGATTGCATGCAACCTGCGGCGCTCATCAGTGCTGCCGTGACACCCACACGCGCGACGCGTCTTTTCGAATTCATACTCGTTTACCTCACGGGTATCGGGTTTTCCCCATGCAGACGAGAGCAGATTGATCAATGCTCAACCCTAGCTCTGTCGTTGCCTTGTCGGCATAATACGTAGGTTGAATCCGGCGGTTCGGGTTGATTACGCCATGTATGGCCTCATGCACTACAGCCAGTCCATCTTCTTCTCGGTACAAGCGCGAGCTTAGATACATTACGACACCACCGAGACGTCCATGAAAGGGCGAGTTCCCCCATAGTGGAACTCCGTCCCAATCGCGAACGTTATTATCCCACATACCTAGCTGGCGTGCGGCCGTGCCTAATCCTGCCTCCGTGACTTTGCGGCAGAAATCCAGGTCAGTGCGCAACGTCGTTAGTCGCTGCAAGACATAATCACGTTCCATCGGTCGAGCATTGCGAAGCTGACATCCGAGCATTCTGCAACTACTTAGCGGGGACCACTTGTCTTCATTCAACCCAGCGGAATGGAAGTCATCCGAGGCTGTGCACAGTCCGAGCGCAGCGTCCCGACCGATCCCGAACGCGCACAACCCGTACGGATCATTATACGTAACCGGATCTCCCGCCGCGAAGCCGTACGCATTCAGCCCACCCGCGAGCCCGATCGGGTCCGTCTGCGTGAACTGGCCCGTTTCAGGATCGTAATAGCGATTGCGCATATAAATCTTACCGCTCTGGTCGCGCATGCCGTCGACCAGGCCGCCGAACCAGGTGCGGATGTCGGGGCCGCTGCCACTTCTTGCGTGCCGGGCGGTGGTGCGGTAGCCAGGCCAGTTGACCTGCGTGCACTCGGTGGTCTGGCCGGTGCAGTCACTCACGGCGCCGCTGGTGTAGGTGCCCCGCGCAAACTGGCCGCGCCAGTTCTCGTGCGGAATGATGGTGGGGTGGCCCTCCTTGCGGATCACCAGCGGGCGGTCAATGCCGCCGGCGTGGAAGTAGCTCACCCGCCCGTGGTACGGCCCGGTCGTGGACACGGCATCCAGGTCGAACCGGTCCTCCGCGTCCAGCCGCAGCTCCCACAGCACCTGGTCGCCCGACCACACGTACCGCGTCACATGGCTGACGCACGCCCCCGACCCGCCCCCGCTGCACAGGTCGTCGCGGTTGCTGCGCACCAGCACCCGCCGCCCCAGCGGGTCGTAGCGGTACTCCTCCCACACCCCCGCCCGGGTCACCGACGTGCCGCCGTTCACCACGTTCTCCTGGTAGTACCGCAGCCGCTGGTCCGCCGAGTAGAACGACCTGCTGCGCGAGTGCCGCACCACGCCGTAGGTGCTGGCGTCGAGCTGGCCGTACACCTCTGTCTCGCCCCGCTCGGCGTTGCCGCTGTCGTCGTACCACCGCCGGGTGGTCTCGGGATAGAACAGGCTGTTCTGCGGGTTCTCGGGCTCCTGCTTCAGCACCTCGAACACCTGCCCCCTGCCCGCATGGTAGGTGGTGGAGTGGGAGGGGAGCCACGACCGGTTGGCCAGGTCGCCGCCGCGGCTCCAGTACACGTTCCCCAGCGCGTCCGTCCCGAACTCCTCGGCCTGGAAGCCCGCGTTGTCCAGGTTTTCCCAGTCCGTCCCCGCCAGCATTCCCAGCCCCGAGTACCACTGGTAGTACTCGCTTCCCCCGTTGGTGACCGACAGCACCTTGCCGCGCGCGTCGTAGCGGAACCGCTCGTCGTGCAGCGGGAGTCCCGCGGCGGTCTCCAGCCGGCGGGTGCGGCGCCCCTCCACGTCGTACTCCGTCACGTCGATGAAGTTGGGCCCGCTCAGCGACGTCCGCTGCCCGGTGTGGTCGTACCCGAAGGTGAACCCGTTGTTGAACCGGTCGGTGGCCGTCTCCAGCGCCCCCGTCACCGGGTGGTATCCGTAGCGGTCCACGGCATTGCTCCCCGCCAGGTTCTGCGGGTGCCTTACCCAGGCGGGGCGGCCCAGCACGTCGTAGCCGTACTCCACCGCGTACACGTGCTGCCCGAAGTCCGTCCCGTGGTAGCTGCGCAGGCTCAGCACGTCCTTCTTCAGCGCGCCGTTGGGATAGTACTCCCGCTCCACGACGGCGTCGCCGTTCTCGGCGCGCACCATGTTGCCGGTCCCGTCGTACCGGAAGTGCGTCCACTCTTCCGGGATGAGCAGCGCCTGGCCGGCCGCGTTGGGATACCGCGGAAAGGGGGCCGTGCAGTCGCTGGACGGATAGCAGACCCTGGGGTAGCTCACCTCCGGCACCGTGCGCGTCACCACCCGGCCCATGGCGTCGTAGCGGGTGCGGATGGTGTCGCCGCGGCCGGTGGACCACCACACCGCGTTGCCGCCCTGGTCGTAGCCGTACCTCTGCACCTGGGTGCCGTCGTTCTCCAGCGTCTTGCGCCCCGCCCCGTCGTACTCGAACAGCGTCGTGAGCACGTCCAGCCCCGCCGCGTCGGGCGTGGCCCAGCGCGACACCTGCAGCACGGCGCCCTCGTCGTCGTACCGCGTGTGCACGCTCAGCCGCTCTGCCGGGCTGTCGGCCGGGTCCAGGCGCCCCACCCCCCGCGGGTCGTGCGCCATCATCGGGCCGATGCTCTCGCGGAGCGTGTCCCGGTCCATCACGTCGTACATCATGCGCTGCCGGGCCCCGTGCGCGTACAGCGCCGCCGAGTCGGTGGCGGCCGCCGAGTCGACCGGGGTGACGACGAGCGTGTCGCGCCCCAGCCCGTCGCGGTAGTGCAGCGTCCGGAACCCCGCGGGGCTCACCGCCAGCTTCAGGTTGCCCACCCCGTCGTAGGCCAGCGAGTCGCGCGCGCGCCGGTTCTGCGCGTCCTTCGCCCCCTCCACCGCCCGCAGCTGCCCGGCGTGCGCCCCGGACGTGTAGTAGTGAAAGGTCACCCGTGCGTCGTCGCTCTCCCCCACCCGCTGCCAGAGCGGGTTGCCGTTGAGGGTGTCGTACGCCGTGTACGAGGTGCCCGTCAGCTGCGTGCGCACCGCGCCGCTGTCGGCGAACACCCGCACGGTGTCGGGCCGGTCCCAGCGGTCGTCGTAGGTGTAGGTGGCCACCGCGTTCCACCCGGTGCCGTACGGGTTCACCGACGTGGTGCTGGCCACGCGGCCGCGGCCGTCGTACGTGGCCAGCTGCTGCCCCGTCGGACCCGCCGTCGCCGTCACCAGCGCGGGGAACGCCGTGCTGCCGCGGCTTACGGTCGTGGTCTGCCCCGCCGGGTTCACGGCGCGGCGCACCCGCCCATGCCGGTCCAGGTACAGGTCGGTCACGTCGGTCACGTCGGTGCGGGGCCCGTTGAGCCGCGTGAGCACCTCCCCGCGCGCCACCGAGACGCCGGCCGTACCCGCCGTGCCCGCCAGGACCACCCCTCTGCTCTCCGCCGGCAGAAAGTCCGTCACCACGTCGAGGGCGTCGTTGGCCGTGGTCCCCATCCACAGCCGCGCGCGCGACAGCTTGCCGCGCGTGTCGTACATGTACGTGGTGCGCGTGCCCCGCCGGTCCGTCTGCCCGTTGATGCGGTTGGGGCGGCTGGTGTCGTAGGTAAAGGCGACGCTGTCGCCGTCCGGGTCGCGGATCGCCGTCACCCGCCCGCCCACGCTGGTGAGCACCACCGGGCGCGGGGGAGCCGTGTGGGTGTGGGCGGTGACGTCCACCAGCCGCCCCCCGGCGTTGTAGGTCATCATCCACGAGAAGTCCACCCCGTTACCCGTGGTGGGGGCCCAGATGCCCACCAGGCGGTTTTCGGCCGCGTGGACGAACACGGTGGCCTGGCCCAGCCGGTTCACCGTGCGCACGTGCTGGCCCAGCGAGTTCAGCTGGATCTCGCCGCCCCCCTTCAGCCGCCGGTGGTAGATGCCGGTCGCGTTCTCGAACCGCAGCGTGTCGGGTGCGCCGCCGGGGTTCACGGACTCCCAGATCCGTCCCGCGGTGCGCTCCACGAACAGCTGCGTGCTCCCGTCCCCGCTGATCCACAGCTTGCGCTGCGGCGCGCCGGGGGTGGCGCCGGGCACGTTCGTCACCTGCTCCAGCCCGGCCACCCACCACCCCGCGCCGTAGGGGCTCGCCGCGCGGTTGACGAGGGTGACCTCGCCGGCCGCCGGCGGCGCGGAGACGCGGGTGGTGCCGTAGACGGCGGTGGCCTGCAGGGTGTACGCGTACGTCCCCGTGGCGGCCGAGAGCGCGTCCCACTGCACGCCCACCCGCCGCGGTGTCCCCGGCCGGAACTGCGCGCCGGCGAACGACGCGCGGTGCGTCACGCCGCCCACCACCACCGCCACGGCCATGGAGTCGGGGACGGCGGAGCCGGCCGGCAGGGTGAGGTCGGCGTAGACGGTGGGGCGCGGGTGCGCGTGCTGGGTGTTGTACAGCAGCACCGGCGCCCAGGTGCGGCCCCGGCTGCGGTGCGCGGGAAGCGCGTGCGCCACCCGCAGGTCGCCGCATTCGTACGCCCCGCGGGCGGCGGTGGCCACCGTCACGCAGTCGCCGCGGTCGTTGGCGCCGCCGGACTGCAGCGTGGCCGTCAGCACCGTGGGCGCCGCCTGCACCGAGCCCGCGGCGCCGTATCCCAGCAGCTGGGCCCACCCCGCGTCCTGCACCCCCGGCGCGCCGGCCTGCGTGGCCGTCAGCGTGGCCGACACGTCCTGCCCCGCCGCCACCGTAAACGTCACGTTCACCGCCTGCTGCGCGCCCGGCGCCAGCACCGCCGTGGCGGCCGGCGCGGTGCAGGCCACCGCCCCGCCCGTCTGCATGTCGCCGCAGTGGGCGGCCAGCTGAAAGGACGTGCTCGCCGTGCCCGTGTTTCGCACCCAGAAGGGCAGCCCGTGCGGCCCGGCGCTCGTGGGCTCGGAAAAGGCGAGGGGCGTCACCTCGACCCCGGGGAGCGCGCGGACGTACGTCGCGGACGCGTCCGGGCAGTGCTGCGTCGTGGCCGACGTGTCGCAGATGCGGGCCAGCAGGGTGACGGAGCCGCTCGCCGGCACGGCGATCATCGCCACCGCCCTGAAGTGGTGGGGCACCGGGCCCGCGGGGTCCTCCCTGGCCGCGTAGGCAAAGCTGGAGGTCACATCGGTGGTGTCGCCCGCCGCGTCCACCCTGTAGACGCGAAAGGTGGACTGCCTGAAGCCGTAGTCGTCGCTGCCGGCGACGGCCACGGTCAGGGACGGCTGCGACACGCCCTGGCTTCCCGGCGTGATCCCCATCACCTCCGGCCAGCCATCCTCGGGGTCTTCGCCGGTGTCGCAGCTGGGCGGGCACTGGGCCTGGGCGTGGCCGGGGACGGCCAGGGCGAGCAGGAGCACCGCCAGCAGGGAAAGCAGGCGCGCAAGGGTCCTGAAGGGAGTGCGGGGCATGGTGCGGGGCCGAGGTGTGTGTGGGGCGGGGCGGGAAGGGGTGCCGCGGGGGAGCGGTATCGGGACAAAAGATGTGGGACGGGCGGTGCCGGATGAACCCCCCGCCGCAAAACGGCCGCGAGGTGCGCGCCCCTCGTGACGCATTTTCTTTGCGGCCATGGGGAATCGATCCCGGCCCCGCTCCGGTGCCTTTCCCCTTACGACTTCAAAAAACGGGTTCTCATACCAGATTCTCAGCCCGATTGTGCATTCCCCACAGGCCGTCTCATCCTCGGACCAGATCCTGAAAAAGAATGATCGTACAGAGGAACAGAGTCAGACAGAGGAACCAAGCCGATAACTCAGCTCGCTTCCTCTGTCTGACTCTGTTCCTCTGTACGCATGAAGGTGTTGTTTTCCCGGATTCGGCGTCCCACCGAGGACACGGAGAAGACAAGAGGACAGGTTTCTCCTCCGGCTCTCCGTGCTCTCCGTGCCTTCCGTGAGACGGCGGTAGAAATTTGGGTGCACAATGAACCGCGGGGATTCGGTATCACGCAAAACCAGCAGGGGAAGCAGAGAACAACCCGCTGCTCTCTCTGCCTCCGTCCGTATCTACGTGGGGCCAAGGGGTTTACCCGCCGACCGCACGGGCCCCGTTCGTACAGGTTTCGCCTGGACGAACTGAAGTGATACAAACTGTACTCTACGCGGCGTAATCTACGCGCGATACGTACCCGCTCTCACGATCGTTCGACGATGGCGGCCCCGATCGTCACGTCGGCAAAATTTATCATTTCACGCTGTCTACTGCGGACACGACCGCGAGCAAACGATGGCCTCGGCCGTGAAAATCAGTAACAATATTGGAGGTTTTTTCGCTTCACAAGGATGCGGCGTGATCACCCGTCCGTAAACACCAATGCATTTTACGCGAAGAGTTGACCGGAATCTCTGATGCTTGTAGTCTTCTCGGCGGTTTCGTGCGTGCGCGAAACGTGTCGTATATGGAATGTCGCAAAGGAGCGGTGTAGATCGCCGCCCTCTCCGAACGTGACTCGTGGCAACGTGATCCGGGAGAAGCACGGCCTTATGACGCAAGCGGTGGAGCAGTCCCGGCACGTGGTGCGGGAGCCGGCACGGGTGCACCCCTGGAACGCCACGGAGCGCGAATACCCGCGCGGCGTGTGCGTGCACCACCTGGTGCAGGCGCAGGCCCGCCGCACCCCGGACGCGGTGGCGGTGAGCTGCGGCGGCCAGCGGCTGACCTACGCGCAGCTGGACGCGCACGCCACCCGCGCCGCCCGCCTGCTGCGCCGCCATGGCGTGGGGCCGGACGTGCTGGTGGGCGTGTACATGGAGCGCTCGCTGGAGCTGGTCGTCGGCATGCTGGGGGTGCTGAAGGCGGGCGGCGCGTACGTGCCGCTGGACCCGGCGTACCCCCGCGCCCGCGTGCAGCTGATGCTGGCCGACACCCGCGTCCCCGTGCTGCTGACCCAGCCGCGGCTGGCGGGGGCGGTGGACGCCGGGAACGCGGCCGTGGTGGTGCTGGACGGCGGCTGGTCCGCGCTGGCCGGCGAGTCCGGCGCGCCCTTCGACGGCGGGGCCGATCCGGAGAACCTCTCCCACGTCATCTACACCTCCGGCAGCACCGGCACCCCCAAGGGCGTGCAGATCCGCCACTCCAGCGTGGCCACCCTCATCCAGTGGGCGCCGGAGGTGCTGGGGATCGGCGCGGGATCGTCGGTGCTGGCCTCCACCTCCGTCTGCTTCGACGTGCACGTGGCCGAGACGTGGGTGCCGCTCAGCCTGGGCGCGCGCATCGTCATCGTTCCCAACGCGCTGCACCTGGCTACGCTGGGCGAGGGCGAGTCGGTCGACGTCGCCAGCATGGTCCCCTCCGCCGCGGCCGAGCTGCTGCGGACGGGCGGCATCCCCGCATCCATCCGCTCGCTGAACCTGGGCGGCGAGCCGCTGCGCAACGAGCTGGCGCAGGACCTCTACCGCACCCTCCCCGGTCTTCAGCAGGTCGTCAACCTCTACGGGCCCACGGAGGATACCACCTACTCCACGTACGCCGTCCCCCCGCGCGGCACGGAGCGGACGATGCCGGTGGGGCTGCCGGTGGCGAACACGCGGCTGTACATCCTGGATTCCGGCTACCAGCCGGTGGCGGACGGGGAGACGGGGGAGATCTGGATCGGCGGCGAGGGGCTGAGCCGCGGCTACCTGCGCCGCCCCGCCGCCACGGCCGAGAGGTTCGTCCCCGACCCGTTCAGCCCGGAGCCCGGCGCGCGGATGTACCGCACCGGCGACCTGGGGCGGGGCGGGGAAGACGGGCTGGTGGACTGCCTGGGGCGCACGGACCACCAGGTCAAGGTGCGCGGCTACCGCGTGGAGCTGGGCGAGGTCGAGAACGCCCTGCGCCGCCACCCCGCCGTGCGCGACGCGGTGGCCACCGTGCGCGAGGACGCGCCGGGCGACCGCGTGCTGGTGGGCTACGTGGTGGCGGAGGATGGCGCGGCCCAGGCGGACGTGTCCGCCCCGGCGCTCAAGGCCTTCGTGGGCGAGCGGCTGCCGGAGTACATGGTGCCGACGTTCGTCGTCGCCCTGGACGAGCTGCCGCGGCTGCCCAACGGCAAGGTGGACCGCGGCGCCCTGCCCGCGCCCGTCGTGGACGCGGAGCGCGCGTACACGGCGCCGCGCACCCCGGCGGAGGACGGCGTCTGCCGCATCTGGGCCGAGGTGCTGGGGGTGGAGCGCGTGGGCGCCGAGGACGACTTCTTCGACCTGGGCGGGCACTCGCTGCGTGCCACGCAGGTCATCTCCCGCGTGCGGCAGGCGTTCGGGGTAGAGCTGGCGCCCTTCGCGGTGTTCGAGCTGCGCACCCCGGCCGAGCTGGCCCGCGCGGTGGAGCGTGGCGGCGCTGCGCGCGACGGCGTCGCCCCGCTGGCGCCGGCGGATCGCGACCAGCCCATCCCGCTCAGCTATTCCCAGCAGGCCATCTGGTTTTTCCAGGAGCTGTCGCCGGGGATGAAGTCGTACAACTTCCAGGCGGCCATCCGCTTCGACGGCGCCCTGGACGTCCCCGCGCTGGAGGGCGCGCTGCGGGAGATCGTCCGCCGCCACGAGATCTTCCGCACCGTCTTCATCGCCGTGGACGGCGAGCCGCGGCAGCGGGTGCAGGCGCCGTGGGAGGTCCGCCTGGACGTCACCGACCTGCGCGAGGTCCCGGAGGCGGCGCGGCAGGGGGAGCTGGACCGGCTGCTCCGCATCGAGTTCCAGAAGCCGTTCCACCTCGGCAGGCTGCCGCTGATCCGCTGGACGCTGTACCGCACGGCGGACGACGCGCACGTGCTGGCCGCCGTCGAACACCACTTCGTCCACGACGGGTGGAGCTTCGGGGTGTTCCTGCACGAGTTGGCGGCGCTGTACGCGGCGTTCGCGGAGGGGCGTCCCAGCCCGCTGGCGCCGCTGGACGTGCAGTTCGCCGACTACGCGGTCTGGCAGCGCGCGTGGATGCGCGGCGCCGAGGCGGCGCGGCAGCTGGAGTACTGGAAGGGGCAGCTGGCCGGCCTGCCGCCGGTGCTGGAGCTGCCCGCCGACCGGCCCCGCCCGGCGGAGATGAGCTTTCTTGGCCGTTCCTTGCGCTACCGCCTGCCGCCGGAGCTGGTGCGCGCGGCGCAGGCGTTCAGCCGCCGCCACGGCGTAACCCTGTACGTCACGCTGATGGCGGCGTACCAGGCGCTGCTGCACCGCTACACGGGCGAGGCCGACTTCGCGGTAGGCGGCGGCGTGGCCAACCGCAACGAGCGGCTGGCCGAGCAGGTCATCGGGATGATCGTCAACACCGTGGCGCTGCGGGCCGACCTGTCCGGCGATCCCACGGGGGCGGAGCTGATCCGCCGCGTGCGGCAGACCACCTTTGGCGCCTACGCCAACCGCGAGATCCCCTTTGGCGAAGTGGTCGAGGCGGTGCAGCCGCAGCGCCGGCTGAGCCACCTGCCGATCTACCAGACCGCGTTCAGCTTTCACGACGCCCCGTATCCTCCGTTCCAGCTCCCCGGCGTGCGGATGGACGTCACGGAGGCGCTGAGCAACGAGTCCGCCAAGTTCGACCTGCAGGTCATCTGCATTCCCCGCGGCAGCCAGCAGGCCGGCGCCGAGGACGAGGTGACCATGCTGTGGGAGTACGCCACCGACCTCTTCGACGAGGAGCGGGTGGTGCGGATGGAGGCGCACTACCGCACGCTGCTGCGGGCCCTGCTCGCGGATCCGGAAGCGCGCGTCTCGGCCCTGCCGCTGCTGGCGGACGACGAGCGGGCGCGGGTGGTGGATGGATGGAACGCCACCGGGGCGCGGATCGACGTCGCGCAGCCCGTCCACCGCTTGTTCGAGGCGCACGCGGACCGGGCGCCGGACGCGCCGGCGGTGACGGGGGATGGACTCCGGCTGACGTACGGCGAGCTGGACCGCGCGGCCAACCGCATTGCCCATGCGCTGATCGCGCGCGGGGTGCGGCGGGGCTCCCTCGTCGCCGTCTGCATGGAGCGCGCGCCGGAGCTCCCCGCCGCGCTGCTGGGCGTGCTGAAGGCCGGCGCGGCATACGTCCCCATCGACCCCGCGTACCCCGCGGAGCGCATTCGCTACATGGTGCGCGACAGCGGCGCGGCCGTCCTCGTCACGCAGGCGTCGCTGGCGGAGCGGATGACCGATGCCGGCGCGCCGGTGCTGACCGTGGACGCGGCCGCGTCGGTCGCGGAAGACGTGTCCGACGCCCGGCCGGACGTGCCGGTGGACGCGGCCGACCTGGCGTACGCCATCTACACCTCCGGGTCCACCGGCACGCCCAAGGGGGTGATGGTGGAGCACCGCGCCCTGGCCAACCTGGCCGGCTGGCACGCGCAGGCCTTCGGCGTCACACAGGCGGACCGGGCGACGCTGGTCGCGGGGGTGGGATTCGACGCCTCCGCCTGGGAGACGTGGCCGTACCTTTCCCGCGGCGCCTCGCTGCACGTCGTCCCCGAGGCGGCGCGGACGGAGCCGGCGGAGCTGCGCGACTGGCTGACCGGCGAGCGCATCACTCTCACCTTCCTTCCCACGCCGCTGGCGGAGGGCGTGCTGCCGCTGGCCTGGCCCGCGTTCACCCCGCTGCGGGCGATGCTGGTGGGCGGCGACCGGCTGCGCTCACGGCCGGCGGCGGACCTTCCCTTTGCGCTGGTCAACAACTACGGGCCCACCGAGAACACAGTGGTGGCCACCTCCGGCCCCGTGCCGGCGGCGGGCGAGGGGCTGCCCACCATCGGCCGGCCGATCGCCAACACCACGGCGTACGTGCTGGACGACCACCTGAACCCCGTTCCCGCGGGCGTCCCCGGCCAGCTGTACGCGGGGGGCGCGCAGGTGGCGCGCGGCTACCTGGGCCGGCCGGCGCTCACGGCGGAGCGGTTCATCCCCGATCCCTTCGCAAAGCTTCCTGGCGCGCGGATGTACGCCACCGGCGACCGCGTGCGCTGGACGCGCGAGGGCGAGATCGACTTCCTGGGGCGCACGGACTTCCAGGTAAAGGTGCGCGGATTTCGCATCGAGCCGGGGGAGGTCGAGGCGGCGCTGCGCACGCACCCCGCCGTGGCCGACGCGGTGTGCGCGGCGCGCGCGGACGAGGGCGGCGCGCCGCGGCTGCTGGCCTGGGTGGTGGCGTCCGGCGCGGACGCGTCGCTCCCCGCGGAGCTGCGGGCGCACCTGCGCGACCGGCTGCCGGAGTACATGGTCCCCGCCGCCATCGGCACCGTGGCGGCGTTCCCCCTGACCCGCAACGGCAAGACGGACACGGCGGCGCTCCCCACCCCCGACGCGGCGCGGGCCGAGGCGGCCGAGTCCGTCCCCCCGCGCACGGAGGACGAGCGCACGCTGGCGGCGATCTTCGCCGGGCTGCTGCGGGTGCCGGCGGTGGGGGTGTTCGACAACTTCTTCGACCTGGGCGGCGACAGCATCCTCAGCATCCAGCTGGTGTCGCGGGCGCGCGAGGCGGGGCTGCACGTCACCACGCGGCAGGTGTTCCAGCACCAGACGGTGGCCGCGCTGGCCGCCGCGGCCGTGCCCGTCGCCGTGGAGCCGGTGGACGCGCAGCCGGCGTTCGGCGGCGCGGGGCTGGACGCGGCGGAGCTGGACGAGCTGATGTACGCGCTGGACCAGGAGGGGCTGTCGTGATCTCCCCCGCCATCCAGGACGCGTACGAGTTGTCCCCCGTCCAGCAGGGGATGCTCTTTCAGACCCGGCTGGACCCGACGGCCGACGTGTACGTGGTGCGGCTGTGGACGCGCCTTTCCGGGGCGCTGGACGTGGACGCCTTCCGCGCCGCCTGGGCGTGGGCCGCGGACCGCCACCCCGTCCTGCGCACGGGGTTCGTCACCGAGAACGTGCGCACCCCCGTGCAGGTGGTGCACGCGCGGGCCGCCATCCCCCTGGACCTGCTGGACTGGAGCGGGGTGGACGAGGCCGAGGCGGAGCGCCGCGTCCAGGCGCTGCTGGACGACGACCGGGCGCGCCCCTTCGACCTGGCCGCGCCGCCGCTCCTTCGCCTGCGCCTGGCGCGGATCGCGGCGGACGAGCACGTGCTCGTCTGGTCGCTGCACCACCTGGTGATGGACGGGTGGAGCTACACCACCCTCTTTCGCGAGGTGCTGGCCCGCTACGACGCCATCGTCCGGGGGACGGAGTTCGATCCGCCCGCGCCGCGCGCCTACAAGGAGTTCATCGGCTGGCTGCGCGGGCGCGACCGCGCGGCGGCGGAGGCGTTCTGGCGCGCGGCGCTGGACGGCGTGGCCGAGCCCACGCCGCTGGGCATCGACCGCGCGGCGCGGGGCGGGGACGCGGGCTTCGGCGACCACAGCCTCCACCTCTCGGTCGAAGCCACCGCCGCGCTGGCGGAGGCGGCGCGCGCCCGGCGGGTCACGCTGGCCACGCTGGTGCAGGGGGCGTGGGCGCTGGTCCTGGGCCGCTACGCGGGGACGGACGACGTGGTGTTCGGCTGGACGGGCTCCGGGCGGCCGGAATCGCTATCCGGCGCGGAGCGGATGTGCGGCCTGTTCGTCAACACCCTTCCCGCCCGCGTGCGCGTGGCGGACGACGCGTCGCTGGAGCCGTGGCTGCGTGCGCTGCAGGACGCGCAGCTGGCCGCGCGCGAGCACGAGCACACGCCGCTGGTGGACGTGCAGGGGTGGACCGAGGTGCCGCGCGGGCGCCCGCTGTTCGAGACCCTCCTGGCCTTCGAGAACTTTCCCCGTCTGGACGGCGCGGCGGCGGGGACGGGCGGGCTGACGGTCGGCGCCATGCGGGGCGCCAGCTCCACCGGCTACCCGCTGACGCTCCTCGCCCACCCGGGCGAGCGGATGCACCTGCGCGCCTACCAGGACCGCGCGCGCATCCCCGACGCGGCGGCGCGGCGGCTGCTGGGGCACCTGGCCGCCGCGCTGGGGGCGATCGCCGCCGCGCCGGCGGACGCGCGGCTGGGGGAGCTGGAGATCCTGACGGCGGAGGAGCGCGCGCGGGTGCTGGGCCCGTGGGCCGCGCCGCGCCGTCCCTATCCCGCCCTTCCCATGCACCGCCTGTTCGCGGAGCACGCGGCGCGCGATCCCCACAAGACCGCCGTTACCGCGGCGGACGGGACGCTGACGTATGGCGAGCTGGAGGCGCGCGCCAACCGGCTGGCCCGCCACCTGGCCGCCCGCGGCGCGGGCCCGGGGCAGATCGTGGCCATGGGGCTGGAGCGCGGCACGCACCGCATCGTCACCCTGCTGGCCATCGTCAAGGCGGGGGCGGCGTACCTGCCGCTGGACCCGTCGTATCCCCGCGAGCGCCTGGCCTTTCTGCTGGACGACGCCGGCGCGCGCGTGGTGGTGACCGACGCGGCCACCGCCGCCCTGCTGCCGCTGGACGGCCGCACCGCCGTGCTGGTGGATGCGGACGCGGCGCAGATCGCCGCCGAGTCCGCCCAGGCGCCGGCGGTGCGGGTGGAGGCGGACGACGCCCTGTACGTGGTCTACACCTCGGGGTCCACGGGGACGCCCAAGGGGGTGCTCCTTCCGCACCGCGCCCTGGCCCGCCTGGTGCGCGCGGCGGACTACGCCGACTTCGGGGCGGAGCAGGTGTGGATGCACTTTGCCGCGCTCACCTTCGACACGTCGGCGCTGGAGATCTGGGGCGCGCTGGCCAACGGCGCCACGCTGGCCGTCTTTCCTCCCCATCAGCCCACGCTGGATGAGCTGGGCACGTTTCTCCGCGAGCAGGGGGTGACCTCGGCGTGGCTCACCGCCGGGCTGTTCCACCAGCTGGTGGACGCGCGGATGGAGGACCTGGGCGGGCTGCGGCAGCTGATGGCGGGCGGCGACGTCCTTTCCGTCTCCCACTGCCGGCGGCTGCTGCAGGCGCACCCCCACCTGCGGCTGATCAACGGCTACGGGCCCACGGAAAACGGCACCTTCACCTCGGCGCACGTGGTGGAGCCGGCGGACGTGGAGCGCGCCTCCATCCCCGTGGGCCGGCCGGTGCCCAACACCACCTGCTACGTGCTGGACGGGCGGCTGCGGCCGGTGCCCGCCGGCGTGTGGGGCGAGCTGTACACGGGCGGCGACGGGCTGGCCATCGGCTACCTGAACCGGCCGGAGATGACGGCGGAGCGCTTCGTCACGGTCGACGTCGACGGGCGGGCGGAGCGCGTCTACCGCACGGGCGACCGGGTGCGGTGGATGGACGACGGGGCGCTGGAGTTCCTGGGGCGCACCGACTTCCAGGTCAAGATCCGCGGCTTTCGCGTGGAGCCGGGGGAGGTGGAATCGCTCCTCCAGTCCCACCCGGAGGTGCGCGAGGCGGCCGTGGTGGCGCGGGACGACGGACAGGGCGGGCGCCGCCTGGTGGGCTACCTGGCGGGGGACGTGGACACCGAGGCGGTGGACGGCTGGCTGCGCGAGCGGCTGCCGGACTACATGGTCCCCGCCGCGCTGGTGCGGATGGACGCGCTGCCGCTGAACCGCCACGGCAAGGTGGACCGCGGCGCCCTGCCGGACCCCGGCGCGTCGGCCGATGCGGACGCCAGCGCGTACGTGGCGCCTCGCACGGAGGCCGAGGAGCTGCTGGCCGCGCTGTGGGGCGAGGTGCTGGGCGCGGAGCGGGTGGGAGTGCACGAGGACTTCTTCGCGGCCGGCGGGCACTCGCTGCACGCCATGCAGCTGGTGACGCGCATCCGCGAGGCGCTGCGGGTGGACCTGCCCCTCAACGCCTTTTTCGAGGCGCCCACCGTCGCCGGGCTGGCGGCGCGGCTGGCGGAGCAGGATGGGACACATGCGGACCGCGTGGAGCGGACGGCGCGGCTGTCCCGCCTCGTCCGCCGCATGCCCGACGCGGAGGTGCGTGCGCTGCTGCAGGACGCGCCCGGCGCGCCCGCGGGGCGCACGGAGGCCGCCCGGCGCCAGGCGCTGCTCACCCTCCTCCTCCGCGCCGAGGGCGTGGCGGCGGATGGCGACGACCCCATCGTCCCCCGCGCGGAGGGCGAGCCGGCGCCGCTCTCGTTCGCGCAGCGGCGGCTGTGGTTCCTGGACCGGCTGGAGCCCGGCGCCATGTACAACTCGCCGCTCGCCCTGCGCGTGCACGGCGCGCTGGACGCCAGTGCGCTGCAACGCGCCCTGGGCGAGATGGTGCGCCGTCACGCGTCGCTGCGCAGCGTCTTCCGCGCGGACGCGCGCGGCGAGGGCGAGCAGGTGGCGCTCCCCGCGGGCGGCTTTCCCCTGCCGTCCGACGACCTGTCCGCCCTCGCCGGGGACGAGCGGGAGGCGCGGGCGCTGCGCATCGTCCACGACGAGGTGCGCCGCCCCTTCGACCTGGCCGCCGGGCCCGTGTTCCGCGCGCGGCTGCTGCGGCTGGCGGCGGACGAGCACGTGCTGGTGCTGGCCATGCACCACGTGGTGAGCGACGGGTGGAGCCTGGGCGTGCTCTTCCGCGAGCTGGGCGCGCTGTACGAGGCGTTCTCGGCCGACGCGCCGGCGCCGCTGGCGTTGGGGCCGTCGCCGCTGGCGCCGCTGCCGCTGCAGTACGCGGACTACGCCGCCTGGCAGCGCGGGCACTGGACGGAGGAGCGCCTCGCCGCGCAGCTGGCGTGGTGGCGCCGGGCGCTGGAGGGCGCGCCCGCCGTGCTGGAGCTTCCCGCGGACCGGCCCCGCCCCGCGGTGCAGAGCCACCGCGGCGCCCGCCTGCGCGTCGCGTTGCCGCACGCGCTGGCCGAGGGGGCGCGCGCGCTGGCCCGCCGCGAGGGCGCCACCCCGTTCATGGTGATGCTGGCCGCCTTCCAGGTGCTGCTCTGGCGCTGGTCGGGCGAAGATGACCTGGTGGTGGGCTCGCCGGTGGCGGGGCGCACGCGGCCGGAGACGGAGGGGCTCATCGGCTTTTTCGTCAACACGCTTCCCCTGCGCGCGGACCTCTCGGGCGATCCCGCCTTTGCCGCGCTGCTGCATCGCGTGCGCAACACCACGCTGGGCGCGTACCAGCACCAGGACCTTCCCTTCGAGCGGCTGGTCGAGGCGCTGCACCCCGGCCGCTCGCTGAGCCACGCCCCCGTCTTTCAGCACGTGTTCGCGCTGCAGAACGCCACCCCGGCGGAGCTGCGCCTCCCCGGCCTGCGGATGGAGGTGATGCCGATCGAGGTGGGGACGGCGCGCTACGACCTGGAGTGGTTCTTCCGCGAGCGGGACGAGGGGATCACCGGCTCCATCGACTACGCGGCGGACCTGTGGGACGAGGCCACGGTGCGGCGGATGGCGGGGCACTACCAGCGGTTGCTGGAAGCCGCCGTGGCGGGGCCGGACACGCCCATCTCCGCGCTTCCCCTGCTGGACGACGCGGAGCGCGACCAGGTGCTGCGCGGGTGGAACCGCACCGAGCGCCCGGACTGGGCGGACGCCTGCATGCACGAGCTGTTCGAGCGGCAGGCCGCCCGCACGCCGGACGCGCCCGCGGTCATCCACGACCAGGCGACGGTCACGTACGCGCAGCTGGACGCGCGCGCGGAGCGGCTGGCGCAGCGCCTCCGTGCCCTGGGCGTGGGGCCGGAGGTGCGCGTGGGCATCCACCTGGAGCGCGACCCGCAGATGATCGCGGCACTGCTGGCGGTGCTCAAGGCGGGCGGCGCCTACCTGCCGCTGGACCCCACCTATCCCGCGGACCGCCTGGCCTTCATGCTGGAGGACGCGGAGGCCCCGCTGGTGCTTACCCGGCCGCACCTGCGCGACACCCTTCCGCCGGTGGATGCGCGGGTCGTGGCGCTGGACGATGACGACGGGACGGGGGATGACACGCCCCTCGGCGCGTCCTCCGCGGCGGCCGGCGCGGCCCGGCGGGCGGAGCCGGGGAACCTGGCGTACATGGTGTACACCTCCGGCTCCACCGGCCGGCCCAAGGGGGCGATGATCCAGCACGCCGGCGCCGCCGTGATGCTGCGTTGGGCCGCGGAGGAGTTTACGCCCGAAGAGGTGGCGGGGGTGCTGGCGTGCACCTCCATCTCCTTCGACCCCTCCGTCTTCGAGATCTTCCTGGCCCTCACCTCCGGCGGCGCCGCCGTCCTGGCGCGCGACGCGCTGGCGCTGGCCGAGCTGCCGCGGCGCGACGCCGTCACCCTGGTGGACACCGTTCCCTCCGCCGCCGCCGAGCTGGTGCGGATGGGCGCCATCCCCCCCTCCGTGCGGGTGGTGGGGCTGGTGGGCGAGCCGCTGCCGCGCGCGCTGGCCGACGCGCTGTACGCCACCGGCACCGTGCGCCGGGTGGTGAACTTCTACGGCCCCTCCGAGGACAGCGTCTACTCCACCTGCGGTGTGGTGGAGCGGGGGCCGGCGCCCGTCACCATCGGCCGGCCGATCTGGGGAACGCAGGCGTACGTGCTGGACGCGGCCATGCAGCCGGTGCCCGCCGGCGTTCCCGGCGAGCTGTTCCTGGGCGGCGCGGGGCTGGCCCGCGGCTACCTGCGGCGGCCGGGGCTCACGGCCGACCGCTTTGTCCCCAGCCCGTTCGGCGCCGCGGGGTCGCGGCTGTACCGCACCGGCGACCGGGTGCGCTGGCGGGCGGACGGGGTGCTGGAGTTCGTGGGGCGGCTGGACTTCCAGGTAAAGGTGCGGGGCTTTCGCGTGGAGCCCGGCGAGGTGGAGGCGGCGCTGCGCCGGCATCCGGCCATCACCCACGCGGTGGTGGCGCTGGCGGGCGAGGGCCCGGCGCGGCGGCTGGCGGCGTGGGTGGTGACGGCGCCCGGCACGGATGCGCCGGACGTGGACGCGCTCAAGGCGCACCTGCGCCGCGGGCTGCCGGACTTCATGGTCCCGCAGGCGTTCGTCTTCCTCGATCGCCTTCCCCTTACCCGCAGCGGCAAGACGGACCGCAAGGCGCTCCCCGCGCCGGAGGCCGGCGGCGAGGCGGCGGAGCACGTGCCGCCGCGTACGCCGGCCGAGCGGACGGTGGCCGAGGTGTTCGCGCGGGTGCTGGGGGTGGAGCGGGTGGGCGCGGCGGACGACTTCTTTGCGCTGGGCGGACACTCGCTGCTGGCGATGCACGTCTGGACGCACCTGCGCGACCGCGGCGGCGCCGCGCTGCCGCTGCGCGCGCTGTTCCAGAACCCCACCGTCGCGGAGCTGGCCACCGCGCTGGAGGCGGCGCTGGCGGCCGCGCCGGGCGGAGACGCGGCGGACGCCGAGGTCCGCATCACCGCACGGCCGCGGCAGGGGACGGAGGTGGAGGTGCGCGGGGCGCGGGTGTCCGCGCACGCCGCCCCCGTCTCGTTCTCGCAGCAGCGGCTGTGGATGCTGGACCGCATGGATCCGGAGCGCGCCGCGTACGCCGTTCCGCTGGCCCTGCGGGTGCGCGGCGCGCTGGACGTGGACGCGCTGCGGCGGGCGCTGGACGCGCTGGCGGCGCGCCACGAGTCGCTGCGCACCGTGTTTCGCTGGATGGACGGAGCCCCGGTGCAGGTGGTGCTCCCGGAGGCCGGCCTGCCGCTGGAGTCGGTCGACCTGGAGGCGCTGGACGCCGACGCGCGCGAGGCGGAGGTGCGGCGCCGGCTGGCGGACGAGGCGGCGCGCTCGTTCAGCCTGGAGCACGGCCCGCTCGCCCGCGCGGCGCTGTACCGGCTGCACGCGGACGAGCACGTGCTGCTGCTGAACCTGCACCACGTGGTCACCGACGGGTGGAGCACCGGCGTGCTGCTGCGCGAGCTGGCGGCGCTGTACGGCGCCTTTTCGAACGGCGAGCCCTCGCCTCTCGACCCGCCGGCGCTGCAGTACGCGGACTACGCCGCCTGGCAACGCGAGCGGCTGGCCGGCGCCGTGTACGACGAGCAGCGGGCGTGGTGGAAGGCGGCGCTGGCCGGCGCCCCCGCGCTGCTGGAACTGCCGTACGACCGCCCGCGCCCCCCGGTGTGGGAGGGGCGCGGCGCCATGGAGCGCTTCCGCCTGCCGCGCTGGGCGGCGGACGCCGTGGCGGAGCTGGCGCGGGCAGAGGGATGCACGCCCTTCATGGTGCTGCTGGCGGCGTTCGGGGCGCTGCTGGGGCGGTACGCGCGGCAGGACGACTTCGTCGTGGGCACGCCGGTGGCGAACCGCGCGCGGCCGGAGACGCGCGACGTGGTGGGCTTTTTCGTCAACACCCTGGCGCTGCGGACGGACCTGTCGGGCCAGCCCACCTTCCGCGCGCTGCTGCACCGGGTGCGCGAGGCCACGCTGGGCGCGTTCGCGCACCAGGAGATGCCCTTCGAGCGGCTGGTGGACGAGCTGAAGGTGCCGCGCTCCGCCGCCCACGCGCCGCTGTTCCAGGTGATGTTCAGCCTGCAGAACGCCAACGACGGCGACGCGCCGCTGCCGGGTCTGGATGTGGAGCGCATCCCGGTGCAGGGCACGCACGCCCTGTTCGACCTTACCCTGGCGCTGCGCCCGCGCGAGGACGGGATGGATGGCGCGCTGGAGTACGCCACCGCGCTGTTCGACCGCGGCACGGCGCTGCGGATGATCGGCCACTTCCGCACCCTGCTGGCGGCGGCGTGCGCGGCGCCGGACGCGCGCGTCACGGACCTCCCCCTGCTTTCCGCGGTGGAGGTGGACGACGCCCTGCGCGCCTGGGAAGGCCCCGCGCTGCACACCGTCCCCGCGACCCTCCACGCGCGCATCGCGGCGCAGGCCGCGCGGACGCCGGACGCGATCGCGATCGACGGCGGTTCGATGGACGGCGGGGCGGTGCGGGTGACGTACGCGCAGCTGGAGGCGCGGGCGAACGGGGTGGCGCGCGGGCTCCGCGCGCGCGGCGTGGGGCGGGGCGCGCTGGTCGCCATCCGCGCGGAGCGGAGCGTGGAGACGGTCGCCGCGGTGCTGGCGGTGCTCAAGGCCGGCGGCGCGTACCTGCCGCTGGACCCCGCGTACCCCGCGGAGCGGCAAGCGTACATGCTGGCGGACAGTCGCGCCGCCCTGCTGCTGGACGCCACCGGCGCCGGCGCGCCCCACGGCTACGCCGGCCCCGTCGCCGACCTGGCGGAACTCGCCGCGTCCGCGCAGACCCCGCCCGAGCCGGCGCCCGCGATTCCCTGTTCCCAGTTCCCTGTTCCCTGCAGTCCCGAGGACCTGGCGTACGTCATCTACACCTCCGGCTCCACTGGCCGGCCCAAGGGCGTGGCGGTGCCGCACCACGCGCTCAGCGCCTACGTGGACGCGGCGCGGCAGGCGTACGGCCTGACCCCCGCGGACCGCTTTCTCCAGTTCGCTCCGCTCAGCTTCGACAGCAGCGTCGAGGAACTGTTCGCCCCCCTGGCCGCCGGCGCGACGATGGTGTTGCGGGACGGGGAGATGATGGAGTCGGTGGATGGCTTCTGGCGGGCGTGCGCACGGCAGCAGCTCACCATCACCAGCCTGCCGACGGCGTACTGGCACGAGGTCGCGGCGGCGATGGAGCATGCCGCGCCGGTCATCCCCCCCTCGCTGCGGGTGATGATCGTGGGCGGCGAGCGCGCGCTCCCGGAGCGAGTCGCGCAGTGGCGCCGGGGGACGGCATCACCCGCTCACCCGCTCACCCGTTCACCCGTTCATCCCGCCGTTCGGCTGATCAACAGCTACGGCCCCACGGAAACCACCGTCGCCGCCACGCTGCACACGGTGGATTCCTCCGACGAATCCGCCGTCCCCATCGGCCGGCCGATGCCGGGCTACCGCGTGCGGGTGCTGGACGCGTCGCTGCGCCCCGTTCCCGCGGGTGTCCCGGGCGAGCTGTTCGTGGGCGGGGTGGGCGTGGCGCGGGGCTACCTGCATCGCCCCGGCGCCACGGCGGAGCGCTTCGTCCCCGACCCGTTCGCGGCGGAGCCGGGTGCGCGCCTGTACGCCGCGGGCGACCTGGTGCGCTGGGCGGCGGACGGCACCCTCCACTTCCTGGGCCGCACGGACGACCAGGTAAAGGTGCGCGGCTTCCGTATCGAGCCCGGCGAGATCGAATCGCTGCTGCGCCGCCACCCGTCCGTGCGCGACGCCGTGGTCGCCGTGCGCGAGGACGTGCCGGGGGACCGGCGGCTGGTGGCGTACGTGGTCTCGGAGGATGGGGATCGGTGCATCGAACCCCTCCGTGCCGCGCTGCGGGCGGAGCTGCCGGCGTACATGGTCCCCTCCGCCTTCGTGGCGCTGGACGCGCTGCCGATCGGCCCCAGCGGCAAGATCGACCGCCGCGTCCTCCCCGCGCCGCGATCGAACGATGCGCCCGCCGCGGGCGTGCCGCTTTCCCGGCGGGAGGCGGAGGTGGCGGAGGTGTGGCGCGAGGTGCTGGGCGCGGACGCCATCGCCCCGGACGACAACTTCTTCGACCTGGGGGGCAACTCGCTCCTCCTCATCCGCCTGGCGGGCCGGCTGAAGGACCAGCTGGGGAGCACGGCCACGGCGGTGGACCTGTTCCGCTTTCCCACGGTGCGCACGCTGGCCGCGCACCTGGCCGCCGACCGCGACGATGCGCCCGCCGCATCCCCCGCCGGCACGCGCGCGGAGGGGCTGCGGCACGGGACCAACCGCCTGCGCAACCTTCGGAAGGGTGCGCCGGCCTGAGAGGGTGTTGCCAAACCTCCCAGCGTGATTGACTTCCTGAGGGAGGCGCTGCCCCGTAACTCGCTTGTACACTGCACCTTGGCGCCGACTGAAGGACCTCGCCAGCAGAACGACGGGGCTGGTCCCGTGCCCTGATCGGGCCCCTGCGCCACCGAGACGAGGTCCTTCGGTCGCGCGCAGGCGGTTGTGTGGAATCGGGTTGCACGTGGTGCGCTCCCTCAGGAAGTCATCGCTTCTTTGTGAGGTTGGGGGGATAGCAACACTCTCTGAGGGGTCGCAGAAGGAATGGCCTCACACGGAGTCAACGGAGTCAACGGAGTTTTCTCGTGCTCTTTCCTCGGCTCACTGTCCGAAACGCCGATCCGTAGTGAGCGGAGGCATGGCGCTCCAGTCGACGAGGCACGAGCCGGCGTGGGGCGTCGGGAACGGAAGAGGGATGGAAGCGCGGCAGGGGACCATGAGAATTTTTTGGGGAGGATGCGGATCGCCCGATGATCTCGGCGGCGCACGGGAGCAAGCGGTCTGCACCACCTGATGCGCGATCTGTAGGACCATCCGCCACCTCCACGCCCGAGGTGAGCGGCACGAATTACCAGACGCGGGTCTGTGTACGGTTTCGGCAGCGGATCCCGATCCAGAGGAACGTGAAGTGATGAGCCAGGCACAACCGCGGCAGCCCACCGGCGCCGAGATCGCCATCATCGGCATGGCGGGCCGCTTTCCCGGCGCGCCCGGCGTGGACGCGCTGTGGGAGAACCTCAAGGCGGGGGTGGAGAGCATCACCCGCTTCTCGGAGGAGGAGCTGCGCGCGGCGGGGGTGGACGAGGCCACGCTGGCGGACCCCGCCTACGTCCCCGCCACCGGCTGGCTCCCCGACGCAGCGGACTTCGACGCCGCCTTCTTCGGCTTTGCCCCGCGCGAGGCGGAGAGCACCGATCCGCAGCACCGCGTGTTCCTGGAGGTGGCCTGGGCGGCCATGGAGCACGCCGGCTACGGGCCGGGAACGTACGCCGGACCCGTGGGCGTGTACGCGGGGATGGGGGCCAGCGGCTACCTGCTGCACAACCTGCTTCCGTACGCGGCGGAGCTGGGGCGCGCCGGCTTCGACGTGATGGTGGGGAACGACAAGGACTACCTCCCCACCCGCGTCTCGTACAAGCTGGGGCTGCGCGGGCCCTCGGTAAACGTGCAGACGGCGTGCAGCACCTCGCTGGTGGCCGTGCACGTGGCCTGCCGCGCCCTGCTGGGCGGCGAGTGCGACGTGGCGCTGGCCGGGGGCGTCTCCATCTCCAGCGTCATGCCCCGCGGTTACGTCTGGCGCGACGGGGGGATCGCCTCGGCCGACGGGCACTGCCGCGCCTTCGACGAACGCGCGGCGGGGACGGTGGGCGGGGCGGGGGCGGGGGTGGTGGTGCTCAAGCGGCTGGAAGACGCGGTGGCGGACGGCGACACCATCCACGCCGTCCTCCTGGGCTCCGCCATCAACAACGACGGCGCGGCCAAGGTGGGATACATGGCCCCCGGCGCGGAGGGCCAGGCCGCGGTGATCGCCGACGCGCTCTCGGTGGCCGGGGTGGACCCGCGCTCCATCGGCTACGTCGAGGCGCACGGCACGGGGACGCACCTGGGCGACCCCATCGAGGTGGCCGCGCTGACCCGCGCCTGGCGCGCGCACACGGCCGACACGGGGTTCTGCGGCCTGGGCTCGGCCAAGACCAACCTGGGCCACCTGGACGCGGCGGCCGGCGTGACCGGCCTCATCAAGGCCGCGCTGGCGCTGCGCGACGGCGTCATCCCCGCCAGCCTGCACTTCACCCGCCCCAACCCCCGGCTGGAGCTGGAGCGCACGCCGTTCTACGTGGCCCGGCGGACGACCGAGTGGGCGGGCCCCGCGCCGCGGCGGGCGGGCGTCAGCTCGTTCGGCATCGGCGGGACCAACGCGCACGCGGTGCTGGAGCAGCCGCCCGCGCCCGCCCCGCGCACGGGTACGCCGCGCGGCGACCACCTGCTGGTCCTTTCCGCGCGCAGCGAGTCGGCGCTGGACGCGGCGCGGCGCAACCTGGCGGAGTTCCTGGAAGCGCATCCTTCCACCGGCCTGGCGGACGCCGCGTTCACCCTGCAGGCCGGGCGCACGCCGTTCGACTGGCGGCTGGCGATCCCCGCGGCGTCGGTCGATGAAGCGGTGGCAGGGCTGCGCGGCGCGGCGGGGGTGCGGGCGGAGGCGGGGCGGCCCGTCGCCTTCCTCTTTCCCGGCCAGGGCGCGCAGCACGTGCGGATGGCGGCCGGCGTCTACGCGAGCGAGCCGGTCTTCCGCGCGGCGCTGGACCGGTGCGCGGATGCGCTGCGGGCGGAGCTGGGCTTCGACCTGCGCGAGGTGCTCTTTCCGGCGGAGGGGGACGAGGACGCGGCCACCGAGCGGCTGGGGCAGACGGCGGTGACGCAGCCCGCGCTGTTCGCGGTGGAGTGGGCGCTGGCGCAGCTGTGGATGAGCTGGGGGGTAAAGCCGGACGCGATGATCGGCCACAGCGTGGGCGAGTTCGTGGCGGCGTGCCTGGCCGGCGTGTTCTCGCTGGAGGACGCGCTTCGGCTTGTGGCGGCGCGCGGGCGGCTGATGCAGTCGCTTCCCGCCGGCTCCATGCTCGGCGTCTTTCTCCCCGAGGCGGAGCTGGTGCCGCGGCTGCCGGCGGAGGTCGCGCTGGCGGCGGTGAACGGCCCCGCGACCTGCGTGGTCTCGGGCCCGACGGAGGCGGTGCGGGCGTTCGAGGAAACGCTGCTGGAGGACGGCGTGGCCGTGCGGCGGCTGCACACCTCGCACGCGTTCCACTCGGCGATGATGGACCCGATCCTGGCCCCCTTCCGCGAGCTGGTCCTGCGCGCCGCGCCCCAGCCGCCGCGCCTGCCGTACGTCAGCGGCCTTACGGGCACGTGGATCACGGCGGAGCAGGCCACGGACGCGGACTTCTGGGCGCGCCAGCTTCGCGAAGGCGTCCGCTTCCATGACGGCGCGAACACGCTGCTGCAGGCGGAGAGCACCGTCTTCATCGAAGCCGGCCCCGGCCGGACGCTGGGATCCCTGGTTCCGAAGGAGGGCGCGCACGCGGTGGCCGCCTCGCTTCCGCACCCCCGCGACGGCGGCGCCGACACGCGCGCGCTGGCGGACGCCGTGGGGCGCCTGTGGAGCGCGGGCGTGGCGATCGACTGGGCGGCGTACGGCCTGGACCGCGGCGGGCGCCGCATCCCCCTTCCCACCTACCCGTTCGAGCGCCGCCGCTACTACCTGGAGGCGCCGCGCAACGCCGCCGCCGGCCTGGCCCTGCCCCTGGTGGTGCCGGACGAGACGGCATCCGCCGACTCCGGCGCGCCGGCGGGGGCGCACGGGCGCGCGCACCTGCGCACGGCGTGGGTGGCGCCCGCGACGGAGCTGGAGCAGGCCGTGGCCGCCGTGTGGGAAGAGATGCTGGGGATGGAGCGCGTGGGCGCGGACGACGACTTCTTCGAGCTGGGCGGGCACTCGCTGCTGGGCACCCGCGTGATCGGCCGGCTGCGGATGCACTTCGGGGTCGAGCTGCAGGTGGACGCCATCTTCCGCGCCCCCACCGTCGCCGCCCTGGCGCGGGAGATCGAGGATGCGCTGCTCGCGGCGGTCGAGGCGATGAGCGAGGAAGAGGTGCTGGAGCTGGCGTAACTGCAGGGAATAGGGAACAGGGAATAGGGAATAGCGGGACGGGATGGGGGGCGCCGGGCGCCGGCTGATACCGAGCCCGCGGAAACACCTGTCATTCTGAGGGAGCGCCCGCGCGGGGCTCGCGGAAACAACGCGGAGCCGGTTGGCGCGACCGAAGAATTTTTCTCCCCTCGCGCGGAACCCCGTCCCGGGCATCGCCTGGGTCGAACGGCAGGAAATAGCGGGGCGGGATGGAGGGGCGCCGGGGCGCCGGCGGATACCGAGCCCGAGGAAAAACCTGTCATTCTGAGGGAGCGCCCGCCCCGGGCTTCCGGAAAACCGCGGAGCCGGTTGGCGCGACCGAAGAATCTCCGTCCCCTCGCGCGGGACCCTCTCCCGGGCATCGCCCGGGAACCCCGCGTGACGGAAAGATCCTGCCGCTTCGGATAAAGATTCTTCGGTCGGCGCCACACTCCTGGGCGAAAGAAGAGCATTGGAGCGGCGCCTCCCTCAGAATGACGGTTTTGTCGGATCAGGGATGAGAGATTCGGGTGTTGGGATTCGGGTGGATGGCCGGCGAGGCGGGGAACAGCGGGTACTTGTGATCCAGGAACGTGTGATGTCGATCGACGAAGCGACGGAGCGCAGGGCGGTCCTTTCGCCCGCCAAGCAGGCCCTGCTCGCCAAGCTGATGCGCGGCGGGGTGAAGAGCGACGCGCCCGCCGCGGACACCATCCGCCCGCGCGGCGACGCCGGGCCGGCGCCGCTGTCGGGCGCGCAGCAGCGGCTGTGGTTCCTGCACCAGATGGACCCCGCCAGCGGCGCCTTCAACATCCCGCTCATCCTGCGCCTGCACGGCCCGCTGGATTCCGCCGCCCTGGAGCGCGCCTTGGCCGAGGTGGTGCGCCGGCACGAGGCGCTGCGCACCGTGTTCGTGCTGCGCGGCGCGGCGCCGGTGCAGGAGGTGGCGCCCACCCCCGCGCGCGTCATCCAGACGGAAGACCTGTCCGCCCTCGCCGATGACACGCGCGAGGCGGCGGCGCGGGCGCGGGTGTCGGACGAGGTGCACGCGCCGTTCGACCTGGCCACCGGCCCCGTCTTTCGCGCGCGGCTGCTGCGGCTGGCGGCGGACGACCACGTGCTGGTGATCACGCTGCACCACATCGTCAGCGACGGGTGGAGCGCGGGGGTGCTGTACCGCGAGCTGGCCGCGCTGTACGGCGCCTACACGCGCGGTGAACCGTCGCCGCTGCCGGAGCTTCCCATCCAGTACGCGGACTACGCGGCCTGGCACCGCGCGCGGCTGGCGGGGCCGGAGCGGGCGCGGCAGGTGGAGTTCTGGCGCGCGCGGCTGGCCGGCGCGCCGGTGCTGCTGGACCTGCCCACGGACCGCCCGCGCCCGGCGGTGCAGGGGACGGCCGGCGCCGCGCACCACCTGCGCATTCCCCGCGCGCTGTACGACCGGCTCGCCGCCGTGGCCCGCGCGGAGGGCGCCACCCCCTTCATGGCGCTGGCCGCCGCGTGGGGCGCACTGCTGCACCGGTGGAGCGGGGAGGACGACGTGGTGGTGGGCACCCCGCTGGCCGGGCGCACGCATCCGCTCACGGAGCCGCTGATCGGCTTCTTCGTGCAGACGCTGGCGCTGCGGCTGGATCTTGGGGGCGATCCGTCGTTCCGCGCGCTGCTGCGCCGCGTGCGCGACACCACGGTGCAGGCGTACGCGCACCAGGAGGTCCCCTTTCACCAGCTGGTGGACGAGCTGAAGGTGGAGCGCAGCCTGAGCCACCCGCCCGTGTTCCAGGCGATGATCTCGCTGCAGAACGCCTCCGGCGCCGGCCCCGTGTTCCCCGGCCTGCGCACCGAGCCCATGGGCGCCGAAACGCGCTCGGCGGAAGGCTACCTGCTTCTGTACATGGAGGAAGACGCGCAGGGGCTGGACGGATTTCTCCAGTACCCCACCGACCTGTGGGACGCCACGACGATGGAGCGCCTGGCCGCGCACCTGCTCGCGCTGCTGGGCGCCGCCGCGGCGGACCCGGATGCGCGCCTGTCGCGCCTGCCGCTGCTGGCGGACGCCGAGCGTGCGCGGCTCCTGGCGCAGGGCGCCGGCCCGGACGCCGACGCTCCGCACCTTCCCGCGCACCGGCGGATCGAGGCGCAGGCCGCCCGCACGCCGCACGCCATCGCAGTAGAGGCAGAGGACGGCACGCTGACGTACGCCGAGCTGGACCGGCGCGCCAACCGTCTGGCCCACCACCTCCGCGCCCGCGGCGTGGGCGCGGAGACGCTGGTGGCGCTGTGTATCGACCGTGGCGCGCGGATGCTGGAGGCGCTGCTGGCGGTGCTCAAGGCGGGTGGCGCCTACCTGCCGCTGGACCCCGCCTATCCCGCCGACCGCATCGCCTACATGCTGGCGGATTCCGGCGCACGCGTGCTGGTGACGCACTCCGCGCTGCTCGACGGCCTGCCGCTGGACGGGATCGAAACCGTGGCCCTCGACCGCGACGCCGAGGAGATCGCCGCCCGCCCGGATACATCGCCCGCTATTCCCTATTCCCTGTTCCCTATTCCCTGCAGTCCAGACGCCCTCGCCTACGTCATCTACACCTCCGGCAGCACCGGCCGCCCCAAGGGCGTAATGGTCCGCCACGGCGCGCTGGCCAACTTCCTGGCGTCCATGGCGGACAGGCCGGGGCTGTCGCCGGACGACGTGCTGGTGGCGGTGACGACGCTGTCGTTCGACATCGCCGTGCTGGAGCTGCTGCTGCCGCTGGCGGTGGGCGCGCGCGTGCGGATCGCCTCGCGCGACGCGGCGTCGGACCCGGCGCGGCTGCGCGGGCTGCTGGACGGCGCCACCGCCATGCAGGCCACGCCCGCCACCTGGCGGATGCTGCTGGAGTCCGGGTGGACGCCGCCGCGTGAGCTGGCCGTTTTCTGCGGCGGCGAGGCGCTGCCGCGCGAGCTGGCGGAGCGGCTGCTGGCCGGCGGTGCGCGCGTGTGGAACCTGTACGGCCCTACGGAGACGACGATCTGGTCCGCCGCGCTGGAGGTGACCTCCGGCAGCGAGCCGGTGCCCGTGGGCGGACCGATCCTGGACACGCGGCTCTACGTGCTGGACGCCGCGCTGCAGCCCGCGCCGCAGGGAGTGTTCGGCGAGCTGTACATCGGCGGCGGGGGGCTGGCGCGCGGCTACCTGCGGCGCCCCGCGCTCACGGCGGAGCGCTTCGTCCCGGACCCGTTCGCCGCGCGGCCGGGCGCGCGCCTGTACCGCACCGGCGACCGCGTACGCTGGCGCCCGGGCGGCACGCTGGAGATCAGCGGCCGGCTGGACACGCAGGTCAAGCTGCGCGGCTTCCGCATCGAGCTGGGGGAGATCGAGGCCGTGCTGTGCGCCCATCCCGCCGTGCGCCAGACCGCCGTCGCCGTGCGCGACGAGGCCGGCGGCGCGCGCCTGGTGGCGTGGGTCGTCCCCGAGGGTGGCACCGCGCCCTCCGCGGCCGAACTGCGCGCATTCCTGGGCGGCAGCCTGCCGCAGTACATGCTGCCGTCCGCCTTCGTGACGATGGACGCGCTTCCGCTGACGCCCAGCGGCAAGGTGGACCGGCGGGCGCTTCCCGCGCCGGCCGCGGCGCACGAGCGCGACCACGTGCCGCCGACGACCCCGGCGGAGAAGACGATCGCCGCGTTCTGGGCGGAGGCGCTGGGGGTGGAGCGGGTGGGGGTGCAGGACAACTTCTTCGAGATCGGCGGGCACTCGCTGCTGGTGGCGCGGGTGCACGCACGCATCCGCGAGGCGTTCCCGCGCGAGGTGACGCTGGTGGACCTGTTCCGCCACACCACCGTGGCCGCGCAGGCCGCCTTCGTCGCCGGGAGCGGGCAGGCGGCCGCGGCGGCGCCGACGTCGCAGAGCCGTGCGAGTGACCGGGCGGAGGCGCGCCGGGCGGCGGTGCGCGACACCCGCCGCGGTGCGCGCCGCTAGGGAATAGGGAATAGGGAATAGCCGACAACGGCGGGCCGGATGCCGCTACTGCTGGCCCAAGTTCCGTGGGTAAAGGTCTGGGCAGCAGGTGGGGAAATCTGCCTCGCCGGCCGGCGAGGCACGCGCCGCTGACCGTCGTCACGAAGGAGTGGCAGAAATACCGTCAGCGGTGGCCGACGCGGTGTGTATGAGAATTTTTTTGAGGGACACCTATTCCGCCATCCACGTCCTCTCCGATCGGCGGGAGGCTGGCCGGATGACGTGATGGAGCAGGCGGAAGGCTCCACCTGCCGCGCGTCTTTTACCGGGCTTTCCGTCTCGCACGGATGGCGGAAGGGCGGGATGGCGGAGCAGGCGAGCACGCGGACCGATCCGGGCACGTCGTCCAGCGTTCGTGTCGCTGAGAGCGCGGCGAAGGACGCACGGCAGGTTGTTGCGCCGGCCGGTGCGCCGCATCCAGCCACACATGGAGGATCGGCTGGAACGACCCGGCCACGCCGCGGATTCGGGGACGGTGCCGGAGCAAGGCGGGCGGAGACGGCACGGGCTTGATCGACGGGCATGCGCCGGATGCGCGGATGCATCGCCCTGAATCCATCAGACGAAACCACAGCGCCGCAGGCCCGCACAGGGCGGGACCGGCGGACACCGAACCGAGCAGGAGCGCAGATGAGCAGTCCGAACACACCGGAGTTTCCGTCCTCGGCCGTGGCCATCATCGGCATGGCGGGGCGCTTTCCCGGATCGCCCGACGTGGACGCCTTCTGGCGCAACCTGCGCGACGGCGTGGAGGGAATCACCTTCTTTACGGAAGACGAGCTGCGGGCCGAAGGCGTGAGCGACGAGCTGCTGGCCCGCCCCAACTACGTCCGCGCCCGCGGATCGGTGGAGGGCGTGGACCGGTTCGACGCCTCGTTCTTCAACTACCGCGTGCGCGACGCGGAGCTGATGGACCCGCAGATCCGCTTCTTCCTGGAAACGTGCTGGGAGGCGATGGAGTCCGCCGGCTACGACGCCGCCGAGTATCCCGGCTCCGTGGGCGTGTACGGCGGCGCCAGCTTTCCGTCGTACTACATGCACCACCGCATCCGCGACCGCTCCGTGTTCGACGGCGAGGACGGCTGGCAGGTGAGCACGCTGACCGAGAACGACTTTCTGACCACCCACGTCTCGTACCGCATGCGCCTGCGCGGGCCCAGCATGAACGTGCAGACCGCGTGCAGCACCTCGCTGGTGGCCGTGCACGTGGCCACGCAGGCCCTGCTGAACGGCGAGTGCGACATGGCGATGGCGGGCGGCGTGTCCATCGGCGTGCCCAGCCGCCGCGGCTACCTGCACAACCCCGGGCACATCGCCTCGCCCGACGGCCACTGCCGCGCGTTCGACGCGGACGCCGCCGGCACCGTGGAGGGCGAGGGCGTGGGCATCGTCGTGCTCAAGAAGCTGGACCGCGCCCTGGAGGACGGCGACAACGTGCTGGCCGTGATCCTGGCCACCGCCGTGAACAACGACGGCGAGCACAAGGCCGGCTACACCGCGCCGGGCGTCAGCGGCCAGGCCGAGGTCATCAGCGAGGCGCAGGCCGTGGCCGGGGTGGACCCCGCCAGCGTGACGTACGTCGAGGCGCACGGCACCGGCACCCCGCTGGGCGACCCCATCGAGATCACCGCGCTCAAGGAGGCGTTCGGCGCCGCGGGGGGCGAGGGATGGTGCGCCATCGGCGCGGTGAAGACCAACGTGGGCCACCTGGACGCTGCGTCCGGCATCACCGGCCTCATCAAGACCGTCCAGGCGCTGGGGCACGCGCAGATCCCGCCCACGCTGCACTTTCGCGCGCCCAATCCAAAACTGGGGATCGAGGGAAGCCCCTTCTACGTGGCCGACCGGCTGCGCGAGTGGACGGTGCCCGACGGCGGGCCGCGGCGCGCGGGGGTGAGCTCGTTCGGCATCGGCGGCACCAACGCGCACACCGTGCTGCAGGAGGCGCCGCCGCGCGAGCCCTCCGCACCCGCCCGGCCGTACAGCCTGCTCGTCCTTTCCGCCCGCACCCCCGCCTCGCTGGAGCGCCAGACCGAGAACCTGGTGCGCTGGCTGGAGGAGAATCCCCACGCGGAGCTGGCGGACGTCGCCTACACGCTGCAGGTGGGCCGGCGCCCGCTGACCCAGCGCCGCAGCGTGCTCTGCCGCACCGTGGCCGAGGCGGTCGACGCGCTGCGCACGCTGGACCCGGAGCGGGTGCGCACCGCCGTGGACCCGTATCGCATGACCCCCGTCGTCTTTTTGTTCCCCGGCCAGGGCGCGCAGCACGTGGGGATGGGGCGCGAGATTTACGCCCACGAGCCCGTCTTCCGCGCGGAGCTGGACCGCTGCTGCGAGCTGCTGCGCCCGCACCTGGGGCTGGACCTGCGCGACGTCCTGCATCCCCCCATCGGGAGGGAGGATGAGGCGGCCGCGCGGCTGCGGCAGACGGCGCTCACCCAGCCCGCGCTCTTCGTCGTGGAGTACGCGCTGGCGAAGCTGTGGATGAGTTGGGGGCTGGAGCCCGAAGGGTTCGCGGGGCACAGCATCGGCGAGTACGTGGCCGCCTGCCTGGCCGGAGTGATGTCGCTGGACGACGCCCTGCGCCTGGTGGCCGCCCGCGGCGCGCTGATGCAGGAGATGCCCGCCGGCGCCATGCTCTCCGTCTCCCTCGCGGAGGAGGAGGTGCGGGCGATCCTTCCCACGGAGCTGGACGTGTGCACCGTCAACGGCCCCGCGCTCACCGTGGTGGGCGGGCCGGCGGAGGCGGTGGATGCGTTCGCGGCGAGGCTGCAGGCGCGCGACGTCCATCACCAGCGCCTGCACACCTCGCACGCATTCCACTCGCGGATGATGGACGGCGCCGTGGCGCGCTTCGAGGAGGTGGTGCGCGGGGTGGCGCTGCGCGCGCCGGAGGTCCCCTTCCTCTCGAACCTGACCGGGGGATGGATCACGGACGCGCAGGCCACGGACCCGCGCTACTGGGCGGACCACCTGCGCGGCACCGTGCGCTGGGACGAGAACCTGCGCGCCATCCTGAGCGAGCCCGAGCGCGTGGTGCTGGAGGTGGGCCCCGGCCGCGGGCTGGCCACGCTGGCCCGCCGCCACCCCGCGCGCGACCGGCGCATGCTGATCCTGCACTCCCTGCCGCACCTGAAGGACGAGGGCGGCGAACAGGAGACGCTGTGGACCACCGTGCAGGCGCTCTGGCACGAGGGGGTGGAGCCAAAGTGGCCGCGCGTGTACGACGGACTGCGCCGCCTGCGCCTGCGCCTGCCCACCTACCCGTGGGACCACGGCCGCTACTGGCTGGGCGTGCGCGACGCCGCCACCCAGGAGTCGCACGCCTTCCTCCCCCGCGGCAACCACGCGATGAAGAAGGACGTCACCGCCCCGCGCAACGAGTTCGAGGCGGGGGTGGTGGAGATCTTCCAGGAACTGTTCGGGCTGGAGAACCTGGGCATCTACCACAACTTCTTTCACCTGGGCGGCGACTCGCTGCTGGCCGTGCAGCTGGCCCGGCGCATCCGCGACCGATTTGGCGTGCAGGTGCCGCTGCGCGCCATCTGGGACATCCGCACCGCGGCCGAGGTGGCCGTGCTGGTGGCCCGCGGCCTGGACGCCGACGCCCCCGGCGCCGACGGACAGGGCGCGCACGAATCCGAGCTCCAGCTGGCCGAGCCGCAGCCGGCCTGACCCGCGTTCCCGATCCCTGACGACCGGGGGCGGACGCGACCGCCCCCCTGAACCCTGCCACCGCGAGACCGATGAAGCTGCCCCAGTTCCTTTCCCCCGGAATGCGCACGTACACCGCCGTCTGGTTTGGCCAGATGGTGTCGATGATCGGCACCGCGCTCACCGACTTTGGCGTGGGCGTGTGGATCTACCAGAAGACCGGCTCGGCCACGCCCTTCGCCATGGTGCTGCTGTGCATGGTGGTGCCCGGCATCCTGGCCACCCCCGTGGCCGGCGCGCTGGCGGACCGCTGGGACCGCCGCCGCACCATGGTGCTGGCGGACGCAGGCGCCGCACTCAGCACGCTGTTCATGGCGGTGATGCTGTTCGCCGGACGGCTGGAGCTGTGGCACATCCTGGCCGCCGTGGCCTTCGCCTCCACCTGCCGCGCCTTCCAGGGCCCGGCGTGGATGGCCAGCACCACGCAACTGGTCCCCGCCGAGCAGCTGGGGCGCGCCAGCGGGATGATGAACTTCGGCCGGGCCGTGGCGGGGATCCTGGGGCCCGCGCTGGGCGGCGTGCTGGTGCCCGCCATCGGGCTGCAGCAGGTGATGCTGATCGACTTCGCCACCTTCATCGTGGCCGTGGGCATTCTGTTCGCCGTGCGCTTTCCGCCCCTGCCGGCCCGCGCGGAGCCCGACGCGCCGAAGCAGCCGCTGCTCAAGGAGGCCGCGGCCGGGTGGCAGTACGTGGGCTCGCAGCCGGCGCTGCGGGCGCACCTGCTGTTCTTTGCCCTGGTGAACCTGGCGCTGGGGTACGTGTGGGTGCTGCACGCGCCGCTGGTGCTGGGCTTTGCCGGGCCGGGCTCGCTGGGCCTCGTGGGCTCGGCCATGGGCGCCGGCCTGCTGGCGGGAAGCCTGGTGATGACCATCACCGGCGGCCCCAAGCGCAAGGCCGCGGCCATCCTGTCGTACGGCGTGCTGCTGGGGTTGAGCCTGATGCTGATGGGCGCGCGCCCCTGGGTGCCGCTGGTGGCCGCCGCGATGTTCGGCATCACCGTGGGCATTCCGGTGGTCAACGGCAGCCTGATGGCGCTGTGGATGCCGCGCATTCCGGCGGACCTGCGCGGCCGCACCTACGCCGTCATCCAGATGCTGGTGTGGAGCACCGAGCCCATCGCGTACCTGTCCGCCGGCGTGCTGGCGGACGCGCTGTTCAAGCCGCTGCTGGTGCAGGGCGGGCCGCTGGCCGGCACCCTGGGCGCGCTGACGGGCGTGGGCCCCACGCGC
This sequence comes from Longimicrobium sp., assembly GCF_036399255.1. GTDB lineage: Bacteria > Gemmatimonadota > Gemmatimonadetes > Longimicrobiales > Longimicrobiaceae > Longimicrobium. The sequence continues at coordinate 34,999 of NZ_DASWNM010000137.1, forward strand.
GGCATCGGGCTGCTGCTGGGCGTGGCGGGCATCTTCGTGCTGGCGGTGACCGCCGCCATGGCGCTGCTCCCCCACTTCCGCACCGCCGACTCCATCCCCCTCGCCGCCGAGCCCGATGCCCCGCCGGTTGCCGCTGCCGAGGAGCCGGCCAGCGAGGGCGCGCCGGTGCCCGTGCCGGCGTAGCGAGGCGCCAGCAGTTCGTGCGCCTATCCTGAGCCCGGGGAACTACCTGTCATTCTGAGGAAGCGCCCGCCCCGGGCTCCCGGAAAAACCGCGGAGCCCGTGGCGCGACCGAAGAATCTCCCTCCCCTCGCGCGGAGCCCTCTCCCGGGCATCGCCCGGGAAGCCCGCGTGACCGCGAGATCCCGCCGCCCAGCATATCACGCAGTCCGGGGCAACACCTGTCATTCTGAGGAAGCGCCCGCCCCGGGCTCCCGGAAAAACCGCGGAGCCCGCTGGCGCGACCGAAGAATCTCCCGCCCTCGCGCGGAGCCCTCTCCCGGGTATCGCCCGGGAACCCCGCGCGACCGCGAGATCCCGCCGCCCAGCATATCACGCAGTCCGGGGAAACACCTGTCATTCTGAGGAAGCGCCCGCCCCGGGCCCCGGGAAGGCCGCGGAGCCCGCTGACGCGACCGAAGAATCCCCACCCCTCGCGCGGAGCCCTCTCCCGGGCATCGCCCGGGGAAGCCCGCGTGACCGCGAGATCCCGCCGCCGCCCAGGCGAATGAATTCGCGGCTGGGACTACGCGATGTCGGCCTTCGCCGACGGGCGTGTGCCGGGCCGGCCCGTGGCATGCGGAGAAGAGCAGGGAGTGCTGTGGGTGATGGTGCGGTGGCGGTAAAGGTGGACACCCTTGACGGCTCGGCGGTTGCATTGTAACGTACGGAGCGTTCGAACCGAAGCAGAGGCAAGCACCATGAGCACGAGACCCACACCTCCCTTGGCGCCCGAAGGCGTCGCGGAGATCGTCGACGAGATGCAGCGCCCTCCGGAAGATACGCCGGAGCGTCGCGCCACCTTCGATCGTGCGCGATCGGCGGCTTTCCTGGTCCAGCAGGTCATCGCTCGAGTCGGAGCCAAGCGCCGACCGTAGACCCGGTGCCGCTGCCAGACCGCATCGCGCGGACGGGGGGTTCTCCCCGTCCGCGTTCTGATTTCAGGGATCGAGCATGAGCGAATTCTTCCGCGAAGGCACGGCCTGGGATGAAGATGACCTGGAGATGCGGACGCTGGACGGGCCGCCTCCAGCCGGTTTCGATTCCGGCGCGGACGACCAGGACAGGTTCCTTTACGAACGGGCGTGGGCGGATGCGTGCCAGGGCATCAGCGTCACCCACGTGCTGTACGTCAAAGGCATCGCCGCCGCCTATGTCACGCTTCTCAGCGATCGCATTCAGCTTGGCCCGAAGGAGAAGCCGAAGGGCGTGACGTACCAGTTCGTTCCAGCCCTGAAGGTGGGTCAGCTGGCTGTCGACCGCCGCTTTGCCGGACGAGGGTTGGGCCGGTATCTCATTGGCTTCGCCGTCGAACTGGCCACGCAGTTCCGGGGTGTGTTCGGCTGCCGGTACATCACGCTCGATGCCGAGCCGCACCTGCTGCCCTGGTACGAGTCGCAGGGATTCAAGCGCAACATCGAGGAGCAGCGGTACCGACGCGCGCTCTCCGAGGCGAGAGGCCGGCCGGTCGACCAACTGGCCGTCAGCATGCGCTTCGATCTCCGCGATGCGCGGATCGAAGGCCCATGGGAGGTGTCGCGCAGCGCCTCTGGATGACGCCTGCCCAGGCGAATGAATTCGCGGCTGGGACCACGCGATGTCGGCCTTCGCCGACGGGTGTGCGGCGCAACGGCGTGTTGCGGTGTGCGGTTGAAGCCCCGCGCAGTTCGCGGGGCTTTCCGCTGTCGTTGCGGCCGCCCAGGCGAATGAATTCGCGGCTGGGACCACGTGATGTCGGCCTTCGCCGACGGGTGTGCGCCGCGACGGCGTGCTGCGGCGTGCGGTTGAAGCCCCGCGCAGCTTGCGGGGCTTTCCGCTGTCGTTGCGGCGAGTTCACTCGCTCCCGCAGACAAGCCCGGCCGGATACGTGGTCCGGCGGGGCTCGTCATCTTCCTCCATCTTCCCGCAATGCGGAGAGGTCAGCTCTTCGCGTCCGGCTCCACGATCTCCACCTGGCCGCCGTTGCCGCCGCGCTTCATGCGCAGGGTGACGGGCTGGCCGGCGCGGTAGCGGGCAAACTGCTCGGGCGTCACCTCGCGCTCGTACGTCTTGCCGTCGTCGTCCTTGAAGCGCAGCACGTAGCGCTGGATTCGCGCCCCCTCCCGCTCCCGCGCCCCGATCCGCACCGCGGGCCACGCCGGCTCCTTCGCCGCGTCGCCGCGCGCCCACATCGTGTCGTCGGGAAGCCAGCGCTCGATCTCGTACGCGTACTTCGTATCGTAGATCGGCTCCTGGCGGTAGACGGGCTCCTGGTACGATTCGGTGCGGTAGTTGGTGGTGTACTCCGGCTCCGTGCAGGTCACGTCCTCGAAGTACCCGTTCCCCATGTCGCGCTGGCCGCAGGTATAGGTGCGCGTTCCCGTCTGCACCCGCTCGGAGACCTGCCGCGTGCGCGACTCGTAGTGGTCGAGCACCTGGCGGTGGTCGCGCACCGCGCGAAAGCTGCGCTTCTCACGCCCGCCGTGCGGCACCGACCAGTCCTCTTCCTGCACGGTGCGGTACTCCTGCACCTCGATGGCGCGCGACCACTCCTTGCCCGCCACCGTGGCCGTCGTCTCCACCGGCCCGTTGTACCACACCATCCCGCCGATGACCGCCAGGATCGCGGCGGGGCCCTTCCACCCGCGCCGGCGCTTCGCTGGCGCTGCGGCGGCCAGCGCGCGCGGCGCCTCTTCGGCCGGCTCGCCGAAGCGGTGCTCGTGCGTCTGCTGCTGGGGGCTGCTGCCGCGCTCGGCGCCGCAGCCGGGGCAGCGGGGCTGGGTGGCGCGCGCGCTTACGCCGCAGTGCTCGCAGATCCAGTCCGCGCCGGCGCGGGCCTCCGCCAGCCGCTCGGCGTCGGTCACCTCGGCCGCGTCGTCGGGAAGGTAGAAGCGGATGCCTTCGGGGCGCCGGTTGCCGCAGCCGGCGCAGGCCAGCTGGCGGCCCAGCAGCCGCGTGGTGCCGCAGGTGGGGCAGTCCCAACAGCCTTCGCGAATCGCCATCTCAGGTCACACGGAGGGGGAACGTCGGTGCGCCGCCGGGAAGCGGCGCGGGCGGTGTGCAGAAACGTGCAGCGGGTGTAAGATGTTTCATCGGACCGCGTTTGTGAAGCGGGGGAACGCCCGGCGCGCTCCGGTGTTTCTCAGCGCGCCCGATCCCCATCCCTGGCCATCGCCCGCCATGCCCATTTCCCGCGAGGAATACGAGCGCATCATCGCCGAACGCGTCGAGGCCGAAGAGGCGTCGGAGCGCGAGGTGCGCCGCCTGTGGATCATCACCCTGCTGGTGTGCATGGCGTGGTGCGCCGTCGGCGCGTTCATCACCGGGCTGGGCTTTGCGCTGGTGCTGGACGTGGAGACGGCGAACGTCCTGATCCAATCGGGGCAGGGAATCGCGGCTGGCGGCGTGCTGTTCACCGTCTCGTACGCCGGCTACCTGCGCCACAAGCGGGGGCTGGAATGACGAATCCGGTGGATGCCGTCCACGTCCGCGTGGCCACGGCGGACGACCTGCCCGCCATCCGCGCGCTGATCCCGCTGTCCGTACGCGGCCTGAGCGGGGGATACTACACGCCCGAGCAGATCGAGAGCGCCATCCGCTACGTCTTTGGCCCCGACACGCAGCTCATCGCGGACGGCACCTACCTGGTGGCGGAGCGGGGAGGGGCGATGGCGGGATGCGGCGGATGGAGCCGGCGCCGCACGCTGTACGGCGGCGACCAGGCCAAGGAGGTGGAGGACCCGCTCCTGGACCCCGCGACCGAGCCCGCCCGCATCCGCGCCTTTTTCGTGCACCCGGAGCACGCGCGGCGCGGCGTGGGCTCGCGGATCATGGACGCGTGCGTGGACGCCGCGCGCGCCGCCGGCTTCCGCGCGCTGGAGCTGGCCTCCACCCTTCCCGGCGAGCCGCTGTACCGCGCATTCGGCTTCGAAGCGGTGGAGCAGATCCACTCCACGCTTCCTGACGGCGTGGAGGTCCGCTTCATCCGCATGGCGCGCCCTATCGATCCACCCGACGTGAGGCCGAACGATCCAACGTGTTGGTCGTAAATGGTTTGACTTGATCGGTCTCACGTTCTTTCCGCGGGCGCGAGGTGATGCCAGCTCCTGCAAGACATTGGGGTACAGAGGAACAGAGAACAGCCAGAAATACAAAGGACACGGGTCCCTCTGTATCTCTGGCTTTTGTCTGCTCCTCTGTACCCCCTGATTTTTGTTCGTCAGTCCGGGGCCTGCACCACCATCGCGGGGACATCGTCGCCGTCCGCGATCCCGGTGCCTTCGTCGCCGCCGATGTGCTCCTGGCGGTACATCTTCAGCAGCTCGAAGAAGTACGCGATGGCCAGCGGCCCCAGCAGCACCCCCAGCAGTCCGAAGTACTTGAGCCCCGCGAACGCCCCGATCAGCGTGGCCATGGGGTGGATGTTCGAGACCTTCTTGAACACCACCAGCCGCACCAGGTTGTCCACGTTGCCGGCGATGAAGCCCACGATCCCCAGCGCGATCATCGCCCCCCACCGCTCGCCCATCCCCAGCACCACCATCCCGGGCACCCACACCAGCGCGCTCCCCAGCATCGGCAGCACCGAGACCATCCCCGTGATCACCCCCCAGAACGCCGCGCTGGGCAGGCCGATCACCCAGAACGCCACCCCCACCATCGTCCCCTGGATGACGGCGGTGAGAAAGGTGCCCACCAGCGTGGCCTGCGTGACGCGAAAGAAGCGGCCGCGCAGGATGTCCGCGTTCACGTCCGAGAAGGGCAGGTAGTCCCGCACCGCGTGCCACACCGCGTTGGGGTACAGCAGCAGGTAGTACAGGCCAAAGAAGGCGATCACCAGGCTGAGCGTGCTGCGCGCCGCGCTGCCGAAGAAGCCGATGGCCTGCTCCGACACCCAGGCCACCACGGTTCCGCCCGCCGCCGCCATCTGCGCCCCCACGTCCACCTTGCCGATGCGCATGGACGAAAGCCGCTCCAGCACCGCGTTTTCCTGCAGCGCCTGGATGGTGTCGGGCGCCTGCGCCACCACCACGCCGACCACGACGGCCAGCGGAAGCAACACCAGCACCAGTGCGATGGTAAGAACGATGAGGGCCGACACGCGCGGCGGGATCGTTCGCGACAGGCGGCGGTGGGCGGGGGCGCAGATCACGTACAGCACCGCGATCCCCAGCAGCCCCGACGCGAACGGCGCCAGCGCCACGGCGATGGCGATGCCGAGCACGGCCACCAGCAGGCCGGCGCGCTGCCGGCGGGTCTGAAGAAACGCCATGGAGATCGGTTGGATGGTGGGGCGGCGGGCGAGCAATGATACGCGCTACGGGCGCCGCCGCCAAGCGGTTTCGCCGAAGTGGTCCTAATCCTGCTTTAACCCTTTGGGGTACCGCCTGTTACGGGATCCGGTTACAATCAGAGCGTTCCCCCTGACAAACCGCCGCATCACCTGCACCCGTATCAGCGACGAGTTCGATGGGATGCGATGCGCGCGGAAGACGGGTCGGGGCACGAGACCGATGTGCCGGGTGAGACGTCCTCACGCCGCGCGCTGAAAGAAGAGAGGACCGCATGGTCTACGAGAACGAGCACCGCTTTTCCAGGCACCGCCTGTCCGCCGCCGTCGCGCTGGTCGCGATCGGCGCCGGGGTGGGCGTGGCCCAGCACGACGCCGGCCGCACCACGCTGGACGCGGTGCAGGCCGTGGCGCCCATGCCGCACGTGGCGGCGGGGAACATCGCCGCGACGGTGGTGGAGACCAGCGCCGAGCGCCGCGCCCGCCTGGAGCGCGAAAAGCTGGCGCAGGCCGAGAAGCTGGTGCAGGCCGAGATCCGCCGCGGCGCCTTTCCCGGCGCGGCGCTGGCCGCCGGCCGGGGCGCGCACATGGAGCTGCTCACCGGGCTGGGCAACGCCGAGTGGGGCAGGTACGAGGTGGACCCCGAGCGCACCATCTACGACATCGCCTCGCTCACCAAGGTGGTGGCGACCACCACGGCGGTGATGCTGCTGGTGGAAGATGGAAAGATGGACGTGGACGCGCCCGTCTCGCGCTACCTGCCGGAGTTCAGCGGCGGCAAGAAGGACGCGGTCACCATCCGCCACCTGCTGACGCACACCTCGGGGCTCCCCGCGGGCGCGGGCGCGCCGGGAACGCCGTCGCAGGCGCTGCGGGCGCTCATCCGCACGCCGCTGCAGGCCGCACCGGGCGAGCGCATGGTGTACAGCGACGTGGGCTTCGTCGCGCTGTACGCGGCGGCCGAGCGCGCGGCGGGCGAGCCGCTGGACAAGATGCTGGAGCGCCGCGTCTTTGGGCCGCTGGGGATGATCTCGACGGGCTACAAGCCGGGCGGGGAGTCGTGCGACCGCTGCTCGCCCTCGTACCGCAGGGACGACGGCACGCCGGTGCGCGGCAAGGTGCACGATCCCACCGCCCGCAAGCTGGGCGGGGTGGCGGGCAACGCGGGGCTCTTTTCCACCGCGGCGGACCTGGCGCGCTTTGCCGCCATGCTGGCCGAGGGCGGGGAGCTGGAGGGGGTGCGGATCCTGAAGGAGGAGACGATCCGCCAGTTCACGGCAAAGCAGCCGGGTGCCGGCAACCGCGCGCTGGGGTGGGAGACGCCCAAGCAGAGCGGCGGCTCGTCGGGCCGCCAGGTGAGCCGCAAGGCGTTCGGCCACACGGGCTTCACGGGCACGTCGCTGTGGATCGACCCGGAGCGCGGCACGTGGACGGTGCTGCTGGCCAACCGCACCTTCGACCCGCACGCCAGCAACCGCATCCAGGCCCTGCGCCGCGCCGTCAACGACCGCGTGGCCGAGGCGGCGGAGCTGGCGGACGTGAACGGGGTGCTGGCGGAGTGAGGGGGACGGCAGGGAATAGGGAACAGGGAATAGGGAATAGCCAGCAACGGCGTACGTGATCATCCACCCTCCTTCGGCTTCGGCTGGGGGAGGGTGGATGCGTTGGGGGGGAGGGCCGGTGGACCGCGGGCAAGGCGCCGTGGGCGAGGCGGCCGCGGGGGGACCGCGGGGGGACCGCGGGGGGGCGCCGCGGGCCGGTGCGCCGCGGGCAAAGCGCCGCGGGCCGGTGCCGCGCGCAGGCCGCCGCGGGCTAAAGCCCGCGGCTAGAACGGCCATAAGCCCCGTCTCGGCGCCGCTGGCGCGTCGCCGAACGGGGCTTCACCCGCTCGGGTGGGCAGGCCCCGCACTCCGTCGCGAGCCCCATGTGAATGCAGGCCGAGTACAGCCGACACGCGCCAATCTGTCATTCCGAAGGAGCGCCACTCATGACCTTCTTCTACTCTGGGCCCAGCGCGCGACTGAGGAATCTACTGTCGGGGTGCTGGAGGCCAGCCGTCGTGTGACACACTCGCGGCGGCGCCGGTCCGCTTCGCGGACGGGGCCTTCCGGCGCGGCCCGTGAACGCCTGCCGTTCGGCCGGTGGGCTCTGGCCGGCGGTTTCGTGGCCGCGGGTGCCGCGCGGGCTGCCGCGTCGGGCCTCCAGCAGGCGGAGGCTAGATTCCTCGGCCCTGCGACCGGCGGCGCGGGGGGAGGATCGGGTGTGGCCGGGCTTCGGAATGACAAACCGGTGTGAAACCTCGGCCCCGAACTGCCCGCTATTCCCTATTCCCTATTCCCTATTCCCTATTCCCTATTCCCTGTCCCCTGTCCCCTGTCCCCTGTCCCCTGTCCCCTGTCCCCTGTCCCCGCCCGTTGCTCCGAACGCCCGTTCGAAGTTAGCTTCCGGGCCGAAATACTCCCTCTCCATCGCACCGGGAACAGCGCGAATGAAACGCCGCGATTTCCTTGCTACCAGCGCCGTCGTGGGCGCGGGGCTCGTCCTGCCGCACGGGGTGGCGCACGCCGCGCCGAGGGGCCGCCAGGAGGCCGACCACCGCGAGCTCGCCATGCGCGCGCTCGACGCCGCCCGCGGCGCCGGCGCCAGCTACGCGGACGTCCGCGTCTCGCGCAACCGCAACCAGTCGCTCAGCACCCGCGAGCGCCAGATCACCAGCTTCGAGGACGAAGAAACCTTCGGCTTCGGCGTGCGGGTGCTGGCCAACGGGGCCTGGGGCTTCGCCGCCAGCAAGGACCTCCTGCTGGACGAGGCCGACCGCGTGGCCCGGCAGGCGGTGGCACAGGCGCGCGCCAACGCCGCCGCCCGCAGCCGCCCCATCGAGCTGGCCCCGGTGGAGCGCGTGGCCGAGGGACGCTGGCAGTCGCCCATCGAGATCGACCCGTTCGGCGTGGCCATCGAGGACAAGGTGGGCCTCCTGCTGCAGGCCAACGAGGCGGCGATGGGGGCAGGGGCGCGCTTCGTCAACTCGTCCATGTTCTTCGTGCAGGAGGAAAAGACCTTCGCCAGCACCGAGGGCTCGTACATCGTCCAGACCCTGTACCGCTCGTATCCGCAGATGTCGGTGACGGCGGTGGCGGGGGGCGACTTTCAGCAGCGCCAGTCCACCCCGGTGCAGCCCATGGGGCTGGGCTACGAGCACGTCCGCGACGCGGACCTCGTCGGCAACGCGCCCAAGTGGGCGCAGGACGCCGTCGCCAAGCTGACGGCGAAGCCCGTGCAGCCGGGGCGGTACGACCTGGTGCTGATGCCCTCGCACCTGTTCCTGACCATCCACGAGTCGGTGGCGCACCCCACCGAGCTGGACCGCATCATGGGGTACGAGGCCAACTTCGCGGGCACCTCGTTCATCTCGCCCATCGAGGACTACCTGGGCAAGTTCCGCTACGGCCAGCCCATCATGAACATCCAGGCCGAGCGCAGCGCCCCCGGCTCGCTGGCCACGGTGGGCTGGGACGACGAGGGCGTGCGGCCCGACGAGTACCTGATCGTCAAGGACGGCATCCTGAACGACCTGCAGACCACCCGCGAGCAGGCGCCCATGCTGGCCGACTGGTACCGCCAGAGCGGCAAGCCGGTGCGCAGCCACGGCAACAGCTACGCGCAGCGGTGGAGCGACGTGCAGTTTCAGCGCATGCCCAACGTGAACCTGATGCCGCACCCGGAGCGCGACGTCACCCTGGACGAGCTGGTGGAGGGGATCGAGAACGGGATCCTGATCGAGGGGCGGGGCAGCTACTCCATCGACCAGCAGCGCTACAACGCCCAGTTCGGCGGCCAGGTGTTCCACGAGATCCGGAACGGGCGCGTCACGGGGATGCTGAAGGACGTGGCGTACCAGATCCGCACGCCGGAGTTCTGGAACAGCATGGACCTGATCGGCGGGCGGTCCACGTACGCCGTGGGCGGATCGTTCAACGACGGCAAGGGGCAGCCGTCGCAGAGCAACGCGGTGTCGCACGGCTGTCCCCCCGCCCGCTTCCGCGGCGTCAACGTCATCAACACCGGCCGCGCGGGATAAGGACCTTTCGGCGCGCCCGAGGCTTGCGCGCGGGAGTGCCGGCTTCCTGAACCGCGTAAGGGTACAGAGGAGCAGAGAACAGCCAGAGGAGCAGAGGACCCGATCCCCTCTTTTCCTCTGCTCCTCTGGCTGTTCTCTGCTCCTCTGTACTCCACCCACGCAGTTGGCCGGCCTCGTGGCGGTGCGCCGGGCCGTTCTCCTCCGCTTCCTTCCGTTCCATGCGGATTCGCGACTACACGGCGGCGGACCGGGCCGCCTGCCTGGCGGTCTTCGACAGCAACGTGCCGGAGTTCTTCATCCCCGCCGAGCGCGAGGCGTTCGCCGGGTTCCTGGATGGCCTGCCCGGGCCGTACCTGGTGGTGGAGGACGAGGACGGCGCGGTCGTGGGGTGCGGCGGCTACGCCGTCACGCCCGGCACCTCCACCGCCGACCTGTGCTGGGGGATGGTGCGGCGCGAGCGCCACGGCACCGGCCTGGGGCGCCTGCTGACGGAGGCGCGGATGGACCGCATCCACGCCGACCCGGCCGCAATGGAGATCGCGCTGAACACCAGCCAGCACACGCGCGCCTTCTACGAGCGGCGGGGGTTCGCCACCGAGCGGGTGGTGCCCGACGGCTTTGCGCCGGGGCTGGACCGCTGCGACATGCGCCTGATCCTTCCGCCCGCGGCGGAGCGGACCCGCCCGCATCGCAAATAGCCGCGTTCCAAGCGCTTTGCCCTCGCACGCCCCCCCGTCCCCCATACGCATCGTACGGGGGGCGGGCGGTTGACAGACAGGTGTAAGCGCGGCTAGCTTTTCGAGTTATCCCGAACCATTCCGCCGTGGTACGTCCCCGGCCGGAATCCGCCTCCATTTCCTCCTCTCGGGGAGCCACCACCCTCCGATGTTTCAGAACCTCAAAGTCCGCGTCGGCCTGATCCTGGTACTCGCGGCGGTGTGCGTTGCCGCCATGGTGTACCAGAAGAAGCAGCAGGGCGACATCGTCACCCTGGGGCTGGACCTCAAGGGCGGAATCTACCTGGCGCTGGAGGTGGACGAGAGCCGCTCCAGGCTTACCGACGAGCAGCGCACCGACGCCATCGACCGCGCCCTGAAGGTGGTGCGCATCCGCGTCGAGGGGCTGGGGCTGAGCGAGCCCGTGGTGCAGAAGGCCGGCAACGACCGCATCGAGGTGCAGCTGGCGGGGCTCCGCAACACCACCAGCGCCAAGAACGTCATCCAGAAAGCGGCGTTCCTGGAGTTCCAGATCGTCCGCGGCGAGGACCTGGCCCCGGCGCTGCCGCGCATCGAGCGCGCCATCGTGGCCGCCTTTCCCCGCGAGGCGCGCGGCGCGGCCGCGCCCACTCCGGCGGGCGGCGTGTTCCAGCAGAAGGGGCAGCAGCAGGACTCGGCTTCGGTGGGCAAGCCGTTCGAGAGCAAGCTGGCCCGCGCCGGCAGCCAGGGCCAGTTCCTGGTGGCCAACGCCGACACCGCCGCCATGGCCCGCTACCTCAAGCTGCCGTCCGTGCAGGCGGCGCTGCCGCGCGGCACCGAGCTGGTGTGGGGCGTGGCGTCGACCGAAGAGGCGGACGGCTTTCGCTCGCTGTGGCTGCTGGACCGCCAGCCGCTGGTGACCGGCGAGGCGCTGGAGAGCGCGGTGGCCGCCACGGACCCGCAGTTCGGCCGCCCCATCGTGAACTTCGAGCTCAACCGGCGCGGCGGCCGCACCTTCGGGCGCGAGACGGGGCGCAACATCGGCAAGCAGATGGCCATCGTGCTCGACGAGCAGGTGTACACGGCGCCGGTGATCCGCGGCCAGATCAGCCGCAACGGCCAGATCGAGCTGGGCCAGTCGACGCTGGACGAGGCGGCCGACCTGGCGCTGGTGCTGCGCGCCGGCGCCCTCCCCGCCCCGCTGCGGGTGGTCGAGGAGCGCACGGTGGGCCCGTCGCTGGGGCAGGACTCGGTGAACAAGGGGTTCATCGCCGGCCTCATCGGCCTGGCGCTGGTGGTGGTCATCATGATCAGCTACTACCGCCTGGCGGGGGTGTTCGCGGTCATCGCGCTGTCGCTGTACGTGCTGTACACGCTGGGCGCGCTGGCGGCCATGGACGCGGTGCTCACCTTTCCCGGCATCGCCGGCCTGGTGCTTTCCATCGGCATGTCGGTGGACGCCAACGTGCTCATCTTCGAGCGCATTCGCGAAGAGCTGGAGGCGGGGCGGTCGGTGCGCCCGGCGGTGAGCGAGGGCTTCAAGCAGGCGCTCAGCGCCATCGTGGACAGCAACATCACCACGCTGCTCACGGCGGCCATCCTGTACTACGCGGGCACGGGCCCCATCCAGGGCTTCGCCATCACGCTGGGGCTGGGCATCGTGATCTCCATGTTCACGGCCATCTTCGTGACCCGCACGCTGTTCACCCTGTACCTGGAGCGCCGCTCGCCGGCCGCGCAGGGCCTGTCCATCTGACGCGGCCAGAGGAATAACCGAGATGCGTATCTTTCAGCACGCGAACTATCCGTTCATGCAGTGGCGCCGGCGCGCCTACATCATCACCGGCGTGATGCTGCTGGCCGGCTTCGCCGCGATGATCATGAACGCGACGAATCGCTACGGGTCGTGGCTCAACTACGGCGTGGACTTCAAGGGCGGCACCGTGGTGCAGCTGGAGTTCAACCAGCCGGTGCAGGCCGACCAGCTGCGCGCCGCCGCCGAGGCGGCCGGCCGCACGGGGTGGGAGATCACCAACTTCGGCTCGCCCCGGGAGTTCGTCATCCGCATGGAGGCGTTCAGCGGGTCGTCGGAGCAGGTGGTGCAGCAGACGCTGGCGTCGCGCTTTCCGCCCACCAGCTACCGCATCGTCCGCACGGAGGCCGTGGGCCCCAAGGTGGGCAACGAGCTGCAGTTCCGGGCGCTGGTCGCCATCCTGCTCTCGCTGATGGTGACGATGGTGTACCTGTGGGTGCGCTTCGAATGGCGCTTCGGGCTTGCGGCCATCGCGGCCACCATGCACGACATCCTGATCACGCTGGGGCTGCTGGCCCTGATGGGAAGCGAGATCTCGCTGGGCACGGTGGCGGCGTTCCTGACCATCGTGGGCTACTCGCTCAACGACACCATCGTGGTGTTCGACCGCATTCGCGAAGACCTGGCCAAGCCGCGCCACGGCAAGACGTACATGGAGCTGCTGAACCAGGCCATCAACGAGACGCTGCCGCGCACGGTGCTCACGGCGTCGGGCACGCTGGCCACGCTGGTGTCGCTGGCGGTGCTGGGCGGCCCGGTGATCCGCGACTTCGCGGTGGTGCTCATCCTGGGCATCTTCATCGGCACGTTCTCGTCCATCTTCGTGGCGTCGCCGGTGCTGTACTTCATCGAGAGCAAGTGGCCGCACAAGCCGCCCACGCGGCAGCAGGCGGCCCCCTCGCAGAGCGGACGCCCCCGCGCCCGCACGGCCGTCTGACGGACGAAGTGCGTGAGTGCGTGAGTGCGTGAGTGCGTGAGTGCGTGAGTAACTGCCCCGCCTGATGACGAACCGCCGCGATCCCCCGGGTCGCGGCGGTTCGCTTTTGGTGGCGCATCGGATAGATTCCCGCGCGCCGCGGGGCCCTCTCCCCCGCCCGGGCTTTCGCTCGTTCCTCGCGACGCCGGGCGACCCCTCCCCCAAACTGCGGGGGAGGGGTGGGCAACGGGTGGAGCCTGTGGCACCCGCGTACTCACGCACTCACGCACTCACGCACTCACGCACTCACGCACTCACGCACTCACTCACGCACTCACGCACTCACGCACTCACGCACTCACGCACTCACGCACTCACGCACTCACGCACTCACGCACTCACGCACTCCCATGCCTCTCACCGACTCCCACGCCCACCTCGCCGACGAGCGCATTCTCCCCATCGTGGACGACGTGGTGGCGCGCGCGGCAGGGGCGGGGGTCACCACCATCGTCAGCGTGGCGACGGGGCCGGACGACTGGGACGCGGACCTGGCGCTGGCCGAGCGGTTCGCCGGCGTGTACGCCACCTGCGGCATCCACCCCCACACCGCCACCTCGGCCTCCGACGATGCGTTCGCGCGCATCCGCGAGCGGCTGGCGCACCCGCGCGTGGTGGCCGTGGGCGAGACGGGGCTGGACTACCACTACGACTTTTCGCCCCGCGACGTGCAGCGCGACTCGTTCGCGCGGCACCTGGAGATCTCGCGCGAGACGGGCAAGCCCATCATCGTCCACGCGCGCGAGGCGGACGAGGACCTGCGCGCCCTGCTGCGCGAGGCGGGGCGGGGGACGGTCGGCGTCCTCCACTCCTTCTCCAGCACCCTGCCGCTGCTGGAGGACGCGCTGGCGATGGGGTGGTACGCGTCGTTCTCGGGGATGGTGACGTTCAAGAAGTACGAGGGCGCCGACTTCGTGCGGATGGTGCCCGTGGACCGCGTCATGGTAGAGACGGACACGCCGTACCTGGCGCCCGTGCCCCACCGCGGAAAGACCAACGAGCCCGCCTTCGTGGCCCACGTCGCCGCCCGCTGCGCCGAGCTGCGCGGGGAGGACCCGGACGAGTTCGCCGCGCGGACCACGGAGAACGCGCGGCGGTTCTACGGGATGGGCACCGGCCGGAATCCGTAAGAGCGTGTTTGAGAATCCGAGGCTGCGCATCCAGGCAGATCTACCCGCGCTGTCATTCCGAGGCCCGGCCACGCCCTGGCCTGCTTTCACACCAGAGGTTGCAGGGCCGAGGAATCCCTGTCGGATTGCTGGAGGGCAGACGCGGTAGCCCGTGCTTACCTTGCGGCTATGACACGGGGTGGACAGGGCCAGTGCCGGAGCGGTGCAGCGGGGCACCAGCAGCAGACAGTAGATTTCTCAGTCGGCGCGCCGGATTTCGTGCGAGCCGATGGTGCGGTGTGGCGCCTCCTTCGAAATGACATCCGGGCGCGAGCGCAGGGATTCTTGAACACACTCAAAGAGATTGAGCCGCGCAGAGTCTGCTTCTCTGCGCGACGATCATCCTTGGCGCCGCGTGGGCAATGGCCCGGGCGGAAATCCGCCGCTGTCGATTTCTTCAGTATTGACGGTTAAAGGTTGTGCATGCAGATTCGGGAGGGGCGCGTGCCCCATTCATCACCCTTTTACTCGTGGAGAGCCGATCATGAAGAAGCTGACGCTCAACGTGGAGAAGATCGAGGTGGAGTCGTTCAACACCGATTCGGCCGCGACCGACCCCCGCGGCACGGTGCTGGCGCACGCGACGTTCCGCTGCAGCCAGAACCCCGACAACACCTGCTTCGAGGACACCTGTCAGGACGTGTACACCTGCGGCTTCCTGAGCTGCGGGGCCTGCGGCACGTACAAGTGCTGATCGTCCCTGGCGCGCACGCCGCCCCCGGCCGCACGTAACCCGGCCGGGCTTCGGCCTGTCGCCGCACGTGCGGACCGCATAGGCCGCCGCGTCCCTTCCGGGGGGCGCGGCGGCCTCGTTGTCAACCCGTTGATTCCGGGCGTCCGGCGGACTAGCTTCCACCCGAAGCTGACCCGAAGCCGCTCCGACCGAAATCCATGCCGCGCCGCATCCACGTCCTTCCCGAAAAGCTGGCCAACCAGATCGCCGCCGGTGAGGTGGTGGAGCGGCCCGCGTCGGTGGTCAAGGAGCTGGTGGAGAACGCGTTGGACGCGGGGGCCACGCGCATCGACGTGGTGGTGCGCAACGGCGGCAAGACGGAGATCCGCGTGGCCGACGACGGGCACGGGATGGGGCGCGAGGACGCCCTTCTCGCCATGGACCGCCACGCCACCAGCAAGATCAGGACGGAGCAGGACCTGGCCGCCATCCGCACCCTGGGCTTTCGCGGCGAGGCGCTTCCCTCCATCGCCTCGGTGTCGCGGATGGTGCTGGAGACGTCGGAGCGCGACGGCCACGGGGTGCGCGTCGTGGTGACGGGCGGGCAGATGGCGGCGGTGGAGGAGTGCGCACGCCGGGTGGGGACGACGATCTCCGTCCGCAGCCTGTTCTTCAACGTTCCCGCCCGCGCCAAGTTCCTGCGCACTACCGCCGCGGAGAACCGCGCCATCGGCGAGGTGGTGACCACGCAGGCGCTGGCGATGCCCTCCATCGCGTTTACGCTGGACTCCGGCGTGCGCGACGTGCTGACGCTGCCGGTGGCGTCGGGCGTGTCGGAGCGGGTGGCGGCACTGTGGGGGAACGAGGCGGCGGAGGAGCTGCTTCCCGTGGCGCACCGCATTGGCGGGGTGGCGCTCTCGGGGCTCATCCAGCGCCCCAACGCGGCGCGGCCGGGCGGGCGGCGGACGTACCTGTTCGTCAACGGCCGCGCCTTTGGCGACCGCAACCTGGTGCGCGCGGCGGACCGCGCGTACCGGACGACCATTCCGCCCGGCGTGCATCCGCACCTGTTCCTGTTTCTGGAGGTGCCGGACGGCGAGGTGGACGTGAACGTGCACCCCGCCAAGGCCGAGGTGCGCTTTCGCGACCGCACCGGCGTGGAGCGGGCGATCGAGGAGGGCGTCCGCGCCGCGCTGGCGGGGGTGGAGAGCACGCCCAGCATCGGCGCGCCGGCGGCGGAGCCGCAGCCGTCGTCCGGGTGGCGGATGGCGCCCGCGAACTACGGGGTGATGACGGCGCGCGAGGGGCCGCCCCCGCACGCCGCGGCACCTTCGTCCGCCGGTGGGGGCGCACCGAACGGGACACAGGAGAGCGACCCCGCGTCGCAGATGACGCTGTTCGTCACCGGCGGGGGCGCGCCGGCGGCCGAGGCGGCGGGGAACGGCAAGGCGGGCGGGGTGCCGGCGGACCTGTTCGCGGGCGCGGTGCCGGTGATGTGGCAGATCCACAACACCTACATCCTGGCCGAGACGCGCACGGGGCTGGTGATGGTGGACCAGCACAGCGCGCACGAGCGGGTGCTGTACGAGGAGATCGTGCGCGCGTTCGACGGCGGGGTTGGCGCCGAGAGCCAGCGGCTGCTCTTTCCGCTCACCCTGCGGCTTTCCCCCGCGGAGTACGCGCTGGTGGAGCAGATCCGGGGCGTGCTGGAGCGGGCGGGGTTCGAGGTGGAGCCGTTCGGGGGGCGCTCGATCATCGTGCACTCCGTTCCCAACCCGCACCCGTACTTCGACGCGGAGCGCTGCCTGCGCGAGATGATCGCGGAGCTGACGGACGGGTCGGCGCTGGTGGACAGCGCGCGGACGCAGCACCAGCGCATCGCGCTGTCGATGGCGTGCAAGGGCGCCATCAAGGCCGGCCAGAAGCTGGGCCAGCAGGAGATGGCGGAGCTCTTCGACCGCCTGTTCGCCACGGAGCTTCCTTATCACGACATCCACGGCCGCCCCACGGTGATCCAGCTGTCGCTGCACGAGCTGCACCGGCGGTTCGGGCGCAGCGGATGATGGGACGCGTCTCGGCAGGATCTTTCTCGGCGGCCGGCGCCCCCTCCGGGCTCGCATTACTCGCCCACCTCCCCCACAACTGCTGGGGGAGGTTGGGGTGGGGCGGGGCAGGGGGGGCGGCGACAGGAATCACGCTGGCGCCCGACAGGGCCCCCTCTCCCCCGACCCCTCTCCCCCGTTGCGCGGGAGAAAGGGGAGAATTCGATCCCGTCTTCGAAGACTGTAGTAGTCGCCTCCGCCCTCCCCGGAGCGCACCGGAGATTAGGCGCGCGTCACCTCCCTCCCGCGCTGTTTGCGGGGAAGAGGCCGGGAGAGGGGGCCACTCTCGGACGCAGTTCGATACGTTTCGCCTCACCTCGATCCCTCGGCAACCAACCTCCCCCAGCAGTTTTGGGGGAGGTGCGAGCCTGAGCGAGCGGAGGGGGCGTCCGCGGGTCGCGCCGACACTCGCCTCTGGCACCGCGGTTTCGTCCGTTGTGGCCCATCGGGCGAGGCCCCATGCCTGACGCGCTCGCCATCGTGGGCCCCACCGGCTCCGGCAAGACCGCGCTTTCGATCGAAGTCGCGCGGCGGATCGACGGGGAGATCATCTCCATGGACTCGCGCGCGGTCTTTCGCGGGATGGACATCGGCACGGCGAAGGCGACGGAGGCGGAGCGGGGCGGGATTCCGCACTGGGGCATCGACATCGCCGAGCCGTCGGAACGCTTCAACGCGGCGCGCTGGGCCGGCTACGCGCGCCAGAAGATCGCCGAGATCCGTGCCCGCGGCCGCGTCCCCATGCTGGTGGGCGGCACCGGGTTCTTTCTCCGCGCGCTCACGCATCCCATCTTTCAGGAGCCGGAGCTGGACGCGGACCGCCGCGCGCGCCTGCTGCAGTGGATGGAGCGCCAGACCGACGCCGAGCTGCACCGCTGGCTTTCGGCGCTGGACCCGGAATCCGCCGAGCGGCTGCGCGACTGGGGCGGGCGTCAGCGGCTGATGCGCGCGCTGGAGGTGCCGCTGCTCACCGGCCGCACGCTGCCGTGGTGGCACCGCAACTCGCCGCCCACGGAAACGCCGGTCCCCGTGCTGCCGTTCGTGCTCGAAGTGCCGCGCGACCGGCTGTACGCGGGCATCGACCGCCGCGTGACGGAGATGGTGGAAGCCGGCCTGCTGGACGAGGTGCGCGGCCTCGTCGAAAAGTACGGCGAGGACGCGCCGGGGCTGAACGCCCATGCGTACATCGAGCTGTTTCCGTACTTTCGCGGCGAGCGCACGCTGGACGAGGCCTTGGACCTGGCGCGCGCCAACACGCGGGCATACACCAGGCGCCAGCTCACCTGGTTTCGCGCCAAGCTCCCCGAAGGCGCCGTGTGGCTGGATGCCGCCCGCCCGCGGGAGGAGCTGGTGGAGGAAATCGTCAGGCGGTGGAACGCGGGCGGGAGTGCCCAGGATCAAGTGCCCAGTGCCCAGTGACACGACCGGGCACCTGAGTTCTGGTGGAAGAAATCGTCAGGCACTGGAACGCGGGCGGAAGTGCCCAGTACCAAGTGCCCAGTACCCACTGGCGGCACACGCACTGGGCACTTGATCCTAGGCACTTGGCACTTCTGTCCATGAAGATTGGCATCACCTGCTACCCGACCTACGGCGGCTCCGGCGCCATCGCCACCGAGCTGGGGATCGAACTGGCGCAGCGCGGGCACGAGATCCACTTCATCTCGTACGCCCAGCCGTTCCGCCTGCCGCACTTCATGGAGCGCGTCTACTTTCACGAGGTCGAGACCACGCGCTACCCGCTCTTCGAGCACAACAACTACTCGCTCTCCCTCGCCGCGATGATGCACGAGGTGGCGACCCGCGCCGAGCTGGACCTGCTGCACGTGCACTACGCCATCCCGCACGCCACCAGCGCCTGGATCGCCAAGGAGATGCTGGGCGACCGGCACCCGCTCAGGATCGTCACCACGCTGCACGGCACCGACATCACGCTCGTCGGGCAGGAGCGCTCGTACTTCGACATCACCCGCTTCTCCATCCAGAAGTCAGACGGCATCACCGCCGTGTCGGACTACCTGAAGCGCGAGACGGTGGACCACTTCGACGTGGCCGGCGACAGCATCGAGGTCATCCACAACTTCGTGGACCCCGAGCTGTACCGCCGCGGCAGCCACCCCTGCCGCAAGGACACCTTTCTGCGGCCGGACGAGATGCTGGTGATGCACGTCTCCAACTTTCGCCCGGTCAAGCGGGTGCAGGACGTGGTGCGCATCTTTGCCCGCATCCACAAGAGCGTGCCCTCCAAGCTGATCTTTGTGGGCGACGGCCCGGAGCGCCCGGTGGCCACCGCCGAGGCCGAGGCGCTGGGGATTACGGACCGCGTGATCTTCCTGGGCAAGCAGGACTCGGTGGCGGAGCTGCTGGCCTGCGCGGACCTGCTGCTCCTTCCCTCCGCCAGCGAGTCGTTCGGCCTCGTCGCGCTGGAGGCGATGGCCAGCGGCGTTCCCGTGGTCTCGTCCAACGCGGGCGGCCTTCCGGAGGTGGTGGAGGACGGCGTTACCGGCCACCTGGGCAGCGTGGGCGACGTGGAGGCGATGGCGGAGGCCGGCATCTCCATCCTCAAGGACAACCAGAAGTGGGTGCGGATGAGCGTCGCCGCGCAGAAGATCGCCTCCGAGCGCTTTGGCGCCAACGTGATCGTTCCCCAGTACGAGCGCTACTACGAGCGGGTTCTGGCGGATGCACCCGCCGCCGCGCCGGCCGATGTTCCGCTGATGGCCGCCGCGGGGGACGACTGATGACCACGCCGCCGATGACGCCGCCTTCGATGACACTGCCTTCCAGCGCCCTCGCGCTGATCGACGCCGCCCTGGCCGAGGACGTGGGCCCGGGCGACTTCACCACCCTGTGGACCGTCCCCGCGGAGCGCCAGGCGGAGGGGCGGATCGTGGCCAAGGCCTCCGGCGTGGTCGCGGGGTCGGAGATCGCGGTGGAGGTCTTTCGCCGCGTGGACCCGTCGCTGCGGGTGGTGGTGGACGCGGCGGACGGCACCGCCGTGGAGCCGGGCGACCTGGCGATGACCATCCGCGGCTCCGCGCGATCGATTCTCACGGGCGAGCGGCTGGCGCTCAACTTCATGCAGCGCCTTTCCGGCGTGGCCACGGTCACGCGGCGCTACGTGCGGGCGGTGGAGGGCACCGGCGCCCGGGTGATCGACACGCGCAAGACCACGCCGGGGATGCGCGCGCTGGAAAAGGCGGCGGTGGTGGCGGGCGGCGGCGCCAACCACCGCTTCGGCCTGCACGACATGGTGATGATCAAGGACAACCACATCGCCGCGGCGGGGGGGATCACCGCGGCGGTGGAGGCGGTCCGCCGGCGGAACGACCGTGCGCTGCGGGTGGAGGTGGAGACCACCAATCTGGACGAGGTCCGCGAGGCGCTGGCGGCCGGCGCGGACCGCATCATGTTCGACAACATGAGCGTGGAGCTCATGCGGCAGGCCGTGGCGCTGGTCCGCGCGGCCGATCCGCGCCCGGAGACGGAGGCGTCCGGCGGGATTACGCTGGACACCATCCGCGGCTATGCGGAGACCGGGGTGGACTTCGTCTCCGTGGGCGCGCTGACGCACTCGGCGCCCTCGCTGGACCTGTCGCTCCAGCTTTCCGCGGCGGAGTGACGGACGTCTTCGCCGACCGGTGGGAGGGCGCCGCGGCCGAGGAGCTGGCGGCGCGCTGGGGGCTGCCCTCCGTGCACCTGTTCGCCAGCGCCCGCAGCACCAACGACGCCGCGCGCGGGCTGGCGGACGGCGGCGCCCCGCACGGCACGCTGGTGGTGGCCGAGGAGCAGACGGCGGGGCGGGGGAGGGGCGGCCGCGCCTGGGCCTCTCCGCCGGGGGTGGGGGTGTGGATGTCGATGGTGACGCGGCCAGCCTCCCTCCCGTCGCCGGGGCTGCTGCCGCTGCTGGTGGGGATGGCCGCGGCGGAGGCCATCGACCCGTTCGTGCGCCCCGCGGTCACGCAGGTAAAGTGGCCCAACGACCTGCAGCTGGCCGGACGCAAAATCGCCGGCATCCTGTGCGAGGGGAGCTGGGACGGGGCGCGGCCGGGCGCGGTGGTCGTCGGCATCGGCATCAACGTCCTCCACGTCCCGGCCGACTTTCCCGAGGACGTCCGCGAGACGGCCACCAGCCTGCGCATCGTGGCGGGGTGGGAGCCGCCGCGCGCGGACGTGGCGGGCGCGGTGGCCGGTGCCATCGCCCGGGCGCTGCGCAATCCGCCGGCGCAACTCACCGGCGCCATGCTGGACGCCCTGCGCGCCCGCGACTCGCTGGAAGGCCGCTCCGTTCGCGTCACGGCCGCGCAGGAGACGCTGGGCACCGCCCTCGGCATCAGCCCCGCCGGCGCGCTGCTCCTTCGCACGCAGGACGGACGCCTGCAGACGGTGACCTCCGGCACGGTGCGGATCGCGGGCTGATCAAAAGGAGCGGGCGGAAACCATCGCCGCTCCAGAATCCGCACCGCGGCTGGGAATCCCGGGAACGCGGATCGTGTCGCACGTGACGCGTTCTGGACGGACTTGACGGCTGCGTCGGAACCTCACATCGTTCAGGGCATCCGCACACCCTGAGCACAGGTGATTGATGGCAACGCGAATCCAGCGCACCAGAATCCCGCCGACGTGGCGAGCCGGCCTTCGCCGCGGCCGTGAGCGAAACGAGACGACCCTCATGCTGCAGCGCTCGCCCGAGATGCAGGAGAAATTGCGGAGGATCGATGCGCAGCTGCGGGCCTGGGGGGTGGAGTCGATGCCGCTGGATCGTGTAAAGCAGCCGTTCGACTATGACCGCCGCTAAGCGCCGCCGGCCCGGACCCGCTCCATCGCCTGCCGTTCCCGCGGAAGGTCGGCAGGCGATCGTGGCTGGGGAGTTCCGGGGCGACCTTGCCCACTGGATCGGATCGAACCCGCGCACCGCGCTGCGGGTCATGCGTCTGGTGGAGGAAATTCTCCGCGATCCTTTTCTGGGTGTCGGCAAGCCGGAAGCGCTCAAGCACGACCAGCGTGGGCGGTGGTCGCGCAGGATCACCGAAGGCGATCGGCTGCTGTACCTCGTGCAGGAAACCGCGATCTACTTTCTGGCGGCGCGTACGCACTACGGACACCGCTGACCGGCGCCATGCTGGCCGCTTCAGCGGCCGTGACGCTCTGGAGTCCGCCCTGCCGCCGCGCTGCTCCTGCGCACCCAGGACGGCCGCATGCAGACGGTGACCTCCGGCACGGTGCGGGTCGCGGGCTGAGGAGGGCGGGGTGGCCTGTTCAAAAGGAGCGGTTCGGAGGCTAGGGTTCTCGGAATATTCAAGAGCGATGCGGCAGACGTGTGAACGAGCACATGCGCGCCTGTGGCGCATTGTGGACGGACTTGACGGGGGCTCGGTTCTGACCCATCGTGGATGCGTGTCATTCACCTCCACACGAGTGAGTCATGGCAACGCGAATCCAACGTCTACGTATCCCCCCGATGTGGAAAGCGGGGCTCCGTCGGGGAAAGCCGCGAAACTCCACCATGCTCCTCCTGCAGCGCTTTCCGGAGTTCGAGGCGCGCCTTCGTCGGGCGGAAGAGCAACTCCTGGCGTGGGGAGTGGTCCCGGAGTGGCCGCACGTAAAGGAGCCGTTCGACTATGACCGCCGTTAGTCGCCGTACGGCCGGGGCAGCACCTTCGCCTGCCCTTCCGACAGAAGAGCGGCAGGCGATTGTATTTCGCGGATTCCGGCAAGACCTTGCTTGGTGGATTGGATCACATCCGCGTACTGCATTGCGAGTGATGCGCCTGGTTGAGGAAATCATTCGTGACCCGTTCAGCGGCATCGGCAAACCCGAGGCACTGAAGCACCGCGTTCCCGGCGAGTGCTCTCGGAGGATCACCGACGCGGATCGCCTCGTTTACCTCGTCCGCGGGGCCGCGATCTACTTCCTCGCGGCCCGTTCGCACTACGGGGAACACTGACCAGCTCCACGGTCGCAACTTTCTCATTCCATCCCATGGACCTGGTTTTCGACGTCGGCAACACCGAGACGGTGATCGGCTGGTTTCAGGACACCGAACTGCGCGGCCACTGGCGCGTCAGCACCGACGGCCGGCGTACGGCCGACGAGTACGGGCTGATGCTGGCGCAGCTGATGTCGGCCGCGGGGATCGGCGGGGCGCCGGTGCGCGCGGCCACCATCGGCTCGGTGGTCCCCGCGCTCACGCTGACGCTGGCCGACGCGTGCCGGCGCTACCTGCACGTGGAGGCGCGGGCGGTGGACGCGCGCACGCCGCTCCCCATCCGCCTGGACGTGGAGGAGCCGCTGACGGTGGGCGCCGACCGCATCGTCAACACGCTGGCGGCGCTGCGCATGTACGCGGCGGACACGGTGGTGGTGGACCTGGGGACGGCGACCACCTTCGACTGCATTACCCGCGAGGGCGTGTTCATCGGCGGCGTGATCTCGCCGGGGGTAAAGACGGCGGCCAGCAACCTGACGGAGCGCACCGCGAAGCTGCCGCGCGTGGAGCTGGTGCCGCCGCGGCGGGTGATCGGGCGGCGCACGGAGACGTGCATCCAGAGCGGCGTGTTCTACGGCGCCGTGGACGCCATCGACGGCACCGTCACGCGCATCCGCGAAGAGTGGGGCGCGCCGGAGCTGCTCGTCGTGGCGACGGGAGGCCTGGCGGAGCTCATCGGCCCGCACTGCCGCACGGTGCAGAAGATCGAGCCGTTCCTTACGCTGTACGGCCTGGAGTTCGCGCGCGAGCACCTGGCGGCATCCACCTGACCGATCCGCATCCCTTTACCGAGCCGTGAGCATGGACGCACGCGCTGGTTCCGATCTCCCGCTGCAGGGAATGCTGGGCGAGGGCCCGCCGGAGCACGGCCTTCGCGGAAACGCGCTCGTCCTGCTGGTCTACGGCTGTGGGGCATGGGTGTTCGCGGTTTCGCTGAAGGCGGACGGCCCCCCAGGGGCGCGCTGGTCGGCGGCGTTGCTGGGCCTGATGGCGTTTGCCATCGCGGCGTACGTCGCGGGCGGGCTGCGCCGGTTCAGGGGGTGGGCGTGGTTCTTCGTCGTGGGATGGCTGGTCCTGCTCTGCCCGCTGTTCCTGCTCGCGCCGTATGATCTGCCCTGGTCCACCCCGGTCTCGTACCTGGCCGGTGTGACGATGGCCGCCTCCATCCACTACCTGTGGATTCGCCGCGGCGACTTCTGGCTCGATGCCCGGATCGCCGCGCTGCAACGCCGCCCGCGCTGGGTCACCTCCGAGTGGCGCGCGGCGCGGCTCGCCCGGATCGGCGCGGGGCTGCCGTCGCTCCGCGTGCCGGCACCCACCGCGGGGGCGCTGTGGATGCGGCGCTCCGCCCGGGGCGGCTGAGAACCGCCGGCTTCCTCCACTCGGCGAGCCGCCGGTCCACCATCCCGCGCTGGACTGACACTTTTCACCGCCGCCTTGCGTACCGCACACACGTCCGTCCTGCCCCGCCCGTCCGCACCGCTTTCCGGAGTGGAACGATGCAGATCAAGGCCGTCGTGGAAGCGCCGTCCGCCGCACTCACACTGGATGAGATCCGCGACACCCTTCCGTCCGTCACCGTGGGCGACAGGCCGGAGGTGCACCGCGAGCATGAATGGCCCGGATGGCTGTTCTTCGTCCTCGCCTACGTCATGGCGGTGGGGCTGGCGGCGGGCGCCGTAGGAAGCGTGGGATGGGCGGCGGTTTCCGGCAGCATGGAGCCCGTAGGCTGGGCGGTGGGCGCCGGTCTGGGCGCGGTGCTGCAGTGGCGGCTGGCGGGGGCGGTGCAGCACTTCAGCCGCTGGGGGTGGATCGGCGCCATGGCGGAGCTGGGAATCGCCGCTGCCGCCAAGCTCTCGACCCTCATCAGCGGCGACTTCGGGGGGGCAGTCTTTGGCCTGGTGATCGACGTGATGTGGATGAAGTACTTCTGGGAGAACCGCGAGCAGTTCGACATCGACACCGGCTTCTGAGCCTGCGCGGCACCCCGCCCTCCATCGCGCCGGTGACGAGGGGCTCGGCCGCGGCCGCGGCATCGTACACCTCGTGAATCCCATGATGGAAACCACCGGCTCGAACCTCCCGGCCGCCTCCGTCGCGAACGAATTCGCCCAGGCGCCGCTTCCGGGGCTGACGATGGGCGACATCGCCGTGCCGGCCCGGCGGAAGCACGAGTGGCCGGCCGGGCTGTTCATCCTCCTCAGCTACGTGACCGCGGGGGGAATGGCGATCGGCGCCGTCACCTTTGGTGCGTTCGGCGTGCGCTACGGGCTGGAGCCGCGCAGCTGGGTGCGGGTGGCGGGCGTCGGCGTGTGGTGCGTGCTGCAGTGGCGGCTAGCCCGCGAGGTGAAGCGGTTCTCGCGCTGGGGGTGGTACGGCGCCATGGCGGAGCTGGCGGGCGCCGCCCTCGTCAAGCTGGGCGTGGCGGCCACGTATCTGTTCACGCTTCCGTCCGCGCTGGTGGTCCTGGCCGTGAACGGGGCGTGGATGCGCTACTTCTGGAACCGCCGCGCGGACTACGACGTGGACCTCGGCGGCTGAGCGGGGCGATGGCGGATGCGGACGGGGAGCCTGGCGACGGGCTCCCCGTCCGCGTTCCGGCGCGTCCGGTTGCGGGGCGCGGGCGGGCGCGGGTAGCTTTGCGCTATGCCCAGCCGCCTGCACGTGTCCGGCGACGTCACCGTCCCCGGCGACAAGTCCATCACCCACCGCGCGCTCATGTTCAGCACCGCCGCCGTGGGCGAAAGCCGGCTGCGCGGCCTGCTTCCCGGCGAGGACTGCCGCAGCACCGCCTCGGTGCTGCGTGCGCTGGGGTGCGACGTCCCCGGCCTGCCTGCGGACGGCGGGGAGATCCGCGTCACCGGCCGCGGGATCGGCGCGTGGACCGAGCCGGCGGCGTGGCTGGACTGCGGCAACAGCGGAACCACCGCGCGGCTGATGATGGGCCTGCTGGCCGGCCGCCCCTTTACCTGCACGCTGACGGGCGACGACTCGCTGCGGGGCCGCCCCATGCGGCGCATCACCGGCCCGCTGGCGCGGATGGGCGCGCGCTTTCGCGAGGCAGGCGCCCCCGGCTGCCTTCCCATCGAGGTGAGCGGCGGGCCGCTGCAGTCCATCGACTACGTTTCGCCCAAGGCTAGCGCGCAGATCAAGAGCGCGGTGCTGCTGGCCGGCCTGGGCGCGGGCGTCCCCGTCTCCGTCACCGAGCCCATGCTCTCCCGCGACCACACCGAGCGCATCCTGGGCGCGCTGGGCGAGACGGTGGCGACGGAGGACGCGGAGGGCGGCGTCCGCATCACCCTGGCGCCCAGCGGCCGCCCGCTGCCGCCGCTGCGGATGGAGGTGCCGGGCGATCCCTCGTCCGCCGCGTTCCTGGTGGCGCTGGCGCTGCTGGCGGAGGATGGGGAGCTGCGCATCCGCAACGTCTGCATCAACCCCACGCGCACCGGCTTCTTTCGCCTGGTGGAGCGGATGGGGGCGCGGATCGCGATGGAGAACGCCCGCACCGCCGGCGGCGAGCCGGTGGCGGACCTGGTGGTGGGCCCCGCGCGGCTGCGGGGGATCGGCGTAGGCGCCGGCGAGGTACCCGACGCCATCGACGAGATCCCCATGCTGGCCGTGCTCGCCGCGCGGGCCGAAGGCGAAACGCGCATCACCGGCGCCGGCGAGCTGCGGGTCAAGGAGACGGACCGCATCGCCGCGGTCGCGGGGAACCTGCGTACGCTGGGCGTGGAGGCGGAGGAGCTGGAGGACGGGATGATCGTGCGCGGCACGGACCGCCCGCTGGCCGGCCGCGTGCAGGCGTTCCACGACCACCGCATCGCCATGGCCTTCGGCGTGCTGGGCGCGCAGCCGGGGAACGCGGTCGAGATCGACCACCCCGAGGTGGTGGACGTGAGCTTTCCGGGGTTCTGGGAGCTGCTGCGGGGGGTGAGCGGCGGCTGACGGCGGGCCCTCTCCCCCGACCGGCCTTTTGCTCGTTTCTCGCAACGGCGGCCGGCCTCTCCCCCAAACCGCGGGGGAGGGGTGGTGGCGGGGCGGAGTGTGGGTCGGAGCGCGTCACCTCTCCCCCGGGGTTGGGGGAGAGGCCGGGAGAGGGGGCCGCCTCGGGCGCAGTCCGATGCCTGTCGGGGAGGCTCCGAGTCATTGTTTTCCTGTGATCTGAGTAGCAGATGAGCGAAACCACGCGGCCGGACGGGATCATCATCGCGCTGGACGGGCCGGCGGGGTCGGGCAAGAGCTCCACCGCAAAGGCCGTCGCGGCGCGGCTGGGCTACCGGCACCTGGACTCCGGCGCCTTTTACCGCGCCATCACGCTGGCCGCGCTGCGCAACGGCATCCACCCCGACGGGTGGCCGGAGCTGACGCACGACGAACTGGACCGCATGGACGTGCACGGCAGGCCAGGCGAGCGCGGCTACACCATGACCATTCGCGGCGAGGACGTGAGCGTGGAGATCCGCTCGCACCAGGTGAACGCGCACGTAAGCCAGATGGCCGCCGTTCCCGCCGTGCGCGAGTGGCTGATGGACGCCCTGCGCGAGTCCGGCGCCCGCGGCGGCCTGGTGGCCGACGGGCGCGACATCGGCACCGTGGTGTTTCCCGACGCCGAGCTCAAGGCGTACCTGATCGCCGACGCGGAGGAGCGCGCGCGCCGGCGGCTGCTGGAGCGCGGCATGGACGATCCGCCGCTGGAGGAGGTGCGCGCCGAGGCCGGGCTGCTGCAGGGGCGCGACGCCATCGACAGCGGCCGCGAAACCGCGCCTTTGCGCCAGGCCGAAGACGCCGTGGTCATCGACACCACCGGCCTGAGCTTCGCGCAGCAGGTGGACCGCATCGTGGCCCTGGCCAGGGAGCGCGGCGGGGTTGACCGGGGTGAAGAAATTCCGTAACTTGTTCTGTTTTCCCCGGCCTTTTGGCCCATGGTCCGTTCACCCCGAACCGGCGCCGGCGCTTCTTTGCCCGGAGGCCGCGTGACAGGAGACAGCCCCACACATGGCAGACGTTACCGAAGAGCAGTTCGCGCGCGAGGACGGCGGCATCGCCGTCGCCGAGCAGCCCAGCAAGAACTGGGGAAGCGAGCTTACCATCCAGCAGATCGCCGACCGCGCCCGGTCGCTGGGCATTCGCCCCGACCTGTACGACGAGGACGAGTACACGTCCGAGGAGTACGAGGGGCTGCTGGCCATGTACGAGCCCACCCTCAGCAACATCGAAGAGGGCGAGATCGTCAAGGCGCGCGTGCTGCGCATCACCGACAAGGCGGTGATCCTGGACCTCGGCTTCAAGAGCGAGGGCGCGGTTACCCGCGACGAGTTCAAGGACATCGAGTCGCTGCAGATCGGCGACGAGGTCGAGGTCTTCCTGGAGAACCTGGAGGACGAGGACGGCGTCGTCGTCCTGTCCAAGAAGAAGGCCGACTTCCTGCGCGTGTGGGAGCAGATCCGCGTGGCCTACGAGGGCGGCAACGCCGTCACCGGCACGCTTACGCGCAAGATCAAGGGCGGCGTGACGGTGGACCTGATGGGCGTGGACGCGTTCCTGCCGGGTTCGCAGATCGCCCTGCGCCGGGTTCCCAACATCGAGGACCTGATCGGCGAGCAGTACGACTTCAAGATCATCAAGCTCAACAAGCGCCGCCGCAACATCGTCGTCAGCCGCCGGGTGCTGCTCGAGGCCGACCGCGAGATCAAGCGCGACAAGCTGAAGAAGGAGCTCGAGGTCGGGCAGCAGCGCGTGGGCGTGGTCAAGAACATCACCGACTTCGGTGCGTTCATCGACCTGGGCGGCATGGACGGCCTGCTGCACATCACCGACATGTCGTGGGGCCGCGTGGGCCATCCCTCCGAGGTCGTCGGCATCGGTGACGAGCTCGAGGTCAAGGTCCTGGACATCGACTGGGAGCGCGAGCGCCTGTCGCTGGGCCTGAAGCAGCTGCAGGAGTACCCGTGGAAGGACGTCGAGAAGAAGTACCCGGTGGGCGCCCGCGTGCGCGGCCGGGTGGTCTCGATCACCAACTACGGCGCCTTCGTGGAGCTGGAGAAGGGCGTCGAGGGCCTGGTGCACATCAGCGAGATGAGCTGGACGCGCAACGTCCGGCACCCGTCCAAGATCGTCACGCTGGGTGACGAGATCGAGGCCGTGATCCTGAAGGTGGATCCGGAGGGCGAAAAGATCTCGCTGGGCATGAAGCAGATCGAGGAGGACCCGTGGCACGCGCTGCCGGCCAAGTACCCGGTGGGCACGCGCCTCAGCGGCAAGGTCCGCAACCTCACCAGCTTCGGTGCCTTCGTCGAGATCGAGCCGGGCATCGACGGCCTGGTGCACATCTCCGACATGAGCTGGACCAAGCGCATTCAGCACCCGTCCGAGGTCGTCAAGAAGGGTGACGACGTGGACGTGGTGATCCTGGGTGTGGACGCCGAGAACAAGCGCATCTCGCTGGGTCTCAAGCAGACCCAGGAAGACCCGTGGGGCGACATCGCCGAGCAGTACCACGCGGGCCAGGAGATCGCCGGTCCCATCAGCCGCCTGCAGGACAAGGGCGTGGCGGTGGACCTGGGCAACGACGTCGAGGGCTTCGTCCCCGTTTCGCAGATCGGCGTGACCGGCCTGCAGAACCCGGCGGACGTGTTCGCCGAGGGCGACGTGCTGGACATGCGCATCACCGAGGTCGACGCGGCCAACCACCGCATCGTCTGCGAAGTGGTGCGGGTGCCCAAGTTCGAGGGCGGCGAGCCGCAGTTCATCCAGCTGGCCACCCCCCGGGCGGCCGACGAGGGTGAGGCTACGGACACGTCGGTGAACGACCAGGTCACCGACGTGGTCGAAGGCGAGGCCCCCGTGGCCGAGGCGCCGGCCGCCGCTCCGGCGGCGGACGCCGCCGACACCGAGACCACGGCCAGCGCCGAGGAGGCCCCGGCCTCCGAAGCCGCTCCCGCCGAGGAGGCTCCCTCCTCCGACGAGGGCGCCGAGCAGGCGTAAGCTTCTCGGGCAGGACCGCAGGTAAGAAAGGGCGCGGAGCTTCGGCTCCGCGCCCTTTTTCTTTATTGCCCGTCCGCATATATTCTGGCCCGTCGGGAACTGCCTCGCATCGTTTCTGACACTTTATCGATCCTGCCCTCGTAATCTCTCGCGCAGCACGGTCCGGGCGGTGCCGCCGCCCCTCCTTTTTCCGCATGATGAACGGATCACCGATGATGCGATCTCTCGCCGTTCTCCTGGTGCTGGCCGCCGCCGCGCCGTCCGCCGCGCAGCAGCTGACCGCGGACTCCACCCGCGTGTACGACCTGACCGAGGTGGAGGTGCTTCCGCGTCCGCAGAACGTGTCGGACTTCACGGCCGCGCTGGGGCGGGGGTATCCCGCGCACCTGCGTGCGTCCGGCGTGGGCGGAACGGTGCAGGTGGCGTTCGTGGTGAGCCCGGCCGGCGAGCCGTCGGACGTGCGCGTGCTCAGCACGCCGGACAGCGGCTTCAGCGTGCCGACCGTGCAGGCGGTGTCGCTGCTGCGGTTCACGCCGGCGCAGGTGCAGGGGCGCCCGGTGGCTGTGCGGGTGGAGCAGCCGATTACCTGGCGCGTGGAGGCCGCGCCGGCCGCCGCGCAGGCGCCGGTGCTGCCGGACTCCATCCACGTGTACGCGGTGGAAGAGGCGGACGTTCGCCCGCTCCCGCTCAACTTCCGTGACTTCGAGGCGGCGCTGCGGGCGCTGTACGCCCGGGAGTTCCAGTCCACCGGCGCCGCGCAGGTGGTCGCGCGGTTCGCGGTGGATCCTTCGGGAGCGCCCCGGTATGCGCACGTCGTGCGGTCTTCCGACGTTCGCTTCGACGCGCCCAGCCTGGTGGCCGTCGGCATGCTGCGCTTTCAGCCGGCGCAGCGGGAAGGCGCTCCCGTGTGGGTGTGGATGGAGGTGCCGGTGGAGTGGGCGAAGCCTGCGGAACGCGCCCCTGCGGCGTCGCCTGACAGCATGGGTGCCTACGAGTTGAGCGCGGTCGAGGTCCTGCCGCGGGCGCTCAACTCGGAGGTGTTCGGGCGTGCCCTGGCGAGAGAGTATCCGCCCGCCCTTCGGGATATCGGCGCCGAGGGGACGGTGCAGGTGCGGTTCCTCGTGGACGAGCATGGAGTGCCACACAACCCAATCGTGACCCATGCGACCAACACGAGGTTCATCGAACCGACGCTCACGGCGGTCCAGGTGCTGCGCTTCAGGCCGGCACGGCTGAACGGCCGGCCGGTACGGGTGTGGGTGGAGCAGCCGATCCAGTGGACGGTCTCCCGCGAGCGACCCGTGGAGTGGACGGCTCCGAGGTATGAGCCCGATCGCGGCAACTTCAGCCTGCCACGTCCGTGCAGCGTACAGTGCTGAGGGCAGGCGTGGGGCTTCGGCTCCGCGCCTTTTCGATTCCATGCAGATGCCCAGAAAGCGCACAGGTGTACAGTGTTGTGGATTGCATTAACAGACATTTAACGTAAGATTGGGTCCGTCGGTAGCTCATCCGTTTCTTTCACCCGGGAGAACAGGAGCACCATGAGGATCCCCATCTTTCGTACCCTGGCGGCACTGGTCGCCACGGGAGCCGTCGCGGCGGGCTGCGCCGACGCGCCCACTATTCCGGACACGGCGAGCGCCGCCCCCGGCGCGGCCGCCCCCTTGCTGGCCGCCGCGCCCGGCCAGGGCATCCGCGACCGCTACATCGTCGTGTTCCACGACGATACGCGCGACGCGCCGGGACTGGCGGCGCGGCTGGCCGCGTCGCACGGCGGCACGCTGCACCACACCTACCAGCACGCGCTCCGCGGATTTGCGGCCACCCTTCCTGCACCGGCCGTGGAGGCCCTGCGGCGCAACCCGAACGTTGCGTACGTGGAGCAGGACGGGATTGCCACCGCGGGCGCCACGCAGACCAGCCCGCCATGGGGGCTGGACCGGATCGACCAGCCCGACCTGCCGCTGAGCGGGAGCTACACCTACACCGCCACGGGCTCCGGCGTCCGCATCTACGTGCTGGACACGGGCATCCGGTACGACCACGTGGACTTCGGGGGGCGCGCCGCCGCCGGGTACGATGGGTTCGGCGGCAACGCGTCGGACTGCCACGGCCACGGCACGCACGTGGCAGGGACGGCGGGCGGAAGCACCTACGGCGTGGCCAAGTCCGCGAGCCTTGTCTCGGTGCGGGTGCTGGACTGCAGCGGAAACGGACCGTGGAGCACCGTCATCGCGGGCGTGGACTGGGTCACGGCCAACCACGTGAAGCCCGCCGTGGCGAACATGTCGCTGGGCGGGGTTGGTAACACTTCCCTGGACAACGCCGTCGCCAATTCCATCGCGGCGGGGGTGACGTACGCCGTGGCGGCAGGCAACAACAACGCCGACGCCTGCGGCTACTCGCCCGCGCGGGTTGCCAACGCACTGACGGTGGGTAACAGCACGTCGTCCGACGCGCGCTCGTCGACGTCTAACTACGGCAGCTGCCTGGACCTGTTTGCGCCGGGAACGAACATCGTTTCCGCCTACTACACCAGCAGCACGGCCACCGCCACCCTGAGCGGGACCTCGATGGCGTCGCCGCACG
>NZ_DASWNM010000138.1:0-41877 GCF_036399255.1 Longimicrobium sp.
ATGTCGGCTCATCGCATCCTGGGGCTGGAGAAGGTCCCAAGGGTCCGGCTGTTCGCCGGTTAAAGCGGTACGCGAGCTGGGTTCAGAACGTCGTGAGACAGTTCGGTCTGTATCCGTCGTGGGCGTTGGAAGATTGATGGAAGCCGTCCTTAGTACGAGAGGACCGGGACGGACCGACCTCTGGTGTACCGGTTGTCACGCCAGTGGCAGTGCCGGGTAGCTACGTCGGGAAGGGATAACCGCTGAATGCATCTAAGTGGGAAGCCCCTCCAGAGATGAATCTTCCCGGGGACCAGATCCCCCTGAAGGGCCGTGGGAGACCACCACGTTGATAGGCGGCAGGTGCAGGGCGCGTGAGCGCTACAGCCGAGCCGTACTAAGGGCCCGTGCGGCTTGACCGGTTCTATTTGCCGGTCCACCAGAGCTGCTAAAGACAGCAAAGAGCCTGCACACATGCAGGGCTCTTCGACAGGGCCGGAGCCTTTTCAGAAGCTCCAGCTTCTTCTACCCAGCCTTACCCGACCTTTATGGCCGGTGGCTATGGCGCGGGGGATCCACCCGATCCCATCCCGAACTCGGAAGTGAAAACCCGCTGCGCGGATGGTACTGCCGGGGCCACCCGGTGGGAGAGTACGGCGCCGCCGGCCTATTTTGCACAAACGCCCGCTTCGATCATTCGTGATCGGAGCGGGCGTTTGTCGTTTCCGGCGTATCCGCCAGGAAGAACGGCAAGGGGTACAGAGGAACAGAGAATACAGAGGAACGCCTTTCCTCTGTACCTCTGTTCCTCTGTACCCAAAACGCTTTTCATCTGTAGGGGATTTCACCACATCCTGCGTGTACGGGATCAGCGCTTTTCCGACCTCCGGACGCGCGAAATGTGTATTGTGGCGGGGGTTACGCAATGGTAGATTCACGGCGTGCTCAGAGCCCCGGAAGGGGCCGGCGCAAAGGATCACCAACTCATGGAGACGGATTGAAGATGTCCATTCGCAAGCTGCCCATTCTGGGCCTTCTGGCGCTCGCGGCCGCCTGCGGCGGCGGGGACGAGACCGAGCAGGCTGCCACCACCACGGAAAACACCGCGGCGTCGGGCACCCCCACCGTGACCACCACCCCGTCGGCCACGCCGGCCGCGCCCGCGGCGGGCGCCCCGGTTACGCCCGACGCGGGCGGCCAGGTGCACGAGGTGCGCATGGTCACCACGCAGGGCGGCGCTTCGGGCGAGTTCCAGCCCAAGACGCTCACGGTCAAGAAGGGCGACGTGATCAAGTGGGTGATGGCCGACGGCCAGGCGGTGCACAACGTGTCGTTCACCATGGCGCAGGGCAACCCGGGCGGCTTTACGCCCCCCGCCGACAGCCCCATGTACACGCAGGCCGGCCAGAGCTTCGAGCTCAAGGTCGACATGGCCCCCGGCACCTACAACTACGTGTGCGTCCCGCACTCGATGATGGGAATGACCGGCTCGATCACGGTCCAGTAAGCCGTCCCGATCGATCGGATACAGGAAGGGAGCCGTCCCGGCAGGGGCGGCTCCCTTTTTCAGGATCAAGTGCCCAGTGCCAAGTGCCAAGTTCAAGTCCAGCCGGGCGGTCCTTGAACCTGGGTACTTGAACCGTGAAGCTCTTCCCTACAGGCCCAGCGCGGCGCGGATGGTGGGGTTGATGCGGTCGGCGCTCCAGGGGGGTGAGAACGTGAGCTCCACCTCGGCGTGCTCCACGCCGGGAACGGACTCCACGGCTTCGCGCGCCTGGTTCAGCAGCTCGCCCGCCACGGGGCACATGGGCGAGGTGAGCGACATCGATACCTCCACCTTTCCGCCATCGATCCGGATATCGTAGATCAGCCCCAGCACCACCAGGTCCAGGTTCAGCTCCGGGTCCTTGACCTTGCGCAGGGCCTTCTTCACGTCGGCTTCGGCTACCATCACGGCACTCCTCGGTTTTTGAATCGCCCGCGGCGTGGCGCCGCGCAGCCCCGGACCATACCCACGCCGGGCGGTCGCGTCAACCCGCGGCGCCCTGCTTGCAGGCCCGGGGGGCGGCGGTATCTTTGGCGCTCCGGCGCTATGACGGAGCACTCACGCAGCCCCAGGGGACGATGACCGAACGCAGCCAGCCGCGGGTCCGCCGCATCGCCATCAACACCGGCGGCGGAGACGCCCCGGGACTCAACGCCGTCATCCGCGCCGCCACCCTGTCGGCGCTCAACGAGGGGTGGGAGGTGCTGGGGATTCGCCGCGGCTACATGGGGCTGCTGGAGGGCGAGGTGGACGGCGAGGCGGGGGTGTTCCCGCTGACGGCGCAGGCGGTGCGCGGCATTACCCACCTGGGCGGCACCATCCTGGGCACCACCACGCGCGGCAACCCGTTCGGGCTCGAGGTGCGGCAGCCGGACGGCACCTGGGGCACGGTGGACCGCTCCGGCGAGATCATCCAGAAGTTCCGCGAGCAGGAGATCGACGCGCTGATCGCCATCGGCGGCGACGGGTCGCTGAACATTGCCCACGCGCTGTACCAGAAGGGGCTGCCGGTGATCGGCGTGCCCAAGACCATCGACAACGACCTGAGCGCCACCGACGTCACCTTCGGCTTTCAGACGGCGGTGGAGGTGGCCACCGACGCCATCGGCCGGCTGCACAGCACGGCCGAGGCGCACCAGCGCGTGATGATCGTGCAGCTGATGGGGCGCCACACGGGGTGGATCGCGCTGGAGTCGGGGCTGGCCGGCGGCGCCGACGTCATCCTGATCCCCGAGATCCCCTACGACGTGAACCGCATCGCCGAAAAGGTGCGCGAGCGCGACGCGCAGCGGCGCCGCTTCAGCATCATCGTGGTGGCCGAGGGCGCGGTGTCGGTGGAGGGCGAGTCGTACGCGGACGCCACGGGGCGCTACCGGGGCGTGGCCGACCAGCTGGGCGACCAGATCGCCGCGGCGACGGGAAAGGAAACGCGCACGCTGGTGCTGGGCCACATCCAGCGCGGCGGCGAGCCCATTGCCTACGACCGCAACCTGGCCCTGCGCTTTGGCGCGGCGGCGGTGCGCTGCATCCGCGAAGGGAGCCTGGGGACGATGGTGGCGCTGCAGGGGAACCGCATCCGCGCCGTGCCCCTGGGCGACGCGGTGCACGACATCAAGCGCGTGGCGCCCGATTCGGAGCTGGTGATGACGGCCCGCCAGCTGGGGGTGAGCTTCGGCGACTGAGCCGGCGCATTCTGCACGACATCATGCGTTCCCCGCCGGTGCGTCCGAGCACCGCTCGGCCCGCGCGGGGGGCGGCGGGGCGGTGGAGCGCGGATGCAAGTGCGGGAAACGGCGGAGTTTGCGGATAAATGGGTGCCGGAGTGGCCGAATCCGCGCGGCGCGGCCCCGTTCTCGCCCTGCGGGTCTGTCTGTAGCGGAGCACTCCATGCTATATTGCAACCGTTTCTCGTAGCAGTCGGCCACATCCTGCCGGGCGCCCCCCGGGTTCCGGACCCTTCGCTCCTCCTCCATGCACACATCGATGGCAGCGCCGGCGCACCCGCGCCCGCCCCGCGAGGGGCACGCTCCCGACCCCGCGACGGTGACGCTGGCGTTTGCGTCCGTTCCCCTGCTGGGCACGCCCGAGCAGGCGGCGCAGGGGTGCGTGGAGGCGGTGCGCATGCTGACCGGCGACGCGGTGCGGCTGGAGGTGCCCACCCGCCCGGTGCCCCTGGGCGTGGGCGACCCGCGCGAGGGGCTGGCGTCCGTGGCGCGCTTTGGCGCGCCCGGGGGCGAGGGGGAGCTGCTGTGCGGCGGAACGGTGCAGTCGTGGCCGCAGGAGTCGCGCGACGCGCTGGTGCAGCAGGTGGCGCGGGTGTGGAGCCTGCACGCGCAGCGCGCGGGGCAGGCGCTGGAGCTGGACCAGCTGCGCTTTCACCTGGGGGCGCTGCAGCAGGTGGCGCGCACGCTGGCGGTGGTCCGCGGCGCGGAAGAGACGGAGCGGCTGGTGCTGGACTCGGTGGGCGAGGTGTTCTTTGCCTGGTGGGCGGCGCTGTACCACACCGACGGCGAGCAGTACACCTGCCGGGCGGTGCGCTCGCTGCGCGGCGAGTCGGTGGCGTACGCCATCCCCTCGCGGGTGGTGCGGGCCATCGCGGCCCCCGGCCAGCCGCCGGTCATTCCGCCGGAGGACGCCGAGATCCGCGACCACGTGCCGGCCGAGGTGGCGGTGGTGGCGCCGCTGGACTTTGGCGAGGGCGACGCGGGGCTGCTGATCCTGGGCCGGCGGATGACGGAGGCCCCGTACGAGGCGCACGACCTGGCGCTGCTGCGGGCGCTGGCGGACTCGTCGGCCATCGCGCTGCGCAACGCGGAGCTGCTGGACCGGCTGCGCGCGCAGGCCACCATCGACCCGCTGACGGGGTGCCACAACCGGCGCGGCTTCGACGAGATCCTGGCGGTGGAGGTGGCGCGCGGCAAGCGCTACAAGCGGCCGCTGTCGCTGGTGCTGCTGGACATCGACCACTTCAAGCGCATCAACGACGACTTCGGGCACGAGGTGGGCGACCACGCGCTGCAGCGCATTGGCCGCGCGGTGCGCCACACCTTCCGGACAACGGACAGCGCCTGCCGCCACGGCGGCGAGGAGTTCGCGCTGATCTTTCCCGAGACGCCCAAGGACGAGGGGCTGCGGCTGGCGGAGCGGCTGCGGATGCTGGTGGAGTCGCTGCCGCCCAACGCCGAGGTGCCGCGCACGCTGACGGCCAGCTTTGGCGTGGCCTGCTTTCCCGACGACGCCGAGACCATTCCCGACCTGATCCGCGCCGCGGACCGCGCGCTGTACCAGGCCAAGACCAACGGCCGCAACCGCGTCGAGCAGGCCTGACGTTCCAGCAAAAGAACAAGGGTACAGAGGAACAGAGTCAGACAGAGAAGATGGACCTCTGTCTGACTCTGTTCCTCTGTACCCTGATCTGTTGTTTTTCCGTATTTGGGGAAGTCAGTCGATCGGCTTGAGGCCGGCGACGATGGCGGCGCGGCGGGGCTCCAGGAAGGGGGGCAGCACTACGGACTCGCCCAGCGTGGCGGCGTCCTCGTCCACCGCGAAGCCGGGGCCGTCGGTGGCGATCTCGAACAGGACGCCGTTGGGCTCGCGAAAGTACAGGCTGCGGAAGTAGTAGCGGTCCACCTCGCCGCTGTTGCGCACGCCCAGCTCGTTCAGCCGCCGCCCCCAGGCGTGGTACTGCTCCTCGTCCGGGGTGCGAAAGGCCACGTGGTGCACGCCGCCGGCCCCGGGGCGCACCACCGGCAGCTCCGGCTGCACCGCCACGTGCAGCTCGGCGTGCGGTCCGCCCGCGCCCATCTCGTACACGTGCACGGTGTTGCGCGGGTTGTCGGGGTCGGCGTACCGGCGCACGGGGCGCATGTTGGTCACCCCCGTGAGCACCATGTCCGTCATCCGCAGCTCGGGAACGCTCATGACGATGGGGCCCAGGCCGCGCACCTGGTGCTCGGGCGGAACGGGGCTGCGGTCCCACGGGGTGGGCGGGTCGCCCGCGCCGCCGTCGTCCACCAGCGCCAGCCGCTGCCCCTCGGGGTCCTCGAAGCGCAGCGTAAGCCGGCCGTCCAGCTCGTGGATCCCCTCGGTGGCCACGCCGGCGCCGCGCAGGTGCTCGTTCCACCACTCCAGCGCCGCCTGCCCGTTCACCCGAAGCGTCGTGCGGATGATGCTGTGCGTGCCGCGCTTCTCCGGCGGCACCTTCCAGTCGAAGAAGGTGAGGTCGGTGCCCGGCGAGCCCACCGCGTCGGCGTAGAACAGGTGGTAGGCGCTCACGTCGTCCTGGTTCACGCTGCGCTTTACCAGCCGCATCCCCATCACCTGCGTGTAGAACCGGTAGTTCTCGCTGATCCTGGACGATACGGCGGTCAGGTGGTGGATTCCCGTGAATTCCATGCTCTCGCTCCGTCGGTCAGGGTGCGGCGGGGGGACGATGCAGAAAGCCCACCGCGGCGCCGGAAATCTCTCCCTCCGTCCGGGACGAAAAGAGAGGACCCGGAGAAGATAGCGAAGCGGGCAAGGGTGCGTGCCCGGCCTCCATCGTTTCTCCGCGTCCTCCACGTGGCCCGTCGCCTGAACCTCTCAGGCAGGCAAAAGAAGCCGTGACTTCCTGAGAGGGTGTTCAAACTTCCGAGTCCTGACGCAAGCGCCTGACTTTGCGGAGCGGCGCCTCCCTCAGAGTGTGTTTAAGAATCCCTGCGCTCGCGCCCGCATGTCATTTCGAAGGAGGCGCCACACCGCACGATCGGCTCGCCCGAAATCCTGCGCGCCGACTGAGAAATCTACTGTCTGCTGC
This sequence comes from Longimicrobium sp., assembly GCF_036399255.1. Classification (GTDB taxonomy): domain Bacteria; phylum Gemmatimonadota; class Gemmatimonadetes; order Longimicrobiales; family Longimicrobiaceae; genus Longimicrobium. The sequence continues at coordinate 6,321 of NZ_DASWNM010000138.1, forward strand.
TGGTGCCCCGCTGTACCGCTCCGGCACTGGCCCTGTCCGCCCGTGTCATAGCCGCGAAGCAGGCACGGCTACCGCGTCTGCCCTCCAGCAATCCGAAAGTAGATTCCTCGGCCCTGCAACCTCTGGTGTGAAAGCAGGCTACGGCGTGGCCGGGCCTCGGAATGACAGCGCTGGTGGATCTGCCTGGATGCGCAGCGTCGGATTCTTAAACACGCTCACAGAGGGTGTCGCTAAGCCCTTGAACTCACAACGAAGCGGTGACTTCCTGAGGGAGCGCACCACGGAGAATCAGAAGCCACACAACCGCCCGCGCGCGACCGAAGGACCTCGTTTCGGTGGCGCAGGGGCCAGATCAGGGCACGGGACCCGCCCCGTCGTTCTGCTGGCGAGGTCCTTCGGTCGGCGCCATGGCTTTTCCGTACCCGCAGATTGAGGAGCGGCGCCTCCCTCAGGAAGTCATTCTCGGGGCGAGGTTCAGCACCACCCCCTCAGGACATCCATTGCGGCGAGCGGTTCGGCGGCACCGTCAGACCGCGCCCTCCAGCACCAGCTTGTGGAGCGCGGAGGCGTAGTCCGCCGCCAGGTCGTCCGCGCAGGTGACGCACATGCGCAGGTCGTGCAGCAGGCCGTCCTGCAGGCGGTAGATCCACCCGTGAATCGCCAGCTCCTGCCCGCGCGCCCACGCGTCCTGCACCACCGTGGTCTGGCAGACGTTGTTCACCTGCTCGATGACGTTCAGCTCGCACAGGCGGTCCAGCCGCATGGAGGCGTCGTCGATCTCCATCAGCTGCTGCGCGTGCTTGTCGCGCACGTCCTGCACGTGGCGCAGCCAGTTGTCGGCCAGCCCCACCTTGGTGCCCTCGAGCGCGGCCCGCACGCCGCCGCACCCGTAGTGCCCCACCACCATCACGTCGCGCACCCGCAGCACGTCCACCGCGAACTGCAGCACGGAGAGGCAGTTGAGGTCGGTGTGCACCACCACGTTGGCCACGTTGCGGTGCACGAACAGCTCGCCCGGCGCCAGGCCCACGATCTCGTTGGCGGGGACGCGGCTGTCGGAGCAGCCGATCCACAGGTGGGCCGGCGCCTGCTGCTCCATCAGGCGGGTAAAGAACTCCGGGTCGGCCTCGGTCATGCGGCGCGACCAGGCGCGGTTGTTTTCGAACAGATGCTTCAGCACGCGCATGGTGTTCGGGGGATCGATCCGTTTTCAAATCCAGCGGGAACGGCGCACAACATACAACGCCTGCGCCTCCGGCGCGCGGGGTCAGCGGTCGCCGGCGTGCTCCGCGGCCTCGCGGTCTTCCACCCCGCGCCCCGCGAACACGAAGTAGGCCACCATCGCCATCGCGAACACCGCCGCGCACCCCAGCTTGGCCTCGCGCGGCAGCTGCGACGGCGAGATGAAGCCCTCGATGGTGCCGGCGATCACCAGCATGATGGCCGTGCCGCCGATGAGCGACACCGCCTCGCGCCCCCGCGTCACCAGCACCTCGCTTCGCGTCCGCCGGCCGGGGAGCAGGAACGCGCTTCCCATCCACAGCCCCGCGCCGCCGGCGATGCAGATGGCGGTGAGCTCGATGACGCCGTGGGGAAGCACGAAGGTCCACAGGTGCAGGCTCTGCCCCTGGTTGGCGAAGGCGGCGGCCACGGAGCCCAGCATTACCCCGTTCATCACCACGATCCAAACCGTCCCCAGCCCCGCCAGGATGCCGCCGGCAAAGGCCAGAAAGGTGACCTGCACGTTGTTGCGGATCAGGCCGGTCGCCATCGCCGGCATGAACACCTCCGGCACCTCCGCGTATCCCTCGCCCCTGCGCTCCTTTTCAGCGGCCTCTTCCACCCGCGAGATCATCCCCGCCCCCAGCAGCTGCGCCGTGAGCGCCGGGTCGCGCCGCACCGCCGCAAAGGTGAGCAGCGCCGGGAGGTAGAAGAGGATGCTGGCGGCCAGGATGGGCTTCCACCGCCGCCGCACCAGCGCCGCGAACCCGCCGCCCACGAACGCGCGAAAGCGGCGCCACGAGCGGGTGGGCGTCCGGTACAGCAGGTTGTGGCCAAAGCCCACCAGCCGCTCCATGGTGTACAGCAGCTCCGGCGAGGCGCCGTACGTGCGCGCCCGCGCCAGGTCCGCCGCCATCTCGCGGTACAGCGTGGCGAAGCGCGACACCTTGGCCTCGCCCAGCTGGTCCAGCCCGCGGGTGCGGGCCTCGTCCAGCAGCGCCTGGTACTCGTCCCACTCGCGCCGCTGCCGCCGCACCAGCGCCGTGGCCTGCGCCGTTCCCGCGCGCCCGCCGCCGCCGGCCGCCTGCCGCCGCGCCATCTCTTCGTCGTGCACCAGCGACAGGTAGGCGTCGGGGCTGCTCTGCCAGCGCCGCGCGTCTTCCTCGAAGTGGCGCTCCACGCGGGCCATCAGCTTGCGCGACAGCTCCGCCCGCACGGCGCCGTCCAGCGCGGCGCGGCGGGCGACGTACATCTCCAGCGCGGCGAACTCCTCGTCGCCCAGGCGGGGGCGGCCCAGCGCCAGGGCGGCGGGCGCCTTGGACTCTTCGGGGATCGCCTGGCCCGTACGGTCGCGGACGACGACGGTGCCGGCGGCCAGGTCGCCCAGGCGCTTGGTCTGCGGATGCAGCATCATCGCCAGGCCGCCCAGGGCAAAGGACGGGGCGGGCTGGATGTCGATGACGCGCATCAGGTTGCGCACCGCCGCGCCGCGGACGGTGACGGGGTAGCCGCCGTCGTGCACCACCCGGATCCCCATGTACCGCTTCCCCGGCGTCTGCCCGTCGCGCAGCCCCTCGTAGAAGACGAAGTAGCCCCACGTCAGCACGAAGCTGATGAGGATGGTGATGCCCAGCCCCACCCCCGTGACGGCGTTGCGGAGCCCGGTGATGCTGGCCAGCGCGTACAGCCCCAGCCAGATCCCCAGCTGGCCCGTCATGATGAGCGCCCAGTCCAGCAGCAGCGCCGTAAAGCGCGAGCCCAGGTCCGCCAGCTGGTAGCCGATGGCCACGTGCTCGGGCGTTTCGACGTCGTGCTGCCGGTCCGCCAGCGGCTGCGCGGTCTGCGTCATGATGGCAACGCGGGATGAAGGGAAGTGCCTGATGTCGGGCGAGGGTGCCGCGGGGGTGGTCCGGGGGACAATGTAGCCGCGGGCGGGGAGGATGGCGAGAACGGCGGGGGGCGAGGGATCGCGGCTCGACGAAGGGCATCGAACTGCGCCGGCCGGGGTGCCCCTCCCCCGGCCCCTCCCCGTTCGTTCCTCACGGAGAGGGGAGAATTCGATCCCGCGGTGGCTGGGCTTCGGCGCGAGGGGCGGGCGCCCCCCTCTCCCGGCCTCTCCCCCATAAACTGCATGAGGGGAGAGGAGACGTCGATCCCGCGGTGGCTGAGCTCTGCGCGAGCGGCGGGCGCCCCCTCCGGCTCGCTTAGGCTCGCCACCTCCCCCAAAACTGCTGGGGGAGGTTGGGGTAGGGCAGGGGATGGAGGCTCGACGACAGGGCATCGATCTGGCGCCGGTGGGGGGCCCTCCTCCGGCCCCTCCCCGCTCGTTCCTCGCGGAGAGGGGAGAATCCGATCGCGCTGCGGCGGGGTTGGGCGCGAGCGGCGGGCGCCCCCGCCGGCTCGCTTAGGCTCGCCACCTCCCCCAAAACTGCTGGGGGAGGGTGGTGTGGCAGATGGATCGCGGCTCGGCGACGAAGGCCTGACTGCGCCGACCGGGGGCCCCCTCTCCCCTCGTTCCTCGGGAGAGGGGAGAATTCGATCCCGCTCCGGAAATCCTGTGGGTCGCGTCACCCTCCCCGCGCAGTTTGCGGGGGAGGGCTGGGGAGGGGGGCACCCACCATCCCGCGCCCAATCTTCTGAACCGCTCCGCGGACAGCCCCCACCCAACCTCCCCCAGCAGTTTTGGGGGAGGTGGGCGAGTAATGCGAGCCCGGAGGGGGCGCCCCGCCGACGCGCCGGCAGCCGTTCGAACCGCTCCCATCCATCCGCCGATTTCCCGCCCCGCCCTCCGTTCCGCCGAATCCGGAATCCCGCCCTTTTGGGGCGGAAAGGCTTGCCCCGGCGGCGGCGGTCATATAAAATCCAGCGGTCCGCAAACTTACCGCTCCGGCCACCCGCCCCGCGGGCCGGTGGAGGAGCGGGGCGCCGCGTTGCGCCGGGGCGGGCCCTCGCGCCCGTTCCTTTCCGGGGACCTCCTCGCGATACCGCATTCCGCAGCCGGTCCTCCGCCCGACGCCCGGATTCCAGCAGAACGAAACTCCCGGCCGGCGTAACCCGTACCGAACGCACCGCTTGCGGCAACCGCCCGCATCGCGTTCCCGCGGGGCTCCGGACGGTTCACCCGGCCCGATCCCCCACCCCCGTCAAGCGGCCCAGGCCGCGGCAAGACACCGATGAAGGACCTTTTCGACAAGCTCAAGGACGTGGGGCGAGACGCCCTGGGGACCTTCGTGGAGCTGGACGAGGACGGCAACGAGGTCGAGGCCCCCGCCGACGACCCGCGCCGCGCCCCGCCGCGCCCGTCCGGGGCCGCGCCCTCCGCCCCGGCCATGGCGGCTGCCCCCGTCGCCGCGCCGTCGGCCGCCGCCATGGAGGCGGCGGGCGTGGACCCGGAGTTCGTGCAGCAGCTGCACGCGTCGGTGCAGGCCAGCAAGAAGACCGCGTACACGCAGTTCCAGGCGCTGTACTCGGCGCTGTCCGCCATCGCCGACCCCAACCAGCGGGCGCAGCTGGCGCTTTCGGCCGCGCAGGCCAGCCACGGCGTGACGCCGCAGCAGGTGGCCGAGGCCATCGAGGACCGGCTGGGCATCCTGGCCGGCGAGCGCAAGGCGTTCGACAAGGCCGTGCAGGACGAGACGGACCACACCATCGGCGCCACGCAAAAGCGCATCGACGCCGCCAAGGCCGAGATCATCAAGAAGGCCGAAGAGATCCGGCAGCTGGAGGCCACCCGCGCCGAGCTGGAAAAGTCCATCGCCGAGGCGCGCACCGCCATCGACACCAACGCCGCGCGGTTCGCCGCCTCGTACGCCGTGGTAGAGGCCGAGCTGGCGTCCGAGCGCGCGCGCATTGCCCCGTTCATCACCCCCAACCCGCGGTAACGGCACATGAGCGAGCTTTCCCCCGGCAGCACCCAGCCGTCCGGCCGGCGCTCCTTCTGGAAGCGCCCCGAGGGCAAGGTGGGCATGGGCATCCTGGCGGGCCTGGGCGCCGTGCTGGGCTGGGGCTTCATCCAGGCGCTGCCGACGCTCATCCAGCTGGCCGAGAACACGCTGTACCTCAGCTTCCTGCTGGGCGCGCTGGCGCTGGCCTACTGCGTGGTGTTCGTGTGGGACCGCCCCCGCACCCTGCTGTTCTACGGCCTGCAGATGATCTCGCGCTGGGTCACCGGCAACTTCGTGGAGCTGGACCCGGTCGCCATCCTGCACGCCTTCGTCAAGCAGATGAAGGAGCGCCGCGCCATCATCCAGGACCGCCTGGGGCGGCTGGTGGGCGTGCGGCGCATGCTGGAGGCCAAGATCGCCAAGAGCGAGAAGGAGCGTCAGCAGGCGCTCAAGCTGGCCGCGGCCGCCAAGGGGACGGGCGATGACGACGGGCTGAACGCGCACGCCGAGATCGCGGCGCGCCGCTCGCGCGACATCGAGGAGTACAACTCGATGAAGGGCCAGATGGAGAACATCGAGGGCCTTCTGCAGCGCGTGCTCAAGCGGGCCAACTACCACATCCAGACCGCCGAGGACGAGGCCAACCAGCTGGCCGACAAGCACACCATCACCAAGTCGGTGGCGGCGGCGACGACGGCGGCGCAGGGGATCTTTGGCGACAGCGACCTGCTGGAGGTGCGCGACATGGCCGCCGCCCGCATTCGCGACGACTACGAGAAGCGCCTTGGCGAGCTGCAGACCCTGATCGACCTGACCGACTTCGACCACGCGGTGGACCTGAACCAGATGGCCTTCCGCCAGGACGGCCTGGCCCAGCTGGCCGAGGCCGAAAAGAAGGTGACCGCCGCCGAGGCCGCCGAGGCGCCGGCCCCCGCCCGCCCGCTGGGCGCGGGCGACCCGCTGGCCGGCTTCAGCACGGGCATCGCGGGTGGAACGCCGATGGGCGCCACCCCCGAAGACCGCTGGCGCACCAAGGTGCGCAAGCAATAGCGCCGACCCACGCGTCCGCACCACCGGCCGCGCGCACGCGCGGCCGGCAGCACTGACCCTCACTTCGCGATCCATCCATGCGATTGACTTCGACCGGTCAAAAGACCGTCCGCGTTCTGGGCGGGCTGGTCGTCATCCTGCTCGTGGGCCTGGGGCTGCGCTTCGCGGCGCAGAACGGCTACGGCCGCGGCATCCTCAAGTCGTTCGTCCCCGACAAGGTGGAGGGGCTGGACGCCGCCACCGAAAAGAGCCAGAGCGACGCGGCCTTCGCCGGCCTGCCCACGGACGAGCCCGCCGCGCTCCCCGGCGCGCCGGAGGTGCGCATCAACTTCTGGGCGTGGAACAGCCAGATGGGGTGCCTGTACGCCAACGGCGGCCCGGTGACGACGAAGGGCTCGCTGATGGAGAAGCAGGGGATCAAGGTCAACATCACCCGGCAGGACGACAACAGCCAGCTGATGGCGCAGCTGACGCGCCTTGCGCAGGGGCTGCACAGCGGCCAGGCGCAGCCGCGCGACGGCATTCACTTCATCGGCATCATGGGCGACGGCGCGGGCGCGTTCCTGGCCGCGCTCAACGCGCAGCTCACCGAGAGCTTCGGGGCGGAGTACCGCGCCGAGATCGTGGGCAGCTGCGGCTACAGCCGCGGCGAGGACAAGCTGATGGGGCCGCAGAAGTGGCGCGACAACCCGCAGAGCATGCGGGGCGCGCTGGTGGCGGGCGTGCTGCGCGACGGCGACTGGAACATCGCCCAGCGCTTCATGGGCGACAACGGCATCGCCAACAACCCCGACGAGCGCACCTACGACCCCAACGCGGTCAACTGGGTGAACACCAGCAGCTACGTGGACGCGGCCGAAAAGTACGTGTCGGGCTACTGCGAGGAGCGCCCGGTGGTCGAGGAAGGCCGCCGCACGGGTGAGACCAAGCGCGTGTGCATCGACGGCATCGTCACCTGGACGCCGGCGGACGTGACGGCGGCGCGCGAGCGGGGCGGGCTGGTCTCCGTCGTCAGCACCAAGGAGTACAGCTCGCAGATGCCGCACGTGCTCATCGGCATCCGCAAGTGGAACCAGCAGAACCGCGAGACGGTGGAAAAGCTGCTGACGGCGTTTACGCAGGGCGGCGACCAGGTGCTGGCGCACCCGCAGGCGCTGGCCCGCGCGGCCGAGATCAGCCAGGAGATCTACCAGGAGAAGGGCGCCGACGCCGAGTACTGGGCCAAGTACTACCGCGGCGTCACGGAGCCCGACAAGCAGGGGATTCCCGTGGAGCTGGGCGGCAGCAAGGCCAACAACCTGGCCGACAACCTGCTGCTCTTTGGCCTGGCGCAGGGCACCTCGCCCGAGACCAGCCGCTTTCGCGCCACCTACACGGTGTTCGGCAAGATCGTCACGCAGCAGTACCCTGACCTGGTGCCCAGCGTCCCCGCGTACGACAGCATCGTGGACGTGAGCTACCTGCGCGCCGTGGCCTCGCGGGCGGGCGCCACGGGGACCACGGGCGGCCGGGCCGAGACGCAGACGTTCAGCGACTCCAACAGCCGCGTGACGCGGGTGGTGGGCCGCCGCAACGTGCAGCTCACCTTCGGCACGGGCTCGGCCCAGATCACGCCGCAGACCGAGCAGCAGCTGCAGCAGCTGTTCGACGAGCTGTCCATCAACTCGCTGGCGGTCGAGGTGCACGGCCACACCGACAACGTGGGTGACCCGGCGGCCAACCAGCAGCTGTCCGAGGACCGCGCCATCGCGGTGAAGCAGTGGCTGGAGCGCCGTTCGGCGTCCACCTTCCCGCCGGGGCGCGTGCGGGTGTTCGCGCACGGCAGCACGCAGCCGGTGGAGAGCAACCGCACCGACACCGGCCGCGCCGCGAACCGCCGCGTGGAGATCGTCATCGGCAGCTGAGATAGAAGTGCCTAGTGCCTAGTGCCCAGTGCCAAGTGCTGCCCAACCGGCACTCGGCACTCGGTACTAGGCACTTTCGCACTTTCGCACTCTCGCACTCTCGCACTTCCCCCAGACTCTCCCGTAAATGGCTTCTCTCGGTCCCGCGCTGCGCCCCAACCAGTGGGTCCCGCGCAGCGCGTATTTGATGCTCGCCGGCATGTGGACGGTGATCATCCTGCTGGCTTGGATGGTGGCGCCGGCGTTCTTTCCCAAGCCCGGCCGGGTGATCCAGGCCATGAGCGAGATGATCTCCACGCAGGGGCTCATCGCCGAGCTGGCCACCAGCCTGGGGCTGTTCGCCCAGTCGCTGCTGATCGCGACGATTCTCTCCCTGGGGCTGGCTTACCTGACGGTGGTGGCGGGGATCCGGCCGTTCATCATGGCGCTCACCCGGGCGCGGTTCCTGAGCCTGGTGGGCCTTACCTTCATCTTTACGATGATGGTGGGGGGCGGGCGGCCGCTGAAGGTGTCGCTGCTGGTGTTCGGCATCAGCGCCTTCTTCCTTACGTCGATGGTGGACGTGGTCGCGAGCGTGCCGCGCGAGAAGCTGGACCACGCGCGCACGCTGCGGATGGGCGAGTGGCGGGTGGTGTGGGAGGTGATCGTGCTGGGGCAGATGGGGGCCACGCTGGACGTGCTGCGGCAGAACGCGGCCATCGGGTGGATGATGCTGACGATGGTGGAGGGGATCAGCCGCAGCGAAGGCGGCATCGGCGCCCTGCTGATGGACCAGAACAAGCACTTCAACCTGGCCGCCATCATCGCGGTTCAGATCGTCTTCCTGATCGCGGGCTTCTTTCAGGACGCGTTCCTGGCGTGGCTCAAGGCCACGGTGGTGCCGCACGCGGCGCTCACCACCGTGCGGAGGTAGGGGCCATGAGCGACGTGATGGAGTATTCGCGCGGCGGGGTGCTGCTGGACCTGCAGGACATCAGCGTGACGCGCGGGGGCGTGCCGGTGCTGCGCGACATGACGGCGCAGGTGCACGACCTGGTTCGCCCGGGGATGAGCCAGGGGCAGGTCGTGGGGCTGCTGGGCCCGTCGGGCGTGGGCAAGACCACGCTGTTCCACGTGCTGGCCGGGCTGCTGAAGCCCGACAAGGGCACGGTACGGATCGGCGACCGGGCGCTGCCGGCGGCGCCGGGGCTGGTGGGCGTGGTGTCGCAGAACTACGTGCTCTTCGAGCACCGCTCGGTGCTGGGCAACCTGGTGATCGCCGCGCGGCAGGCGGGGATGAACGATGCCCAGGCGCGCGAGGCGTCCATGAAGTACCTGGAGCGCTTCGGGCTGGCGGCGCACGCCGACAAGTTTCCCATGCAGCTTTCCGGCGGCCAGCGGCAGCGCGTGGCCATCGCGCAGCAGCTGCTGTGCTCCGAGCTGTACCTGGTGATGGACGAGCCGTTCAGCGGGCTCGACGTCATCCAGCAGGAGAACGTGCAGAAGCTGATCATGGAGGTAAGCCAGACGCACGAGCACAACACCATCATCGTGGTGACGCACGACGTCTCGGCGGCGGTGGCGGTGTCCGACACCATCTGGCTGATGGGCCGCGAGCGCGACGCGGCGGGGAACGTGATTCCCGGCGCGCGCATCATCGAGACCATCGACCTGATCGACTGCGGCCTGGCCTGGCGCCCCGACATCCGCTCGCGCCCCGGCTACATCGACCTGGTGAACCGCATCAAGGAGCGCTTTCACACGCTCTGATCCGGCGTCCACCCAAAAAGATTCTCACCCAGAGGCCACAGAGGACGCATCCCTCTGTGGCCTCTGCGGCCTCTGGGTGAGAAAAATCGTTGCCGGAGCTTGATACCGGATCCGGCAAAACAACACCATGATGGGTACAGAGGAACAGAGTCAGACAGAGGAACCGGGATGATATCTCAGTTCGCTTTTCTCTGTCTGACTCTGTTCCTCTGTACGATCATTCTTTTTCAGGAGCTGGTATGATCTACCGGCTCTCGAACGCTTCGACGGTGAAGCCGTGCTCGTCGTCCGCCCAGGTTTCGCGATAGTCCACGTACACGTCCACGGGCACCCCGTAGCGCGCGTCGAACTCCGCGTCGATGCGGTCTGCGCCCTCGTCCACGGCGTGCCGCAGAACGCCGAACAATTCCTCGACGGTGTCGTAGTCCCGGAACGCCTCGGGCGGCAGCCGGTTGCCCTCGCTTACGGGCTGCACGGAGACGGGCACGCCGCCGCGCACCTGGATTTCTGCTCCGCCGGTCACCCAGGCGCCGGTCAGCCACACGGTCATGTCGTAGTCTGCCACCGCCCGGTCTTCCCAGAGATGGCGGGCCCGTTCCAGCTCGAAGCGCTCGCCCGTGATCCCCGCGGGATCGGAGCAGGCGGCAAGCAGCGCGACGGACGCGGCGGCCAGCACGTTCAAACGAGACAGCTTCATTCGGTGTGCTCCACGAGAAGGATGTGATGGAGGTCCCGCCGGGGCGCGAGGCGGCTACAGGATCTCGAACACCTCGATCTTGAAGCCGTGCTCTTCGTCGATCGCGTTCCGTTCGGGATCGATGTAGACGTCCATCGGCACGCCCAGCTGGGGGTGGTACTGGACGTCGATGCGGTGCGCGTCGTCGTTGTGGGCGTCGATCAGCACTTCGAACAGCTCGTCGACCGTGTCCAGGTGCTCGAAGAAGCGGGGGGGCATCCCTTCATCGGGAGCCAGCGGCTGCACCGACACCGTCTGCCCGTCCCGGACGGTGATGCGCGCGTGGCCAGCGAGCATTCCACCCTGCAGCCGGATCGTCATGCGGTAGTCGTCGATGTCCTGCACGCTCCACCGCTCCAGGGCGCGCGACAGCGCCGCGGGATCACCCGCGCTCCCGGTGGGGTCGCCACAGGCGGCCAGGATGGCGACGCAGCCGGCGGCTGCGAACTTCCGGATCGACGGTCTCATGATACGGCCTCCAGTGCAGGGGTTCCCATCGCATTCGAGTCGCCCGGAGAACGTCCGGCGGGGGGAGCGTGTGACGGCGGGCCGCCGGAAAAGCCGTGACAAACCGTGAATGGCACGCGGTACGCATAGCGGGAGGTGTTCACGCCATCCGTCCCACTCTCGCCCCATCCGTCTGATGCACATCGTGCAGTGGGTCACCATCGGTCTGGGGGTGCTGGCGGCCCTTCTCACCACGCTGAGCCTGTTTCCCGGCTCGCACTGGAGCGTGCGGCTGTGGGACTTTCCCCGGCTGCAGATCGCCGCGGTGGCCGCCGCCGCGGCCGTCGCCTACGCGCTGCTCTTCTTTGACGGCGAGCTGCTGGAGTGGGCGTTCCTGGCCGCCACGGGGGCCACGACGCTCTGGCAGGCGTACAAGATCTTTCCGTACACGCCGATCGCGCCCATCCAGGTGCAGCGCAGCAGCATCGGCTCGGTAAAGGGGCGGGCGCTGGACACGCGCCGGCACCCGTCGTTCCGGCTGCTGATCACCAACGTGCTGATGGAGAACACGCAGCACGACCGGCTGCTGCGGGTCATCGAGGACGCGGCGCCCGACGTGGTGCTGGCGGTGGAGACCGACGCGGCGTGGGCGCGCGCGCTGAAGCCGCTGGAGGCCACGTATCCCCACACGCTGTTCCAGCCGCAGGAGAACTACTACGGGATGATGCTGTTCTCGCGGCTGCCGCTGCGGGAGGCGCGCTGCGACTTCCTGGTGCAGGACGACATCCCCTCCATGCACGCGGTGCTGGAGCTTCCGGGCGGCGTACAGGTGTCGCTGCACGGGATCCACCCCCGCCCGCCGGAGCCCATCCGCGACCAGGACAGCACCCCGCGCGACGCGGAGCTGGTCATCATGGGCAAGATCATCGGCGACGACGAGGACCGGCCCACCGTCGTGGCGGGCGACCTGAACGACGTGGCGTGGTCGCCCACGAGCGAATTGTTCATCCGCCTGTCGGGGCTGCTGGACCCGCGCCGCGGGCGGGGGTTCTTCAACAGCTACAACGCAAAGAACCCCATCTTTCGCTACCCGCTGGACCACGTGTTCCACAGCAACGACTTTCGGCTGGTGGACCTGCAGCGGCTGCCCAGCATCGGCTCGGACCACTTTCCCATGCTGGTGGAGCTGAGCTACGAGCCGCAGGCGGAGGCCGCGCAGCCGGAGCCCGAGATGGAGCCCGGCGACGAGGAGCGGGCCCGGGAGCGCCTCGAGGCGCAGGCCGAGGCCGCCGCCACCGGCGACGACCGTCCCGGCCGCGAGTGATGGCTTCCGCGGATGCTCGTCCCCCCACGGCGGGGGAGCGGATGCGCGGATACGCCGTGCACCTGTACACGGCGTCGGGGATCCTGCTGGCGGCGCTGGCGGCGGCGGAGATCTTTTCGCCGCGCCCGGACCCGCGCATCGTCTTCGTGCTCTTTGCGGCGGCGACGGTCGTGGACGGAACGGACGGCTTTCTGGCGCGGCGGTGGGAGGTAAAGCGCACGGCGCCCGACATCGACGGCCGCGCCATCGACGACATCGTGGACTACATCACCTTTACCTTTCTGCCGCTGCTGCTGGTGTGGCGGATGGGGTGGCTGCCGGACCCCGGGCTGCTGTGGATTGGCCCCGCGCTGATCGCGTCGCTGATGGGATTCGCGAACACGGGGGCCAAGGACGAGGGCGGCGGGTTCTTTCGCGGGTTCCCGTCGTACTGGAACGTGGTGGCCTTCTATGCCGGCCTGCTGGCGCCCGTGGTGAGCGCGGTGATGATCGTGGCGCTGGCGGTGCTGACGGTGCTGCCGGTGCGGTTCATCTACCCCACCCTGGCGCCGCGGCCGTGGCGGATGCCGCTGCTGGCGGGCGCGTTCGTGTGGCTCGCGCTGATGCTGGCGATGGTGCCGGACTATCCGGACGTGCCGGGGTGGCTGCTGCTGCTTTCGCTTTCGTATCCTCTGCTGTACACCGTGCTCTCCTGGCACCTGAGCCGGCGGGACCGACGGGCGCGGGGCAGGGGGGATTCCGGCGTGCCCCGCGGCATCCCGGGTTGAAGCGCCCCGGGTTAAGGCACCCCGGGTTAAGGCACCCCGGGTTAAGGCCCCGGGTTGAAACCCGGGGCTAGAAATGCCATAAGCCCCGCCCTGGGCTCGCGGAGCTCGCCCGGCGGGGCTTCACCCCCTTGGGCGCTGCGCGCACGGGCGCGACGCCGACGCTTCGGCGGGTACGTCCGCCAGGCAAGGCGCGCGCGCCCCAGCACCCCGGGTTGAAACCCGGGGCTAGAAATGCCATAAGCCCCGCCCTGGGCTCGCGGAGCTCGCCCGGCGGGGCTTCACCCCCATGGGCGCTGCGCGCACGGACGAGACTCCGACGCTTCGGTGCGTCTCGAAATACGATCAGCCTCACACACCAGTCTGTCATTCCGAAGGAGCGCCTGCGCATACTCTCCGTACCGCAGAACCCGGTGCGCGACTGAGGAATCTATTTTCGGCTACCGGAGGATTGTCGTCGCGCTCCGCGTTTGCGGACGTGAGGGCCCTCGCGCGGGCACCGGCGACGTGCGCATCGGCCACGGGCACTGTCCGGTCGTGTCGTGACCGCGGCTGCGGAGCGGGCTGCCGCGTCGGAGTTCGAGGAGGCCGAGAGTAGATTCCACGGCCCAGCCCCCAGCGGCGCGAAAGGCAGGAGTCGGTGTGGCCGGGCCTCGGAATGACAGAGTTGTGCGGCTGGAGTTAGCGGTCACGCACCCCCGGCGCAGCGCGATCCACATCCACCGTAGTTCCCCACTCCCGCACTCCCGCACTCCCGCACTCCCGCACTCCCGCACTCCCATGCAACCATCCGGGCGTCCCGCGCCACTCAAGCACACATGAGAGCCGAAGCCGCCGTGGTACCCGACCAAGCGCTCGCGCAGGCGCTGCTCCTCCGGGGGGATGAACAGGCCTTCCGTGAGCTGTACGCCCGGCATACGCCGAGGCTGTACCAGCTGGTGCTGCGCATCCTTGCGGGATCGGAGCACGACGCGGAAGACGTGGTGCAGGAGACCTGGATTCGCGCCACGGAGGCGCTGGGCGGGTTTCGCTGGGAGGCGGCGTTCGGCACCTGGCTTACGGGGATCGGGATCAACGTTGCGCGGGGGCTGCTGCGCAAGCAGGGACGGTGGCAGCCGCTGGACGACGCGGCCGAGCCCTGGCGCCCGCCGCCCCACCACGGCGAGCGCATCGACCTGGAGCGCGCGATTGCGCTGCTGCCGTCGGGCTACCGGTCGGTGCTGGTGCTGCACGACGTGGAGGGCTACACGCACGACGAGATCGGCGAGCGGCTGGGGATCGCCCCCGGCACGTCCAAAAGCCAGCTCTCCCATGCACGAAGGGCGCTCCGGCGAATGCTGGAGCCGGTGAAGGAAGAAAGCCATGAGCACGCATGACGGGATGGAGGACGAGGGGATGACGCCCGAGCTTCGCAAGGCGCTGAACGCGCTGCCGCGGGAGCGGGACCCCGGCCGCCTGCTGGAGGAGCGCACGGTCAACGCGCTGCGGCAGCGGGGGATGATCGAGACGGCGCGGGCGGACGGACGCGTCCGCCGCATTCCCCGGGCGTGGCTGGGCGGCGCGGTGGCGGCCAGCATTGCGCTGTTCGCCAGCGGCCTGGCCATGGGGCAGTGGATGGGCACGCGCGCCACGCAGGAGGTGGTGCAGGCCGTCCAGGCGCAGAACGAGCGCCAGGCCGCGCTCCTCGTCCAGCAGACGGGCTCGGCGTACGTGCAGGCGCTGGGGCAACTGGCCGCCATGTCCGACAGCGGCCAGGCGGCGCCCAAGGAGGGCCGCGAGGTGGCGACCAAGATGCTGCGCGCCGCCGCCGACGAGCTGGTGCGGATCGCCCCGGACGATCCCATCGCGGGCGCGGTGATGGCCGGCTTTCAGCGCGCCGACTCGGCCCGCGCCGCCGGCGCGGGCGACAAGCAGCGGGTGGTGTGGTTTTGAAAAAGAAGTACTTGGTGCCTAGTGCCCAGTAACACGCACTGCAGCGGCTTCTCCACCAAGTACTAGGTACTAGGTACTAGGTACTCGACCTTTGGCACTCGACACTTTTCTCCGGGGATGACTCCCATGACTACACGATACAGACTCACGACCGCCGCGCTGGTGGCGGCGATGATGGGCGCGGCGCCGGCGGCGGCGCAGGTGGGAACGCCGTGCGACAACGGACGGGGGATGCGGGCGGCGGACCTGGGCTTCGAGCAGCTGCGCGGGCCGATCTCGTTCTCGCACCGCGACAACGAGCGCCCGCGCCTGGAGTTCAGCGGCGAGCCGACCATCCAGTCGGTGCGCGGCAACGGGCCCGGCGCCGGCCGCCTGCGCGACGGCGACGTGATCGTGGCGATCGATGGGCAGCTGATTACCACGGCGGACGGCGGGCGGCGCTATTCCGCCATCGACCCCGGCGACCGCGTGCGGCTCTCCGTGCGCCGCGACGGGCGGGTGCAGGACGTGACGGTGGTCGCCGGCATCCGCTGCCAGCGCGCGCCCACGCCCCCCGCGCCTCCGCGTCCGCCCGCGGCCAGCCGTCCGCCGGCACCTCCGGCACCGGGCCGCCCGCCGGCGCCGCCGCGTCCGCCCTCGGCCGGCCGTGCACCGGCACCTCCGGCCGCGCAGCGTCCGCCTGCGCCGCCCCGGCCGCCCAGCGCGGGCCGTGCGCCGGCGCCCCCGGCTGAGTCGCATCCCGTGGCGCCTCCGCGCCCGCCTGCACCGCCGGCCGCACAGCGTCCGACGTATCCGGGCCGTCCGCCGACGCCTCCGCAGCCGCCGCGGAACGCCACACCCCCGGCGCCTCCGGCCCCGCCGCGCCCGCCCGCGCCGCCGCCACCACCGCCGGAGATCATGCCGGACGGGTGGTTCGGGTTCGGCATCCGGTGCAACGACTGCGGCGTGCACGCGGAGAACGGGCGGTCGGCGTTCCGCTTTCGCGAGCAGCCCACGGTGGTGAACGTGGAGCCCGGCACCCCCGCCGCGCGCGCCGGCATGCGCCGCGGCGACCGGCTGACGCACGTGGACGGCGCGGCCATCACCACGCAGGAAGGGTGGCGGCGGTTCGGCGCCATTCAGCCCGGACAGCAGGTGCGGTGGACGTACACCCGCGGCGGCGTGGCGCACAACGCCTCCATGGCGGCCCTCCGCCGCCCCGACGCCGGCCGCGCGCCCGCCGCCCCGGGCGGCGGCGACCAGCGGCTGCGCTACTCGGGGAGCGTGGGCGGATCGCACGTGGAGGTCCGCGGCGCCCCCGTGAACGTGAGCACCGACCCCCGCACGGGCGAGATGGTCATCCGCAGCGCCGACATCACGGTCCGCATCCAGCCCGACCGGTCTTGAGCTGATCGCCGATCGCGTTCACTCGTAGAGAAAATCGGTCGAAGGCCTGCAATGGCGAATGAATTCGCTGCAACGACCACACGAAGGCCGCCTTCGCGGACTGGCGGCTGTGGTGGAGATGGAGGGTGCCGTGCGCGCCCGAGCCTCTCGGCGGGCCGGCCCGTCTGGACCCGAGCAGGTGAAGCCCCGTTGCAATGGCGAATGAATTCGCTGCAACGACCACACGAAGGCCGCCTTCGCGGACTGGCGGCTGTGGTGGAGACGGAGGGTTCGGTGCGCGCCTGGGCCTCCCGTGGGCCGGCCCTTCCGGACCCGAGCAGGTGAAGCCCCGTTCGGCGAGCGCAGCGAGCCGAGACGGGGCTTATGGCCTTTTTAGCCGCGGGCTTTAGCCCGTGGCCTCCGTGCGCGCCTCCGCCCGCCCCCATCCACGGGTGCCCGCCCTCGTCGTGCACCGCTCGATCACATCCCTCTTGCGTAAAAGCACGATCGGTCGTACACTGCGAGCCATGAGCAAGGGAGCCGCGACGAAGGATCGCATCATCGAGAGCGCGTTGCGCACGGCGAGCGTGGAGGGGCTGGAGGGGATCAGCCTGGGCCGCCTGGCCACGGACGTGGGGATGTCCAAGAGCGGCCTGTTCGCGCACTTCGCCAGCAAGGAGGCGCTGCAGCTGGACGTGCTC
This sequence comes from Longimicrobium sp., assembly GCF_036399255.1. Lineage (GTDB taxonomy): Bacteria > Gemmatimonadota > Gemmatimonadetes > Longimicrobiales > Longimicrobiaceae > Longimicrobium. Next base: position 23,398 of record NZ_DASWNM010000138.1, read on the forward strand.
GAGGCCGCCTCCGCCCGCTTCGTGGAGATCGTGGTGAAGCCGGCGATGGCGCAGCCGCGGGGCGAGCCGCGCGTGCGCAGCCTCTTTGAGCACTGGCTGGTGTGGGAGCGCCACGAGAGCCTGCCGGGCGGCTGCGTGTTCATGCACGCGGCGGCGGAGCTGGACGACCGCCCCGGCCCCGCGCGCGACGCGCTGGTCGACTGGCAGCAGCAGTGGCTGGACGCGCTCGCCAAGGCCGCGCGCCTCGCGGTGGAAGCCGGCCACTTTCGCGCGGACCTGAATCCCCAGCTCTTCGCCTTTCAGCAGCTGGGCCTGGTGCTGGGCTACTACCACGCCCGTCGCCTGTTGAACGACCCCCAGGCCGAGATCCACGTCCGCACCGCCTTCGACGCGCTGGTCACCGCCGCGCGCGCCTGAGCGCATCATCCACCTGAACGCAGGAGAAGGACGATGACCAGCACCGCATCCGCATCATCCAATAAAAGCACGAACGTTCGTGCTGAACCGCTGGGCCTGCGGGCCCTGCGCCTGGGCTTTCGCGTGGCGTCGGCGGTGGCGCCGCGGGCGGCGGAGCGGCGGGCCGCATCACTGTTCCTTACGCCGCCGCGCGCGCGAAGGCGTGGGCCGGTGATGGAGGATGCGGAGGCGGGGCGGTTCGCGATCACGGTGCGCGACGGGGAGATGCGGGTGGAGGGATGGAGCTGGGGAAGCGGGCCGACGGTGCTGCTGGCGCACGGATGGGGCGGCACGGCGGCGGACATGGTGCCGCTGGCGGAGCGGCTGCAGCGGGCGGGCTACCGTGCGGTGCTGTTCGACTTTCCCGCGCACGGCCGGTCCGCGGGGCGGCAGACCAACCTGGTGGAGTGGCTTCGTGCGATGCGCGCCGTCGCCGCGGCCGTGGGGCCGATCCACGCCCTTGCCGGGCACTCGTTCGGCGGGGCGACGGTGGCGATTGCGCTGGCGGAGCAGGGAATGGACGTGCGCGGTGCCGTGCTTCTGGCGCCGGTGATCGGCCCGGCGATGTTCGCGGACCGGTTCAGCGCGGCGATCGGGCTGCCGGCCGCGCGGGTGGAGGGGATGATGCGGCACATCACGGAGATGGTGGGGCGCGAGCCGCGGTCGCTGGATGCGCGCTGGGCGGTAAAGCACCTGCGCATTCCCGCGATGGTGGTGCACGATCCCGCGGACCGCGAGGTGCCGTGGGCGCACGCCCAGGCCATCGCCGACGCGTGGCCCGGCTGCCGCCTGCTCCCCGCCGACGGCCTTGGCCACAACCGCCTCCTTCGCGACGACCGCATCCTCTCCGCCGCGACGGACTTCATCCACGCCCTCCCGCGCCAAGCCGAGCGGATGAGTGCGTGAGTGCGGAAGTGCGGAAGTGCGGAAGTGCGGAAGTGCGGAAGTGAGGAAGTGAGGAAGTGAGGAAGTGAGGAAGTGAGGAAGTGATCCGGCCAGCCCTGGACTCGAGCGGGTAAACCCGCGGCTGGAACGCGGAAAGCCCCGCAAGCTACGCGGGGCTTCTTCGTCGGCACGCCTCAGATTGTCATTCCGAGGGAGCGCCAACGAGGGCCTTCCGTCGTGACAAACCGGCGCGCGACCGAGGAATCTACTGGCCGAACTTCCGCGCGTTTCGTCGAGGCACTCGGCCCGGCCAAACGGCGGTTGCCGCCAGTGCCGTGCGTCCATCGGGTTCCGAGGATCCTGACAGTAGATTCCTCGGTCGCGCGCGGGCTGTGGTGAGTGGGGACAGGATCGTGCGGCGCTCCCTCGGAATGACAGTCCGGAGTAGGGACGATAGGGACTATGCCCATTGCGGATCTGATTCGGTGATCGCCGGGTTGCGGACGCGCAGGTGCTTCGGGCGCCGCATATAGCCGGGCCGCCGAGTCCGCGAAGGCGGACTTTGCGATTTTCCAGCGGCGAATTCATTCGCTCCAGTGGGTGGACGCACGTTACCGGATTAGGATTCCAACGAGCATGATCCCATAATCATCCCGTTCACCCGTTCACCCGTTCACCCGTTCACCCGTTCACCCGTTCACCCCTTCCTCGGCGGCTCGGACAGCGGCGTCATGTGCAGCGTCGGCGGACTGCGGTCTCCCTCGGGGCCGATGGCGATGTCGTAGAAGAAACCCCGGCCCGTCAGCGCCTCCACCTCGGCCACCGTGATCCCCAGCTCGCCGTTGCCGCCCAGCACGCGGATGGGCCGCCCCGCCTGCACCTCGCGGGCGGTGAACAGCTCCGCCATGTACAGCGCGCCGGGCGAGCCCTGCCGCAGCAGCTTCGGGGAGGTTTCCTCGATGAACGCGGCCAGCACGTCCATCACCCCGTCCGCCCCCGTGGGCTGGCCGTGCTCCGTGCGCACCAGCGTCGCCACCCGCCGCCCCGCCTCAACGAACTGGATCACCCCGTACGCCATCCATCCTCCCCTGCGCGTGCCCTCAAGATTCACCCGGAACGCCCCGGCGCGTGCAACCGGCGGGCCGCGCCCTTGTCCGCTCGCCGCGGCACGGGCACTTTGTTCCTCTAACCATGCTGGACCCCGTCCGCAACCGTACGCACCGGAGCCCCGGTCTTGATCAGGACATTCGCCGCACTGGCCGCGCTCTCGCTGGCCGCCCTCCCCGCCGCCGCGCAGGAGAGCGGCGGCTTCGTTCTGCGCCTGGGGCGCGACACCGTGGTGGTGGAGCAGTTCACGCGCACGGCCGGCCGCATCGAAGGCACCATGGTCGCCCGCACGCCCCGCACCTCGGTGCGCAGCTACACGGCCACGCTGCGCCCGGACGGCACCATCGCCCAGCTGGAGATGACGACGCGCATCCCCTCCGCGCCGGAGCTGCTGCCTCAGACGCTCACCATCGTCATGGGCACCGACAGCGCGGACTGGCGCATCCAGCGGGGCGATACGGTGCGCGAGGGGCGGGTGGCGGCCACGGCCGAGGCGTATCCCTGGATCGGCAACTCGTACGCGCTGGCGGAACCGGTGATCCGGGCGGCCCGGGCGCGCAACGTGGACTCGGCCGCGGTGCCGGTGGTGCAGGCGGGCGCGCGGCAGACGGGGACGGTCAGCTTCATCCGCCGCGGCGCCGACTCGGTGCTCATCCGCTCGGGGAGCGGCGTGGCGCGCGCCCGCGTCGACGCGCAGGGGCGGGTGCTGGGCGCGCGCAGCCCGGAGAGCACCTTCAAGGCCGACGTGGAGCGGGTCGCCTCGCTGGACGTGAACGCCATCGCGGCCGGCTGGGCGCGGCGCGACCAGTCGGGACAGCAGATGGGCAGCCTGTCGCCGCGCGATTCGGTGGGGATGATGGTGGATGGTGCGGACGTGTCGGTGGCGTACGGACGCCCGTCGCTGCGCGGGCGGACGCTGGCGATCCTCACGCCGGCCGGGCAGGTGTGGCGCACGGGCGCCAACGAGGCCACGCACTTTCGCACCAGCCGCGACCTGGTGGTGGGCGGCACGCGGGTGCCGGCGGGGAGCTACACGTTGTGGACCGTTCCGGGGCCGGACGGGTGGACGCTCATCATCAACCGGCAGACGGGGCAGTGGGGGACGGTGTACGACCCCGCGCAGGACCTGGCGCGCATCCCGGTTACGGCGCGGCGCACGGGGGGCGAGCCGGTGGAGCAGTTCACCATGCGCTTCGACGAGTCCAGCTGCGGCGAGGGCGCGGTGCTCGCCATGGAGTGGGCCGACACGCGGGTGATGGTGCCCTTTACGGTGGCGCCGTGAGCGACGAGACCACGCCGGTGGAGGTGGGGCCCACGGAAGACGGGTCGCAGCTGCGCATCCGCTGGAAGGACGGCGCGGTGTCGGACTACCCGCCGCGCTACCTGCGGCTGATGTGCCCGTGCGCGGGCTGCGTCGAGGAGATGACGCACCGCCCCATCCTGAACCCCGCCACGGTCCCAATGGACGTGCACCCGCTCTCGGTGGAGTACGTGGGCGAGTACGCGCTGCGCTTCGACTGGAGCGACGGCCACAAGACGGGCATCTACCCGTTCGACTTTCTGCGCGACATCGCCCTGGGCACCTGACGCGTCGTTCGTCGCCCGCCCCGCGGGCGCGATCGAAATCGCGGCAACGAAGTCACGCCGTCCGCCTCCGCGAACAAAAAGGGGAGGGCCGGCACCCGCGCGGGTGCCGGCCCTCTCTGCATCCAACAATGTGCACGATGTGAATTTGCGTCGGCGAATCCGACAGTGGAATCGAGCGTCGGGATCGTGCCGGAGAGGCATGGCTCCACGATCTCGCAAACAGTTCATCGTTCTCCAGGAACAATCATGCGATTTCGAAAATCCATCAGGCTCGCGCCCGGCGTGCGCATCAACCTCTCGCGGAGCGGGGTCAGCACCACACTGGGAGGGCGGGGCGCCAGCCTGAACATAGGCAGGCGTGGCACGCGGGCGACGGCAGGAATCCCGGGCACCGGAATTTCATTCGCTCAACGGCTAAGCGGCGGCGCCACCGGGAGTGGCGGGGGCGCGCCGAACAGCGGCGCTGCGCAGTCAGGAGGATGTATGGGCGCGGGATGCATGGGATTCTTCATGCTGGTGCTCGTGGGCATGTGCATGGGCCCCGACAATCCATCCTCACCTGATCGCTACCCGGCTTCGTACAGCACACCCTCCTATCGCACGCCTTCCTACAGCGCGCCCACGACGACCGAGACGCGGGAGTGGTTTTACATCCACGGCGCGCTGAACGTGCGCGCGCAGCCCGACAACGGTGCCGCGAAAGTCCGCACGCTGCGCAGTGGCGACTACGTGCAGCTGGGTCCCAAGGACGCAACCGGCTGGGCGCGCCTGTACAGCGCGGGCTCGCCGGAGGGGTACGTGTACCGTGCGAGCGAACTGGTGCAGCGGCAGGCGCCCACTACGTATACCAGCGGCAGCGGGTCGGCGGGCAGCGGCGGTGGGTCACGGAGGTCAAGCTCGGCTTCCCGCGGCTACTACACTGGCCCACGCGGCGGCTGCTACACGTACTCCGGTTCCGGACGCAAGCGATACGTGGACCGGTCGTACTGCAACTGAGCAGTCAGTTCGGCATCCTGGGCGAGATGGGTTGTTCGGGATGATCCGAACCCGGCCGATGCGGTGCACAGCCTTTCCTTGGGGCCTGGTGTGAAGGCGCTCCTGAGTGCGGCTGGGTCTGCTGCTTGACGGGTATAACTTTTGTATGTATGCTAACTCACTTCGTACGATGCTGAACTTGTCGATTGAGGAAGTATGCACAAGGAGATCAAGATGCAGAAGGTGGGCGGCTCTGCTTCCGCCACTCTGCCGAAGACGATGCTCGATCGGCATCAGATCGAGGCGGGCGACCGGGTGTTCGCGGTAGACACCGATGCCGGAATTCTGATCACGCCCTACGATCCCGATTTCGCTGAGGCAATGATGATCTCCGACCGCATCACGAAGAGGTACCGTAATGCGCTGAAGGAACTGGCGAAGTGACCACCGCCGGCTCCCAGCGCGAACCAAAGTGGCTGGAGCGCAGGTTGGTCGACTACATCCAGCAGAATCAGATCGTGCACTTTGGTGGAGCGCCCGGCGTTCGGGACTCGGGACTGATCGAGTCGGTCCTGATGAGGCCTCGCCACAAGTGGGACTTCGCTGACGAACGCGACTTTTGTGCGCTGGCGGCGGCGTACGGGTATGGACTCGCGACGAACCACGGCTACGTCGACGGCAACAAGCGGGTCTCCTTCGTCGCGATGATCACGTTCCTGGAATGGAACGGATGGGTGTTTGATGCTCCCGAGCCCGAGGTCGTCAGCTTCATGGTAGGGCTTGCGGCGGGTGAGCAAGGCGAGGACGACATCGCGGAGTGGCTGCGCCTGTGGGCAGCACCCAGGATGCCGTAACTGGGGGTTGAACAGGCCGCGGGGCTGAAAACGACAGGGGCCGAAGCGATGTGCTTCGGCCCTTGTTCGTTCCCCACCGCGCGGAGCTTCGTCCTCTTCCCTGATTACACAGTGTAATCAGGGCAAACATGCAGGCGCTACCTACTCCCCGTACGGCACCCAGATGTTCTTGACGTGGGTGGCCTGGCGCAGGAACTCGCGGCCTTCGCCCTGCTCGCCGTCGTACCAGTCGCGCTCGCGGCCGTAGCTGACGAAGGTGCGCTTCATGTTGCCGGCGGACAGGCGCTCCACCATGGTGCTTCCCTCGGCGGTGCCAAAGTACCACATGGCGTCCACGTCGTCGTGCGCGGCCAGCGTTTCGGCCAGCTCGTCGCGCTTGCCGGTGACGATGTTCACCACGCCGCCGGGCACGTCGCTGGTGTCGAGCACCTGGTAGAAGTCCGTCGCCGCCAGCGGCCAGCGCTCGCTGGGGATGGCCACCACCGCGTTGCCCATGGCAATGGCCGGCGCGATGGCGCTCACGAAGCCCAGCAGCGGCGCCGCGTCGGGGCAGGCGATGCCGATGACGCCGATGGGCTCGTTCATCGCCAGCGTCACGTTGCGCATGGGCGCGGCGTGTACCAGCCCGTCGTACTTGTCGGCCCAGGCGCCGTAGGTGTACAGGCGCCGGATGCTGGCCTCCACCTCGCGCTCGGCGCCGGCCTCGTCGCCCGTCATCTGCGCGATGCGGCGGGCGAACTCGTCGGCGCGGGCGGCCAGGTTCTCGGCCAGGTAGTAGACCACCTGCGCGCGGTTGTGGGCCGTCCCCTTAGCCCACCCCGCGGCGTTGTGCGCCGCCTCGACCGCGTTGCGCACGTCCTTGCGGTTGCCCAGCCCCACGTCGCCCAGCAGCCGCTCGCCCGCGCCGGTCACCGGCATCGAGTACCCGCTGTCGGGCCGCGCCTGCTTGCCGCCGATGTACAGCTTGGCCGTGCGGTCGATGGGCGGCAGCGCGGGCCCGCCGTTGCGCGCCTTCTCCTGCTTCGGCGCCTTGGCCTTGCGGTCGTCCTTCCGCGAAACGGAGCCGTTCCTGGCCTCCGCTTCCCAGCGGGGCTTTACGTACTCCCACAGCCCTTCCTTGCCGCCCTCGCGCCCAAAGCCGCTTTCCTTGTATCCACCGAAGCCGGCGCCGGCGTCGAACAGGTTGGTGCTGTTGATCCACACCGTCCCCGCCTGCACCTTCGGGGCGACGTCCAGCGCCAGGTTGATGCTCTCCGTCCACACGCTGGCGGCCAGGCCGTACGGCGTGTTGTTGGCCAGCGCCACCGCCTCGGCCGGGGTGCGGAAGGTCATCAGCACCACCACGGGGCCAAAGATCTCCACCTGCGCCACCGTGGACGAAGGCGCCACGTCGGTGAACAGCGTGGGGGGAAAGAAGCACCCCTCCTGCGGGCAGCTCCACGAGGGCTGCCACATCGTCGCCCCCTCGTCGCGCCCCTGCTGCACCAGCTCCGCGATCTTCTGCAGCTGCACCGGGGCCACGATGGCGCCGATGTCGACCGCCTTGTCCATGGGGTCGCCCACGCGCAGCGTCTCCATCCGCTCCCGCAGCCGCTGCGTCAGCTTTTCGGCGATTCCTTCCTGCGCCAGGATGCGGCTGCCGGCGCAGCACACCTGCCCCTGGTTGAACCAGATGGCGTCGACCACGCCCTCGACCACGCTTTCCAGGTCCGCGTCGTCGAAGACGATGAAGGGCGACTTGCCACCCAGCTCCAGCGACAGCTTCTTGCCGGTCCCCGCCGTGGCCACGCGGATGATGCGGCCCACGTCGGTCGATCCCGTGAAGGCGATCTTGTCGACGTCCGGGTGCTCCACGATGGCCGCGCCCGTGCGCCCGTCGCCGGTGACGATGTTCACCACGCCCGGCGGCAGCCCCGCGTCGCGGCACACCTCGGCGAACAGCAGCGCCGTCAGCGAGGTGAACTCGGCCGGCTTGAGCACCACCGTGTTCCCCATCGCCAGCGCCGGCGCGATCTTCCACGCCATCATCAGCAGCGGGAAGTTCCAGGGGATGATCTGCCCGACGACGCCGATCCCCTTGTAGCCGGGCATCTCGGCGTCCATCAGCTGCGCCCAGCCGGCGTGGTGGTAGAAGTGGCGGGCGACCAGGGGGATGTCGATGTCGCGCGACTCGCGGATGGGCTTGCCATTGTCCATCGTCTCCAGCACGGCGAACAGCCGCGAGTGCCGCTGGATGTGCCGCGCCAGCGCGTACAGGTACCGGGCGCGCGCGTGGCCGTCGAGCGCCTGCCACGCGGGGAGCGCCTCGCGCGCGGCGCGCACGGCCGCCTCCACGTCGGCGCGGCCGCCCTGGGCAATGCGCGCGAGCGGCTTGTTGGTGGCGGGGTTCTCGGTGTCGAACCACTCGCCCTCCGCCGGGTCGCGCCACTCGCCGCCGATGAAGTGCCCGAAGGTGCGCCCCCGCTCCTCGAGCCACCGCACGGCGGGCGAGGCGCTTTCGGGGGCGGGGCCGTATTCCATGGTCTCGAAGATCTCGGCGATGCTCATGGGTGCCGCGGGAAGTTTGAGGGGTCGTGCTTTCGCCCGCGCTCCCGTGCGCGCGCGCCTGCCGCCCAATCTACGCACCCGCCGCCGTTTGCGCATGATGCGCGGCGGATCGCTCGCGCGCGTGGCCGATTCTGGTGCGGCGGATGATGAAAAGAATGGCCTCACACGGAGTCAACGGAGTCAACCGAGTTTGCTCCCGGCGACTCCGCTGGATTTATGGTGGGACAACTGGATGGAATCAGGCGCGCCGGACGACGTGCGCGCCGCTTCGTCGTGCGGTGCCGTCCGACGGATCAGAAGCCCGGCCGTGCCATCCGCGTCCCAGGTGAGGCGCGTACGTCTCGCGTCTTGGGGTCGTTTACAGGGACGCCGGATGCGCAGTTGGTGGAGCAACTATGAATATCGCATCTGCTTACGCGTGATGGTGCCGCGTGGCCCGGCCTCTGCCAGACGGCGGCGCGTGACGGCCCCGTGCCGTCCGCACCTGCCCGGCCGCGTCCCCGCGGCCGTTCAAGATCCCCATCCATCTGGAGGAAGCATGGCACGTCTGGTCGTACAGGCGCTTGGCAACGAGCGCATTGCTGATCCCGGTGACCGCGACGAGTCGTCGGTGCTGCTTTCGGTGACGGACGCCAACGGCGAGCCGGTGACCGGGCTGACCGCCGCGAACGTGAAGGTAGACGCGATGATCGTGGCGCCGTTCGGCGCGCTGGTGAACGTGGTGCGGCTGGCGGCTGGCTCGCTGCCGGGGTTCTACCGCATCGACCTGGTCCCCACCGGCACGTACCAGTGGAAGGCCGGCGAGTACGACATCGCCGTCGCGGTCACGCAGGGCGCCAACAAGGGCCAGGCGCTCGCCGCGTTCCGCGTCACCTGATCCGTCTCTGCGGCCAGGTCGCGACGACACGAACGGCCCCGTCTCGCGAGCAGACGGGGCCGTTCGTGTTCCCCCAAGCCGAGTTTCTCACGCAAGCGCGTGACTTCCTGAGGGAGCGCACACGGAAAGCCGAAGAACGGAATCGGTTGCGCGCGACCGAAGGATCTACTCTCGGACACGACGGGGCCAGATCCCGAGCTGCGATCCAGCCCATTCGTACTGCCGGCTAGATCCTTCGGTCGGCGCCAGGTTTCTTCGTAGCAGCGGGTCAGGTGCGGCGCCTCCCTCAGGAAGTCACACGTTGAGGCGCGTGTCCAATCCTTTCCGGTTGCACCATCCCCTGTGCGCCGACCGGAGAATCTGCCGGATGGCGCACGATCCAGACGGCTACGGTTGGTTCGGCGCGTGGGCCCCCGTTCCCGAAGGAGATTCTTCGGTCGGCGCACAGGCGATGGTGCGTGAAGACGGCCATGCGCGGCGCCTTCCTCAGAATGACAGCGATCTTCATTCGCGCCCTCCCGCCTGTAGCGGCCTCTCCGCGCATCATCGCCCAGGGCCGCTCAACCTGTCCGATCCTCCGGCCGCCACGGATCGTCTTCCAGCCTGGCGATCAGCCGGTCCATGAGGGCGACGGCCTGGCGCAGCTCGCCGGCCTCCATCCGCTCCGTCACCTGGTGCGTAAAGGCGTGCTGCAGCGGGCGGATGACGTCGATGGCGTCCCATCCCGCTTGCGTGGGGCGCAGCAGCTTGGCGCGGCGGTGGCGCGGGTTGTCGACGTACTCCGCCATCCCGTCGTGCACCAGCGCGTCGGCCAGCCGCTGCACGCTCTGCCGGGTGAGCCCCATCGCCCGCGCGGCGTCGCTGACGGTGAGCGGCTCGCGCAGAACCGCGCCCAGCACCTGCCACCGCGCGGCCGTGAGCCCCGCCGGGCGCGCCATCTCTTCCGCGACGGCCAAGAACAGTCCGTTCAGCCGGAACGTGCGGATCACCAGGTCCGTCAGCGCATCCCCGGCGGCGGAGCGCGCCTGGTCCGCCCGGCGCGCCTCGTCCAGCCGGCTCACGCCGCGGCGCCCTGGGCCGGCGCGCCCTCGGCCATGAGCGCGTAGAAGCCGGACGCGTCGCCGTGCTTGTAAAGTGTGTACCACGCGTCCAGCACCGGCGGTGCGTACAGCCCCAGCTGCTCGAAGATGGCGCGTGCAAAGTCGACGGGCGCGGTGCCGCTGGCCGTGATCAGGTGCGCGTCGGCGTGCGCGGGCGCGTCCACGTAGTGCCCGCCGCCCCCATATCCCGGAATCGCCGACAGGAACTCGGGCGCGTTGCTGGTGTGCGGGCGCGCGTTCAGCAGGCCGGCGTTGGCCAGCCCCCACGTCGCGCCGCAGATGGCTGCCACAGGGACACCGGCGTCCAGAAAGGCGCGGGCCTTGTCGATGGCATCCGCGTGCGCGCCCTGTTCCCACGCGGTGGAGCCGGGAAGGATGAGCATTGCGCTCTCCTCCGGCCGCAGATCGGCCAGCTGCATGTCGGGGACGATGGTCAGGCCGCCCATTGTCCGGACCGGGTCGCGCGTGGCGCCCACCGTGCGGATGGTGAAGCGGCCGGGGTTCAGCTGGAACATCGGCTGGTTGATCCCCGCGACCGCATAGCCGTACTCCCAGTCGGCCATCATGTCCAGGACGAAGAGGTGCACCGTCTGCTGTTCCATGGTCATCGCTCCCGGTGGATGGGTCCAACACCGAATGACAGGGTGCTGTCAATGCACGGGGAAGATATTCGAATGACAGAATGCTGTCAATATTCCCACGACACGCCGTTGCAGACGGTCTCCCCGCGGTCCTCCCCATCCTCCGTTTCAGGTGCGGTGCGCGGAGTATCTGCGCGGCCGGTGCTGCAAAACGGAAGCGCGCCGGGCAGGTGCCCGGCGCGCTTCATCGTGCGATGCCGTCCGCGGGTTTAGAAGCCCGACGGATTGCTGGGGTCGCGGAAGCCGGTGTTCGGCGGCGACTCACCCTGGCGCGATCCGCCGCCGTGCTCCATCGGCGGGTCGGCGCGCTTGGTGTCTTCCGTCATCGCCGGCCACGAGCCGCCCGCGGACATGCCGCCGCCGGACGCGCCGCTCGCCCCGAAGCCCGTCCCGCCGGTCCCGGAGCCGCCCGTCCCCGATCCACCGAGGCCCGATCCGCCACTCGACCCGCCCAGCCCGGACCCGCCGCTGGTGCCGCCAAGGCCCGAACCGCCGCTCGATCCACCGAGTCCGGAGCCGCCGACGCCCGGTCCGGTGCCGCTGTCACCCAGCCCCGATCCGCCGAGGCCGGAGCCACCCACCCCGGAGCCGCCCGTCGAGCCGCCGCCGAACCCGCCGCCGGTGCTGCCCGATCCGCCGGTCCCGGTGCCGCCGGTGCCGGAACCGAGGGCGCCGCCGGTGGTGCCGGTTCCGCCCGATCCGCCGGTGCCGGACGATCCGCCCTCACCGCCGCCGCGGCGGTCGTCGAACTCCTTGCGGATGCCGTCCAGCGCACCCTGGATGCGCGAGAGCAGCGAGTCGATGCGCGGCTGCACGTCGGCCATGAACTCGTCCACCTTGGGCTTGGCGCGGTCGCGCGCGTCCTGGATGCGCGGCTTCAACTCCTCCACCACGCCCTCCACCCGCGACTCCACGTCCTGGAACATCTGCTTCACGCGCGGACGCAGGTCGCCCAGCACCGCCTCGATGCGCGAGTTCAGCTCCTCGAACGGGCTGTCGCCCCCGGTCCCCGATCCGCCCGTGCCGGTCGATCCACCCGTGCCGGTCGATCCACCCGTGCCGCCGGTGCCGGTCGAGCCGCCGGTGGATCCACCCGTCCCCGCCGAGCCGAACGCGTCGCCACCGCCGGTTCCGCCGGTGGATCCGCCGGTTCCCGTGGAGCCGCCCGTCGTCCCGCCCGTCCCGGTGCCGCCGGTCGATCCGCCGGTGCCGGAGCCGAAGCCTCCCGTCGAGCCGCCGGTGGAGCCGAACCCGCTGGACCCGCCCGTTCCGCCGGCGGACCCGCTGCCGAAGCCGCCGGCCCCTCCCGCCCCGCCACCACCCGTGCCACCCGTAGAGCCCGCGCCGCCTGAAGAATCGCCGGGGCCGCCGTAAGGGTTGTTGTCCATTGGTCCGTCTCCCGTGCTGAGCGAAAAAGTGGGGGAGCGCCTGCGCGCTGCCTGCGCCCCTGCCGACTACGTCATGCACACGCGATGGTTTCGCACGCACCCGCCGTGCCGGTGTTTCAGCTTTGGCCCGGATCATCCCCCAGCGGCCTTCCCGCACGCGTGGGCGGCGCGGCGATCATCCTCCTCACCCGCCACCTTTCCGCCCTTCGCAACCCGTGCCATATTGCCGGGTTGCGCGGCCCGGACGGCGGCGCGCCCCATCCCATATCCAGAGCTTTGAGACCGATGGCGACTGTCGAACTGCCGGCTGCCGGAGCCCCGCTCACGGCGCTCAGCGAAGACGAGCTGATGTTCCGCGACGCGGTGCGCCAGTTCGCGGAAGAGGACGTGCGTCCGCGCGTGAACGCGATGGACGAGAAGCAGCAGATGGACCCCGAGCTCATCCCGCAGTTCTTCGAGCTGGGGCTGATGGGCATCGAGGTACCCGAAGAGCTGGGCGGCACCGGCGCCTCATTCTTCACCGCCGCGCTGGTGGTCGAAGAGCTGAGCCGCGTGGACGCCAGCGTGGGCGTGTTCGTCGACGTGCAGAACACGCTGGTCAACAACGCCTTCCTGCGCTGGGGCAGCGAAGAGATCAAGGCCAAGTACCTTCCCCAGCTGGCCAGCGAAAAGGTGGGCGCCTACGCGCTCTCCGAGGCGGGCTCCGGCAGCGACGCCTTCGCGCTTGCCACGCGCGCGGTGCAAGCCGACGGCGGCTTTCGCCTGACGGGCCAGAAGCTGTGGATTACCAACGGCGGCGAGGCCGAGGTGTTCATCGTCTTCGCCAACGCCAACCCGTCGGCGGGCTACAAGGGGATCACCGCGTTCGTGGTGGAGAAGAGCTTCGAAGGGTTCTCCGTGGGCAAGAAGGAGGACAAGCTGGGCATCCGCGCCTCCAGCACCACCGAGCTCATCCTGCAGGATGTCTTTGTCCCCGCCGAGAACGTGCTGGGCGAGGTGGGCAAGGGATACAAGACCGCCATCGAGACGCTGAACGAGGGCCGCATCGGCATCGGCGCGCAGATGATCGGGATCGGGCAGGGCGCGCTGGACGCCACCGTGAAGTACGTGCAGGAGCGCGAGCAGTTCGGCAAGCGCATCGGTGACTTCCAGGGCGTGCAGTTCCAAATCGGGCAGATGGCCACGGAGCTCGAGGCCGCGCGGCTGCTGGTGTACAACGCCGCCCGCCTGAAGGACGCCGGCCAGCCCTTCCTGCAGGAGGCCGCGATGGCCAAGCTGTTCAGCAGCCAGGTTGCGCAGCGCATCGCCAGCATGGCCATCGACCTGTTTGGCGGCTACGGCTTCACCCGCGAGTACCCGGTCGAGAAGTTCTACCGCGACAGCAAGATCGGCACGATCTACGAGGGCACCAGCAACATGCAGCTGCAGACCATCGCCAAGAACCTGATGAAGTAGGTCTGGACGATTCCGCACGAGAACGCCGCCCGGGTGCCTCGCCCGGGCGGCGAACTTTTTCAGGGCAGTGCGTGGCTTGTGGGGGGGGATTTCTACCGGGATTTTGGCGACAAGGAACCGAGCTTTAGCCACAGGGGAGGGGAGGTTGACAGGCAAGAGTCGGCCTTGGGTAACATATTCACGGAACGCGACGTCGAGCCTACTCGTCCGTCCCGTCGTTCACGAGCAACGAGGGCATCTCTTCGATGTCTGTCTCGGGAATCAGGAGTGGTAGCTCTTTGCAGATGGCCATGCGGTCCACGCGGGGCGCGAACTTCGCCTCAGCCCACTTGAACTCGGCGAAGTCTTCCGGTTGGGCTCGGTAGGCACCGAAGCGACCGATGAGACCGCAGATCCAATCGGCGCACTGAACGGTCAAGTAGCGGTGACTTTCGACCTGATACGGCGGTTCGAGCAGGTGCTGGAGGCGCTCTGCATCGTAGTACATCATCCGCGCCGCTTGGTCCAGAAGCGCGTCTCGATCCTCGTGTTCGTCCATGATCACCAGGACCTGCGCCCCCACCGAAGCACCGAAGGCGTCGAGTCGGCGTAGCAAAAGTTCGAACGTGCTACGATAAAGGGCCTTGGAATCGTGAACTTCGGGCAGTGCGTCCTTGCAGGCCCCCACGTACACCGCGTGTCCTCCAAACTGCGTGATCCGGTTCAGCAGGCGGAACGTTGCGCCAGTGAGGGACTTGCGGTAGTTGTCGTAGTTCCTGGTGGTGTAGAGCGTGGACCCCTTTTTCTCCCACGTGACGGCATCCGTCGCTCCTCGCCCCTTCATCTCCGGGCCGAGGAGAGATCGCTTCAGCTTGAGAAAGAACTCGCCGAAGTCACGAACCGCGGTGGCGGGCAGGAGGAATCCGCCGAACCCGAATACCGGGTTCGTTTTGTGGTGCGGATCGGATCGCGCCACGTAGGGACCGACGTGGCCAAACTCGTCGACGTAGGCGAAGTAGAGCATAGAAACACAAAGACCCGCGCGAGGCGGGCCTTTGGAATGGAGAGCAACCGATGCTGCGGGTCGCGTCTCAAGGTGAGGAGCTGGCAAGCCCCGGACCGCTCAGCAACAACCCCTAAGCACGAAGGCCCACCTCGAAAGGTGGACCTTCGGAAAGGAGAGCAATCCAAAAGCGATCGCGTCTCGACCATGAATTTACCGAGGTCTGATGTATCGGTCAAGAGCGCGACCCTGGCAACCTGGGACGAGAGGGGCACCCGGCTGGCTGGCCGGGTGCCCCTTCGCTATTCTGGACGCGACCGATTTCTCCGAACGCCCGACGAGGATCTTCCCATCCCACCCGCGCTTCACAAGATGAAGACGATTCCGATGCGCGCGCGCCGTACTCTGTATCTACTTACTCTTTTTGCCGCCTCACTCGCGGCCGCGTCGCCGGCGGATGCGCAGGAGCGGGCCCGCGCGCGCGACCTGGGCATCCAGCTGCCGGGGACGCCGGGGCCGCTGAACGCCATCACGGACGTGGCGGGGCTGCAGGTGGGGCACACCACGCTCATCCAGGGCGACGGGCGGCTGGTGCGGGGGCAGGGGCCGGTGCGCACGGGGGTGACGGCCATCCTGCCGCGCGGGCACGCCGGGCCGGACAGCGTCTTCGCCGCCTGGTTCACCCTCAACGGCAACGGCGAGATGACGGGCACCACCTGGATCCAGGAATCCGGCGTGCTGGAGGGGCCCGTGCTCATCACCAACACCCACAGCGTGGGCGTGGTGCGCGACGCCACCATCGACTGGATGTCGCGCAACGGCCGCGCGCCCATCTTTGCCCTTCCGGTGGTGGCGGAGACGTTCGACGGCGCGCTGAACGACGACCTTGGCTTTCACGTGCGGCCGGAGCACGTGTTCGCCGCCCTGGACTCCGCGCGCGGCGGGCGCGTGCCGGAGGGGAACGTGGGTGGCGGCACGGGGATGATCTGCCACCAGTTCAAGGGCGGCATCGGCACCGCGTCGCGGCGGGTGACGGTGGGCGACTCCGTCTACACGGTGGGCGTGCTGGTGCAGTGCAACTACGGCGGCCGGCGCCCGTTTCGCGTGGACGGCGTCCCGGTGGGCGAGGCCATCACGGACCTGCGCCCCTGCATGGCCGGCGGCCAGCGTGCGTCGCGCCCCTGGCTGGCCGGGGTGCCCGCCTGCGCCGGCGACCCGGCGTCCGCGGCCGGTGACGTGGCGCCGCCGCGCGAGGGGCTGGGCTCCATCATCGTCGTGGTGGCCACGGACGCGCCGCTGCTGCCGCACCAGCTCAAGCGGATGGCCACGCGCGTGTCGCTGGGGGTGGGGCGGATGGGCGGCTTTGGCGAGAACTCGTCGGGCGACATCTTTCTCGCCTTCTCCACCGCCAACCGTGGCGCGTCGGTATCGGAGGGTGTCGGGACGCTGCGGATGCTCAGCAACGAGGAGATCAACCCGTTCTTCTCCGCCACCGCCTACGCCACCGAGGAAGCCATCCTGAACGCCATGCTCGCCGCCGCCACCATGACCGGCGCCGACGGCTTTCGCGTCCACGCCCTTCCCCACGACCGCCTGGTCGAAGTGATGCGCCGCCACCACCGCATCCGCGACTGAAGCGCGGACCCGCACGAGCCATCCGCCCCGGCCGGAGCAATCCGGCCGGGGCCATTTTTCTTCTGCCTCTGGGCCAGTTTAACTGGTTCAACTTTGCTCGGGTGCCACGGAGCTGCTTCTGCTCATCGCGTGAACATGAATGAATGTTCATTCCGTGATGAACGATGCGTGCAGGAGTGAACGATCACGGATCAATTCCACTCGGATGCGATGTCGCCTAACTTGCGGCGGGAAGGGATCTTGATTACTCTTTATGCGCTCATCCCTACATATGCTGCTTCCACGGCGCGGGTCCACGTCACGGACCGCGCGTCGTATTTTCTTCCTCCATGTTCCGAGGACGTCCATGCCCATCCGTCGCATCACCCCGGCGGCGCTCGCGCTGGCCGCGCTGGCCGCCTGCTCCGACGGCTCGCCGTCCGGACCCGACCTGGACCCCGCGCTGGCCAGCGCCGGCGAGCAGATTCCCACCCGCCAGCAGCAGCGCCCCGGCACCTTCATCGAGAAGAGCGACGCGGAGCTGTGGTCGTACGTGCAGGCCTCGGAGGGGCGCGTGGCGGTGGGGCTCAAGGTGCCCGGCTCGGCGCGCGGCGTGTGGAAGGGCAGGATCCTGGTGGACGGCAACCAGAAGGCGCAGGGGCGCGCGGCCGTGCTGGCGCAGCGCGGCGTGCAGCTGCTGGCGGCTGACGAGCTTCTGCCGCGGCTCGAGGTGCGCCTGAGCGACCAGGCCGCGCTGGCTTCCATCCGCCGGCTGCCGTTCGTGGACTACGTGGAACCGGTGATCGTCGCGCAGGAAGTTTCGCCGTTCGCGGGCGTGGGGGGGTGCGGCTGGGGAAGCGCGTGGACGGGCGACCGCCAGTACACCAGCACCGGCGACGTGTACTCGCAAAAGTTCACGGGGATGAACATTCCCGCCGCGTGGAGCTACAGCAGCGGCTCGGGGATCAAGGTGGGCCTCATCGACTCGGGCATCTCGTCGGGGCAGGGGCAGTTCACCACCACCTTCACGTCCGGCTCCAGCACGGGCCGCACGCTGACCCTGCAGAAGATCTCGTCGCAGCCCAGCGTGTACGACGACTGCGGCCACGGCACCCGCATGGCCGGCATCATCGCCGCGCCGTGGGACGGGCGCAACGTGGCCGGCATCGCCTACCGCGCCAGCCTGGTGAGCGTGCGGCACGCCAGCGGCGTGGCGGCGGTCAACAGCAGCGACGCCGCGGCCAGCGTGCGCCTGGCCAACCAGCAGGGCGCGCAGGTCATCGTGATGGCGTGGGAGTCGCTCAACTGGCTGTGGCAGGTGTCGGACGAGATCGAGTACTGGCACTACGGCCGGCAGGTGCTGTTCTTTGGCGCCGCGGGCACCAGCGGCTGCGGCGACGGCATCCTGGACAGCAACGTCATCTTCCCGGCGGACATGCCGGAGGTGGTGGCGGTGACGGGCATCACCTACCCCGGCGGCGGCGTGCCCTGCGGCATTCACCGCGGCAGCGACGTGGAGCTTACCTCGTACCTGGACGTGCCCAGCACCGGCCGCTACACGGCCGACATCGTGGGGATGGGCGGCAGCAGCAACGCCACGGCGGTCGCGGGCGGCATCGCGGCGCTGGTGTGGAGCCGCAACCCCACCATGACCCGCGACCAGGTGCGCGCGCGCCTGCAGCAGACGGCGTCGTTCTATCCGTCTCGCCACTCCGAGCAGGGATACGGCCTGATGAACGCGCTCAAGGCCGTGCGCGGATACTAGAAGATAGGTTACAGGTTACAGGTTACAGGTTACAGGTTACAGGGGACAGGTTACAGGGGACAGGTTACAGCAGGCAGCCACGACGCCTTTCCCCTGAACGCATCAGCGGGCGCACGGATCTTTCCGTGCGCCCGCTGTGGGGTTCCCTTCCGCACTCCCGCACTCCCGCACTCCCGCACTCCCGCACTCCCGCACTCCCGCACTCCCGCACTCCCGCACTCCTGTCGGGCAATCCACCACGGAAGGC
>NZ_DASWNM010000139.1:0-85821 GCF_036399255.1 Longimicrobium sp.
CGGAGTTTTCTCGTGCCGTTTCCTTGCGTTCGGCGCGATTCGGATGACACGCTTCATCGTCGGATACCCAACCTCCCCCAGCAGTTTTGGGGGAGGTGCGAGCCTAAGCGAGCGGAGGGGGCGCCGCGGACGTAGCGGGATGCCTGCCGCCGTGAGAGCGAACTTCCAACCTCCCCCAGCAGTTTTGGGGGAGGTGCGAGCTTAAGCGAGCGGAGGGGGGCACCCCGCCGACGCAGCGTGATGCAGGCCGCCGTGAGAGCGAACTTTCCAACCTCCCCCAGCAGTTTTGGGGGAGGTGCGAGCCTAGGCGAGCGGAGGGGGCGCCCCGCGGACGCAGCGTGATGCAGGCCGACGTAACCGCTTCCGTCTGCCTTCCGCGTCCCGGATGAGGCCAACTCCGGAATTAGGATCGCGTTAGTGCACCGCCGGACCAATTGTACCCGGCGTGTTGATCATCCATCTTCCATCCACGGACACACCGACGATGAGCGATTCCCACACGCCGAGCCCGGGGACCGAGCCGGGCCTGATCGAGCGCAGGCCGGTGCACCGGGGCCGCATCGTGGACCTGGGGGTGGACACGGTCCGCTACCCCGACGGCTCCACGGGCGAGCTGGAGATGGTTCGCCACTCGGGCGCGGCGGCGGTGCTGCCGGTGCTGAGCGACCCGGACGGGCCCGACCCGCAGCTCGTCCTGATCCGGCAGTACCGCTACGCCACCGACGGCTGGCTGTACGAAGTTCCCGCCGGGCGCCCCGACCGTCCCGGCGAGCCGTGGGACGAATGCGCGCGCCGCGAGCTGCGTGAAGAAACGGGGCTGGAGGCCGGCACGCTGCGGCCGCTGACCTCCATCTGGACCACCCCCGGCTTTACGGACGAGCGCATTCACCTGTTCATGGCCACGGACCTCACCGCGGGCCAGACCGAGTTCGACGCGGACGAGTTCGTCGAGACGGTGACGGTGCCGCTTTCCGAGGCGCTGCGGATGGTGCGCGACGGCGAGATCAGCGACGGAAAGACCATCTGCACGCTGCTGTACGCGGCGGGGTTCGTGTTCGGAAGGTAGGGCGCGGGGCGTCAGACGCGGGGCCGGATGGGCGTTCTACCGGCAGCAGCGCACGCGCGGTTCCACAAAACGGTGTCACTTTCTCTCGCCGCCGTCCTCACGGGGGGACAGCACGAGAAGCGGGGCGGCGGGGCGGGTGCGAAGAAAGCGTAGCAACCATGCGGGATTTCGGCGCATCCAACCCCTACGGAGACCGGGGAACGGCACCTGCCTTTCCTTCGGTACGACAGCCGGCCCCGGGTTCAAATCCCCCCAGCAAGGTTCCAGGCCATGTTCCAGGTTTTCGCGAAGGATCGGCAATCGGCGCAGCAGCGCACGCCGCGCGAGGCGCTCAAGCAGCTGGACGACAGCGGCGTGGTGGCCGCGCACCTGGCGGGCAACCGCCTGGCGTTCGGAGAGCTGGTGGAGCGGTACCAGAACCGTCTGCTGAACTTCATCTACCGCACCACCGGCGACCGCGAGCGCGCCGAGGACCTGGTGCAGGAGACGTTCATCCGGGTGTACCGGCACCTGCACCGCTTCGACCAGACCAAGAAGTTCTCGACCTGGATCTACACCATCTCGTCGAACCTGGCCAAGAACGAGCTGCGCAACCGGTCGCGCAACCCGCTGGTGCTGTTCCAGACGCTGATGAAGAACCGGGACAACGACACGCGCCCGCTGGAGTGGGAAGACAACACCTACCGGCCGGACGACCTGTTCCGCAAGCGCCACCTCAAGAGCCAGGTCGACGCGGCCGTGGACCAGCTGCCGGAGCACCACCGCACCGTCTTCATCCTCCGCGAGATGGAGGGCAAGACGTACGAGGAGATCGCCGAGATCACGGCGACCAACCTGGGCACGGTCAAGAGCCGGCTGAACCGGGCGCGCAACAACTTCGCCCAGCTCATCGCGCCGGTGCTGGACTGACGGATCTTCCCGTCGGGGGGCGGGACGCGGAACGGGGGCGGGGCCTTTGCGGCCCGCCCCCGTTCTTTCTTTTGCCACCCGCGTTCCTTGCGACTCCGCACGGGAGCCATGGCTTCCTGGGGGCGCGCACCACGTGCAGCCGGATGCCGCACCCCCGCCCGCGCGCGACCGAAGGACCTGCTTCTCCGTACGCAGGGGCCGGCTTCACGGTGTGAAGCCGGCCCCTCCGCTCTGCCGCCAGATCCCCCGGTCGGCGCCAGGGCACGTCGTACCAACCGGTCGCGGAGCGGCGCCTCCCTCGGGATGCGGGTTGCGGGGAGGAGCCGGTCGCCCGCGTCTACAGCCGGAACGCCAGGCCGATGCCGAACACGACGTACGAAACCGTGACGCTGTCGTCGTCGAACTCCTCGAGCTCGTCGAACGAGGCGTCGTGCGAGCGGTAGCGCACGCTGGGGGTCACGCTGAGGTTGGGGCCCAGCGCCGCCGAAAGGCCGATGCCCGCCTCGAAGCCGATGCCGGCGTCGGACTCGATCTCGACCGACGTTCCTTCGTCGCTCGCGCCGATCTCCAGCGTGTTGTAGATGGCGCCCGCCTCGACGAACGGCGTGATGCTGGGATATGCCGCCACGGGGATGTTGAGCGCGAGCCCGGCGCGGAAGCCCGCGTCCGTGGCGTCGGCCTCCACGTCGCCCGCGTCTTCGTCGTCGATCCCGAACGTGTACGTTTCCCACCCCGCGTACACACCCACCATGGGGGTCACCATCGCCTTGACGTTGCCGCCGAAGCCGAACCCGTTGTCCAGGACGTCTTCGTCGTTCCATTCACCGGTGGGAATGGCGAAGCCGCCGCGGGCCTCCAGCACGAACCGCGGCGTCTGCGCCTCCGCCGCCTGCGCGGTGGCCAGCACCGCGGCCGCGATGGCGAAAACCTTGATCGAGCGCATGCAATCTTCTCCGGATGTGGGGATGGGGTGCGGGGCGCGCACGTTCGCCCCCGCGCGCAGATGCCGCCGCGAAGTGCGCGGACATCAGCAGGTCAGTGCGTGTCGGGTGGAGGGGCGGCCCGGACCGGGCCCGGGGCAGGCGTGGGAACCGCGATGGGCCGCACGGTAGGCGTCATTCATGTGCAAGTCAAGGCTGATCGTCGTCCGGCGGATGAGGCGCAGGGCGGCCGTATCGCGGATCGGCACCGTTCGGCGGTGTCCCAGGGCCGAAGCGGGGCAGGGGATCGGGGGCCCGCGCCCCTTTCTTTTTTGCCGCGGGGGACGCATCGTGCTGCACGGCCGGCGTCCACGCCGGTGGACGCGTGTGTCCACCGGACGCGGCGGGTGTGGAACCCTGACACGCCCCGCGCGTACAACGCAGCCCAGGCAACGAACGAGCGTGCCCGGACCACGATCCACCGGTTCCACCAGCGGCGCAGGCGAGCAGATGATGGACTGCGACACCTTCCTGGACGGCTACTCCGACTTTCGCGACGGGATGCTCGCGCCGCCGGAGCGCGTGGCGTTCGAGGCGCACCTGCGGGACTGTGCGTCCTGCGCGCGCTACGACCGCGTGGTGGCCGGGGGCGTGAAGGTGCTGCGCGACCTTCCCGAGCTGACGGTTGCCGACGACTTCATGGACCGGCTGCAGCACCGCCTGTGGCACGAGCAGGACGACATGGCCGCCGCCCGCGCGCGCCGCGCCCGGGGCCGGCCCGGCCGCCAGGCGGCCACGGCGGCGGTCGCCGCGGCGGCCTCGGTGGCGGCGGTGGCGCTGGTGCCGGGCGTGTACGCGCGCATGGCGCCCACGGTGACCATGCTGCCCACCGCCGCGGCCAGCGCGCCGGCGCAGCAGACCCCGTACCGCCTTGCGGTGGACGACGGCGGCGCGGGGCAGGGCGCGGGCCTGGTGGCGCGGCTGGAAGAGGTGGGGGTCGAGGTGTATCCCATGCCCTACGGCGACGTGCTGTACCACGCGGCCTCCACGGCGGCGGTGTCGCCGTACGGCGACGTGCTGCGCCACGGCGTGGCCGCGGAGTAAATGCCGCCCATTCGCCCCGGGCAGCTGGACCGCACCCTGCGCGACCGCGTCGCGGGGGGTGCGTTCTTCTTTTACGGCGACGAGGACTTTCTCCGCGAGCAGGCGGTGGACCAGGTGGTCGCCGCCTACCTGGACCCCGCCACCCGCGACTTCAACTTCGACCAGCTGCGCGGCGGCGACGTGACGGCCGACGACCTGGCTTCCATCGTCGCCACGCCGCCGATGATGGCGGAGCACCGCGTGGTGGTGGTGCGCGACGCGCAGGGCCTGTCCGTCAAGGCGCGCGAAGTGGTGGAGGCGGTGTCGAAGGCGCCCGATCCCGGGCTCATCCTGGTCGTCTCCGCGTCCATCCCCTCCGCGTCCAAGGCCAAGTTCTACGACGAGCTGAAGAAGCGCGCCGTCTCGGTGGAGTACGGCCAGCTGTCGCAGGACGACGCGCCGGGGTGGGTGATGGAGACGGCGCGCGAGGAACTGGGGGTGGAGGTGGACCCCGAGGCCGCGCGGGCGCTGGTGGGCGGCATCGGGGTTGACCTGGGGCACCTGGGGTCGGAGCTGCGCAAGCTGGCGGCGTACGCGCAGGACCGGAAGCGCGTGACGCTGGACGACGTGCGCGCCGTGGGCGGCATCGTCCCCCGCCAGGACCGCTGGGCCTGGTTCGACATGATCTCGGAGCGGCGCTTTCGCGAGGCGCTGGAGACCCTGCCCATCCTGCTGGAGTCGGGGGAGAACGGCGTGGGGCTGGTGATCGGGATGGGCGGGCAGCTGCTGAAGGTGGCGCTCGTCTGCGCGGGCGGGCAGCAGGCGCTGGAGCGCGAGCTGAAGCCGTTTCAGAAGTGGATGGCGCGCCGCATCGTCCCCGTGGCGCGCAAGTGGACGCTGCCGGAGGTTGACCAGGCGCTGGCGGAGCTGCTGCGCACCGACCGCCTGCTCAAGTCCGCCTCCCTGAACGACCGCCAGGCCATCGAAGAGCTGCTGCTGCGCCTATGGGCCATCGGCCGCACCCAGGCCGCGGCGTAGGCCCTGCGGATCGGAGGCTGTAAACGCGACCCTCTCTCGTGCAAACGGGAGAGGGTTTTTCGTAAAGTGCGGGAGCAACGCTTTCCCAGCAGCGGGTTTACCCGCCCATCGGGGGCCGCACTGCCCGCGGGGGCCCTCACCCGCTCGCTCAGGCTCGCACCCTCTCCCGCAAGCGGACCCCGTAAGCGGGGAGGGTATAAACATCGCAAAAACCTGTGGTGCGTTTCGGTCGAATCGTCGCGGCATGTTCCCGATGCGCCGGCCCCTGACGACCCGAGCAGGTGAAGCCCCGTTCGGCGAGCGCAGCGAGCCGGGACGGGGCTTATGGCCCTTCCAGCCGCGGGTTTCAACCCGTGGCCGCCCGTGGCGCCGGGGACGCGCGCCGCACCTCGCCGACGCGCACGCGTGCCCATCCACCCCTCGCCGGTTGAACGCGTCCGGCGCAGACGTGTATATTGCCGCCATGTCCAGCACCAACGCACTCGACCTGCTTCGCGGCGAAACCGTGCCGCTGTACCTGGCGCCCCAGGCGGGCGTCAGCGAATCGCCGTTCCGCCGCCTGTGCCGCCAGTTCGGCGCCGACGTGGTGGTGTCGGAGTTCGTGTCGGCCGAAGGCATTCGCCGGCACGACCGCCGCACGCACACCTACCTGCGCTTCAAGGACGAAGAGCGCCCCATCGGCATCCAGATCTTCGGCGCCGAGCCGGAGGCCATGGCCGAGGCCGCGCGCCTGGTGGAAGAGGTGTACGAGCCGGACTTCCTGGACATCAACTTCGGCTGCCCGGTCAAGAAGGTGGTGAACCGCAACGGCGGCAGCGGCTGCCTGCGCGACCTGGACCTGGTGCAGTCCATCATCCGCGCGGTGAAGGGGGCCATCAGCATCCCCACCACGGTCAAGATCCGAAGCGGGTTCACGGAGGATACCCGGAACCCCGTGGAGATCGCCCTGCGCTGCCAGGACGCCGGCGCCGAGTCGCTGACGCTGCACGCCCGCACGCGCACGCAGATGTACAGCGGCGTGGCCAACTGGGACGAGATCGCGGCGGTCAAGGCGGCGCTCGACATTCCCGTCATCGGCAACGGCGACGTGTGGACGGGCGAGGACGCCAAGCGGATGCACGACCACACGGGCTGCGACGGCATCATGATCGCCCGCGGCAGCCACGGCGCGCCCTGGCTGTTCGGGCAGGCGCGCGCGGCGCTGGAGGGGCGGCCCATCCCCCCGGACCCGGATCCCGCGGAGCGCTTCCGCATCGTCATCGAGCACGCGCGGCTGGCCATTGCCTGGGAGGACGACGAGGAAAAGGCGATGATCGAGTTCCGCAAGCACCTGGGGTGGTACACCAAGGGGCTGCCCAACGGGCGGTTCCTGCGCCAGGAGCTGTTCGCCGTGACGCGGCTGGCGGACGCGGAGCGGCAGCTGGAAGGGTACCTGGCGCAGTACGAGGGAGTGCCCGCTTGACCCCCGAGCGCCTGCGCGCCCTGCTGGCGGAGGTCGCGAGCGGATCGGTGGCGGTGGACGAGGCGGAGCGGCGGCTGGCGTGGGCGCCCGTGGAGGATCTCGATTTCGCCCGCGTGGACCACCACCGCGCGCTGCGGCAGGGCTTTCCCGAGGTCGTCTTCGGTGCCGGGAAGACGCCGGAGCAGCTGGTCGCCATCGTCCAGCGCATCGCGGCGCGGGGGGACGGCGTGCTGGCCACGCGCGTGGCGCCCGAGGCCGAGGTGCCGCTGCGGGCCGCGCTGCCGGGGATCCGGATCGATCCGCTGGGGCGCACGGCGTGGCTGCCCTCCGCGGAGCCGGTCGAGCGGAAGACGCGCGGCTCCGTCCTGATCGTCACCGCGGGGACCAGCGACCTGCCGGTGGCGGAAGAGGCGGCGGTGACGGCGCGGGCGTTCGGCAACCCGGTGGAGCGGCTGACGGACGTGGGCGTGGCCGGCATCCACCGCGTCCTGGCCGCGCGCGACGTGCTGGCCTCCGCCGCCGTCGTCATCGTGGTCGCCGGGATGGAGGGCGCGCTGCCCTCCGTGGTCGGCGGGCTGGTCTCCGCGCCCGTGATCGCCGTGCCCACCAGCGTGGGATACGGGGCCGCGTTCGGCGGGCTTTCGGCGCTGCTGGGGATGCTGAACTCCTGCGCGCAGGGCGTTACCGTGGTCAACATCGACAACGGCTTCGGCGCCGCGGCCGCCGCCTCGCGCATCAACCTTCTTCCGCCGTCCTGACGATCTTACACCGCGACCGCGCATCCGCCCTGCCGCTCGCCGCGTCCGCGCTGGCCTACGCCGCCGCGCAGCTCGCCGCGCCCCGGCTGGCGTGGTGGGGCGCGGCGCTGGCCGTCGTGGTCCTCCTGGGCCTGCACGTCTGGACGCACCGCATCCACGGCAAAGAGGCCGCCTCCGTCGCGGCGCTCTGGCCTCCGCTGCACCTGCTGATCATCGCCACCGGCTCGCTGGCCTCGCCCCTCGCCCCGCTGGCGGCGGGGTGGGTGGGCGTATTCTCCCGCCGCGCGCCGCCCAAGTCCCTCCTCCCCGCCGCCGCGATCGTCGCGGTCCTGGGGATCGTGGCGGATTCGGTGGATGGGACGCTGCCGGCGTGGACGCTGGTGCTGCGCTGGGTGCTTCTGATCGCGGTCGGCGCGGGGCTGGCGTCGCTGGTGGCGGGCGGATCCGCCGCGCGGCCGCGGGGAAAGACGGCGCCGGTGGAGCCCGCGGACCCGCAGCCCCGCCGCGCCGGGGGCGAGGCGACGGATTCGGAGGCGGTGGAGACGGCGCTGGCCACGGTGATGCGCGCCACGGACGCCCACGAGGCGGCGCTCTGGCGCGCGGAGGGGGAAGGGGAGGAGCGGACGGCGGCGCTGCTGTCGCGCGTGGCGGCGCCGGACGTGGACGTGCCCGAGTCGCCCGTGGCGCTGGCCGGGCACCCGTTCGCCTGGGCGATCGACGAGCGGCTGCCGCAGCGCATCGAGAAGGGAAAGCGGAGCCTGCCTTCGCCGTGGGCGGCGGAGATGCTGCTGGTGCCGGTGGAGGTGGACCAGCGGGTGATGGTGCTGGCGCTGGCGTATCCGGGGATGGTGCCGCCGGGCGCCGAGACGGCGGCGGCGCGCTCCGGCCATCACCTGGGCACACTGCTGGGGCTGCTGCGCGCGCGGCAGGCCGTCCGCCGCGCGGAGGCGGGGATGCGCGCGGTGGCGGACGCGGTGCGCGTGCTTCCCGGTGAGCTGGAGCTGGACAAGTTCGCGGCGCAGCTGGCCGCCGCCATCCGCCAGGGCACCGGCGCGGCCGGCGCCGGCGTGGCGATGGTGACGGACGAGTCCGGGCGCGGCAAGGTGCTGCACGTCTCCGGTGACTCCATCCCCATGGACGCGGAGGGCTTTGGCGAGGGCGAGTCGCGGCTGGCGCTGGCGGTAAAGCACGGCGTTGAGCTGCACCACGCGGACCTGCGCCGCGAGCGCGACCGCATGCCGCTGCTGACCGCCGCCGAGCGGTGGGAGACGCCGCCGCGCTCCGCGGCCCTTCTGCCGCTGATGCTGGACGGACGCGCGATGGGCGCCGTAGCCGTCTGGCACCCGGAGCCCGGCCGGCTGGGGGAGCGGGAGATGGAGATCGCGCGGATGCTGTGCTCCGTCGCGCCCCTGCCGATGCGGAGCGCGCGGCGGTTCGAGGCGCTGGACCAGCGCGCATCCACCGACCCGCTGACGGGGCTGCCCAACCGCAGCACCTTCGACGCGCGGCTGGCGTCGCTTTCGGGCTACTACGACCGGTACGCGCGGCCGTTCAGCGTGGTGGCGCTGGACGTGGACTTCTTCAAGAAGTTCAACGACACCTGGGGGCACGAGGCGGGCGACCGCGTTCTGCAGCACGTGGCCGAGCTGCTGAAGGCCACGGTTCGCGACGTGGACCTGCCCGCGCGGCTGGGGGGCGAGGAGTTCGTGGTGCTGCTGCCGGAGACCACGCTGGGGCAGGCGGCCGAGGCGGCGGAGCGCATTCGCCGCACACTGGAGACGCGCGCCGTCCTCTGGAACGGACAGCGGCTGTCCGTCACCGCGTCGCTGGGGGTGAGCGCCTGCCCCGACTGCACCGCGACGCCAGCGGAGGTGATGGGCCAGGCCGACGCCGCGCTCTACCGCGCCAAGGACGCCGGCCGCAACTGCGTCGCCGTCGCGCCGCGCCTGGAAAAGCCGGTCGGCGCGGAGCCGTAAAGAAGATGGGCCTCACACGGAGTCAACGGAGTTGACGGAGTCAAGGCTTCTCGGTCACTCCGCCGTCTGCTGTGACATGATGTCAGATCCTGAAAAAGAATGATCGTACAGAGGAACAGAGTCAGACAGAGAAAGCGAGCTGAAATATCATCTTCGTCCTCTGTCTGACTCTGTTCCTCTGTACCTGTGAAGTGTTGTTTTCCCGGATTCGGTATGAAACAACGAAAGGAGGGAGGATGCGGCTGCATCCTCCCTCCTTCTTTTTACCGACGACAGGGGTTAGAACGAGATGTTCAGGCCCACGCCGGCGGTGACGTAGGTGACGTCGAACTCACGGTCGCCCAGCAGGCCCTCCAGCTCCGTGCTGTAGCGGCGGAAGCCGATGCCGGGAGTCAGGCGCACGTTCTGGGCGATGCCCAGGGCCACGCCGCCGCCCACCTCGAAGCCCACCTCTTCGTCGATGCCGTCTTCCACGCCGCCCAGCTCCAGCGTGTGGAACACCGCGCCCGCGCCGATCCACGGGGCCACGCGCGCCGTGCCGCCGGGGATGGCGGCCGTCAGGCCCACCGAAAAGCCGCTGTCCTCCGCCTGCGGCTCTTCGTCGTCCAGCAGCCCCACGCCAAAGCGGGTGTTGCTGTAGCTGCCGTACAGCGCCAGACCCGGGCGCAGGCCCAGCGACGCGCCCGCGCTCCAGCCCGCGCCCTCGTCCACCACGTCGTCGAAGTCGCCCGTGGGAACGGCGTAGTCCAGGCGGCCCTCCACCGAAAGCGGAATCCCCATCTGCGCGTTCGCCTGCACCGCCGACGCCGAGATCGCCGCCAGAACCGCCACAAACACTGTAGTCTTCATCAGTCTGCTCCAGGATACGAGAATGCAGGCCACCGGCCTTCGATGGCCCGCAGGCCTGTCATCAGGCAAGCGCCATGCCGTAAATGGTGTGTTTGCAACGACTTGCGTATTCTGGAGGTATGAGCGGCGTTCACCGCTTCGGGCGGGGCACGCGCATTGCGACGATGGAAGGGCAGAGGGGAGCGT
Source organism: Longimicrobium sp. (assembly GCF_036399255.1). Taxonomy (GTDB): domain Bacteria; phylum Gemmatimonadota; class Gemmatimonadetes; order Longimicrobiales; family Longimicrobiaceae; genus Longimicrobium. The sequence continues at coordinate 10,248 of NZ_DASWNM010000139.1, forward strand.
GGCAGGCGGAGCGGGTGTAAGTCGTTGCCGGGCAAGAGGATTGACAGGATGCCCCAACGGTTGTAAGTTAGAGGCGTCGGTTGAAAACACGGGTTTGGGGCTGTCAAGGTTTCGACGTGTATGGTGAAGCCGTGGCTGCGTGCCGAGGTCCTCGGATACCTCGTAAAACCTCCGGGAAACTAGTAACCGCGAACGATAACTTCGCTCTGGCTGCGTAAGTAGAGACCTTCTAGGTTTCCTTACCTCCCGTCTTCCGGTCAGCCCCGCCTGAGGCGGGCCGGCGGGCGTCATCAAATTCTGGCTGGCCTGCGTTTGGCGCCGTGACGGCGCAGGCGAGATTTGCACGGCTGGTTCGCGAGGGGCTTCCCACTGGCCGATGAGCGGACGAGGAGAAAAGAACAGGGGGATACGCACGTAGACGCCGCGAGGGATCTGTAGGCGGACGCGGGTTCGATTCCCGCCAGCTCCACTGTGAAAAGGCCGGGCTCAGCATCCATTGCTGGGCCCGGCCTTTTTGCGTTCTCCATCCTGCCTGCAACCACCTTCTCCCGACCGCTTCCCGGCGCAAAAGGGTACGTCACTTGCAACGGTGCTCCGGCTCAAGTCGTTGTCGTGCAAACACTTCGCCGGAGGGAAGAGGATGCTGAAGGTGACACGCGGACTTCGAAGCGGGTTCTTTGGCGCGCTGACGGTGGCGGCGCTGGGGTTCGGGACCACGCAGGCGCTCGCCGCGCCCGCGGCCCCCGCGGACGCGCAGGTGTGCAATCCGCAGGTGTGCAACCGCATCTGCCAGTCGATCCCCGGCAGCATCGGCGGCTTCTGCACGTCGGACGGCAGCTGCCAGTGCTACATCTGACGCGCTGCTGATTGGATGACGATGAGGCCGTGCCGGGACCCCCTCCCGGCGCGGCCTCAATCGTGACCCCGTCCATTCTTCCCGATCCTCGTGCCCCGACGAAACGCGGAACTTCGGCCAGCAGCAACGGCATCCGGCCCGCCGTTGCCGGCTGTTCCCTGTTCCCTATTCCCTATTCCCTACCAAGCTCTTTTCAGTCGTCGCCGTCGCGCCCCTGGTGCGCGCGGCGGTCCGGGATGGGCGCCACCAGCACCTTGTCGATGCGGTTTCCGTCCATGTCCACCACCTCCACCCGGTAGCCGTTGGTGTCGAAGTGCTCGCCGGGGCGCGGCACGTGGCCCAGGGTGGTGAACACCCATCCGCCCAGCGTGCGGTACTCGCGCAGCTCGTGGCGCCGGTCCTCCAGGTCCAGGAGCTCGCGGAACTCCTCCATCGACAGGGCCCCGTCCACCAGCAGCGACCCGTCGTCGCGGCGCACCACGGGCGCCGGCGCGGGCGCGTTGCCGCGGCCCATCTCGCCCGAGATCTCTTCCAGCACGTCGTTCAGCGTCACGATGCCTTCCGTGCCGCCGTACTCGTTCACCACCAGCGCCAGGTGCACGCCCGTCTCGCGGAACTGCTCCAGCACGTGCAGCGCCCGCGTGCTCTCGGGGATGAACAGCGGCTCGCGCAGCAGCGCCCGCAGGTCGTCCACCCGCTTGCCGCTGAGCTCCGCCGCCCACAGGTCCTTTACGTCCACCATCCCCAGCACCTGGTCCAGCGCGCCCTGGCAGACCAGGTAGCGCGAGAAGCGGTGCTCCACCATGGTGGCGCGGTGCTCCTCCACGCTGGCCTCCACGTCCAGCCAGACGATGCGGTGCCGCGGGGTCATCAGCGAGACCACGCGCTGGTCGCCCAGCCAGAACACCCGCTCCACCAGGTCCTGCTCCTCCTCCTCGAACACCCCCGCCTGCGTTCCCTGCTCCAGCAGCACCGCGATCTCGGCCTCCGTCACCGGCGACTCTTCGGGCTTGCGGATGCGCAGCATGCGCAGCACCAGCTGCGTGGAGGTGGTCAGCAGCCACACCAGCGGCCGGGCCACCCGCGACACCACGTCCATGGGCCCCGCCACCAGCGCCGCGATGCGCTCGGGGTGGTTCAGCCCGATCTGCTTGGGCACCAGCTCGCCCACGATCAGCGACAGGTAGGTGATGCCCAGCACCACGATGCCCAGCGAGAGCGGGCGCGCGTACTCGGCGACGGTGGGAAAGCGGACCAGGTACGCCGCCAGCGGCTCCGCGATGGCCGCGCCGCCGAACGCGCCGGCCAGCGTGCCGACGAGCGTGATCCCCACCTGCACCGTGGCCAGGAAGCGCTCCGGGTTCTCGGCCAGGATCAGCGCCCGCCGCGCCGCGTGGTCGCCGTCCTCGGCGCGCTGCTGCAGCCGCGACTTGCGCGACGAGACCACGGCGATCTCGCTCATGGCGAACACGCCGTTGGCCACCAGCAGCAGCAGTACGATCACGACCTCGGTGCCGATCCCCATCCCATCCTCTTGTTGAAGTGCGTGAGTGCGTTAGTGCGGTAGTGCGTGAGTGGGTTGATCCGCGGTTCCGCAGTTCACTTCCGCACTGACGCACTTCCGCACTCACGCACTGCTGTTCGGGCGTGTCCCTCCGCTGCGCTCCGGGCCGGGCTGCGCGCGCCGTAGGCAACGATACGACTGTTGCCAACGGCGCCGAGCCCCCGGCGCTCACCATCCTCTGCGCGTTTCCGCCGCGCTCGTGCATGCGCGCCGGGTTCTCGGCCCTGCGGGCGCGCATCCCTCACGCAACTGCACGGCGTTGCTGCAAGCTACGCGCTTGGCGCGCACGGCGCATCGTCATGCACTCCGCGGGCGCCGCTGTACGGGTGCGCCGTGTGTGCGTAGATTTCGTGCCGTGACCAACTCGCGTACGTGGACCCGGCCCCGTTTTCTCCTGGCGCTGCTGCTCGTGGCGCTGGTGGCCGGGGCCGTTCCCATGCGCGCGCCGGCCTCCCGGCGCGACAAGTCGCCCGGCGCCGCCGCCTGGCGCGCCGCCGCGGCGCGTCCCGTGTCGCCGCGCCCGGACGCCGATCCCACCGGCTTTCCGCCGCTCCTGGCCCTCGCGCCGGAGCTGCTTCCGCTCCCCGTCCTGGTCCGTGCGGACGCGCCCCGCGTGGCGCGCGCCGCATCGCCGGCCGCCGCGCCGGCCCGCTCGCCGCTTCCGCGCGCCCCGCCCGTCGCGTAGCCGTCCATCGCACGTTCTGCCGTCCGCCCGTACGGGGACGGACGCCGGCCGCACCGCGCGCCCGGCGTGACGACGCTACGCACCATCAAAAGGAATGAACAACGTCAAAGTCTTCGGGCTGATGGCGCTGCTCACGGCGCTGTTCGCGGCCGTGGGCGGAGCCATCGGCGGCAGCAGCGGCATCGTGATCGCCCTGCTGCTGGCCGGCGCCATGAACCTGTTCGCGTACTGGAACTCCGCCAGCATGGTGCTGCGGATGTACGGCGCGCAGACGATCACCCCCGAATCCGCGCCCGCGCTGTTCGAGATGGTGGACCGCCTGCGCACCCGCGCCGGCCTTCCCATGCCGACCGTCGCCGTGGCGCCGCACGCGCAGCCCAACGCCTTCGCCACCGGCCGCAATCCGCAGAACGCCGTGGTCTGCGTGACGGAGGGGCTGATGCAGCTGGTGACCACGGAAGAGCTGGAAGGGGTGATCGCGCACGAGCTGGCGCACATCAAGAACCGCGACATGCTGCTGCAGACGTTCACGGCCACCCTGGCCGGCGCCATCAGCTCGCTGGGGCAGATGGCCCTATGGAGCAGCCTGTTCGGCGGGGGTGACGACGAGGAGGGCGGCGGAAACCCGCTGGTGATGGCGCTCGTCGCGCCCATCGCCGCCGGGCTGGTGCAGATGGCCATCAGCCGCCAGCGCGAGTTCAAGGCCGACGCCGTGGGCGCGGAGATCTGCGGGCGGCCCTTGGCGCTGGCGGGCGCGCTGCGCAAGCTGGACGCGGAGGCGCACCGCATTCCCATGCAGGTGTCGCCCGCCGTGGCACCGCTGGCGCAGGTCAATCCGCTCTCCGCGTTCGGCGGCGGAATGGCGCGCATGTTCAGCACCCATCCGCCCACGGAAGAGCGCGTGCGGCGGCTGGAAACCTTGGCGCGCGCCGCCTGACGCATTTGATCCACCATCGCCGCCCGCGTGACCGCGCGGGCGGCAGCCGTCTTCCTCTATCCCGATCGTCCCGACCATGGAGCTGTTTTCCGATCCGCAGGTGTGGATCGCGTTTCTCACCCTGCTGGCGCTTGAGCTGGTGCTGGGGGTGGACAACGTGGTCTTCATCTCCATCCTCGCCGGCAAGCTGCCGCCGGAGCAGCGCAAGCGCGCCCGCCAGGTGGGGCTCAGCCTGGCGCTCATCACGCGCCTCCTGCTGCTGTTCTCGCTCTCCTGGATCATCAAGCTGACGGCCCCGCTGTTCGAGATGTTCAACCACCCCGTCAGCGGGCGCGACCTCATCCTGCTGCTGGGCGGCCTGTTTTTGATGGGCAAGGCCACCCACGAGATGCACAACCGCCTGGAGGGCGACGAGGGGCACGCGAGCGCCAGGGTGCCGCCGTCGTTCACGGGGGTGATCGTGCAGATCCTGCTGCTGGACGTGGTGTTCTCGCTGGACAGCGTGATCACCGCGGTGGGGATGGTGGAGCAGATCGAGGTGATGATCGCCGCCGTGATCATCGCGGTGGTGGTGATGCTGGTGTCCGCCGGCGCCATCAGCGACTTCGTGGAGCGGCACCCCACGGTAAAGATGCTGGCGCTCTCGTTCCTGCTGCTGATCGGCGTGACGCTGGTGGCGGACGGCCTGGGGCACCACATCCCCAAGGGCTACATCTACTTCGCGATGGGGTTCTCCGTCTTCGTGGAGGTGCTGAACCTGCGCGCCCGCGCCAGGAGCAAGCCCGTCCATCTGCGCGAGGCGTACGTGGAAGAGCCCGCTGCCCCCGCGGCGACGCCTACGCGTGCGTGAGTGCGTGAGTGCGTGAGTGCGTTAGTGCGTGAGAAGGGGGCGGATCGTGCGATCCGCCCCCTTTTATTCTGCAGTGCCGCGGACAACAGTCAGGCAACTTTGCGGCGGCGTTTGGGCGCCGCGCGCTCTGGTTCTGCGTCTGCTTCGTCCAGCAGGCCAAGCGCGCGCCGCCGGCGCGGGCTCCAGGTTGCGACGTGCGCTGCCACCACGGCACGCGCGTTGGCCATCACGGCCTCGTCCGGCTCGGCCAGCAGGCGGGAGGCGGTCACGCCCAGCGCGAACGCGACGCGCGAGATGGTGAGCAGCGTGGGATTGGCCTCGTCGCGCTCGATGTCGGCGATGCGGGGCTGCTTCATCTTCGCCGCCTCGGCGAGCTGCTGCTGCGTCATCCCCTTCGTCTCGCGCAGGCTCCAGACGTTCAGCGCCAGGTTGCTGAACGGCCTTCCGACGGCGTGCGCGGCCGCGTACGCCGGGTCGCGGAGGTTCTCGGCCATGTACTCGTCCCACGTCCTGTCGCCCTCCATCATTCGCCTCCCTTTCTCTGCTGTTCCAGCCACGCCATCCTGCGTCCAGCAGCGCGCTCGACCTCCGTGTCCAGTCGCAGCTTTTTCTGCATCACCGACTTGGAGGCGCAAGTGGTGAGCACCACCAGCCGGGGGGAGCGCCCCGGCGCAAGAAAGAACAGGATCCGGAAAGCCGCCCCCCTGCCGAGGATGCGGAACTCGTAGATCCCGTCTCGCAGGTGCTTCACGCTCAGGTCCGCCACCGCGGCGCTCCAGCCCTTCCGGGCGAGGGAGATCAGCTTGCGGTCGATGCGATCGCGCTCTTTCCTGGCGAGCGCCCGCACTTCGGCCATATACCAGACCGTCGGTACGACTTCCAGAAGGTCACTCATCAACCCGCCCTAGTTTATTCGTTTTAGCGTATTGCGCAAGGGTAGCGCGAGCAGGAGGTGGGCAGAGTGAACAAGGGTAGTGGTGAGGCTGCGCAACCGCTACGGGACTGAATCAGCCACAGGCGAGCGAGTGCGTGCGGCAGTTGGCGCGGTCGGCGCGATGGGAGGGAAGGGGAGCAGCAGAGGGCGGAAAATGCGGGCGGAGGGTTGTCCAGGCCGCGCAAATGGGATAAGTTGTTGGGCTTTGCATCTCCCGCTCGGCCGGGGCCACCGGCTGGGGCGGCGTTTCGGCTTATCCCGAACGGCGGCGCTCAGGTGTTCGACCAGCTAAGCGACAAGCTCGAAGGCGTACTGTCCGGCCTGCGGCAGCGCGGCGTGCTCACGGAGCCCATGATTCGCGAGGGGCTGCGCGAGGTTCGCCGCGTGCTGCTCGAAGCGGACGTGAACTTCCAGGTCACGCGCGACTTCATGAAGCGCGTGGAAGAGAAGTCGCTGGGCGAGCGCGTGCTCAAGTCGGTGTCTCCCGGCCAGCAGCTCGTGAAGATCGTTCACGAGGAGCTGACGGCCATGCTGGGCGAAAAGAAGTCGCCGCTGGCGCTGGCCCCCATTCCACCCACGATCATCATGATGGTGGGGCTGCAGGGCTCGGGTAAGACGACCACCGCCGGCAAGATCGCGCGCCGGATGAAGCGCGAGATGCGGCAGACGCGCCTGGTGGCCTGCGACGTCTACCGGCCCGCCGCCGTGGAGCAGCTGCAGACGCTGGGCGAGCAGGTGGGCGTGCCGGTCTACGCCGAGCCGGGATCGAAGGACGTGGTGGGCATCGCCCGGCGCGCGCTGGAGCTGGCGCGCAGCGAGCGCGACCGCGTGGTCATCTTCGACACGGCGGGCCGGCTGCAGATCGACGAGGAGCTGATGGACGAGCTGAAGCGCCTGAAGGAGGTGCTGAAGCCCCACGAGATCCTTTTCGTGGCGGACGGGATGATCGGCCAGGAGTCGGTGAACGTGGCCAAGGGCTTCGACGAGGCCCTGGACGTGAGCGGCGTGGTGCTGACCAAGATGGACGGCGACGCCCGCGGCGGCGCGGCCCTCAGCATCTTCGGCGTCACCGGCAAGCCCATCAAGTTCCTGGGCGTGGGCGAAAAGCTGGACGGGCTCGAGGAGTTTGCCCCTGACCGCATGGCCGGCCGCATCCTTCAGCAGGGCGACGTGATCGCGCTGGTGGAAAAGGCGCAGCGCTCGTTCGACCAGGACGAGGCGGCGAAGCTCGAGCGCAAGATGATGGGCACCGGCCGGTTCGATCTGGAAGACTTCCTGATCGCGCTGCGCCAGATGCAGAACCTGGGTCCGCTGGAGAACCTGCTGAAGCTGGTGCCGGGCGTGAACAGCAAGATGCTGAAGAACGTCAAGGTGGACCCGCAGCGGATGAAGCACATCGAGGCGATCATCCTCTCGATGACGAAGCAGGAGCGGAAGCGCCCGGAGATGCTGAACGGCGCGCGCCGCGTCCGCATTTCCCGAGGCAGCGGCCGCCCGGTCAGCGAGATCAACCGTCTCCTGGAGCAGTTCAAGGAGATGCAGAAGTTCATGAAGCAGATGAAGTCGCTGCAGGGGATGATGCCCCGCGGCGGCGGCGGTCTCCCGAAGCTGCCGTTTGGAGGAGGCGGCATGCCGAGGGCGTAGGAGTGCGAAAGTGCGAAAGTGCGTGAGTGCGGAAGTGAACAACTCCCCGCACTCACGCACTGACGCACTCACGCACTTTTCTTTCGATCGTCCGGACGCGGCGCGGAGCCCGTCCCTGGACGCAACCCGATCCACACGAGGAACCAGCACGATGGCACTGAAGATCCGTCTTCGCCGCATGGGCCGTAAGAAGGCCCCGCACTACCGCATCGTCGTCGCCGAGAGCAGCATGCCGCGCGACGGGCGCTTCGTCGCCAAGGTGGGGCACTACAACCCCACCACCCAGCCCGCTACGCTCGTCGTGGACCGGGACAAGGCGCTGCAGTGGATGGCCAAGGGTGCCATGCCCACCGACACGGTGCAGTCGTTGTTCAAGAGCGCGGGCGTCTACGCCCCGGCCCCCAACGTCGTCGAGGAAGCCGCGACGGCGGTGCAGGGCGCGGCCAAGAAGGCCGGCAAGGCCGTTTCCGGCGCGGCCGCGGCCGCGGCGGGCGCGGTGGCTTCGGCCGCCGCCGCCGTGGCGGGTGCGGCGCGCGGCGCGGTGGAGAACGTGTCGGTCAGCGGCGTGGTGGACGCGGCGCGCGACGCGGTGGAGAGCGTGCGTGAGCGGGTAACCGGCGGCGCGGACGCTTCGGCGGACGCGGCGGCCGAGGCGCCGGCCGCTTCGGCGGACGACACCGTGGCGGTGGAGGCCGAGGCCACCGAGCCGACCGCCGAGGCCACCGCCCCGGCGGGCGCCGGCGAGGCGCCGGCCACCGACACGCCGGTTGCCGCCGACGCCGAGGCCACCGAGCCTGCGTCGGACGAGCAGCAGAGCTGATCCGCCCTGTCTGCTGAGCGGATGGCGGAGCCTGCGCCGGAGCACCTGATCGTCGGGACGGTCCAGAAGCCGCACGGCATCAAGGGCGAGCTCTTCGTCCGTCTGGAAACGGACCGTCCGGAGGCGGTGTTCGCCGCCGGGCGCGTCCTGATCCTGGGCGACGAGAAGGGGGCGCTCTCCGGCGAGTCGCTGACGGTGGAGCGGGCCCGCGCCTTCAAGGGCGGAATGCTGGTGAAGGCGGCCGGGCTCACCGAGCGGACGCCGGCGCTGGACGAGCTGCGCGGCCGCACGCTCCTCATCCCCCGCGACCAGGCCGAGGCCCCGGCCGAAGACGAGGTGTTCTACCACGACCTGCTGGGGATGCGGGTGGTGACGGAGGCCGAGGGCGAGGTGGGGGTCGTCGCCGAGGTGTACGACGCGCCGGCGGGGCCCATGCTGAGCGTGCGGCGCGAGCGGGGGAAGGAGCTGCTGGTCCCGTTCGTCCGCGAGATGATCCGCCGCGTCGACCCCGCGGAAAAGGTGCTGGAGCTGGACCTGCCCGCGGGGCTGCTGGACCTGTGACGCTGCGCATCAACGTGGTCACGCTGTTCCCCGACTTCTTTCGGGGGCCGCTGGGGCTGAGCATTCCCGCGCGGGCGGCGGCGGCCGGGCTGGTGACGTACAACCTGGTGCAGCTGCGCGACTTTACCCACGACCGCCACCAGACGGTGGACGACCTGCCCTACGGCGGCGGCGCGGGGATGGTGATGAAGCCGGAGCCCTTCTGGGAAGCGGTGGAGTCGCTGGCGCCGGCGGGGGCGGATCGGCCCCGGGGGCCGATCCTGCTGATGTCGGCGCGGGGACGGCGCTTCGTGCACGACGACGCCGTCCGGCTGAGCCTGCAGGAGGAAGTGACCTTCCTGTGCGGGCACTACAAGGACGTGGACCACCGGGTGGCGGACCACCTGGCCACGGAGGAGCTTTCGCTGGGCGACTTCATCGTCTCCGGCGGCGAGATCCCCGCGCTGGCCATGCTGGACGCCACCGTGCGGCTGCTTCCCGGCGCCATCTCGGACCACGAGAGCGCGTCGACCGACAGCCACTACGACGGCACGCTGAGCGCGCCGTCGTACACCCGGCCCGCGGAGCACCGCGGACACCGGGTGCCCGAAATTCTTCTTTCGGGCGACCATGCCAGAATCGCCGCCTGGCGGCGCGAGCAGGCCGAGCGCCTGACGCGCGAGCGGCGGCCGGAGCTCATGGAGCATCCGGACCACGAGTAGACGTCGGCGCTCGTATGCCGCCCGGTGGCGGCCGGCCCGACCTCTCCACTACGTAGACTTGAAAGGACAACGAGAGCCATGCATCCGTTCATCGAGACCCAGAAGGAATACCTCCGGAGCGACGTTCCGGAGTTTCGCCCCGGCGACACCGTCCGCGTGAACGTGCGCGTCCGCGAGGGCGAGAAGGAGCGCATCCAGGCGTTCGAGGGCGTGTGCATCGCGCGCAAGCACGGCGGCATCCAGGAGACCTTCAAGGTCCGCAAGCTGTCGGGCGGCGTGGGCGTGGAGCGCACCTTTCCGCTGCACTCCCCCATGATCGGCAGCGTGGACGTGGTTCGCTACGGCCGCGTGCGCCGCGCCAAGCTGTACTACCTGCGCGCGCTGCGCGGCAAGGCGGCCCGCATCCGCGAGCGTCGCGTCGCCCGCTGAGCCACGGCTCGAGCGGAATAGATGGCGGGGCGCGTCCACACGGACGCGCCCCGCTTCTTATTTGCTTCAATCCTGGGATCTTCGGAAACACCCGTCATTCTGAGGGAGCGCGCGCCCCGGGCTCCCGGGAAAACCTCTGCTACCAGATCCTGAAAAAGAATCATCGTACAGAGGAACAGAGTCAGACAGAGGCAGCGAGATCATGCTTCCTCTGTTTGACTCTGTTCCTCTGTACCCCAAAGGTGTTGCTTTTCCGGATCTAGTATGAGCCAGTGGGCGCGACCGAAGAAATCTCCATTCCCTCGCGCGGAGCCCCTTTCCGGGCAGCGCCCGCGAACACACCGTGACGGAAAGATCCCGCCGCCCAGATGGAGATTCTTCGGTCGGCGCCAGGCTCTCCGGCGAACGGAGAGCACCGCGCGGCGCCTCCCTCAGAATGACAGGTTGGGCCAGGTCTGGTAAGGCAGATCTGTGTTCAGGCGGATGCGGGCGGCGCCTCGTCTTCGTCGCGCAGGGGGAGCCAGAGGGTGAAGGTGGCGCCCTCGCCCGGGGCGCCGGAGACGTCCAGGTCGCCGCCGAGGAGGCGGGCCACGCGGCGGCTGATCGCCAGCCCCAGGCCGTGGCCCTGGATCTCGGTGCCGTCGTGCAGGCGCGTGAACTCGTCGAAGATCGCCTCCCGCTTCTCCCGCGGGATGCCGGGGCCGGTGTCGGTCACGCGCAGCACGGCCCAGGGGCCGGGGCGCGCGCCGCCGCCGTCCACCTGCTCCGCGCGCACGCTGATGCGGCCGGGGGCCGGCGTGTACTTGATGGCGTTGGAGAGCAGGTTGCCCAGCACCTGCCGCACGCGCGCCGGGTCGGTGTGCAGGCGCAGGGGCTTTCCGGGTGCCGGACACTCCAGCGCGTGGCCGGCGGCGCGCGCGGCGGCGCGGTGGTCCTCGCCGGCCTCGCGGGCAACTCGCGCCAGGTCCACGGGCACCCGCTCCACGTGCAGGCCCCCGCTGTCGGCGCGGGCCAGGTCCAGCAGGTCGGCCAGGATGGCCAGGGCGCTGTCGATGGAGCGGCGGATCCCCACGACGAACTTGGCCTGGTCCGGCGTCAGCTCGCCGCGGATCCCCTCTTCCAGCAGCTGCGCGTAGCCCCGGGCGGCGCCCAGCGGGTTCTTTACGTCGTGGCTCACGCCGCGCAGCAGGTGCGCGCGCGCTTCCGTCGCCCGCGCCGTATCCGCCAGCGCGCGCTCCGCCTGCTCGCCCCGCTGGGTGGCCACGCGCGCCAGCTGGCGGACGCGCCACGAGAGCCACGCCACGGTGGCGGCGGCCAGCAGCGCCAGCGCGCCCAGCCCCACCGTCACCCGCAGGCCGAACCGCTCGGTGCGGCGGATGGCCTCGCGGTTCTGCTGCGCCTCGCGCACCAGCGCGTCGTCCAGCTGGTTTCCCGCCTCCAGCACCTGCTCCGCCAGCCGGAGCTCTTCGCGCGCGGCGGCCAGGGCGGCGACCACGGACACCGGCGCCATCCTGCCGCCCTCGACCGCCACTTCCCTCTGCCACCGCTCCGACAGGGCGCGGAACTGCTCGAACTCCCGCAGCACCTCTCCATCCACGCTCCGGGCGTACGCCTGCAGCTGGGGAAAGTGCTCCTGTTCGTCGCGCCGGGCCTCGCGGTACGCCGAGTCCGCTTCGGGCGCGCCGGTGGTGGAGAGCAGCAGCAGCGCGGTGGCCTCGCGCGCCAGGTCGAACTGAATGCGCCGCACCAGCGTACGCGCCGGGTCCGCCACCTCCTCCACGCGCGACCGCACCTGGTCCACCCGCCGCTGCACCAGGATGGGGACGACGACCAGCGCGGCCAGCGCGACGAGCACGAAGGCGCTCGCCACCTGGCCCATCCACGCGGGGGGCGCCGCCGCGCGGTCGGAGGGCGGAGAGGACGGTCTGGAATCCACAGGCATGCCGGAAGCGGCGCTCAAGGATCGCGCCACGGAGCGGGGTTTCACGCGGACGACGTAGAGAAGAAAACCAGGGACGCCGATGAGGGCTTCATCCGCGTCTCCCCGCCTTCCCTTTCCTGGAGTGGCCACATGGCGCCGCGGAGTGGATGATGCGCATCATTCACGAAGCAAGGAAATTCCTGGTGCGCATGGAGATGGACGGAGCGGCGGCGTTGTGCGGCCGGGCAGATTGTTTTATCCTCCGGTCCGCAATCACTCCGCCCACTTCCGCAGGATCCCCGGATGCCGGCCGCAGCCAAGTCGAAATCCAGAGCCCCCAAGCGCAAGCGCAAGCCGTCGCCGCAGCGGCTGCGCAAGCTGCTGGCGATGGAGTGGGGGTTCTGGGACCGCGGGCTGGTGCGCGTGGCCGGCGTGGACGAGGTGGGGCGCGGGCCGCTGGCGGGGCCGGTGATGGCCGCGGCCGTCATCCTTCCCGCCGAGACGTGGATCGACGGGGTGGACGACAGCAAGCGTCTGAACGCCGACCGCCGGCTGGACCTGTACCAGAAGATCGTCGACACGGCCATCGTCTACGGCGTGGGCGCGGCGTCGGCGCGGGAGATCGACCGCATCAACATCCGCCGCGCCACGGCGCTGGCCATGCAGCGGGCCATCGCGCGGCTGGGTGACGTGGACCACCTGCTGGTGGACGGGCTGGCGGTGCCGGAGCTGGGGACGGAGACGCACACGGCCATCGTGGGCGGCGACGGGTGCGTGCACTGCATCAGCGCCGCCTCCATCGTGGCCAAGGTGACGCGCGACCGGCTGATGGCGCGGCTGGCGGCCCGGTATCCGCAGTACGGGTGGGAGCGCAACATGGGGTACGGCACGCGCGAGCACCTGGACGCGCTGAACCGGCTGGGCCCTACGCCGCACCACCGGGCGTCGTTTCAGCCCTGCCAGTTCGACTTCGCGGACGCGCTGCTGCCGGACGCGCCGGGCGAGATGATGGACCCCGAATTCATGGAAGAGGGCTGATGCACACCGAGCACCTTCAGAACGTCCGGCCTTCGTGGGTGCTGTTCGGCTGGTTCGTGAGCGTGGCCGTGATCTCGCTGTTCGGGCTGGTGCTGGCGGCGGCGGGGCTGGTGGACCCGGAGGCGTCGGGGGTGGGCGGGGTGTGGGGGGTGATCGCCGTCGCCACCGGCTTCTTCACCGGCGGGCTGGTGACGGGCGCCCGCGTGGGCGCCGCGCCCATCCTGCACGGCGTCGCCATGGCCGTGGTGTCGCTGCTGGTGTGGTTCGTGGCCAACCTGTCGTTTGGCGAGGCGCTGGACGCCACCACCTGGTCGGACGGCGAGCCCGCGTTCTACGCCGGCTCGCTGATCCTGCAGATGGTGGCCGCCGCCCTGGGCGCGCGCTTCGGATCGCGCCAGCAGCGCCGCGCCACCGCCGCGTCCTGACCCGCATCGCCGGCTGAGCCGACGCGCGCCTCGCCGGAAGGATCCGGCGGGGCGCTTTTGCGTTCAGGTGAGCCCGGGAAGCGGCACGATTCCGCGCCTGGGGCGTACCACACGGCGAGCCGCGGCGCCGTACGTTTCCGGCGGCGTCCGCGCGCAACCGCTTTTCAGGGATGGATGCAGGATGAGATCGCCGCTGCGCGACAAGGACGAGTTCGATTCGCACTACGAGGACCGCGTCCAGGCGCCGGTGCGCGCCCGCGGGACGCTGCCGGTGGCGGGCCTGTACCTGGCCGGCGGGCGCTACGAGGTGGCCGCGCACCACAGCGCCGCCGAGCGCCGCCTGCTGGACGCCGGGGCCCTGCTGATCGCCAGCGTGAGCTTCGACGGGCTGCAGGTGGCCGCGCTTACCGGCGGCGCCGCGCGCGACGTGCGGTTCGCGGAGCTGGTGCCGGTGTCCGCGCGCGCCGTCGCCCGCGACGCCGAGCCGGAGCCCAGCATCAACTGACGCGTCGGCGCTCTTCGAAGCCAGGTCCCGTTCGGCACGTCTGCAAAAAGAAGTTGGGGTACAGAGGAACAGAGAAGAAAAGAGAGGAGCAGAGGAACCCTCGTCCGGGCCTCTGCTCCTCTCTTTTTCCCTCTGTTCCTCTGTACCTCAATTCTGTACATCAGCCTGCCGTTTGCGCCATCGTCCGTTCCCTGCGGCTGCATTCACGCCGATTGGCGGAGCCGTGCGGTTGACGGGGGGCGTCGGAACCGGCATCTTATCGCGCTTTCGTGCCGTTCCGGCCCGGAGCGGCGAATCCGCTCACCTGTTCGCGGCAGATCCACCGGCACCGAGTCCGTGGACCCGCCGCGCGCGTTCCTTTTGTCATAGCCTTCCAAAAACCGTTCACATGCATCCGATCGCTTACGCCATCCCCGTGTTCGGCGTGCTGGCCCTGCTGTACACCTTCTGGCGCTCTGCCTGGGTGACGCGGCAGGACGCCGGCAACGAGCGCATGAGCACCATTGCCAAGCACATCGCCGACGGCGCGCTCGCGTTCCTCAAGGCGGAGTGGAAGGTGCTGGCCATCTTCGCCGTGCTGGCGAGCCTGTTCCTGGGCTTCCTGTCGATGAGCGACGAGCGCTCGCACCCGGCCATCGTGGGCGCGTTCCTGGTGGGCGCGTTCTTCAGCGCGCTGGCGGGCTACATCGGCATGACCATCGCCACCAAGGCCAACGTGCGCACCGCCCAGGCCGCGCGCACCAGCCTGAGCAAGGCGCTGGACGTGTCGTTCGCCGGCGGCTCGGTGATGGGGATGGGCGTGGCCGGCCTGGCGGTGCTGGGGCTGGGCTCGCTGTTCATCCTCTTCTACTACATGTTCGCCGACGGCCACGGCGCCAACAGCCTGGAGATGGAGCGGGCGCTGGAGGTGCTGACCGGCTTTTCGCTGGGCGCCGAGAGCATCGCGCTCTTTGCCCGCGTGGGCGGCGGCATCTACACCAAGGCGGCCGACGTGGGCGCCGACCTGGTGGGCAAGGTGGAGGCGGGCATTCCCGAGGACGACCCGCGCAACCCGGCCACCATCGCCGACAACGTGGGCGACAACGTGGGCGACGTGGCCGGCATGGGCGCGGACCTGTTCGGCAGCTACGTGGCCACGATCCTGGCCACGATGGTGCTGGGCCGCGAGGTGGTCGCCACGGGTGACGACTTCGGCGGGATGAGCCCCATCCTGCTGCCGATGGTGATCGCCGGCATGGGCATCCTGTTCTCGCTGGTGGGCATCCTGATGGTGCGGGTGAAGGAGGGCGGCAACGTGCAGGGCGCGCTGAACATGGGCAACTGGGTGTCCATCCTGCTCACCGGCATCGCCTCGTACTTCCTGATCACCTGGATGCTCCCGGACAGCATGCAGATGGGCCGCACGGGCTCCGAGGCGTTCACGCCCATGGGCGTGTTCTGGGCCGTGGCCGTGGGCCTGGTGGTGGGCGCGCTGATGAGCATCATCACCGAGTACTACACGGCGATGGGCCGCCGCCCGGTGCAGTCCATCGTGCAGCAGTCGTCCACCGGCCACGCCACCAACGTCATCGGCGGCCTGGCGGTGGGCATGGAGAGCACCACGCTGCCCATCCTGGTGCTGGCCGGCGGCATCATCGCGTCGTACGAGTTCGCCGGCCTGTACGGCGTGGCGATCGCGGCGGCGGGGATGATGGCGACCACGGCCATGCAGCTGGCCATCGACGCCTTTGGCCCCATCGCCGACAACGCGGGCGGCATCGCCGAGATGAGCGAGCTTCCGCCGGAGGTGCGGCAGCGCACCGACATCCTGGACGCGGTGGGCAACACCACGGCGGCGACGGGCAAGGGCTTCGCGATCGCTTCGGCGGCGCTCACCTCGCTGGCGCTGTTCGCGGCGTTCATGGGGATCTCGGGGATCGACGTCATCGACATCTCCAACGCCCGGGTGCTGGCCGGCCTGTTCGTGGGCGCGATGATCCCCTTCATCTTCTCCTCGCTGGCCATCGCCGCGGTGGGCCGCGCGGCCATGGCCATGGTGGAGGAGGTTCGCCGCCAGTTCCGCGAGATCCCGGGGATCATGGAAGGCACCGGGACGCCGGAGTACGGGCGCTGCGTGGCGATCAGCACGCAGGCGGCGATCCGCGAGATGATCCTGCCGGGCGCCATCGCGCTGATCGTTCCCGTAATCGTGGGCTTTACCATGGGGCCCGAGGTGCTCGGCGGCCTGCTGGCGGGCGTGACGGTCAGTGGCGTGCTGATGGCGATGTTCCAGTCCAACGCCGGCGGCGCCTGGGACAACGCCAAGAAGAGCTTCGAGAAGGGCGCCATGATCAACGGCGTGCTGGTGTACAAGGGCTCGCCCGAGCACAAGGCGGCCGTGACCGGCGACACCGTGGGCGACCCCTTCAAGGACACCTCCGGCCCGTCGATGAACATCCTGATCAAGCTGATGTCCATCGTCTCGCTGGTGATCGCGCCGCACATCGCCGTGGGCGACCATGACGACGTGCGCGAGATCGAGGTGCGTGCGCCGGCGGTCGAGGCACCCGCGGTGGCGCTGGCCCCCGTGGCCGCGCCGGTGGTGGACGCCGGCCGCTGACCCGCGGACCGGACGAAAAAAGGGGCCCGGCCGGAAGCGTTTCCGGCCGGGCCTTTGTCGTAGCGCGGTTTGGACGTATGTTGTGAGGATTCTCCCCTCCATTGCGCAGCGGCGTCCGCCGGGCGCGCACCTTCCCTGTTCCACGCGACACAGATGACGACGACGGATACCACCCGGGGGGCGCCGCCCGCCGCCGCGGACGCGGGCCTCAAGCAGGGGCTTTCGCTGCTGGACGCCGTGATGCTGGTGGCGGGGTCGATGATCGGCTCGGGGATCTTCATCGTCTCCGCCGACATCGCCCGCAACATGGGGTCGCCGGGCGGGCTGGTGGCGGTGTGGGTGGCGTCGGGGCTGATGACGCTGGCGGCCGCGCTGAGCTACGGCGAACTGGCGGCGGCCATGCCCCGCGCGGGCGGGCAGTACGTGTTCCTGCGCGAGGGGCTGGGGCGCATGACCGGGTTCCTGTACGGGTGGACGCTGTTCGCGGTCATCCAGACGGGGACCATCGCGGCGGTGGCGGTGGCGTTCTCGCGCTTCCTGGGGGTGTTCTTTCCCGCGGTGAGCCCCGACGTGTTCATGGGGGTCAGGGGCATCCGCATGCCCGGCGGCGACATCGACCTGGGGCTCAGCTGGCAGCGGGTGGTGGGCATTCTGGTCATCGCCCTGCTCACCTGGGTGAACCTGCGCGGGCTGCGCGAGGCCAAGTGGATCCAGACCAGCTTCACCATCGCCAAGACGGGCGCGCTGGCCGCGCTCATCCTGCTGGGGATCACGCTGGGGCGCAACGCGGAGGCCATCTCGGCCAACTTCGGCAACTTCTGGACAGGCTCGCCGGGCGGCACGCCGGTGACGATGGGAGGGGTCGTCATTCCCCTCATCATCACCGCCTTCGGCTCGGCGATGGTGGGGTCGCTGTTCTCGTCCGACGCGTGGAACAACGTGACCTTCGCGGCGGCCGAGGTGCGGCGGCCGGAGCGCAACCTGCCGCTGGCGCTGGCGCTGGGCACAGGGCTGGTGACGGTGCTGTACGTGCTGGCGAACTTTGCCTACATGTCGGTGCTTACGCTCAACGAGATCAAGACGGCGCCGCAGGACCGCGTGGGCACGCTGGCGCTGGAGCAGATGTTCGGGCCGGTGGGGCAGTACCTGATGGCGGGCGCCATCCTCATCAGCACCTTCGGCTGCATCAACGGGCTCATCCTGGCTGGTGCCCGCGTGTACTTCGCCATGGCGCGCGACGGGCTGTTCTTTTCGAAGGCCGCCGAGGTGAACCGCAACGACGTGCCGGCGTGGGCGCTCATCGCGCAGGGCGTGTGGACGGCGCTGCTGTGCCTGACGGGCACCTACGGGCAGCTGCTGGACTACGTGATCTTCGCGGCGCTGATCTTCTACGTGCTGACGATGATCGCGCTGTTCCGCCTGCGCAGGCTGCAGCCGCACCTGCCGCGGCCGTACAAGGCCTTCGGCTACCCGGTCGTCCCGGCGCTGTACATCGTGGCGGCGGCGGGGGTCGCGCTGATCCTGCTGGTGGCCAAGCCGGTGTACTCGTTCAGCGGCCTGTTCGTGGTGCTGCTGGGCATTCCCATCTTCTTCCTGTGGGACCGCTCCGCGCGCAACCGGGCGGGCGGGATCACCGTCGGCGACCGGTCGTAGGCGGTACGGGGTACGATGATCGGCGGGGCCGGCGCGGAGGTGCGCCGGCCCCGTTTTGGTTGCTGATCCTGAACGCCTGAGCTGAAACCGGCGACTGGCGAGACCTGCCGCCTCCCTCGATCCCCAGGTGGGTGGAGGGTTCTCAAGATCGCGCATCAGGTGGAGTGGACGGCTTGCTCCCGTGCGTCGCCGAGATCATCAGGCGATCCGCATGCCTCCCCAAAAAAATTCTCATGGCATCCTGCCGCATTCCATCCCTCTCCCGTTCCGATAGATCACGCCGGCTCGTGCCTCGTCGACCGGCGGCCCAAGTCCCGTGATCCCGATTCCAGCGGATCGGTGTGATTCTGAGGAAGGCGCGCGCCCCGGTCCTTTCCAGATGCACCATCGCCCGTTGCGCCGCCCGAAGAATCTGCCAGATGGGCGCACGGTCGCGTCGGCTACGATGGTTTTGCGAGGAGCCCTGCCCGTTCTCCAAAACGGGTCGTATCGAATCCGGCGGATCGGTGTCATTCTGAGGAAGGCGCGCGCCCGGTCCCTTCCAAGTGCACCATCGCCCGTTGCGCCTCCCGAAGAATCTGCCGGATGGGCGCACGGTCCCCTCGGCTACGACTGGTCGGCGCGAAGGCCCTGCCGTTGCCGAAACGAGCCTTATCGAATCCAGCGGATCGGTGTCATTCTGAGGAAGGCGCGCCCCGGTCCCTTCCAAGTGCACCATCGCCCGTTGCGCCTCCCGAAGAATCTGCCGGATGGGCGCACGGTCCCCTCGGCTACGACTGGTTGGCGCGAAGGCCCTGCCGTTGCCGAACGAGCCTTATCGAATCCAGCGGATCGGTGTCATTCTGAGGAAGGCGCGCGCCCCGGTCCCTTCCAGTGCACCATCGCCCGTTGCGCCGTCCGAAGAATCTGCCGGATGGGCGCCCGGATCCCGTCGGCTACGATGGGTTCGGCGCGAGGAGCCCCCGTTCCCGACGGAGATTCTTCGGTCGGCGCAACCGACTGCCGCGCGTTCCGGACGGCTCCGTGCGGCGCCTTCCTCAGAATGACAGCGGGCGTCCGGTCATGCTTACGGATAAGATCTGTCGCCTTGCGTCAGGGGTGCCACCGATGGGAGAGATACATTAAATTGTTGGCAGAGAGTAGTTTGGATGCGATGCAAATCTTCTCTGCCGCGATCCGCCCTCCGGGGTGCGACCGCGGCAGAGTGTTTGTGGGTCCGGCGGGCGAGACGCCGCCGTAACCGAACGCTAATCCAACGCTTGTACACCCCTGCGGGTCAAGGAAACGTCGCGCGGCTGCTGGAGTTCTGGTGGCGCGCGGCGTCGCCGCGGACGCGGCGGAGGGCGAAACCGGACGGGTGCGCCCGCCGTAGCCCGCAACGCACCCGACCGGCGGACAACTCTTCGCCGGCCGGGCGCGTCAGAACCCGGCGTGGGGGGCGCTCTCTGAGGGCGCCCGCACACGCCGGCACTGGGACCGACCTTTCTAGATCACCTGTACGGATACGGATTCCGATGAACGTCCTCGGCAAGACCCTGGCGGCGGTGGTGGCGCTGGCGATCGCGAGCCCCGCCGCCGCGCAGAACCCCACCGGCCAGCCGCCCGCGGGCGCACGGCCCACGGGCGCGCCCGGCGCGGCGCAGCAGCAGGGCGGCACGGTGCGCGGCACGGTGCTGAACCCTGAGGGGCAGCCGGTGAACGGCGGGCAGGTGGCCGTGTGGAGCGCCGCCGACAGCACGCTGGTCACCGGCGCCGTGGCGCGTCCCGACGGCACCTTTCGCATCGACGGGCTACGCCCCGGCCGCTACTACCTGCGGGTGAGCGCGCTGGGCTACAGCACCGCCACCACCGCCGTGGTCGCCATCACCCCCCAGGCTCGCGAGGCCGACGTGGGCACGGTGCGGCTGGCGGCGGGCGCCATCCAGCTCGAGGGGCTCACGGTGACGGCCGAGGCGGCGCCGGCCGGGTTTGCGCCCGACCGCAACACCTACAGCACCCGCGACATGCCTTCCACGGCCGGCGGCAACGCCACCGACGTGCTGCAGAACGTGCCTGCGGTCGAGGTGGACCAGGACGGCAAGGTGAGCCTGCGCGGCAACCAGAACGTGGCCGTGCAGATCAACGGGCGCCCGTCGCCCATGACGGGCGACCAGCTGGGCAACTTCCTGCGCCAGCTTCCCGCCAACATGGTGGAGCGGGTGGAGGTCATCCCCAACCCCTCGGCGCGCTACGAGCCCGAAGGGATGGCGGGGATCATCAACATCGTCCTCAAGCAGAACGCCGACCTGGGCCTGAGCGGCGGCTTCATCGCCGGGGTGGGCACCGAGGGCCGCTACAACGGGTCCGGCAACCTGGGGTGGCAGGCGGGCGACCTTACGCTCTTCGGCAGCTACGGCTTTCGCCACGACACGCGCGAAAGCACGGGGCTCAACTACCTGGAGCGCTACGCCACCGCCGGATCGACGCCCATCTCCATCCTTGACCAGGAGATCCTGGGCACGGGCGGAATGACGTCGCACATCTTCAACGGCAGCGCCGACTACAAGCTCACGGCCCGCGACGTGGTCTCGTCCACGGCCATGCTCAGCCTGGGCCAGCACGACAACGACACGCGCAACCTGTACCTGGAGCGCGACGCGGCCGGCACCCCCCTGCAGCGCTACGCGGGCGACAACCTGATCGGGTTCGACGACCTTACGCTGGACGGCACGCTGTCGTGGAAGCGCACCATCACCCCGCAGCAGCACGAGCTCTCGACCGAGCTCCGCTTCAACCGCGGCGACAACGAGATCGAGAACCGCTTCAGCGAGCAGGCGCTCACGCTGGCCGGCGACGACCCGGCCAACGCCACGCCGCGGCTGGAGAACCTGGCGACGGACGCGGTGAACACCACCCTGTCGCTGCAGGCGGACTACACCCGCCCGCTGGGCGAGCGCAGCAAGCTGGAGACGGGGTACAAGGGCACGCGGCGGATGCTGGACAACGACCTGGCCGTGTCGGAGTTCGACTACGGCGCGGACGCGTGGATGAACAACGCGCTGCGCAGCAACGCCTTCGAGTACGACGAGACGGTGCACGCGGGGTACGCCGTGCTCAACCAGGGCGTGGGCAAGGTCGACCTGCAGGCGGGGCTGCGCGTGGAGCGCACGGACCGCGAGTTCTTCCTGGAGAACACGGGCGAGACGTACCCCAAGGGCTACTGGAGCTTCTTTCCCAGCGGCCTGGCGTCGTTCAGCCTGGACGACCAGCAGCAGCTGCGGCTCAGCTACTCGCGCCGCATCCAGCGCCCCGACACGCGCATCCTGAACCCGTTCGGCTTCAACGAGGACCAGCGCAACCGCTTCGTGGGCAACCCGGCGCTGGAGCCGGAGTACACGCACGCGCTGGAGGTGGCGTACCAGCGGTCGCTGCCGTTCGGCTCTGTGCAGGTGACGCCGTTCTTTCGCCGGACGGAGAACGCCATCCGCCGCATCCGCGAGTTCCGGGCTGACACCACCATCAGCACCTTCGCCAACCTGGAGACCAGCGACTCGTACGGCGCCGACCTCAACGGCTCGGTGCGGCTGGGCAAGGTGAGCGGCTTCGCCAGCGTGAGCGCGTTTCGCCAGGTGACCAGCGCCGGCAGCACGGGCGACAACCTGGACAGCGACGGCATCGGCTGGTCGGCGCGCGTCAGCGGCAACGTGCAGCTTACGCCGCGGCTGGACCTGCAGGGCTTCATGATGTACCGCGCGCCGATGGACGTGGAGCAGGGCCGCATGGGGAGCTTCGTGATGAGCACGCTGGCGCTGCGCCAGAAGGTGATGGGCGAAAAGGGCTCGGTCAGCCTGCGCATCGTGGACCCGCTGGACCGCATGGGCTTCAGCATGCAGACCAGCGATCCGCTGTACTACCAGCTCAACGAGCGCCGCTTTGGCGCGCGGGCGGCGTACCTGACGTTCTCGTACAACTTTGGCCAGACGCCGCGCCTGCGGAACCGTCCGCCCGCCGAGGCTCCCGAGGCGCAGACGCCCAACCCCATGGGCACGCCGTGACGCTTCCGGTCTTTGGTTGATGACGAACGGCCGCGGATCCCGTGTGGATCCGCGGCCGTTTTCCGTTCCACAAGCAAAAAGACAGGCCTCACACAGAGTCAGCAGAGTCAACAGAGTTTGCTCTTGCCGATCCGCTGGCAATCGCGCTGTCACCGCCGTACCGGATGCGATCCCCTGTCTCCGAGCACCGTGGCCGCGGCCGGCGACCGGTAGTTCAGGATGCGGTGCATTCCGCCCTTGAGGCTCACCGCGCCAAAGTTGATCAGCAGTCCGACCGGCAGGTCGAGAATGCGCAGGTACGTGAGCACCTGCTTGTGATGTACGGGGTGCAGCTTCTCCAGCGACTTCAATTCCGCGACTACGAGCCTTCGACAAAGAGGTCGAGCCGGCACGCCTCCTCGACCCGCACGCCCTCCCATTCGAACGGGACGGACTTCTGCCGCTCGACGTACAGGCCCCGTTTTGTCAGCGCGTGAGCCAGGATGGATTCGTACACGCCTTCCAGCAGGCCTGGACCTACATGGCTGTGCAGGCGATACGCCGTGTCGACGATCTCACCCGTAATCTGGTTGATGTCCTTTGTCATCGAACCTCACGTCACCAGAGGAGCGTTTTCTAGGGTGTCCAGAATGTAAGCCAAGGCGTCGGCGCGGCAAGAGACAAACTCTGTTGACTCTGCTGACTCTGTGTGAGGCCTAGTCTTTCCCTGCCTCGGCACGAAGCCGTTCCTCGACGGCGGGGTCGGGAGCGACGAAGAGGGTTTTGGCGTTGATCAGGGTTACGCGGCCGGGCGGAGCGCCGCGCGGCTTGCGGACGTACTTGCGGCGCGTCCAGTCCACGGCCACGGTGCCCGACGTGCGCGCCTTGCTGTACAGCGCCGCCAGGGTCGCCGCCTCCTCCAGGTCGCGCGCGGGCGGCGCGCCCTCTTCCGCCCAGCGCAGCACCACGTGCGAGCCGGGGACGGAGCGCGCGTGCAGCCACACGTCGCCGTGCGCCGCGTGTCGGAACGTCAGCTTGTCGTTGTCCCTGGATGACCGGCCCACGCGCACCTCCAGCCCGCCGGAGGTGCGGTACAGGCGATACGGCAGCCGCTCGCCCGGCTGCGGCGCCGCCTTGCGCTCCTTTGCGTCCCCGCGGCGCAGGGCGCCCTCCACCCACACGGGCGTCTCCCCCGCCTCCAGCGCCGCGACCGCGCCGCTCCACCGCTCGCGCTCCTTCTCCGCCGCCTCCAGCAGCTCGGGAAGGCGGGCCTCGGCGCGGGCGCGGCGGCGGGCCTCGTCGTACAGGCGCTCGGCGTTCTCGTGCGGCTTGAGCTTTGGGTCCAGCGCGATCTCCATCTCGCCGCCGTCGAAGTCGGGCAGCACCACGGACGCGTCTCCCGGCTCCGCCCAGTCCAGGTGCGCCAGCAGCAGGTCGCCCTGCGCGCGCAGCCGGTCCGCCTGCCCCACCCCCGCCAGCTCCTCGCGCAGCCGCTCGATGCGCTTTTCCGCGCCCGACAGCTTTCTCCGCGCCTGGCCCAGCAGGTCGGGGCCGGGCTTGGCCTCCTCCACCTCCGCCGGCGCCGCGGCGGCGATCGTCCCGAAGGCGGCCAGCAGCGACTCGGCGCGGACGGATTCCACGCCCTCCAGCGCCATGGGATACGGCTGCGGGCCGGCGGGGGTGCGGAGGATGAAGGCGCCGGCGTCGTCCCCGTCCGCCACCTCCCACCAGCGCTCGAACGCTTCCTCCAGCGCGGCGTCGCCGTCGACGGAAGCGGCCGAACCCAGTAGCGCCGCGGCGTTCAGCGGGCTGGCGTACGCAAAGCGGCGCACCAGCTCGCGCGGGCGCTCCGCCGGCGGCAGGGAGCCGAGGGCGGCGGTCCACGCCTCCCACAGCGCGTCGCGGGGGCGGTCAGGGAGGGTGCGGCGGGCGGGGGCGGGGGGCTGGTAAAAGGCGCCGGGCATCAGGCTGCGCCCGCCCGCGTCGCGCGCGCGCAGGGCGCTGACGATGCGGCGCTCCTCCGAATCCACCAGCAGCACGTTCCACTGGTTGGTGTGCAGCTCGATCACCAGCGACCGCTTGCCGCCGCGAAAGCGCCCGCCCTCATGCAGGTCGATGCGCAGCAGCCGCTCGTCCACGGGCGCGCTTACGCGCAGGACGCGGGCGGAAAGGTCGGGATCGTCGTCCCGCCCCTTTGCGCCCTCGCCCTCCAGCGATTCCGCGGACAGAATGCGGATCCAGCCGCGCCGCGGATGCAGGTCCAGCCGCAGCGCCTGGCCGCGGTCCAGCGCCAGCGTGCACGACAGGTCGCGGTCGAATACGGGCTGCGGCTGGACGGAGCGGCCCTGCAGCGCGGCGCGCAGCTCGGCCGCGACGGCGCGGACCAGCAGGGGATCGAAGCGGATCGGGTTTGACACCCCCCCAACATCGGATTAGCTTGACGCCCCGTCAACCCGCCGTCACGAGCCGCAAAACGGCGTGGCGGCGGCCCGTTTTCGCGGAATCCGAGGCCATGTCCACAGAACGTGGTGGCGGAGCGCGGCGGCTGGCCGCGGCGGACCTCCGTGAAATGAAGCGACGCGGCGACAAGATCGCCGCGATCACGGCGTACGACTACCTGTTCGCCCGGCTGGTGGATGCGGCCGGCGTGGACGTGGTGCTGGTGGGCGACTCGCTGGGCCAGGTGGTGCTGGGCCTGGACAGCACGCTCCCCGTTACGCTGGACGACATGATCCACCACGCCCGCGCGGTGCGCCGCGGCGTGGCCCGGGCGCTGCTCGTCGTCGACCTTCCCTTTCTTACCTACCAGGTCTCGCGCGAGGACGCGCTGCGCAACGCGGGGCGCGTGATGCGCGAGACCGGGGCCGCCGCCGTCAAGCTGGAAGGCGGCAGTCCCGCCATCTGCGAGACGGTGCGTGCGCTGGTGGACGCGGGAATCCCCGTGATGGGCCACCTGGGCTTTACCCCGCAGTCCGTCAACCAGACCGGCACCCGCGTGCAGGCCCGCGACGACGACGGCGCCGCGCGGCTGCTGCAGGACGCGAAGCGGCTGGAGGAGGCGGGGGCCTTCTGCGTGGTCCTGGAGCTGGTTCCCGGCACCGTGGCGCGGACGGTGACGGAGGCACTGGAGATCCCCACCATCGGCATCGGCGCCGGGGCGGGGTGCGACGGGCAGGTGCTGGTGCTGCACGACATGCTGGGGCTGAACCCCGGCTTCACCCCGCGCTTCCTCCGCACGTTCGCCGACGTGGGGCAGGTGGCGGGCGACGGGGTCAAGGAGTACGTGCGGACCGTAAAGGCCGGCGAATACCCCGGCCCGGAGCACACCTTCTGATGTCCGCCGCCACGGCGGAGATGCGCCTGGTCCACACCAGGGACGAGGTGCGCCGCGCCGTCCGCGGCGTGCGGGCGCGGGGCCGGACGGTCGCGCTGGTGCCCACCATGGGGTACCTGCACGAGGGGCACCTGTCGCTGGTGGACCGCGCCCGCGAGACGGCGGACTTCGTGGCGATGTCCATCTTCGTCAACCCGCTGCAGTTCGGGCCCACGGAAGACCTGGCGCGCTATCCGCGCGACCTGGAGCGGGACCTGGAGATGGCGCGCGGGCGGGGGGTGGACCTGGTGTTCGCGCCCTCCGCGGCCGAGATGTATCCGCACGGCGAGCCGCAGGTGTCGGTGATCCCCGGCGCGCTGGCCGAGCGGATGGAGGGCGCCATCCGCCCCGGCCACTTTCGCGGCGTGCTGACGGTGGTCGCCAAGCTGTTCGGCATCTTTCAGCCGGACGTGGCCGTGTTCGGGCAGAAGGACTTTCAGCAGGCGGCGCTCATCCGCCGCATGGCCGACGACCTGGACCTGGGCGTGCGGGTGGAGGTGGCGCCCATCGTCCGCGAGCCCGACGGCTTGGCGATGAGCTCGCGCAACGTGTATCTTTCGCCGGACGAGCGGGAGCGCGCGCGGGCGCTTTCGCGCGGTCTGGAACGGGGCCGCGCCCTGTTCGCCGCGGGCGAGCGCGACGCGGAGGCGCTCCGGGCCTCGCTGGGGAGCGCCCTGGCGGTCCCGGGGGTGGAGGCGGAGTACGCCGAGGTGGTGGACGCGCTGACGCTGGAGCCGGTGGCGCGGGCGGCGCCGGGGACGGTGCTGCTGGTGGCGGCACGGGTGGGCAGGACGCGACTGATCGACAACGCGGTCCTGGACTGACGAAAGCGCAGAAGCCCTTTTCGACACGCGGGAGACTGCGATGCTTCGCACGATGTGCAAGAGCAAGATCCACCGGGCCACGGTGACCGGGGCGGATCTCGACTATATCGGCTCCATCACCATCGACCCGGTGCTGATGGAGGCCGCCGACCTGCTGGAGTACGAGCAGGTGGCGGTGGTGAACGTGAACAACGGCGCGCGGTTCGAGACCTACGTCATCCCCGGCGAGCGGGGGCGGGGCGAGGTCTGCCTGAACGGCGCCGCCGCGCGCATGGTGCACCCGGGCGACAAGGTGATCGTCATCAGCTACGCCCAGTACGACGAGGCGGAGATGGAGCGGTACCGCCCGCGGTTCATCTTCGTCGACGAGCAGAACCGCATCTCGCGGGACGCGCTGCGGGCCGTGGGCTCCTGACGGGCCCGATGGCTCCGTGGACCGGCGTGGTCCTGGCGCTGCGCGAGCCCGAGGCCGACCCCCTGGGCTCGCGGCTTTCCACCTACCTGCATCCGCTGGCGGGGCGGCCGCTGGCGTGGCACGCCATCGACGCGCTGGCCACCCAGTCCCCCGTCCGCGTGCTGGTGGCCGGCGGCCACGACCTGACCCCCGAACTCTTTGCCGGCGTCCATGGCGAGGTGCGCCTGGTGGACTCGCTGGCCGAAACCGTCGCCGCCGTGGAAGGCCGGGTGCTGGTGCTGGACGGCGCGGCCCCGCTGGCCGGCCCCGCGCTGGCGATGCTCCTTTCCGCCGACGGCGACGCGCTGCTGGAGGGGAGCGACGGCGAGATGGTGGCCGCATGGCTGGGCGCCGAGGGGCTGGAGCGCCTGGCCGCGTCGGGCGACCTGCGCGTGCTGCGCGAGGCCCTTCCCGGCGCGCCGGTGATGCGCGACGCGGACGGGTTCGTGGTGCGCACGCGCGAGGGGCTGGCCCGCGCCTCGTCCACCATCCGCGACCGCATCGTCCGCCGGCTGATGGCGGGCGGCGTCACCTTCCTCCTTCCCGAAGCCGCGCTGGTTGACGTGGACGTCCAGATCGGCCGCGACACCGTCGTCTATCCCTGGTGCGTGCTGGAAGGGAAGACGACCATCGGCGAAGAAACGGTCATCGGCCCCTGCTGCCGCATCGACAGCTCGTGGATCGGCAGCGGGGTGGAGCTCAAGGGCTTCAACTACCTGTCGCACACCTCCATCCGCAACCGCGCCATCCTGGAACCGTATGTCCGCCGCGGCTTCGACGAGTGAGGCCGGCCTGAGCGCCGTGGTGCGCGCCGCCGCCCGCGGCGAGCTTCCCGACTGGGCGCGCGCCGGCGAAAAGCGGCGCGCGCACATCGGCCGCGTGGCCGCGCTGATGGGCGAATGGGCGCAGGCGCTGGGGCTGCCCGAGGAGGAGCGGACGCGCTGGCTGGCCACCGGCTGGCTGCACGACGTGCTGCGCGAGGCCCCGCCCGAGGAGCTGCGGCCGCTGGTCCCCCCGGCGTTCCGCGAGCTGCCCGGCAAGCTGCTGCACGGTCCCGCGGCCGCCGAGCGCCTGGCGGGTGACGCGGACGCGGAGATGCTGGAGGCCATCCGCTACCACACGCTGGGCTCGGGGCGATTCGGGCGGCTGGGGCGCGCGCTGTACCTCGCCGACTTCCTGGAGCCGGGGCGCAAGTACGAGCCGGAGTGGACCGCCGCGCTGCGCGCCCGCATGCCGCGCGAGATGGACGCGGTGCTGCGCGAGGTGGTGCGGGCGCGCGTGCGGCACGTGACGGAAAGCGGATCGACCCTGCACCCCGAGACGCGCGCGCTGTATGAGCAGACCCAAGAAGGCGCGTAGCGGCTCCACCGCCGGGTCCGGAAGCCGGCTGCAGACCGTCGGCCTGTTCCTGACGCTGCTCGTGGTCGCGGTGCTGGTCGGGTCGCTGGCGGCGGGGCTCGTGGGGCGCCGCGGGGGTGGGGAGCTTGCCCCGGTGGCGGCGGACAGCGCGGGCGCGGCTCGTCCGAGCGCGCCAAGGCCGGCGGGGCGGGTGCGGGTGGAGGTGCTGAACGCGTCCGGCGTCCCGGGCTTGGCGGCGAAGGGGCGCACGGCGCTGCGGGACCGCGGCTTCGACGTGGTGTACGTGGGCAACGCGCGCGGCTACGAGCCCGACACGTCGCTGGTGCTGGACCGCGTGGGCCGCATGGAGCTGGCCCGCTCCGTCGCCGACGAGCTGGCCATCCCCCGTGTCTATGCCCGCCCCGACTCCAACGTCTTCGTGGACGTCACCGTGGTGCTGGGGAAGGACTGGACGGCGGATGCCGACGCCGATCCGCCGCTCGAGCCGGCGCAGTGACGATGTCCTCCGATCCCCCGCCGCCCGTGGAGCCTCGCGAAGCCAGCGTGCCGGATTCCTTCACGAACGTCCGCTTGTCAGTCGAGGCGGGGATGGCCGACAGCATCGCCGGCCGGACGATTCCGGTAGAAGTGGTGCGTTCCAGGTTTGGCTTGGCGCCCTAGCGACGGATCGCAGGCAGCACCCGGGGCGGCCCGGCACTGGTCATCAGTGCTGGGCCGCTTCGCTCGTAAGGATCGTAATCGCGTCCCGCATGTCCGGCGCGAGCTCCGCGTCCAGCTGGATGGGGTCGCCGGAGGTGGGGTGCGCGAAGGCGAGATGGGATGCGTGCAGCGCCTGCCGCTTGATGACATCCACCCCCTTACGCCCGTACTGCCGGTCCCCCAGCACCGCGTGGCCCGCGTGCAGCAGGTGCACGCGGAT
The DNA here is from genome assembly GCF_036399255.1 of Longimicrobium sp. Lineage (GTDB taxonomy): Bacteria > Gemmatimonadota > Gemmatimonadetes > Longimicrobiales > Longimicrobiaceae > Longimicrobium. Next base: position 39,312 of record NZ_DASWNM010000139.1, read on the forward strand.
CTGGTGCGTGCGCCCCGTCTCCAGCTCCAGCCGCACCAGCGTGGCCGCGGGATAGCGCTCCGCCACCTCCCAGCGCGTGACCGCCGCGTCGCCGTCCTTGCGCACCACCCGCAGCACCGGGTTGCGCGGGTCCCGCCCGATCGGCGCGTCGATGACGCCGCGGTCCTCCGCCATCACGCCGTCCACCAGCGCCCGGTACTCGCGCTTCAGCTCGCCCGCGCGAAGCTGAAGGTCCAGCCGGTGGTGCGCGTGGCCGGTCTTGGCGAACAGCACCAGCCCCGACGTGTCGCGGTCGATGCGGTGCACCGGGTGCACCTTTGCGTGCGCCCCCTGCTGCGCCAGGTGGTGCGCCACCCCGTGCGCCAGCGTGCGGTCCTGCTCGGGCGACGTGGGGTGGACGAGGACGAACGGCGGCTTGTCCAGCGCCAGCACCTCGCCGTCCTCGTACACGACCCGCAGGTCCATGGGCACCGGCGGAAGCCCCGCGCTCTCGGCGGGGTTCAGGCGGGCGGAGACGACGTCGCCCACGCGCACCTTGGCCTTGAGCCAGGCGGCGCGGCGGTTGTGCTGCAGCCCCTTGGCGCGCGTGAGGCGCTGGATCATCCGCCGCGAAACGCCCATGGGCCCGGTAAGGATGTCCTGAACGGTGCCGCCCGCCTGCTCGGCCGTGACGGTGTGGTTCACCCACGCGGAAGGAGATTCGTTCGGCATCGGCGTACGGATGGGGATGGCGGCGCGTGGCGGCGGGCCGCGCGGCGTGCGGATCGCAGGGCAATCTACGCACCCGCCGCCACGCGCGAAGGGGGTCCGGCATCGCGCCGGACCCCCTTCGCGCGCATCCGCACATCCACATCACCCGAAAACGGCGTCCTCACGCAGAGGAAGAGGGCGAATCTGCCCCGTTCAACTGCCGGCGGGCGGAGGCGGAACGTCGATGCGCTGGCCCTGCTTGATCCGCAGCCGCACGTCCGCCGTGCACGCCCAGCGCGCCAGCGGATCACAGCCAAGGACGAGCAGGCTGGCTTCGTACCCCGCCTCCAGCCGCCCGATGCGCCGGGTGGGAAAGATGAGGCGCGGGGTGGTTTCGCTCCACATCCGCAGCATCTCCGCGGGGGTGAACACGCCCAGCCCGGCCGTGTACGCCGCCTCCGGCGCGGCGTCCTGCCCATACGTGTCGGACCCGATGGCCACGCGCACTCCCGCGCGGTGCAGGGTAGCCAGGTTGTGGATCTGCAGCGCGCGTGCGGCCCGAACGTTGGCCGTGTCGGTTGATGTATATCCCACGATACCCCGCAGCGGCCCCGCGATCACGACCAGCCCGGCCCGCGCCGCCTGCCGCGCGTCCGCGTCCGTCAGCCTGCGGATGGCGGGATCTCCGTTCACCGGAAGGTGATAGCCGGGCAGGTGCGCCAGCATGTCCACGCCCGCGTCCACGGCCGTGCGGAAGTCCGCCGCGCTCTCCACGTGCGCCGCCACCCGCAGCCCGTCCGCGTGCGCGCGGCGGACGACGAACGGCAGCAGCGCCGGGTCCAGCCCGACGTGCCCCAGCCGGCTGGTGTCGCGCGCGTTCTCGGCGTGACGCTCGCTGTTCACCAGGTAGGTCTTGATGACGTCCGGCCGGCCGGACACGATGCGCGGCCACGCCTCGTCCAGCTCCGCCTCCGAGCGGATGATGAAGTACGCCTTCCCCTCCGCCCGCCGATCGGTCCACGGACGCAGCGAGTCGGCGTTGAAGTCGTAGCGTCCGCGCGCGAGCGACTCGTAGATCAGGATGGGATGCCCGTGCGGCCCCGTGATCCCCGCGTCCGCCCACGCCACGTCCATGGTTTCCGTGCGCGCCCAGTAGGGCATCACGGCCGCGCGGTCCATCCAGTTGGTGAGCGACATCCCGTAGAAGATGCCGTCGCGCAGGTACATGGGCCCCACGCGCTGGGCCATGGGCAGGGACTCGAAGTGGTGCGCGTGCGCGTCGCCGAACGGGGGGACGACGAAGCCGCCCGCGAGGTCCACCACGCTGTCCACCCGCGCCGGCCGCCGCGCGGAGAAGGTGCCCCCCGCGACGTACATCGTCCGCGGCTCGAAGCGCTCGCCGGTCCACCAGACGCCGTTCTCCAGCGCGTACGCCGTCGTCCCGTCCGGCACGGGCGCGGGGGCGGATTGCGCGGCGCACCCCGCGAGCAGGAGCAGGGCGGGGAGGTGGCGGAGGATGCGCGCCGGCCGATGGCGCGGCGTGGACGGCGGAGTGTGGGTGCGGCGATGCATCGTGTAGCTCCGTTCGGAGAGGAGGAGCGGGGCCGGGTGCCCCGTCCGCAGCCTTCGGACGGGCCATGATGCGTGATGGTTGCGCCCGCATCACCCCCGATCCGCCGGACGGGCGATGCGTGCGGCGAACTGGCGGACAAGGCGGTGAACGGCGGGAAGTTTCCGGACGAAGAACCTTCAGAGTGTCTTAAGAATCCGGCGCTGCACATCCAGGCAGATCTACCAGCGCTGTCATTCCGAGGCCCGGCCACGCCACGGCCTGCTTTCACACCAGAGGTTGCAGGGCCGAGGAATCTACTGTCGGATTTGCTGGAGGGCAGACGCGGTAGCCCGTGCTTACTTCGCGGCTACGACACGGGCGGACAGGGCCAGTGCCGGAGCGGTGCGGCGGGGCACCAGCAGCAGACAGTAGATTTCTCAGTCGGCGCGCAGGCGTTCGGACGAGCCCATGGTCCGGTGTGGCGCCTCCTTCGAAATGACATACGGGTGCGAGCGCAGGGGATTCTTAAACACACTCTCGGCCTCAGGCGATGAGGTCGCGCAGCTCCAGCGAGCCGGCGCGGCTGGCGAGCACCTCCCCGCCGTCGCGAAGGGTGATGACGAAGCGGCGGGGATCGTCGTACGGGCGCAGGGAAACGACGTGGTCCAGGTTCACGATGTGCGACCGGTGCACGCGGCGAAACCGGCGGGGATCCAGCCGCCGCTCCAGGTCCGCCAGCGCAAGGCTCACCAGGTACCGCTGCCCGCCGGCGTGCACGGTCACGTAGTCGTCCGCCGCCTCCAGCCGCGCGATGTCCTCCACCCGCACGGGGACCACGCGGTCGCGGTGGCGGACGAAGATGCGCTCCAGTGGCCCGGCCTCGTCCAGCGCCGCCGCCCGCTCCCGGGTGCGCGGCGGCTCGGGCGCGGCGGCGGCCAGGCGGCGGCGGACGCGCTCCGCCGCCGCGCGGAACCGCTCGCGCCCGAAGGGCTTCAGCAGGTAGTCCAGCGCCTCCATCTCGAACGCCGCCAGCGCGTACCCGTCGTGCGCCGTGGTGAAGACCACCTCCGGGTCGTGGCGGATGCGCCGCAGCACCTCGAGCCCGGAAAGCTCCGGCATCTGCACGTCCAGAAAAACGAGGTCGGGCGCCAGCGCGTCGATCAGCCGCACGGCCTCGGCCCCGTCCGCCGCCTCCCCGATCACCTGCAGCCACTCCAGCTCGCCCGCGAACTCGCGCAGCGTGCGCCGGGCCAGCGGCTCGTCCTCCGCGATCAGCGCGCGTACGACCATCGCTCCTCCTCCGCCGTCTCCGCCCCGCCCGCGGCGACGGGGAGCCGCACGCGGACCGCAAAGCCTTCGCCCGCCGCCGTCCGCACCTCCATCCGCCCCGCGCCCCCGTACCGCGCCTCCAGCCGCTGCCGCACCACGCGCAGCCCCAGCCCCGCCGCGCCCGCGACCGAGGCCGGATCCGCGCCCGGCCCGTCGTCCTCCACCCGCAGCTCCAGCGTGTCGTCCACCCGCCGGATGGCGATGGTCACGCGGGCGCCGCGCGCATGGGGCGCAACGGCGTGCCGGACGGCGTTCTCCACCAGCGGCTGCAGCGTGAATGCGGGGACGGGATGGTCCAGGGCCTCCGGATCCACGTGCTCCTCCACGCACAGCCGCTCGCCCAGCCGAATGCGCTCCAGCGCCAGGTAGTCGCGCACGAACGCCCATTCCCGCGACAGCGGCACGTCGTCCACCTCCGTGCGCCTGGCGTCCAGCGTGTAGCGCAGCAGCCCGGCGAAGCGCTCCAGCGCGGCCTCGGCCTGATCCGGCTCGTGCCGCACCAGGGCCATCAGCGAGTGCAGGGTGTTGAAGAGAAAGTGGGGATTGAGCTGCGCGCGGAGGGCCTGCAGCTCCGCCCGCGCACGCAGCGTCTCTGCCCGCGCGGCGCGTGCCTCCTGCTCGCGCGCCTCCCCGGCCGCCTGCACGGCGTAGGCGATGCCCGCGATGGCCGCGTACACCATCACCCCCGAGAACATCTGCCAGGGCAGCGCATAGCCGCCCAGGTACCTGGGCGACCACGCTCCGCGCGCCAGGCTGACCCGCAGGGTGAACACCCCCGCGATGGCGGCCCACCACGCCGCGGCGTAGGCGACGGCCAGCGCGGCCTGGGCCACGAAGAAGGCCACCGGGCGCGTGGCCGGCCAGCGCATGCGGTCCGTGGCCGCGAGCGCGCCCACGCCCAGCACCGCGGCCGTGCCCACGTTGGAGAGCACGTCCGCCAGCGCCTGCCCCACCCCCACCCGCCCCCTGGACAGGAAGATCAGAAGGTACAGCACCGCGTAGGGCAGCCAGGCGGACGCGTAGACCAGCCAGAAGCGCGGGGAGCGGCGCATGGATCGGCTCGGGCGGAGGGATGCGGGTCGGAATGCGGCAATCTACATCCACCCCGTGTGTCGCGCCTGCGTCCGCCGTCGCGCGACCGGGATCATGGCCCGGCGGCGGCTCCGGCGGGGAGCCGGCGCCGCGAGGGTGGATTTTAGAACGTGTCGCGGCGGGCGCAAACGGAGCGGTGTTTTGACGGAGGTCGAGCGGATCCGCCATTTCCGCAAGTCGGGGAGCGTAGCGCACTTGGCGCGGACGGAGCGCGCACATTTGGGGCCTTGATGGTACGCGGGGGGCGGTGCGATACTTTGTACGCCGCGGGTGATGGGAGGGGCCGCGGACAACGGGTTTTCCTGGCCAAGTGAGGAGGCAGCGATGCGTTCCGATGACACGAAGTTCGAGCGCCTGGCGGTGGAGCAGGACGCACGGCGCGCCAGCGAGGGCGCGGAGCCCCCCGCCCAGCCCTCCTCCGGGTGGGTCAAGTCGGACCCTGGCTATGGCCTTCTGCGTGCCCGGGAAGCGGCCGTCATCGACAGCCCCGCCGTCGTCGACCGGTACCGGGTGGGCGTCGACCGCCTGCTCAACAAGCTGGTGCACGTGCTGTTCACGCTCGACGAGCAGCGTAGCGAGATCGTGCGGCTGCGCGAGAACACCCGCCAGGTGCTGGCGCGCCTGAGCGCGGCCTGAAGATGTGGAAGTCGTTCTACGACATGGTCCGCACGCTGTTCCGGCTCTCCGAGGACGTGCAGCAGGACCGCGAAGAGATCAAGGAAATTCGCAAGGACCTGCGCGACCTGACGCTGATCGTGGAACGGCTGGCGGCGCAGGTGGTCCACGTGGGCGAGCGCGAAGAGCGGGAGCGCGCCATGCTGGTGCTGCGGCTGGAGAACGGGATCCTGCGGAGCCAGCGGGGGCTGCTGGTGGGGGAGGTGGACGGTGGCTGACGGGCCGCCGCCGTCCGGTCCGGCTAGATGGAGCCCATCTGCACGGGTTTGCGGCCCTGCGTGACCTCGGCGCGCAGCTGGCCGCAGGCGGCGGCGATGTCGCGGCCGCGCGACTCGCGCACGGCGGCGGTGACCCCCTGCCGCTGCAGGCGCTCCACGAACCAGTCCAGGCGCGCGCGCTTGCTGGGCGCCCAGTCGGTGCCCGGGATGGGGTTGAAGGGGATCAGGTTCACGAAGGCCGTGAACTCCTTCACCACCCGGCCCAGCTCGTCGGCCAGCTCGGGAAGGTCGGTGACGCCGTCGATCATCACGTACTCGAAGGTGATCCGCTTGCCCCCCGCCGCGTCGAACCGGCGCAGCGACTCCAGCAGCTCGGGGAGCGGATACTTCTTCTCCAGCGGGATGAGCCGCTGCCGCAGCTCGTGGTTGGGCGCGTGCAGCGAGACGGCCAGGCGGTACTGCTCCGGCATCTCGGCCAGCCGGACGATCCCCGGCACCACGCCCACCGTGGAGATGGTGATGCGGCGCGCGCCGAACTTGTAGCCGCGGTTCAGGATGGAGAGGGTGGGGAAGAGCGCCCTGGGGTTCATCAGCGGCTCGCCCATCCCCATGAACACGATGTTGGTGACGTCGTCGTAGCCGTTTTCCTGCGCCCACCGGCGCGCGCCGCGGAACTGCGCCACGATCTCGCCGGCCGACAGCTGGCGTCGGTAGCCGGCCCAGCCGGTGGCGCAAAAGGTGCACGCCATGGCGCACCCCGCCTGCGACGAGATGCAGAGCGTCAGCCGGGTGGGGGTGGGGATGAGGACGGACTCGATCAGCTCGCCGTCGTCCAGGCGCCAGAGGTGCTTGGCGGTGCCGTCGACCGAGCGCGAGACCTTGGCGGGCTCCGGCGCGGTAAAGCGGAACGCTTCGGCCAGCGCGGCGCGCTCGGCCTGGGGAAGGTCCGTCATCTCGGCGAAGGAAAAGGCGCCGCGCTCGTACAGCCAGCGCACCACCTGCCCGGCGCGGTACGCCGGCTGCCCGCGCTGGGCGAAGTGCGCGCGGATGGCGGCGTCGGCTTCCTCGGGAAGCAGGCCCACCAGGTCGGGGCGGGCGTCGTCGGGCGTAAGCTGCTGCGGTGTGGCGATCATTCCGTGGTGCCCTGAAAGCGGCTGCGTGGAGACGGCAATCCTCTTGATTCACCGCGCCCGGCCAAGGGTTCCCCCGCGCTTGCTGCGCCCGAGGTGCGGACGTTAGTTTGCAAGGTCCACACCCCGGCCACGCCACGGCGTGGCCTGAAGATTTTATCGCCACCGAGGTTGTGAAGTGCTGCTGAGCGAGCTGCTCACCCCCGAGCGCGTGCGCGTGCCCCTGCGGGGCGCTTCCAAGGAGGCGCTGCTGGAGGAGCTGGTGGGCGTGCTGCGCGAATCCGGCGCCGTGGACGACGCCGACGCGGTCCTGGGCGCGGTGCGAAAGCGCGAACAGGTGCTGAGCACGGGCGTGGGAAGCGGCGTGGGCATTCCCCACGGCAAGACCGAGAGCGTTCCCGCGCTGGCCATGGCCGCGGGCGTCACCGGCGGGCCGGTGGAGTTCGAGTCGCTGGACGGGCAGCCCGTGCGCCTGCTCTTTCTGCTGGTGGGGCCCGAGTCGGCGGCGGGGGACCACGTCAAGGCGCTCAGCCGCATCTCGCGCCTGGCGCGCCGCGACGACTTTCGCGAGCGGCTGATGGCCGCGGCCACGCCCGACGAGTTCATGGCGCTGCTGGCCGAAGCGGAAGCGGCGTGAGCCGGCGCCTGCGGGCGTGGCTGCCCCCCGTGGCGTGGGCGGCGGTCATCTTCAGCCTTTCGTCGCGGCCGCGGCTGCCCACGGTGGACGTGCCGTCGTTCGACAAGGTGGCGCACTTTGGCGCGTACGCCCTGCTGGGGTGGCTGCTGGTGCGCGCCGCGGAGCGCACTCCGCTGCCGCTGTGGGTGGGCGCGGTGCTGGGCGTGGCGTACGGCGCCACCGACGAGATTCACCAGCGCTTCGTGCCCGGCCGCTCGCCGGACGTGCTGGACTGGTTTGCCGACGCGGCGGGGGTGCTCGCCGCCACCTTCATCTACACGCGCCTGCGCGCCCGCCGCGCCCCGACCGCGGGCGAGGCCGGGGGCAGGGCGCCGCTCCTTCGCGCATGACCGACTCTTTCGCTACCGCCTACCGCACCCGCCCCGCGGGCGCCCTTCGCGCCGCCGACGCAGGCAACGCCGTTTCCGTGGCCGGCTGGGTGCACCGCCGGCGCGACCTGGGCGCCATCGTGTTCCTGGACCTGCGCGACCGCGAGGGGATCGTGCAGGTGTCGTTCGATCCCTCGTGGACCCCCGCGGAGACCCTGGCCGAGGCGCGGCGGCTGGGGCCCGAGGACGTGGTGCGGGTGGACGGGACGGTGTTCCCGCGCATCCAGGGGCAGCTGAACGAGCAGCTGGCCACGGGCGAGGTGGAGGTGCGCGGGACGGGGCTGGAGGTGCTGAGCCGGTCGGAGCCGCTTCCCATCCAGGTGGACTACGCGGCCGGCGAGGAGCTGCCCGGCGAGGACCTGCGGCTGCGCTACCGCTACCTGGACCTGCGCCGGCCGGCGCTGCTGCGCAACTTCGTCATCCGCCACCGGGCGGCGCAGTCGGCGCGGGCGTACCTCTCGGACGCCGGGTTCCTTGAGGTGGAGACGCCGCTGCTGACCAAGCCCACGCCCGAGGGCGCGCGCGACTTCCTGGTCCCCAGCCGCGTGCACCCGGGCGAGTTCTACGCGCTGCCGCAGTCGCCGCAGATCTACAAGCAGCTGCTGATGGTGAGCGGGTTCGACCGCTACTTCCAGATCGCCAAGTGCCTGCGCGACGAGGACTCGCGCGCCGACCGCCAGCCCGAGTTCACGCAGATCGACGCCGAGATGGCGTTCTGCGACGAGGAGGACGTGTTCCGGGTGGGCGAGGGGCTGATGGCGGCCATCTTCCGCGACGTGTCGGGGGTGGAGCTGGAGACGCCGTTCCCCAGCATCACCTATGCGGAGGCGATGGCGCGCTACGGCAGCGACAAGCCGGACCTGCGCATCAGCCTGGAGATCGTGGACGTGACCGAGGTGCTGCGGCGCGCGGACTTCCGCATCTTCCAGGGCGTGGGCGAGACGGGGCAGCGCATTCGCGGCCTGCGGATTCCCGGCGGGGCGCGCCTGTCGCGCCGGGAGCTGGACGAGCTGCAGGACGTGGCCAGGCGCGGCGGGGCGGCGGGCGCGCTGTGGGTGAAGCGCGGCGACGACGGCGCGCTGAGCGGCCAGTTCGCCAAGGGGCTGGACGAGGGGCTGGCGAACGCGTTCTACGAGGCGACGGGCGTGGCGGCGGGCGACCTGTTCGTGGCCGTCGTGGGCCACTTTCGCGGGTCGGAGGCGCCGGCGGAGGGCGGACGCGAGGTGGACGGCGCCCTGGACGAGCTGCGGCGGCACCTGGCCCGCAAGCTGGAGCTGGTCGACACGGCGAAGCACGCGTGGCTGTGGGTGACGGAGTTTCCCGTCTTCGACTGGGACGCGGACTACGGGCGGCTGGTGTACGCGCACAACCCGTTCAGCATGCCCAAGGACGAGGCGGTGCAGGCCATCCTGGAGGCCACCCGCGACGGCACGCCGTCGGGCGAGGACGCGCGGCGGCTGTACGGGATGGGGCTGCGCTCGCGGGCGTACGACGCGGTGTACAACGGCGCCGAGATGGCCAGCGGGTCGCTGCGCATCCACGTGCCCGACATCCAGCGGGCGGTGTTCACCGCGCTGGGGATCAGCGCGGAGGAGGCGCAGGCCAAGTTCGGGTTCCTGCTCGAGGCGTACCGCTACGGCGCGCCGCCGCACGCGGGCTTCGCCTTCGGCTTCGACCGGCTGGTGATGATGCTGACCGGGACCAACAACCTGCGCGACGTGGTGGCCTTTCCCAAGACGACCTCCGCCCGCGCGCTGTTCGAGGAGGCGCCGACGGCGATTCCCGACGAGCAGCTGCGCGACGTGCACGTGCAGGTGCGCCCCCGCGGGGCGTGACGCGCACGCCGCGGCACGGTCGGTGTAACAGGAAGAGGGGCGAGGGAATCCCTCGCCCCTCGGGCGTTGGTGAGCGGGTGAGGGCGCCCGCCGTCGCGTGAGGGATGCGCGCCCGCAGGGGCGAGACACCGGCGCGCCGTGCACGAGCGTGGAGGGAACGGCCGAAACCCTGGCGCGCCGGGGGCTCGACGCCGTTGGCAACAGTCGTATCGTTGCCTACGGCGCGCGCAGCCCGGCCCGGAGCGCAGCGGAGGGACACGCCCAAACCGCCCTTCGTAGTTGCCGTCGCCGTGCCGTTCGAGAGCCGAAGATCGAGACGCAGGAAGATAGATACCAGAGGACGATCGGGAATCGATGCCAGACAACAATACGGCCATCCAGCACCGCATTCCGGCCGACGGGGCCGACCCGCTGGCGCTGGGCGGGGTGAACGACGCCAACCTGCTGGAGCTGGGCCGGCTGGCGGGGCTGCGGGTCATGCTGCGCGACGACCACCTGCTCCTTTCGGGCGAGCTGAAGGACGTGGAGCGCGCGGTGCCGGTGGCGCAGCACATGGTGCAGATGGCGCGCAACGGCGTGCCCTTTGGCACCGACGACGTGGCGCGCTACCTGGACGCGTCCGTCAGCGAGAACGGGGTGCGCCGCCTGGCCGAGGCGGGTGCCGTGGCGGTGCCCGGGCCGCGCAAGACGGTGCGGCCCAAGAGCGAGGGGCAGGCGGGGTACCTGGCCGCCATCGAGGAGAACGACGTGGTCGTCGGGATCGGTCCCGCCGGTACGGGAAAGACGTACCTGGCGGTGGCGATGGCCGTGGATGCGCTGTTCAAGAAGCGGGTCAAGCGCATCATCCTGGCCCGTCCGGCGGTGGAAGCCGGTGAGAACCTGGGCTTTCTGCCCGGCGACCTGCAGGAGAAGATCGACCCGTACCTGCGGCCGCTGTACGACGCGCTGGAGGACATGATTCCGCCGGACCGACTGCGGCGGGCCATGGAGAGCCGGGCCATCGAGATCGCGCCGCTGGCGTACATGCGCGGGCGCACGCTGGCGGACGCGTTCGTGATCCTGGACGAGGCGCAGAACGCCACCCGCGCGCAGATGAAGATGTTCCTGACGCGCATGGGGCTGAACAGCAAGGCGGTCATCACGGGCGACAAGACGCAGATCGACCTGCCGCGCCGCGAGGACTCGGGCCTGGTCGAAGTCGAGCAGGTTCTGAAGGGGATCGAGGGGATCGCCTTCGTCTACCTGTCGGGGCAGGACGTGGTGCGGCACCGGCTGGTGAAGGACATCATCCGCGCGTACGACGCGGCCCGCGGGGACGGGGCGGAGGACGCGCCCGGGCAATGAAGAACGGCGAGCGCGCCTTTCCCGAGCGCCGCTCGGTGCCGCGCGAGCCGGCGGAGCCGCAGCGCCCCACCGGCGCGGCGGCGTGGCTGCACCACGGCCTGCGGGCCGCGGTGCTGCTCGGCGTGTCCATCGCCGTCTACCTGTTCTTTCCCGGCGCGCAGACCTCGGACGTGCCGGTGCTGGAGCAGGGGGTGGTGGCGCGCGAGGAGGTGATCGCGCAGGTGGCGTTCACGGTGCCCAAGACGCCCGAGGAGCTGCGCCGCGAGCAGGAGGAGGCGGCGCGGGGCGTTCCGCCCGTCTACGACTACCGCCCGGCGGCGGGCGACAGCGTGGTGGGCGGGCTGCGGCAGTTCTTCGCGGCGGTGGAGGAGGGGCTGCGCACGGCGGCGCCGGGGCAGGAGCCCCTGGCCATTCGCCGCGCGCTGGACGCGGCGCGGGTGCCCACCACGCTGGGCGCGGTGGAGGTGCTGGCGGACGGCGGGCGGCGCTTTGCGCTGCGGGCGGCGGCGGAGCTGGCGGTGCGCGAGCACTTTCCGCGCGGGGTGGCGGCGGCGTCGCCGGAGCGCGAGGGAGTGTCGGCCGTGCGGGTGCGCGGGCTGCCGGGGGGCGAGCGGCTGCTGCCGGCGGACTCGGTGTTCACGGCCGACCAGTTCTACGGCGTGGCGCAGCAGCGGCTGCCGCCGGACGCGGGGGTGGACGCGGCGGAGCTGCAGCGCCTTCTCCTGGTCCGCTACTTTCGCCCCAGCCTGGCGCAGGACGAGCGGCAGACGGTGGCGGCGCGGGCGCGGGCCGCGGCGGCGGTGGACTCGGTCAAGGAGCGTATCCTGTCCGGCCAGCGCATCGTGGGCGCGCGCGAGCAGGTGACCGCGCGCGAGGTGGAGCGGCTGCGGGCGTACCAGCAGGCGCTGCAGGGACGGCGGGTAGAGGGGCAGGGGGCCGGCGGCTGGCTGCGCGTGCTGGGCGCCATCCTGTTCAACGCGCTGCTGCTGATGATCGTGGGTGCGCTGCTGAAGGTGGTGCGCTCGCGCATCTACGACGACCTCCGGGCGGTGCTCTTCCTGGCGATGCTCGTCGTCGCCGTGGCGGGGATCGCGTCGCCGATCGCGCGCTTCAACCTGCCGCCGGAGCTCATCCCCATCCCCTTTGCGGTGCTGATGGCGGCGGTGCTGTGGGGCGGACGGCTGGCGCTGGTGTTCGCCATGGTCCTCGCCCTTCTCCTGGGCGGGCAGCAGCCGTTCATCGGGCTGACGGTGCCCTTCGAGGCGGCGGTGGCGGGCGCGGCGGCGGCGTTCGGGCTGCGGCTGGCGCAGCGCCGGCTGCAGGCGTGGGCGCTGATCGCGGTGATCGCCCTGGCGTACGCGGGGGCGGTGCTGGCCGTGGGGCTGCTGCGGGCGCGGGGGATGGACGAGATCGCGCGGTCGATGCTGTGGGGCGCGGTCAACGGCACGGCGTCCACCCTGCTGGCCATCGGCTTTCTGCCGCTGGCGGAGTGGTTCACGCGGGTGACCACCAACCAGACGCTGATGGAGCTGGCGGACCCCAAGCACCCGCTGCTGCAGCGCCTGTCGATGGAGGCGCCGGGGACGTACGCGCACACCATCAGCGTGGCCAACCTGGCCGAGGCGGTGTGCAACGCCATCGGCGCCAACGCGCTGCTGGCGCGGGTGGGCGTGTACTACCACGACATCGGCAAGATCACCAAGCCGCTGTACTTCATCGAGAACCAGCCGCGCGGCCGCAATCCCCACGACAAGCTGAAGCCGGCGATGAGCGCGGCGGTGGTGCGCAGCCACGTGGTGGAGGGGCTGCGGCTGGCGACGGAGTACCGGCTGCCGGGGGCGATCAAGGACTTCATCGCGCAGCACCACGGCACGCAGTCCATCTCGTTCTTCCTGGACCAGGCGCGGGCGGCGGACCCCGGCGCGCGGCTGAACCCGGCCGACTTCGCGTACGGCGGACCCCGGCCGCAGACCAGGGAGGTGGCGGTGGTGATGATCGCCGACTCGGTCGAGAGCGCCGCGCGGGTGCTGCAGGACCCGTCGCCGCCGCGCATCCGCGAGCTGGTGGGACGCATCGTGGACGCCAAGATCGCGGCGGGGCAGCTGGACGAGAGCCCGCTGACGCTGCGCGAGATCCACGTGGCCAAGGAAGCGCTCGCCAAGGTGCTGAGCGGGATGTATCATCAGCGCCTCGACTACCCGGCCCCGGCGGGGAACGGCGGGGGAGCGGCGAACGGCCCCGAGCCCGCCCCCGCCCCCGCCCCCGCGCCCGCGGAGCCGGTGGCGGCGGCGCCCGCGCAGCAGGGGGTGGGGAATGGATGAGGTGGAGGTGGAGGTCAGCGTAGGCGGCGGGGTGACGCCGCCCATCGACCCAGAGCGGGTCGAGGCCGCCGTGCGCCACGTGCTGCGGGCGGAGGGGGTGGACGCGGCGGAGATCTCCGTCGCGCTGGTCTCGGACGACGAGATCGCGGCGCTGAACCGCGAGTACCTGTCGCACGAGGGGCCCACGGACGTCATCAGCTTTCACCTGCACGACCGCGGCGAGCCGCCGCTGGGCGACGTGTACGTGGGGGTGCAGCAGGCGGCGCGGCAGGCGGCGGGCTATGGCGCGTCGGTGGCCGACGAGGTGCTGCGGCTGGCGGTGCACGGCACCCTCCACGTGCTGGGCCACGAGCACCCCGAGGGCGACGACCGCGCCGCGTCGCCCATGTTCGCGCGCCAGGAGGCGCTGCTGAAGGAGTTCCTGTCCGGCGGTGAGGGCACTTGACCCCGCGCCGCCCCGTCCCGCCGATCCACACTCCACGCCCCGCATGATGGCTGTCGCCGCGAACGACGACGACCTGACCGCCAGCGAGCGCCTGCGCGAGATCCTGGACGCGGGCGACGACGCGGCGCTGCGCGGGTTCCTGGACGAGATCTCGCACGGGTCGGACCTGGCGGACCTGCTGGAGGAGCTCGACGAGGACGACCGCGTGCGCCTGCTGGGCGTGCTGGCGCCGGAGGACCCGGCGCTGGCGGCCGAGGCGCTGGCCGAGATGGAGCCCGAGGAGCACCCGGAAGACTCGCTCGCGGCGCTGCATCCGGACCAGATCGCCGCCGTGGTGGCCGAGCTGTCGGACGACGACGCGGCCGACATGATCGGCGAGATGGAGCCGGCCGACCGCGACCGGGTGCTGGCGGCGCTTTCGCACGAAGACGCGGGCGACATCCGCGACCTGATGCGCTACGACGAGGAGTCGGCCGGCGGCATCATGACCACCGAGCTGGTGGTGGTGCCGGTGGACGCCACGGCGGCGCAGGCCATCGACGAGGTGCGGCGGCAGGCGCAGGAGGTGGAGAACTTTCACGGGGTGGTGTTCGTGGTGGACGGCGACGGCGTGCTGCTGGGCACGGTCTCCCTCCAGTCGCTGGTGACGGCCGACCCGGGCGCCCACGTGCGCGAGCTCACCAGCGATCCCGAGGCGGCGGTGCTCCCCGAAACCGACCAGGAGGAGGTGGGCCGCGTCCTTTCGCGCTACAACCTTTCCATCGTGCCGGTGGTGGACGCGGTGGGGCGGCTGCTGGGCGGCGTGACCTTCGACGACGTGATCGACGTCATCGAGGCCGAGACCACGGAAGACATCCTCAAGTTCGGCGGCGTGTCGGGCGAGGAGGAACTGCGCGGCGGATGGCTGGACGCGGTGAAGTCGCGGCTTCCCTGGCTGCTGGTGAACCTGTGCACGGCGGGCGCGGGCGCCACGGTGGTGCTGCTCTTCGAGCCCACCATCGACCGGCTTACCTACCTGGCGGTGCTGATGCCGGTGGTGGCGGGGCTGGGCGGAAACAGCGGCACGCAGGCGCTGGCCGTGACCATCCGCCGCCTGTCGCTCTCGCGCGAGACCACGGGACAGCGGTGGAGCGTGGTGGGCAAGGAGTTCCTGGTGGGGCTGGGGAACGGGCTGGTGATCGGGCTGATCGTCTCCACCATCGCGGCGCTGGTGGAGGGGGAGCCGCGGGTGGGGTTCGTGGTGATGCTGGCCATGTGGATGAACCTGACGGTGGGGAGCTTTGCCGGCGCGTTCGTGCCCATCGTGCTGGAGAGGCTGAAGGTGGACCCCGCCGTGGCGTCGTCCATCTTCGTCACCGCGTTCACCGACATGTGCGGGTTCTTCCTGCTGCTGGGGCTGGCGACGCGGTTCCTGCTGTAGAGGCGGATGGTGGATGGTGGATGGTGGATGGTGGATGGTGGATGGATGGGCGGTGGTGGATCGCCGAAGGGTATCGAACTGGCGCCCGACAGGGCCCCCTCTCCCCCGGCCCCTCTCCCCCGCGGAGCGGGAGAAAGGGGAGAATTCGATCCCGCTTCGGCAGGGCCACACGGCTGATCAATCACGCAACACCCGTCCGCGAAGGCGGACATCGCGTTTTCCCAGACGCGAATTCATTCGCCCGGCGGCTGCGCGAGGCTTCAACCGCTGATCGGATCGCGCAACACCCGTCCGCGAAGGCGGACATCGCGTTTTCCCAGCCGCGAATTCATTCGCCCGGCGGCCGGGCGTGAGGTGCACGCCTCTCGCCGTCTCGACTGAGCGGAGCGAATGATGCCCGTTGCGATTCTAATCCGGTAACGTGCCGTCCGCCCGCTGAGCGAATGAATTCGCCGCTGGAAAATCGCAAAGTCCGCCTTCGCGGACTCGGCGGCCCGGCCACGTGCG
Source organism: Longimicrobium sp. (assembly GCF_036399255.1). Lineage (GTDB taxonomy): Bacteria > Gemmatimonadota > Gemmatimonadetes > Longimicrobiales > Longimicrobiaceae > Longimicrobium. The sequence goes on from NZ_DASWNM010000139.1 coordinate 54,935, forward strand.
GCGTTCCACGCACCTGAGCGTCCGCAACGGCGCGTGATTCTACCGCACGGGTCGAATCGGCCTTCCCGATGTGCCTTCGTCCGCATGTCTGCGGCGCGGCCCTTGAACGCTGTCCATCTTCGGTGTATCTTCGTTCATGCTATCCGAGCTGCGGATCCGCAACTTCGCGCTGATCGACCGGCTCACCGTGCGGCTGGGGCCGGGGCTCAACGTCCTGACCGGCGAGACGGGCGCGGGCAAGTCGATCATCGTGGGCGCGCTCTCTCTGCTGCTGGGCGAGCGCGCGTCCGCCGACGTGGTGCGCGCGGGCGAGGACCGCGCGTCGGTGGAGGGCGTGTTCGACGTGGCCGGGCGCGACGACGTGGCGCGCATCCTGGACGAGCGCGGCATCGACGCCGACGACGACGGGCTGCTGGTGCTGAAGCGCGAGGTGGCCGTGGAAGGCCGCAACCGCGCCTGGATCAACGGATCGCCCACCACGGCGGCGGTGCTGGGCGAGCTGGGGCGCGCGCTGGTTGACCTGCACGGCCAGCACGAGCACCAGACGCTCCTCAAGCGCGACGAGCAGCGCGCGATCCTGGACGCGTACGCCGCCAACGCGCCGCTGCTGTCGCGCGTCCGCGAGGCGCACGGGACGGCGGCGGGGCTGCGGCGCGAGATCGCCGGGCTGGACGCGCGCCGGCGCGAGGCGGCGCAGCGGGCGGACTTTCTGCGCTTTCAGGCGGAGGAGATCGAGGCAGCGTCGCTGCGCTCCGGTGAGGAAGAGGCGCTGGAGGACGAGGCGCGGCGCCTGAGCCACAGCGAAGAGCTGCAGTCCATCTCGGGCGGGCTGGCCGACGCGGTGAGCGGGTCCGAGCGCGCGCTGCTGCACGAGGTGGGCGCGCTGCGCCGGCAGATTGACCAGCTGGTGCGCATCGACCCGGCGCAGGGCGACGTGCGCGAGCTGTACGAGACCGCGTACTATAGCCTGCAGGAGCTGGGGGAGCGGATGGAGCGCTACGCCGCCGGCATCGAGCACGACCCGCGGCGCCTGGACGAGATCCGCCGCCGGCAGGACCTGCTCTTTCGCCTGAAGACCAAGTACGGCGCCACGGTGGACGAGGTGCTGGAGGTGGGCCGCCGCGCCCGCGCCGAGCTGGACCTGGTCGACAACGCCGAGTGGGAGCTGGAGGGGCTGCGAAAGAAGCTCGCGGCGGCCGAGGCGGAGCTGGGGGCCGCCGCGGCAAAGCTGACCACCGCGCGCACCGCGGCCATGAAGCGGCTGTCGGGCGAGGTGTGCGCCGTGCTGCCGGAGCTGGGGATGAGCGGCGGCGCGGTGTTCCGGGCCGAGCGGGTTCCGCTGGACGCGCCGGGCGCGTTCGGGGCCGAGGAGGTGGAGTTCCGCGTCTCGCTGAACCGCGGGTTCGAGCCCAAGCCGCTGTCGTACGTGGCCTCGGGCGGCGAGATGAGCCGCATCATGCTGGCCCTCAAGACCATCCTGGCGCGGCTGGATTCCATCCCCACGCTGGTGTTCGACGAGGTGGACGCGGGGATCGGGGGGCGGGTGGCGCTGCAGGTGGGCGACAAGATGCGCGACGTGGCGGGGACGCACCAGGTGTTCGCCATCACCCACCTGCCGCAGATCGCCAGCCGGGCGCACGTGCACCTGCTGGTGCGCAAGGGCGAGCGCGACGGCCGCACCACCACCGACGTGCTGCCGCTGGAGGCGGACAACCGCATCCACGAGATCGCCCGGATGCTGGGCGGCGACCCGGAGAGCGCGGTGTCGCTGGAGCACGCGCGCGAGCTGCTGGAGCGCGGCGTCGGCGTATAAAGAACTTGGCCTCACACAGAGTCAGCAGAGGTAAAACTCTGTTGGCTCTGCTGACTCTGTGTGAGGCCTTCTCTTTTTCAGCGCCTGGTTCGCGGCGGTGTGCCTGCCGCCGGCGGGGACGCGGGCGGCGTGGCGGGAGGAGCCTGCTCCGGCGCGGGCGTCTCGGTCGGCGGGGCGGTGTCGGGACGCACCTGCGACGGCACGGTGTCCAGCGGCGCGTCCGGCGGCGGGATCACGCTGTCCGCGCCGGCGCCGGGAAGGAGGCGGCGGAAGCGGCGCGGGTCCACGAACAGGCGGCCGGTCAGGCGCACGGTGAACGCGTCCGGCGCCTGCTGCGTCCCCACCACGGCCTGCGAGACGGAGAGCGCCAGCTCGAACGGCACCCGCGCCCGGCCGCGAGCAAACGCCTGCAGCGACGAGTAGCGCCCGCCGACGCCCAGCGCGTGCGCGGCCCCGCCCGTCTGCCAGTCGAACGGGCTCGCCAGCACGCCCTCCGCGCCCTCGTAGCGGGTGCGCCCCTGCGCCAGCAGCGCGTACTCGCCGCTGAACGAGATCTCGTCGGTCAGCCGCCAGCGCGGAGTGACCGACAGCGCCACGCGCGGCCCGGGCGAGCGCCGCAGCGTGCGCAGGGCGGTGTCCGCGGGAAAGGGGCGGTCGGCCGCGTACGCCTGGCGCACCACGTCTGCCGGGAGCAGCCAGTCGCCGCTGGCGGAAACGTTCACGTACCAGCGGCGGGAGAGGAACACGTCGTTCAGCACGTCCACGCCCACCCCGAAGTGCCCGCCGCCCGGCGGCAGCTCCGTGGCCACGCGCGTGTCGCCGGGGCCGGTGGGAAAGCGCGCCCGCACGCCTACCGAGGTCCGCAGCGAGCGGCGGACGACGCTGTCGGGGAACGGCCACCCGGCGGGGCCGCGGATCAGCAGGTAGCGCGCGCCCAGCTGCACGTCGCCCAGGTGGTAGGGGCGGCGGGTGGAGTTCAGCCCCAGCGCCGCGGCCTCTTCGGCCGACAGCAGCGCGGCGAGCGCCGGCCGCGCCAGCAGGTCCGCGAAGCTCACGGCGCGCGTGGGCAGCCGCAGCGAGTCGGCCCCCTCGATGGCCCGGATGCGGCTCTGCAGCTCGATCCCCGCCGCCGAGCCCTCGGTGGGCAGCAGCAGGGACCCGCCCAGGTCGCCGAAGCTGGAGTCCACCCCCGCCAAGGCGGCGCGGTTGGCGATGGTGTCGGGGTTCAGCCCCAGCGTGCCGCCCGCCAGGTACGGGCCCAGCACCACCGTTCCGCTGCGCTCCAGCGGCACCGTGGCGAACACCGTCAGCCGGTCGGTGAGCCCGTAGCGCACGGTGAACGGCACGCTGCGCACGTCGCCCGCAAAGCGGACGGAGGCGCGGCCGGCGCTCACCGAGTCCGGCACCCCGCCCTGGGGATCGGGATCGGTGGTGTTGGCGAACAGGTCCGCCAGCCCGGCGCGCACCGGGGCCACGCGGCCGGCCAGCAGCCGGTCGGCGATGGACTGGTAGGGGGCAAACAGCTCGGCGCCCAGCGGCGCGCCGTTCAGCTGCGCGTCCCAGCCGGTGTACGCGCCGGTCGCGCTCACTTCCAGCAGGCCGCGGGGCAGCACCCACGCCTCGGCCTCCTGCGCGGCGGCGCGCGTGGGGGCGGCCGCGCAGAGCAGGGCCAGCGGGGCCCGTGCGGCCCAGGACGACAGCTTCATCCGCCGTGGAATTCGGGAGATCGGGATCGTGCGCAAACGGCCTCTCAGGCGGGTGACGCTAGCGCGTGCGGGGGGCGATGTCAAACCGCGCGGGAGTGGACAAATGCCTGACCGGGGTTGACGTGATGGGACGGAACCGATACATTCGCCGGGCGTTTGCGGGTCCTTTGCGGCCTGCGCGCGGCCCGGCGCCGTAGCCAAGTGGTAAGGCAGAGGACTGCAAATCCTCCACCCCCGGTTCGAATCCGGGCGGCGCCTCTCGGAGCATCGCCCAGCGGGTTCGTTTTGCCCGCGGGGTTGACGGAAGACCGCACCGGCGGTAGTTTGTAAGGCTTGTTGCCGGATACGCCCCGTTCGTCTAGTGGCCTAGGACATAGCCCTCTCAAGGCTAAAACACGGGTTCGATTCCCGTACGGGGTACTGTTTGTTTGAGAGATCTGGAGGGCAAAGGGTCAGGTCCCCGCAGGAAGCAGCCCACTCTCCGGCGCGGGCGCGGATACCCTCCGGCCCGCGATACGGTCGCTTAGCTCAGCTGGTCCAGAGCGCTCGCTTCACACGCGAGAGGTCATAGGTTCAAATCCTATAGCGACCACTTCCATCGGAAATGCCCCGCCGCGCTCCTTCGCGGCGGGGCTTCTTCGTGCCTGTGCCCGGCGGGTTCATCCGTCATCCCGATTCCACAAAGATCGGTGTCATACCGAAACCGGGAAAACAACACCTTCATGGGTACAGAGGAACAGAGTCAGACAGAGGACGAAGATGATATTTCAGCTCGCTTTCTCTGTCTGACTCTGTTCCTCTGTACGATCATCCTTTTTCAGGATCTGGTCTCGCGCAGATCATGGCGCGGGCGGCTGCGCCATCACCGGCGCGGGTGCGTTGCAGTACGCGAAGCCGATGGTGGCGGTCTCGTTGCCGGGGCGGCCGCGCACGTTGAGGATCCGCTCCGCGTCGGGGTGAATGGCCATCAGCGTCGCGCGGCCCGGCCCGGCGCCCTGGACCACGCAGAACGCGTGCGGCCGCTGCATCAGCACCGGCGCCAGGTACATCATCGACATGTTGTCCAGGTAGTCCACCATTACGAACCGCGCGCCCGCCTGCCGCGCGGCGGCGATCAGGGTGTCCGGATCGGGGCTGAAGGGGTAGGGACGCGAGGGGCGCCCGGCCTGCGCCCAGAACAGCGTGGGCTTGCGCGCCAGCACCGCCGCGTCCGGCGGCAGGCGGCTTCCCACGGCGGCGGCAAGGTTCAGGTAGTCCTGCCACGGCTCGGGAAGGCACGGATACGGATTCTGCGGCCCGTACGCCTGCCGGCACTCGACGGACAGGTTGAACTCGTAGACGGTCCTGGGGATCCCCGCCGCCACCAGCACGCCCGCCAGCCCCGCGCCCAGCAGCGCCGGCTGGCCGATGCGCCGCCCGGCCAGCCGCACCACCTCGGCCGCGCACACCAGCAGCATGGGCAGGGCGGGGAGCAGAAAGCGCTCCGCCGACCACTCCGCCGGCCAGATCAGCACCAGCCCCACGTACAGCGGCAGCCACAGCTCGGGAACCCCGGCGCGGCGCAGGCGCATCCCCCATCCCGCCGCCGCGAGCACCGCCACCGCCACTCCGGCGGTCCACGCCGCCGCCGTCATCCGGCCGCCGATCAGCAGGTAGGGCAGGTGGTCGCCGGTGTACTCCACCAGGTTGCGGCCGATGCGCTCGATCATCCCCCCCAGGCCCACGGTGCCCAGCGCGGGCTGGTAGGGATCCACGTGCCACAGGTGCCCCACGTATCCCCCGCCGCCCACCATCGTTCCGCGCAGCCACCAGCCCAGCGCGTAGGGGCCCACGATGGCGCCGAACAGCGCCAGCCCCCGCCAGCGCCGCCGCCACGCCAGCCACCCCGCCCCCGCGGCGACCAGCGGGACGCCCGCCGAGCGCGTGGCGTACGCCAGCAGCACCCCCGCCGAGGCGACCGCCAGCGTCTGCAGCACCCTTCGTCCCTGCCGCGCCGCCCCGTCCGCCTCGTGCGCGTCCGCGGGCGCCGCCTCGGCCGCGCGGCCGAACCCCCACAGCGCGAGCATGGTGAAGCACCAGAAGGGGACGTCCGAAAGCTCCCAGTGCGACAGGTCCACCACGCCCGGGCCCACCGCCAGCAGCGCCGCGACCCCCAGCGCCACGCCCGGCGTGGAGGCCCGGCGCGCCCACAGGTACGAGAGGGCGACGGCCGCGGCCGAGAACAGGGCCGAGATGACCTTGAAGCCCACCCACGGCTTGATGCCGGCGCTCATCGCCCCCGCGAGCAGAAGCGGCCACGCCGGCGGGTACTGCGTGTGGGGCCGCATGGCGGGGTCCCACAGCTCCTGGTAGGTGCCGCGCTCCAGCAGCGAGCGCGCCAGGGCCAGGTACGCGGCGTTGTCGCCGCCGCTGTTGGGCGTGGGGTCCAGCGTGGCCAGCGACAGCACCAGGTGCAGCAGCGCCAGCCCGGCGGCCACGTGCCAGGCACGGACGCGCTCCGTCCACCGCCTTGCCGGCGCGGAGGGCGGCGGCGCGGGACGGGCGGCGCGGGGCTGCGGGGGGACCGCGTTGCGGGGGCGACGGCTCACGGAATCGAAGAAGGACGGGATGCTGGATGTACACGGGCGGAAGCGCCTGAGCGGCGGCCCGCAAGCTAGTGCCGGCACCCTCCGCCGACAACGCGGACGATCGTCGCCGGCCGGGATCTTCCCGCCGCCGGCTTTCTTCGAGGGGCCGGCGGCTGTGCGGGACGCGATCCTTTGCTATCTTTGCGGAGCCGGACGCGGACCCCGCCGGCGGTCGCGCGGGTACGTCCGGCCGCATTGCTCCACTCACGCGGTCTTCCCTGAAGTGCACGTACGCATGAGACTGAAGTCCCTTGCCGCGGCCCTGGCGCTGACGCTGGCGCCGGTGTCCGCCGCGGCGGCGCAGCTGCGCATCGACATCAACATCCCCGCGAACCGGCTGCAGGTGCTGGACGGCGACAGCGTGCTCCGCACGTACCGCGTCAGCGTGGGAAAGCCGGGGCACGACACGCCGGACGGCGACTTCACCATCGGGCGCGCGGAATGGAACCCGTCGTGGCGCCCGCCCGAGGGGCGCGAGTGGGCGCGCGAGGCGCGGTTCACGCCACCGGGGCCCAACAACCCCATGGGGCGGGTAAAGCTGTTCTTCGCGCCGCTGTACTACATCCACGGCACGCCCGACACCACCAGCATCGGCCAGGCGGCGTCGCACGGGTGCGTGCGGATGCGCAACCGCGACGTCATCGAGCTGGCGCGCCTTCTTCACCGCCACGCGGAGCCCACGGTGGCGCCGGCGGAGATCGACGGCATCCTGCGCCGCTCGGGCACCACGCGCTGGTCCACCTTTCGCGCGCCGGTGCCGCTCACGCTGCGCTACGACCCCATCGTCATCGAGGACGGCGAGCTGAAGGTGTACCCCGACGTGTACGAGCGCAGCCGCGTCCACACCGAAGGCGTCATCCAGGCGCTGCTGGCGGAGGGGTACGAGGCCGGCTCCATCGACCGCCAGCAGATCCGCGCCGTCCTGCGCCGCGCGGCACAGGCGGAGGGCACCTACACCGTCAAGCTGGCCGACGCCTTTACCGGCCTGCGCCGCCGCGAGGACCTGGCGTCGCACTGACCACGGCTGGGTGGGATGAAAGACGAAGGGCGAGGCCGCGTGCCTCGCCCTTCGTCGTTCCTGGCTCCGAGTGTGTTTGAAATCAGCGTAGTCGCTTTGACTTCCTGAGGGAGGCGCCGCGCCGAACTCGCTTCTACGAAAGCAGCCTGGCGCCGACCGAAGGATCTGGCCGGCAGGACGAATGGGCTGGATCGAAACTCGGGGTCTGGCCCTGTCGTGTCCGAGAGCAGATCCTTCGGTCGCAACCGATTGTGTATCTTCCGGTTTCTTCGTGTGCGCTCCCTCAGGAAGTCAGGCGCTTGCGTAGGAACCCGGAAATTTGAACACGCTCTGAAAGAATGGGCCTCACACGGAGTCAACGGAGTCAGCGGAGGACGAGCTCCGCGGCGGCTGCGTGAAGCAGAGCAACCCTCTGCATAGGGACGGTTCGGGCGGATTGGCGGATCGGAATCAGGCCGCGGCATCCCGGCCGGCCGCCTCGTTGACCGCGCGGGCGGCGCGCAGGCCGGAGTGCAGCGCGCCTTCCATCCACCCCGGCCGCGCGGTGGTGTGGTCGCCGGCAAAGTGGATGCGGCCCTCCGGCTGTGCGGCGTGCGGCGCGAACCGCGTCAGTTGGCCGGGGCGGAACCAGGCGTACGCGCCGCGCGCCCACGGATCGTCGTCCCATGCCTTGCTGGCGCCCGCCTCGTAGTGGGCGGACGCGCCGGGAAAGATCGGCTCCAGGTGGCCGAGGACGAAGCGGATCCGCTCCTCCTCGTCCATCCGCGCCGCGGCGCGGGCGCGCGGACCGGCCATGTACGCCTCCAGGATCCCGCGCTCCCCCTCCTGTCCCTCCGTCGCCGGGTTCACCATCCCGATCGGCGTGTCGGTGGCGGCGAACCCGCTCCATCCCTCGTCTTCCCAGAACCTGCGGCGCATCTGCAGAAAGATGCGCGTCACCGAGGTCTGCGGCGTCTCGCGGATCATCCGCACCCGCTCGGGCGCGGGCGGCGGCGCCAGGTCCAACGCCGCAAGCAGGGGGAGCGGGATGGCGCAGACGGCGTAGTCCGCCTGCACCGTCCGCGGCGTGCCGCCGTCCATGCAGGCCACGCGGACCCCGCGCGCATCGTGCCGCACCTGCACCACCGGCGAGTCCAGGTGGATGCGCCCCGCGAGCCGGTCCGCGAATGCGCGCGGCAGGCGGTCCGAGCCGCCCCGCACCACGGCGGGCGCGGAGGGGCGCAGCAGCGCCAGCCCGCGCAGGTGCGCCAGCGCCGACACCGTGTCCACGCCGTCGCCCAGCAGGCTGGGGTCGCCCAGGCACAGCATCTCGATGGCCCCGGGCGACAGCCCCTGCTCCGCCAGCAGCTCCGCGAAGGTCAGCGTGTCGAAGCGTGCGATGGATGGCGGCGGCCACCCCGGCGCCTCCGGGTCCCCCGCCACGCGCACCTGGTGGATGAGCGGCTGCACCCGGCGCCCCCACATCGGGTAGACGCCGAGGGTGCGCTCTTCCTCGGAAAGCTCCAGCGGCGTCTGCGTCATCATCTCCGCCGACTTGCGCGCAAAGCGCCGCCCGCGCAGCACCATCAGCCCCGTCGCGCCGGGCGGCGACACCAGCGCCACCCCCAGCCGCCGCGCGTACCCGTGCGCCGTCTGGTGCTCCGGAAAGATGTGCAGCCCGCCCGCTTCGGCGTACAGCCCGTCCGCGAACGGCTCGCGCAGCGTGAGCACGCGCCCTCCCACCCGCCCGCCGGCCTCCAGCACCGTCACCTCGTGCCCCGCGCGGTCCAGCTCGTACGCCGCGCACAGCCCCGCCAGCCCCGCGCCGATCACCACCACGCGCCGCGGCGGCCCCGTGCGCGGGAGCGGCTCGTCGGCCGCGTCTGCCGGGAGAGACTGGATCGGCTCGCTCATGGAATCGGCACGGGAGATGAATCTGCGCGTGACTTCGCTCTGCCCCGCGATCATACTCAGCCGGTCCGCGGGCAGACAAGCACACGATCCAGTGGAGCCGGCACGAGAAAACTCCGCTGACTCCGTTGACTCCGTGTGAGGCCTTCCGTTTCCGGAGCTAGGCCTTCGCGCGGATGCGTCCCACCCGGAACGTGACTTGCCCCTGGCCAGCGCAACCACGGGATACGGGGGATGCGGCGGATGGGGGATGCACCGGGTGCGGCGGAGTGACGTTGGACGCGTGTACTGCAATCCTCGACAATCACCCGGTAGTGGTTCTGCAAGGTCCAGGAATGGCGTCAGGCTGATTCCAGCGCGAGCCTAAAGATTGAGTATTGGTGCCATCGCTCCAGCTTTTTGGCCTTGGCGGCAAACTCTTCAAGCACCGGAGCCTGTCCGTGGGCGATCCGTTTCAATGTTTGTTCTGCCACATCAAAAAACGGGGTGACGGTTGCTTGGCTCTCCTTAATTCTCCGGTGGAATGGCCAGCCATCATGCAGCACGGTCTTGCAGATCGGCACGATTGCGTCTCGCTGCTCTGCCTCTCCCGCAATTATGATCAACATCCGGCAGAAGAATGGATCATTGGTGGTCAGAATCGCTTCACCAAGTCCTGCGAGACTGCCACGTTCTACTTGAAGGAGCGCGCGGAGGTAGCGCCAGACCTCGGGATCGAACGAGATCAAGGATTCTAGAACCCGATAGTTCCCGGTCTTGAACTGATTTAGGATGAAGCTCGCCAACATCGCTGGCTCTTGGTGGCGGTCGTCAAACCGGAGCCGGCCGGATTCTTCATCCAGGATCATTGCCGGCCCAGGAAGACTTCCCTGCTGCTCGGAAAAGAACGAAAGACCAAGACTGGAGAGGAAATGGATTCGCGCCTCGACCTGCTTTCGGTGTACCTGTGCAAAGCTGCGTGGCAGGTACCGCTCCAGAATGCCCCGAAGTCTGACGTCTTCGTGCAGTTGCGAACGGATTCGGCCCTCGTCGATCACTATGCACGGCATCCGTGCCCGCAGAACATCCAGGCTTCGGCCCAAGCTCGCGGATGGAACGGTTGAGTAGAATGCGATGAACCCGTCGGCACCGTGTCTCTGAACGCGGCCCGCAGGATCGACTTCATCCTCCACCCCCACCGCGCGCCCAGAGTGGGCATAATGCTTTACGCTCACCAACCAGTGTTTCGAGTGTTCCCAGAAGGCGCCGCGCCAATCCTCCCGGACGAGGAGATCCTTGCCGTCATCCGCTCCCCGATCTGGGCCGCTGATACACTTGAAACCGATCGCCTCCAAGAACTCGCGAGCGAACAATTCGAACTGCTCCTGAGATTTTTCTCCACCGCGGGCGCTTGCGATCTCAGTCAGATCAATCATGCAAATGCTCCTTAAGCAGCGAGATCATACAATCCAACTTTGTGACGTGCAGGGCAGGTGCACCAGAGTCACGTTCAAGTAGCGGGGGAACATCCCTTGCCCACGGGATCAGGAGAGATCAATTACGACAGGGATGCGGCGGATGGAGGATGCACCGGGTGCGGCGGAAACGCGCGGCGGAGTGACGGTGGACGCGTGCCTGGACGCGCGCGAGCAGGCCGCGGCGATGGAGATCGTGCGCCAGGTGCGGCTGCGCGTCGCGGGCCGGCTGGAGTGCGCGCTGCTCTTTGGCAGCAAGGCGCGGCGGCAGGCGCGGCCGGACAGCGACGTCGACGTGCTGCTGGTCTTTCGCCGCCTGACGCCGGACCGCGAGCCCCAAGCCTCGCACGCGGAGACGATCGCGGACGAAGTGGCGCGGCGGACGGGGGTGCCGGTCGGCGTGTGGTCGGTGTCGCGGCAGGACCTGGAGCCCGGCCGCCGCACGCCCATGCTGGTGGACGCGCTGGACGACGCCGTCCCCCTGTGGCCCGACGTGGATCCGCCGCGCGCCGTCTTTGCCCCCGCGGACGCGGCGTTCTGCGCGGCGCGGCTCGTCGACCGGGTGGACGAGGGAGGCGCGGAGGTGGCCCGCGCCCTGGCCGCCGGGGACGAGGGGTGGATGCGCCGCCTGCGCGACGACGTGGTGCGGCTGTGCACCGCCGCGCTCCTGCTGGCCGGTGAGACCCGCCCGCGCCGCGGGGACGCCGTCCGCCGCTTCATCGAGCGCCATCCGCGCTGGCCGCTTTCCGCGGACGAGCGTGCGACCCTGGCGTGGGCGGCGCGGTCGTATCCCCCGGGGCACCTGGAGCTGGACGACGGCCATCCCGTCCCCCCTCTGCCCGCGTCCGTGGATGCCGCGCTGGACCTGGTGGACCGGATGCGGGCGCTGGTGATCTTCCGAACGCGGCGGGCGGAGCGGGCGGGAACCTTCGTTCGCGGTGAGGGTTGGGAAGGGGATGGATGAGGATCGCCGGGTGCCGCCCCGGGCGCGGGACTTGCTGTTCCGCAACCCTGGCCGGAGCCCCGGCCACCGAGGTGAATTTCAGCAGCATACGTAGAGGCCATGAGGCTTTTTCAGCCTGACACGCGGCAGCGGCGCTCCAACGGCGCCGTGTTCGCCGTCACGTTCATCATCGCCGTGCTCCTTACCGCGTTCTTTCACACGCAGGTGATGACGGGCAAGGCGTACGCGGAGCGCTCGGAGGAAAACCGCCTGCGCGGCATTCCCATCCCGGCGCCCCGCGGCACCATCCTGGACCGCGACGGCGAGGTGGTGGCCACCAGCATCACCTCGTACTCCATCGCCGTCCTGCCGGGCGACAGCGCCCTGGTGCTCAACACCATCAACGACCTGGCGCCGTTCCTTGGCCTTGCCGGCGAAGACCTGCAGGACCTGATGGAGCGCCGCAACCGGCGCCCGCACGACCTGCTCGAGGTGACGAACCGCGCCACCTTCTCGCAGGCCGCGGCCATCGAGGAGCGGCGCGCCGCCTTCCCCAACCTGATGGTGGTGGAGCGGCCGCAGCGCTTCTATCCCGCCGGCGAGGCCATCGGCCACCTGTCGGGGTACGTGACCGAGATCACGAAGGAGCAGCTGGAGCTTCCCGAGTACCGCCAGGCCGACTACAAGCAGGGGCGGCTCATCGGGCAGGCGGGGATCGAGAAGCAGTACGAGCTCACCCTGGCCGGCCGCGACGGCGCGCGCTTCGTCGAGGTGGACGCCAAGGGACGCGTGGTGGACCCCCGCGCCACCGTGGGCGCCCGCGCGCCGGTGCCGGGGCAGCCCATCGAGCTTACGCTCGACCTGAAGCTGCAGCAGTACACGGCCTCCATCTTCCCCGACACGATGAAGGGCGCCGTGGTGGCGATGGTGCCCTCCACGGGCGAGATCCTGACGCTGTACAGCCATCCCAGCTACGACCCCAACGCGTTCGTGGGGCGCATTCCGCCCCGGCTGTGGGGCGCGCTGAACACCGACGCCGACAAGCCGCTGCTCAACCGCACCATCACGGCGCGGTATCCGCCGGCCTCCACCTTCAAGACGGTGACGGCGGCCATCGGCGTGCAGCGGGGAATCGTGAACCAGAGCACGCGCATGCCCATCAGCTGCACGGGCGGCATGGCGTACGCGGGGCGCTACTCGCGCTGCTGGTACCGCGCGGGGCACGGCTCGGTTGACCTGGCGCAGGCCATCGAGAACTCGTGCAACGTGTACTTCTACCAGCTGGGCATCCGCATCGGGCTGCAGGAGCTGTCGCGGGCGGGGGCGCGGCTGGGCTTTACCGAGCGCACGGGGATTGACCTGCCGGGCGAGCTGCGGGGGACGTTCCCCAAGAGCCTGGCCTGGTACCAGGAGTACTTCGGCAACGCGGCGGTGCCCTCGGACGTGATGAGCCTTGCCATTGGCCAAGGCCCCAACGACCAGACGCCGCTGCGCATGGCGTACGTGTACAGCGCCATCGCCGGCAACGGCACCGCGCCGCCGCCGCACCTGGTGGTCACCGACAGCACCCGCAACGCGGCGCCGGGGATCGACCTGGGGCTGGACGCCAAGGGGCTGGAGGCGCTGTGGGAGGGGCTGCGGCTGGTGACCGAGCCCGACGGCACGGCGCTGCAGAGCAGCCTGGCGCGCTACAAGCTGTACGGAAAGACGGGGACGGCGCAGAACCCGCAGGGCCCCGACCACGGCTGGTTCGTGGGCTTTGCCGGGCGGCCCGGCGGCAGCCCCGACATCGTGATCGCGGTGATCGTGGAGCACGGGCTGCACGGCGACGCGGCGGCCCCGCTGGCGGCCAAGGTCGCCAACTTCTACCTCGACAAGAAGTACGGCCATCCGTTCGATCCGCAGCCCACGCTGGGCGAGCGCTGGCGCGCGGGCCGCAGCGGCACCGACGGCCAGTGGGACACCCCCAACCGCCGCCTGGTGCCCCCCGCCGCGGCCTCCGCGGCCAACCGCGAGCGCGGCCGCAACGAGCGCAACGAGCGCCGCGGCACCAGCGACGCCGAGGCGCCCAAGCGCGAGACGGCAAAGGCGGAGGAGGAGTAGGCTCCTCGGATTTCAGGAGGATGACGGACGGCGGCGCCCCGCGGATCTCGCGGGGCGCCGCCGGTTTTGTGCGATCAGACCGTGAGGATGGTCACACGGGTCGACGGAGCGGTCCAGGTGCCGGCGTCCGGCCGTCGAGGCGGCGACTCCGTGGCTGCTATCGGATGACGACGCGGAAGCGGGTGGTGTCGGTGCCTCTCGTGGTGTCCGAGAAGAGGACGCGCATCATGGAAACCGTCGCCTCGCCAGGGCGAGAGCTCCGAAACGTCCAGTACAGGTGCCCGCTCCCACCGATCGTGATCCTGCGCGGCGGGATGGACCCGGAGTCGACCAGCACCAGGGAGCCGGCTGCCGCGGAGTCCACCCGCAACCATCGTTGTCCCATGGCGCTTCCGCTCCGAAGGGTGATCCGGAACGGCTTGCCGGCCCTGGCGTGGATGGTTTTTGCCGGGTCCGTTGTCCGCCGCGCGCCGTCGCACGCGGCCGGGAGGTGGAGCACGGCCAGTACGGGGAGGATCAAGAGGCGGTTCATGAAGGTGCGGCGGTGCGGGTGGGGAAGGATCACGCGCGAATCTGCCGGCCGCGATGTACACGGCCGCCCCTGCAACGATCCGCCGCCCTTCACCCGCTCACCCGCTCACCCGCTCACCCCTTCACCCCTTCACCCCTTCATTGCTTGACTCCCCGCACCTGCCGGCCCAAGTTGTCCCGCTTCCGGCCGGGCCGCTTTTCGCGCCCGCGCCCGTGCAGGCAGACGCGCTCCACCGACATGGCGAACAAGACCAGGACCCGCTCCACCAGCACCATCCCCCACGGGCTCTCGCGCGAGCAGCTCCTGGAGATGTACCGGCTGGTGCGGCTTACCCGCAGCCTCGAAGAAAAGCTCGAGGTGCTGTTCAAGCAGAGCAAGGTGATCGGCGGGCTGTTCCGCTCGCTGGGGCAGGAGGGCGAGTCCGTCGCCAGCGCCTTTGCCCTGCGCCGCCGCGACGACGGAACGGGCGACATGCTCTCGCCGCTCATCCGCAACCTGGGGTCGATGCTGACCGTGGGGGCAAAGCCGGTGGAGGTGGTGCGCCAGTACATGGCCAAGGGCGACTCGCTGGCGCGCGGCAAGGAGCTCAACATCCACATCACCGACCTGGACCGCGGCTTCATCGGCCAGATCAGCCCGCTGGGCGACCTGATCCCCGTGATGGCCGGCGTGGCGCTGACCTTCAAGCAGCGCGGCCAGGACCGGGTGGGGATGGTGTACATCGGCGACGGCGCCACCAGCACGGGCGCGTTTCACGAGGGCGTGAACTTCGCCGCCGTGCAGAAGCTGCCGCTGGTGGTCATCGTCGAGAACAACCAGTGGGCCTATTCCACCCCCAGCCGCTTGATGACGGCGGCGAAGTCGTTCGTGGAGAAGGCGCCGGGGTACGGGATGGCGGGCGAGCAGGTGGACGGCAACGACATGCTGGCCGTCTACGGCGCGTCGAAGCGGGCGGTGGAGCGGGCCCGCGCCGGCGAGGGGCCCACGCTGATCGAGGTGATGACGTACCGCCGCAAGGGCCACGCGCAGCACGACGCGCAGACCTACGTGGACCCGGCCGAGATCGAGCACTGGGCGGCGACCAACGACCCCATCGACCGATACGTAAAGGCGCTGCTGGACAACGGCTGGGCCACGGCCGACGAGCTGACCGCCATCGGCGCCGGCATCGACCGCGAGCTGGACGCGGCGGTGGCCGAGGCCGAGCAGAGCGAGCTTCCCGCGCCGGAAGAGGCGCTGACCGACGTATACGGGGACGGCCCGGTGAACGCGCCGTGGACGCGACACACCCCGCCCGACCCCACCCGAGCCTGACCAGCCGAACCATCATGGCGACCGTGATTGAAAAGCCGGAGCACGTGCGGCTGACCGAGCAGGGCAAGCCCGTCACCCTTCTGGAGGCCATCCGCGAGGGGATGTGGGAAGAGATGGAGCGCGACGAGCGCGTCTTCGTGATGGGCGAGGACATCGGCGCGTACGGCGGCGCGTTCAAGATGACGGACGGCTTCCTGGACCGCTTCGGCGGCTCGCGCGTCGTGGACACGCCCATCAGCGAGATCGGCTTTACCGGCGCGGCGGCGGGCGCGGCCCACATGGGCATGCGCCCCATCGTGGAGATGCAGTTCATCGACTTCATCTCCTGCGCGTACGACATGATCACCAACTACATCGCCACCAGCCGCTACCGCGGCAGCGGCGGCGTGCCGATGGTGATCCGCGGCCCCAGCGGCGGCGGCGTGCGCGGCGGGCCGTTCCACAGCCAGAACCCCGAGATGGCGTTCTTCCACACGCCGGGGCTCAAGATCGTCTACCCGTCCACGGCGTACGACGCCAAGGGGCTCATCAAGGCGGCGATCCGCGACGACAACCCGGTGCTCTTCTTCGAACACAAGTGGCTGTACCGCCGGCCGCAGCTGCGCGAGACGCTGCCCCAGGAGGACTACGTCGTCCCGCTGGGCAAGGCGCGCACGCACCGCGAGGGCACGGACCTCACGATCGTCACCTACGCGGCCATGGTGCACAAGTGCGCCGAGGCGGCCGAGCTGGTGCAGAAGGAGGACGGGCTGTCGGTGGAGGTGATCGACCTGCGCACGCTGCTGCCGCTGGACGAGGACGCCATCGTGGAGTCGGTCAAGAAGACCAACCGCCTGCTGGTGGTGCACGAGGACACGCGCACCGGCGGCATCGCGGGCGAGATCGCCATGCGGGTGAACGAAAAGGCGTGGGAGTGGCTCGACGCGCCCGTGCTGCGCGTGGCCGCCGCCGACGCCCCCGTGCCGTACAGCCCGCCGCTGGAAGACTACTTCCTGCCGCAGGTGGACGACGTGGTGAAGGCGATCCGGCACCTGGCGAAATACTAGGGAATAGGGAATAGGGAACAGGGAATAGGGAATAGGGAATAGGGAATAGGGAATAGGGAATAGGGAATAGCGGGCAACTGCAGGGGCGTCGTGAACTCCGGGCCTCGTCCCGGTTTTCGCAGGCTATTCCCTATTCCCTATTCCCTCGAGGCGGAGAGACAGAGCAGGCAGCACGCAACAGCAGCCAGCCCAATCACAGGACCAAGACCATGGCCCGTATAGAAGTCCCGATGCCCCAGATGGGCGAGTCCATCGCCGAGGGCACCGTGTCCGTGTGGCTCAAGAAGGTGGGCGAGCGGGTGGAGCGCGACGAGCCCATCATGGAGATCTCCACCGACAAGGTGGACGCGGAGATCCCCTCGCCCGTGGCCGGCGTGCTGGCCGAGGTGGTGGTGAGCGAGGGGCAGACGGTGGAGGTGGGCACCATCGTCGCCTACATCGAGACCGAAGCCGGCGCCGCCGCGGCCGCCGCCCCGTCCGCCCCCACGGTGGACACGGGCGCCAACGACCACATCCAGGTGCCGGAAGACCCGCCCGTCACCACGCGGGCCGCCGCGGCACCGGCGGAGACCGTTGGCGCGGGCACTCCCGCGGCCCCGGCATCCGCCTCCGCCGCCGGCGCGCCGCTGGGCGACGGGCCGCACACGCTGGAGGAGCGGCTGCGGACCAAGAGCACGCCGCTGGTGCGCAAGATCGCGGCGGAGCACAACGTGGCGGTGCACCAGGTGCCGGGCACGGGGCGCAATGGCCGCGTCACCAAGGACGACATCCTCAAGTACGTGGAACAGGGCAAGTCGGCCCCCGCGGCGCAGCCTGCCGCGGCCGCCACGCCGCCGGCCCCGCGTCCCGCCGCGCCCGCGAAGCAGGCGTTCGAGGGCGACTTCCCGTGGGACCAGTTCTACGGGACGCCGCAGCATCCCACGGTTTCCGCCGGTCCCAACGACCGCGTGGAGCCGGCCAGCCGCATGACGCAGATCATCGCGAACAACATGGTGCAGTCGCGGCGCATCAGCCCGCACGTGCACTCGTACTTCGAGGTGGACTACACGCGGCTGGACCGCATTCGCGGCAAGAACAAGAAGCTGTGGGAGCAGCAGGGCGTAAAGGTCACCTACACGCACTTCATCGCGTGGTCGGTGGCGCGGGCGCTGCGCGAGTTTCCCAAGATCAACGCCAGCTACAGCAACCACGAGATCATCTACCGCGCCGAGGTCAACCTGGGCATCGCGGTGGCGCTGGACCACGGTCTCATCGTTCCCGTGATCCGCAACGCGGACGAGCTGTCGCTGGTGGGGCTGGCCAAGCGGCTCAACGACATCGCCGGGCGGGCGCGCAGCAAGCAGCTCAAGCCCGAGGAGATCCAGGGCGGTACCTTCACCATCACC
This sequence comes from Longimicrobium sp., assembly GCF_036399255.1. Taxonomy (GTDB): domain Bacteria; phylum Gemmatimonadota; class Gemmatimonadetes; order Longimicrobiales; family Longimicrobiaceae; genus Longimicrobium. Next base: position 72,766 of record NZ_DASWNM010000139.1, read on the forward strand.
AACCCGGGGATCTTCGGCACGACGATCGGCTTTCCGATCATCAGCCAGCCGCAGGTGGCCATCCTGGGCGTGGGCGGCGTGGAGATGCGCGCGGCGGTTGTGAGCGACGAGTTCGGCAACCACGCGGTCGTCCCGCGCAAGCGCGGCTTCATCTCGCTGGGCTACGACCACCGCCTGGTCAACGGCGCGGACGGCGACCAGTTCCTGGCCCGCATCAAGCAGCTGATGGAGAACTTCCCCGACGAGGCGTAAGCTTCGGGTTGGGGGGATGATGACGAACCGGGAGGCCGCGGATGCGCGGCCTCCCGGTTCGGTTTTGCGCGCCGTGGAGCGGGCTCTCGTCAGCGAGCGCGCGGCTGGAGCAGTTCCGCCGGGCCGATCAGGCGGACGGTCGAGTCGCGCTTCACCTTCCGTTTCAGCTCGGGCGTAAAGCCGGAGCGGGAGAACAGCAGGAAGTATCGTTCATCCGCCCCGCGCTCGTAGGGGGTGCGGGTGGCGGTTTCGCGCAGGTGCTCCAGCACGTTCAGGCCAACCGGCCCGTTCCACCATTTGCACTCGCCCGCGAACGCCGCTCCGTTCAGCAGCCGTCCCGCCACGTCGATGTCGAAGTCCGCGGCCCATACCTGTCCCACTTCCTGTGCCGCCGTCGGAAGCACCTCGTTGACGTACCGGCGGGCGTAGTCACGGCAGATCCACTCGAACATCCCTCCCATGTAGTCGTCCAGGCGCGGCTCGATGGTATGCCGCCAGACCTCCTCCGAGTGGCCCGAGGACAGCGGAGACAGGTTCGGCAGATAGAACCGGTACCAGAACGCGAGGAACGGGTCGTCCAGGTAGTAGCGCCTGTCCCGCTCCCGCTCGGCGGCGTCCAGCGACCGGACGATCCGGATGAGCCGGAGCTCCGCGAGCTTCTGTACGTACGGCGCCAGCGCGCTGGAGTCTTTCAGCTCGCGGACCCGCCCGATGATGGAGCCCGAGTCCGTGCAGCCATCGGCGATGGAGCGCAGGATGGTGGCGTAGCGCGTTACGTCGCGTAGCTCGGACTGCAGCAGGTTGTTGGGCTCGTCGCCCAGTGGTGCGCCGGTCGAAAGCACCAGCTCCCGGATGTTCTCGCTGAGCGTGAACTCGGTCTCGCACAGGTTCAGGTAGTAGGGAATGCCGCCGAGGATTCCGTACGCCCGAAGCTGCTCGTCCGCGCTCCACTCGGGAAAGAACTTCGCCGCGTCCCGGTACGACAGCGGAGGCAGGTCGAGCGCCAGGGTCTGCCGCCCGTGCAGGGGGTTCTTTTCGCCCAGCAGCTCCTCCATGAACGAGATCTTGGAGCCGCACAGCACCAGGTTCATCGCGGTTCCGCGTTCCCGGACGCCGTCGCAGAACTTCTGCAGCACGGAGGGCAGGGATGGGTCCGTGTCGCACAGGTACGGAAACTCGTCGAGAACCACCGTGAGCCCCGGCATGCGGTCCGTGGCGACCTGCTCCAGAAAGGTGAACACACCCAGCCAGTCGCCCAGGGACTCGAACACGGGGTCCGTCTCGACGACCCGTGAGATCTCCGCCTTGAACAGCTGCAGGCTCATGGATTCCGCGATCCGCGTGGCCTGGTAGTAGATGGTGGGGCGCGAGCGGGTTGCCTCCACCAGCAGGCGCGACTTCCCGACCCGCCGCCGCCCCAGGAGAACGACCACGGAAGGCCGCGGCCGGTCCAGCTCACGGTTCAGCGCCCGAAGCTCCTGCTCCCTTCCGAAGAAGGTTCTTCCACTCATCGTTTGCCCCCTCTGACAATGTGATAATCTAGATTATGATAATTACGATTATTGTAATGTGTCAAGCCTGTTCTTTTTCCTGAGAGGGTGTTGCTAAACCTCGCCCCGTAATTGACTTCCTGAGGGAGGCGCCGCTCCGCAACCTGCGGGTACGATGGACTTTGGCGCCGACCGAAGGACCTCGCCAGCAGAACCGAGGGGCCAGCTGCCGCGCCCGGAGGACAGTCCTTCGCGAAGGCGGACGAGATCCTTCGGTCGCGCGCAGGCGGTTGTGTGGCTTCTGGTTATACGTGTGCGCTCCCTCAGGAAGTCATCGCTTCCCTGAGGGAGCGGGAATTCGGCTGACCCTGCTGTCAGCGTCGTAGTAACCCATGGGCAGCTCGCAAGCTTTCACACTTGCAGCTCGTCCGTTCAGAGCCTATCCCGCCGCGCCTCACAACGTCCGGTTGCCGGACGCATCCCTCCGGTCTTTCCACCCCTCATCCTCCCATGATCACCCGTCGAGCGTGGTGCTGCCCGTAAGCACGCCCATTGCCGGCATCACCGATGCGGGCCGGCGCAGTTCGTCACGCGCACCTACCATCACCTGCCGGGCGCCATTGTGGGGAGGATTGCGTGAACGGGAACCGGGAGCCACCGCGCGGTGGCTCCCGGTTTTTCATTGGATGGGTGCACGGGCGGGGCGCAGCGGGTTATAATCCCGCGGCAACGCACGCGACGAGCGACGAAGGAGCGGTGGATGAGCACGGAAACGCTGGTGGCTACGGAGCGCCGGACCATGCAGGTGCGGCGGCTGGGACGGGTATCGTACGGCGACGCGCTGGCGCTGCAGGCGGAGCTGGTGAAGCAGCGGCGTGCGGGCGAGATCCCCGACACGCTGCTGCTGCTGGAGCATCCGCACGTCATCACACTGGGCAGCGGGTCGCACGACGAGAACGTGCTGGTGTCGCCAGAGGAGCGGGCGGCGCGCGGCATCGAGCTGTACGACACGGGGCGCGGCGGGGACGTGACGTACCACGGTCCGGGGCAGCTGGTGGGCTATCCCATCTTCGACCTGAAGCCGGACCGTCAGGACCTGCACCGCTACCTGCGCGACATCGAGGAGGCGCTGATCGGCGTGCTGTCCGACTTCGGGCTGCGGGGCGGGCGCAAGGAGGGGCTGACGGGGGTGTGGGTGGACGGCCGCAAGCTGGCGGCCATCGGCGTGCGGGTGTCGTCGGGGTGGATCACCAGCCACGGCTTTGCGCTCAACGTGACGACGGACCTGTCGTTCTTCGGCACCATCATCCCCTGCGGCATCCGCGACCACGGCGTGGGCTCGCTTTCCACCGAGCTCGGCCGCAACGTGCCGATGGCGGAGGCGGAGGCCAGCGCCGTCCGCTGGTTCGAGCGCGTCTTTGAGCGCGCGGCGGTCCAGGACTGATCCGCCGCGCTCAAGTACGGAGCCCTACCAGTGGATGGTAAGCTCCATCCAGACGGGCACGGTCTGTCCCTCCAGCTTCCCGGGGATGAACCGTGTGTCGCGCAGCGCCTCGATGCTGGGCTCGTTGTACCGCGTGTCGGTGCTGCGGGTGACGGTGAACGTGTCCGTGGTCCCGTCCGGGTTGACGCGAAAGCGCACCCAGACCGTGGCGTGGACCGCCTGCGCGCGCAGCTCGGGTGGATGGTTCCGCACCTGCCCGTGGCGCAGCTCGGCGGTGCTGCGGGGCTGCGGCCGGTGGTCCACCTCGCTGGCCTCGTAGGTGCGGGCCTCCGCCACCACCTCGCTCATCGTGTAGAGCCGCTCCCCCTCCTCCGTCACCCCCACCCGGGACACGACGCCCTCGCCCGCGTGCTCCGCCTGCGCAACGGGCGCCGGGGCCTGCCACTGGATCGGGACCTCCACCCGCGTCGCGACCGGGGTGCCGCCCACGGTAGCGGGGCTCAGGCGCAGGACGGCGACCGCAGACAGCGACGGCGCGTCGAACGCGGCGTCGGTGGAAGAGACGACGCGGGCCTGCCGCACCGCCCCGTCCGCCCCGACGACGAACGAGACGTTCACCGTCCCGCCCGCGCCCTGGGCCAGGCGCTCGGGCGGGAACCCGGCATCCAGCGCGGCGCGCAGGTCCGCCACGTTCAAAGGCTGCGGCTGCGTCTCCACCTCCGTCAGATCGTAGACGCGGCCGGAATCGGGGGGCGGGGTGTCCTGCGCGGCGGCGGGGCTCGTGGCCAGCAGCAGGGAGAGCGTGGCAAGCAGAGTTCTCATCGCGGGCGATCCGGCTGAAGGGGGGATGCGGGAAAGAGGTGCATGGGTAGATCAATTTGTACATGGGCGCCCGCCAGCACAGGACGCGGAAGCCGGCTTCCACGCCGCGCTCGACCGCCAGGCTGCACCGATCGGGTCCGCCGGCGCGAACGGGTTCGGGTGCATGGGGCAGCGAGTGCGCGTCGCGGGTTTGCGCGTGCCTCTGACAATGCAACGCGCGGAGTGGGGCGGTTCTGACGCGGAGGGGGCGATCGGCGTGCGGGTATCGTCTGGTGGATCACCAGCCACGGCTTTGCGCTGAACGTGACCACGGACCTGTCGTTCTTCGGCACCATCATCCCCTGCGGCATCCGCGACCACGACGTCGGCTCGCTCTCGGCGGAACTGGGGCGGCCGGTGCAGATGGCGGAGGTAGAAGCCTCCGCCGTCCGCTGGTTCGAGCGCATCTTCGGGCGCACGGCGGTCTGATGATCCGGGGGCTGGAGGGGAGGCCGGATCAGCCGTCCGCCACCCACCCGCCGGCCACGTTCACCATCGGTGCGTCGATCGTCATCTATGCCTCCACTCCCGCTGCTGGCCGCCCGACGCCGGGGAAGATTGCGATGGCGGTGGATGCACGCCGCGGGTTTTCGCGTGCCTCTGACAATCCAACGCGCGTGGTGCGGCGGATATGACGCGGAGGGGGCAACGCGCGATTAAGATGGGATGAGGAGCGGCGCGGAGGGGCGGACGGTGTGCATCCGCCCTTCACTGCCGAACGTTCAGCGCGTGGGCAGCTTGCGGGCGGGCTTGAACTTGAAGTTCTCGGGGGGGAGGGCGTAGAAGTTCAGGTAGCGCTCCTTCTCCTGCTCCTCGGCGATCCACTCGTCGAACTTCGACTCCACCAGCCCGCCGCTGTCGATCTGCTTGGTGGCCGCGCGGATGGCGAGGTGATTGGCGTATTCGTTCTGCGGATGGCCCGCGTGGCCCTTTACCCAGCGCCAGTGCAGCTGGTGCCGCGCGGCGACGGGCATGAGGGCGCGCCACATCTCCACGTTCTCCACCTCGCCGTCCTTGCGCTTCCACCCGCGCGCGGCCCAGCCGTGCACCCACTGCGTCATCCCGTCCACCAGGTAGCGGCTGTCGGAGGTGAAGACGACGCGCGACGGCTGCTTGAGCGCCGCCAGCGGCACCAGGGCGCTGCGGATGGCCATGCGGTTGTTGGTGGTGTCCGCCTCGCAGCTCCAGAAGTCGCGGCGGATCCAGCCCTTTTCGGGGTGCCAGAACTCAACCACGCCGGCGGCGCCTCCGGGGCGTGCGCGGTTCTTGAACTGGTTGCCCAGGCACGATTCGTCGGCGTAGATGAAGACCAGCGGCTCGGACAAGACTCGGTTCCTCTCGGGTGATCGGGATTCGCGGGGCGGGAATATAGCGGGTGTGGCCGGGTCCCGCGCCTGGGATGGGACGGGGAGCGGGGACAGGGCGGCAAGGGTGGGGCACAGAGAGGGGCGGGGAAGCTCCGAAACGACGCGCGGGCGCGGGGAGAACGTCTCCCCGCGCCCGTATCCGTATCCCGAACCGCAGATCGGCGAATCAGGCGTCCAGCAGGGTGACGCGCCCGGTGCCCACGTCGTACACGGCGCCCACCACCATCAGCTTGTCTTCGCGCACCAGCTGCGCGATCACGGGCGACGAGGTGCGCAGCAGGTCGGCCTGCACCCGCACGTTCTCGCGCGACACCTCTTCCAGCTCGCGCGACGGGGTCCGGTCCACCGCGGGGCGGATGTGGCGGTAGAGGGTGCTGATCTGCCCGGGAACGGGGTCGCCGGCGATGGTGGCCTTGACCGCGCCGCATCCAGTGTGGCCCAGCACCACCACCGCCCGCGCCCCCAGCACCACCGTTCCGAACTCCAGGCTGCCGATGAGCTCCGGGGTAACCACGTTGCCCGCCGCGCGGCACACGAACAGGTCGCCCACGCCCTGGTCGAAGAGGATCTCCACCGGCACGCGCGAGTCGGCGCACGAGAGCACGGCCGCGAACGGCGCCTGTCCCGCCGCCAGCTCCTGCACGCGGGCCATGGTGCGGTGCGGGCCCACGGGCCGCCCCTCCATGAAGCGCCGGTTCCCCGAGATGAGCTCGGCCATGGCGTCCAGCGGCGTGCGGATCGCCGGGAGCGCGGCGTCGGCGGGGGTCGCGGCGCGCAGCGGGGCCGCCGACAGGCCCCCGCTGGCCAGCGCGGCGGTGGAAAGCGAAAGCAGGCCCAGCGCCTTGCGGCGGGACACGGAGGGCGCGGAAGCGATATGCGTCTGCATGCGTTCGTATCCGGTTCGGAGTGGTCGCGTCCCGTCCCGCCGGCGGTGCCGTGGGCGGACGCTTTAAGTATGGAAGGTTTGCCTAATGAAGCACAAATGCATATATCCATGGCTCGTGCATTACTTCAGGTAATGGATTGGCGGCCCGGCCCGCCCATGTCGTCCACCCTTTCGCCCGCGAACCCTCGTGTCCTCGCTCAACTACCGGCACCTCTTCTACTTCTGGACGGTCGCGCGCGAGGGGAGCATTACGCGCGCGTGCAAGCTGCTGCACGTGACGCAGCCGGCCATCAGCACCCAGCTGCACAAGCTGGAGGGGCAGCTGGGGGAGCCGCTGTTCGCCAAGAGCGGGCGGGGGCTGGTGCTCACGGACGCGGGGCGCGTGGCGTTCCAGTACGCGGACGAGATCTTTTCCCTGGGCCGCGAGCTGTCGGAGACGCTGCGCGGCCGCCCCACGGGAAAGCCCATGCGGCTGACGGTGGGGGTGACGGACGCGTTCCCCAAGCTGCTGGCCTACCGCATCCTGGCGCCGGCGCTGCGGATGGACCCGCCCGTGCACCTGGTGCTGCAGGACGACCGTCCCGAGCGCCTGTTCGCGGACCTGTCCATCAAGGAGGTGGACCTGGTGCTGACGGACGCGCCGCTGCCCCCTACGGCTCCCATCCGTGCCTACAACCACCTGCTGGGCGAGTGCGGCGTGACCTTCTTTGCCACGCCCGCGCTGGCGGAGGCGTACGCTCCCGGCTTTCCCGGGTCGCTGCACGACGCGCCCATGCTGCTGCCGGCGGAGGGCACGACGCTGCGCCGGTCGCTGGTGGAGTGGTTCGCCACGGCGGGGGTGCAGCCGCGCGTGGCGGCCGAGGTGGGCGACAGTGCGCTCCTCAAGACGTTCGGGCAGGCGGGGATCGGGGTGTTCGCGTCGCCCTCCGCCATCGAGGCGGAGATCCGGCGGCAGTACGGGGTGGCGGTGGTGGGACGGGTGGAGGAGATCCGCGAGCGCTTCTACGCCATCTCCGTGGAACGCAAGCTAAAGCACCCGGCCGTGGTGGCCCTTTCCGAGATCGCGCGCGAGGCGCTCTTTACCCGGCCACGAACGCGGTCCCGCGCCCGCGCGCCCGAACCCGCGCCGGAGCCGGCCGACGCGGATACCGCCGCTCCGGCGGAGTGACCGTCCCCCGCGGGCGGGGAAACAGCAGGGCCCCCGGCGAAGGAGCGCCGGGGGCCCTGTTGTTTCCGCCGATGGAGCCTGGCTCCGTGGCCGGCCGCGCGTGCGTCACGCCGTGCCAGTTGGGCGGAGGTTCGTGTGCCCGCAGCGCGGGCTAATCGTTCATTCCAGCTTCCGGGCCCCGGCGGAGGCGGCCGGGCCGCGCAGTGGCCGCGGCGCGCCTGCCGCGGCTGGCTCCATCCGGTGATGCGGTTCCACGCCATCGGCACCCCCCTCGGCGAAAGGTTCACGTGGTAGCGCCGCCTCACCCGTCACCGTGGCGGCCGGATCAACGGTAAGCACGCGGCGTCGATCACACAAATGCATAGATGTTAATCCGATCCATACATCGGGATTATGCTTCGTTCACGGCGGAGCCCTGCGCCCGGCGTTCGCGGGGCCAGGCGAGACTGGCGAAGGCCGCGCGCGAATGGGCGCGGTGCATCCGCGCGTCCAGCCATCGCAGCACGCCCCATCCGCCCAGCAGCATCGCGCTCGCCACCAGCAGCACCGCCTGCGCCGCCGGCTCCAGCAGGCGAAAGACGACGGTGACCACGTCGAACACCACCAGCAGCCCCACCAGCAGCCACCACGTAACCCTTCGGCTCATCCGTCCCTCCGTGTGTCGGTCGTGAGATCGAGATCCGGCATCGGTGCCTGCCGGTCCACCGCCAGGCATCGCCGCCGGCCGCTCCCAGACAAAGATCCCGCGAGAGCAAGCAACCAGACAAATGCAAATATCAGTGATTAACGTATAATCTTAGATTATAACGTTAGAACGTGCGCGTAGACGTAAGTACGGGAATAGCAGATGCTTGCATGTAGTGTGCGGGCGTGGCGGATCTGCCGTAGCGGCGTTTCAGGCGCAGGGGGCGGGGCTTGATGAACGGCCGCGACTCGCGCAGAATCCACTCCGCGGAGGGGGCCTTCGCGGCGCGCCGGGGGAGAAGCCCGGCCGCGGGACCAGGGATACGGGAGACAATCGCATGAGCAACGCAAAAGTCTTCCTGTTGATGGCCGGCCTGACCGGGCTGTTCGTGGCGCTCGGCGGGTGGATCGGCGGCGCGACGGGAATGGTGCTGGCCGCGGCGTTCGCGGCCGTGATGAACGTGGCGATGTACTTTGGCTCCGCGCGGCTGGTGCTGCGGATGTACGGCGCGCGCGTGATCGGGCGGGACGAGATGCCCTGGCTGTACGACATGACCGACATGCTGCGGCTGCGCGCGGACCTGCCCATGCCCACGCTGGCTGTGGCGCCGCACGCGCAGCCCAACGCGTTCGCCACGGGGCGCGGGCCCCGGCACGCCGTGGTGTGCGTGACCCAGGGGCTGCTGGACCTGGTGTCGCTGGACGAGCTGGAGGGCGTGATCGCGCACGAGCTGGCGCACATCAAGAACCGCGACATGCTCCTGCAGACGGTCACGGCCACGATCGCCGGCGCCATCTCCAACGTGGCCAACTTCGGCCTGCTCTTTGGCGGCGGGGACGAGGACGCGCCCCATCCCGCGGCCATGATCGCCACGGCCCTGGTGGCGCCGGTCGCGGCCATGCTCATCCAGTTCGCCATCTCGCGCCAGCGCGAGTTCAAGGCCGACGCCGTGGGGGCGGAGATCTGCGGGCGCCCGCTGGCCCTGGCGGGGGCGCTGGAGCGGCTGGAGGCGGCCGCGCGCCGGGTGCCCATGGCCGTCTCGCCCGCGGCGGCGCCCCTGGCGCAGGTCAACCCGCTCGCGGCGCTGCAGGGCGGGCGGATGCTCCGCTGGTTCGCCACGCACCCGCCCACGGAAGAGCGCGTGGCCCGGCTGCAGGCGCTGGCCGCCGCGCGCCCCCGGGCGGGGCTGCGCCGGCTGCACGTGGCCTGATCCACCGTTCACCCGGCCGGCCCGGATCGCCCGGGCCGGCCGCCGCACGTTCACCCACGAAACGAGTACGATGCACGCAGAGCACGGCGCGGCGCGGGAGCGGGCCTAGCCCATGGACATGCTGGAACTGGTCCGGCTGAACCTGCTGTCGCCCATCATCCTTGCCTTCGTGCTGGGGATCGTGGCCACGCTGGCGCGCAGCGACCTGAAGTTTCCCGAGCCGCTGTACACGGCGCTCTCCATCTACCTCTTGCTGGCCATCGGCCTCAAGGGCGGTGCGGCGCTCTCCGAGACGCCGCTGCGCGAGCTGGGCGGGCCGGCGCTGGCCACGCTGGCGCTGGGGATCGCCGTCCCCCTGTGGTCGTACGCCATCGTGCGCCGCGTGGGCCGGATGAGCGTGTCGGACGCGGCGGCCCTCGCGGCGCACTACGGCTCGGTTTCGGTGGTCACCTTCATCGCCGCCCTCTCGTTCCTGGACGCGGCGCGGATCGGGTACGAGGGCTTTCTGCCCACCCTGGTGGCCATGCTGGAGGTGCCCGCCATCATCGTGGCGCTGCTGCTGGCCCGGATGCGCGGGGGCGCCGGCCGCGGGAGCTGGGGCACGGTGCTGCACGAGGTGCTGGCCGGGCGCAGCATCCTGCTCCTCCTGGGCGGCCTGGTGATCGGCGCGGCGAGCGGGACGGCGGGGCTGGAGCGGGTGGCCCCGTTCTTCGTGGCGCCGTTCCAGGGCGCGCTCGTGCTCTTTCTGCTGGAGATGGGGATGGTGGCCGCGCGGCGGTTTCGCGACCTGCGCACGGCCGGCGCGTTCCTGCTGGGGTTCGGCGTGGGGATGCCGCTGCTGCACGGGGTGCTGGGGGTGTGGCTGGGAAGCGTGGTGGGCCTGTCGCTGGGCGGCAGCACGGTGCTGGGGGTGATGGCGGCCAGCGCATCGTACATCGCGGCGCCGGCGGCCGTGCGCATCGCCCTGCCGGAAGCCAACCCGGGCTACTACCTCACGGCCGCGCTGGCCATCACCTTTCCGTTCAACCTGACGGTGGGAATTCCCGTCTACTTTGCCGTCGCGCGGTGGCTGCACGCCGGAGGCGCAGGATGATTACCGTGGGGCTCAAGAAGGTGACGATCATCGCCGAGGCGGTGCTGGAGGCGCGCCTGCTGAACGAGATCCGGGCGCTGGGGGCCACCGGCTTCACCGTGGGCGAGGTGCGGGGCGAGGGCTCGCGGGGGGTGCGGGCCAGCGACTGGGAGGGGGACAACGTGAAGGTGGAAACGCTGGTGGGCGCGGGGACGGCGGACCGCATCCTGGCGCACGTGGCGGCCGCCTACTTCGAGCACTACGCCGTGATCGCCTGGGTGACGGACGTACAGGTGGTGCGCGGCGACAAGTACCTGAACCCGAGCGACACGGAGCCGCGATGACGATCACGATTGCCCCGGAGCGCAGGCCGGCCGCCTTCCTCGCGGGACGCGCGCACCCCGCGCGGCCGCTTCGCGTGGTGCGGAGGGACGCGGTGCGCGCCGCGCCGGACGCGGCGGCCGGCACCGTGCTGGTAGCGGACGCGCACGAGGAAAGCCGGGCCGTGTGCGCCATGCTGCTGCGCCACAACGGGTTCGCGGTGCTGGAGGCGGCCACGGGCGAGGAGGCCATCCGCCTGGCGCACGCCCACCATCTGGATGCCATCGCGCTGGGGCCGGTGCTGCGCGGCGTGGATGGCATACGCGCGCTGGAGGTGCTCAAGCAGGACCCCGCCACGGCGTCCATCCCGGTGGTGGTGCTCAGCTCCGCCCCGGATAGCGAGCACGAGCGGCGGGCGCGTGCCGCCGGGTGCGCCGCCTACCTGCCGAAGCCCTGCCCGCCGCGCCAGGTGCTGAATACGCTGCGCGCGCTCACCGGGCGGCGCGAGGCGGCGTGAGCCCTTCCGAGGCGTAATCCCGCCCGGCGGCGCCCTCGCCGCGGTCGCCCGGGGCGTCGCGGCTGGCGTGGATGTTGAACCGCGGAGGCGGCGCGCGTCCCGTACGGACGCGACTGGCTCGATCGTGCTCGAATGCCGGTACACGCCTCGCCCGGAGAAGCCGCTGATGCGAAAGATCCGCATGGACATGGACGCGCTGGCCGTGGACTCGTTCTTTCCGGCCGGCGGAGAAGGGAAGCGGGCCGGAACCGTGGAGGGCCACCAGGTGGCCCTCCCCACCACGGACACCGGAATCCACGGCTGCTACGCCTGCCCTCACACGGTGCTGGAGACGTGCTGACCTGTCCGCGCACCACCAACGTCTGCCCCCAGACGCGGTACTGCGGCTAAGGTCCGCAACGCTTCGGTTACGGCCTCGCTCAGGATCGCACCCTCTCCCACGGATCGCGTGGGAGAGGGTGCGCGTTTGTACGAATTCCAAGTACGCGCGCGGCGGAATCCGCCGCGTCCGGCGGTGGCGCCCGCTTGCGTCACGCCACCCGCGCCCGTATATGAACGCCGCCGCGCGGGTGCGCGGGGGCAGGATTTCGCCATTCCACGGAGCAGGGCGCGTGAGCGACGGCATCACCGACATCACCATCATCGGCGGCGGGCCTACGGGGCTCTTTGCCGCCTTCTACGCGGGGCTGCGGGGCGTCAGCTGCCGCATCGTCGACGCGCTGCCGCAGCTGGGCGGGCAGCTGATGGCCCTGTATCCCGAAAAGTACATCTTCGACGTGGGCGGCCTGCCGCGCATCCTGGCCAAGGATCTGGCCAGGAACATGATCGAGCAGGGGACGCAGTTCGGTCCGGAGGTGGTGCTGGAGGCCGAGGTGCAGCAGCTGATCCCCGAGGACGGCCACATTCGCCTGGTCACGCCGCGCGGCGAGTTCCTGACCAAGACGGTGTGCATCACGGCGGGGAAGGGCGCACTGAACCCGCGCGTGCTGGAGTGCCCGGGCTGGAACGAGCACTACGGCGAAACGGGCGGCGTGCACACCCACGTGCGGCAGCCGGAAGACTTCCGCGGCAAGCGCGTGCTCATCGTGGGCGGCGGCGACTCGGCGGTGGACTGGGTGCTGGGGCTGCGCGGCATCGCCCGCGAGGTCACGCTCATCCACCGCCGCGACGAGTTCCGCGCGCACAAGAGCACGGTGCTGGAGATGCGCGAAGCCGCCGCGGCCGGCGACGTGACCATTCGCACGCCGTACGAGGTCAAGGAGATCCACGGCGACGGCGGCTGCGTGGCCCACGTCACGCTGATCAACAGCGAAACCAAGGAAGAAGACAAGCTCGACGTCGAGGCGGTGGTTGCGCTCCTCGGCTTCAAGCCGGACCTGGGTCCCATCAGCAACTGGGGGCTGGAGCTGCAGCGCAACACCATCAAGGTGTCGCAGCTGATGGAGACGAACATCCCCGGCGTCTACGCGGCTGGCGACGTCGTCCACTATCCCGGCAAGCTGGAGCTGATCGCGACGGGGTATGGCGAGGCCGCCATCGCCGTCAACAACGCCGTGCATCACATCAATCCCAAGGCGCGTGTGAGCCCGGGCCACAGCACGAACCTGAAGGTCTTCGCGCAGGAAGAGGGGGAGTAACAGAGAGGGAATAGGGAATAGTCTCTGACCAGTGAAATCCTGCGCAAGTTGCGCAGGATTTGCGCGAGGTGACCACCTAAGCCGTTGCAAACGCTGACGGTCACCTGTCGCAATCGGAGCGGTTCGGAACACGCGTTCGTGCTCTC
>NZ_DASWNM010000140.1:0-71335 GCF_036399255.1 Longimicrobium sp.
CCGATCTGACGAAGTCCGAACCGCGCCCGACGGGTGCCCCTCCCCCGGCCCCTCCCCGGTCGTTCCGCACGGAGAGGGGAGAATTCGATCCCGCTCCGGACGGCCGGTCGGCGAAAACCATCAGCCCCGCAGCCTTCGAGAGGCCGCGGGGTTGATCGCGTTTCAGCTAAGACCTTCCGGATGATCGTGGGATCAGCCTTAACTGCCGTTGCAGGCTATTCCCTATTCCCTATTCCCTATTCCCTGCAGTTCACACCATCGGGCACCCGCGGCACGGCACCGCCTTGGGACACCCTTCGCACGGCAGCTCCGGCGCGGGCAGGTCGCCGATGCGCGCCTTTTCCTCCGCCAGGCGCAGGGCCAGGTAGCGCATCCGCCGGCTGTTGGTGGCCTCGCTGAACTCGCCCTCGCGCGCGGTGCCCAGCGTGCCCGACGCCGCGTGCGTGGCGATCTCGCGCACCTGCTCGATCTCCTCCACCCCCAGCCGGCCCAGCCCCGGCAGCTCGTGCCGGGGCGCGCGCTCGAGCACCAGCACCTGCCGCGCGAACGAGATGAACATCGAACACGCCTCGGGGCAGGGCACCAGCGCGTCGCCCGTGGTGTCGCCTTCGCTGGGCAGGTCCAGCGGCGTGTCGCCGTCCACGTTCCACGCCACGCGGCGCAGGCACACGGCGTCGCCGCAGCAGGCGCGCACGGTGTTCCGCACCACGTCGGCCGGCAGCAGCTTTACGGCGCCGTACATGCCGCTCTGCCGCGCCGCCACCTCGCGCCAGTGCGTCACGCGCAGGGTGCCCGCCAGCTCCGCGTACCAGTGCAGCGCGCACGCCGGATAGAGATAGTCCAGCGCCGTCCACAGCGCCCGCACGTCCAGGTCTACCAGCGCCCACCCCTGCCGCAGGGTGGGCGCGGTCTTCAGCGGGCGGTGCTCGCCGCCGCTGGTCATCTGCGCGATGAAGCGCGCGGCGTACGGGTCGCTGGTGACCGTCTCCAGCGACAGGATGGATCGGTGGACGTCGCGCGCGTGGCGGATCTCGTACTGCCCGTCCCCCGTGCGCAGCAGGCGCACCTGGAGAAAGGTGCGCCCCGCCTCGCCCGCGGCGTCGATCCACTCGGTCAGCGCACGCCGCGCGTCGGGGATGCCGCCCGGCGCGTGCGATCCGCGCACCCGCGGCGCGTCAGACACGGGCCGCCTCCCCCACCACCAGCCCCGCGGGAACGCGCGCGCCGGCCTCGCGGGCGCGCTGCAGCACGATCTGCGCGATCTCGGGAAAGGTGCCCACGGGCGCCGCGTAGAAGATCGTCCGCCCGTCCTTTTCGGTCATGGGGCTGACGGCGGGGCGGTTGATCCCCAGGTCGTCGGGGATGGTCTCCTGCGTGTGCCACCCCTCCGCCACGAAAAAGGGAACCAGGACGACGGTCCGCTCCTCCATCTCGTCCAGCACCTCGCCCACCTCCGGCGCCTGGTCCAGGAACCCGGTGCGCACGTGGCCGAAGACACCCGCCGCGTCGGCCTCGCGGCTGACGCGGTAGATGACCTCGGACGAGTTGCTGTTCCGCTCCGTCCCGTGGCCGATGATGATGAGCCCCGCCCGCCGCGCCTGCTCGTCGGTGAGCCCCGCGGTTTCCTCCGCGCGGCGCAGGATCATCGCCGGCATGCCGGGATGCGTGCCGACGGGCGGCGTGTAGTGGATGGTCCTGCCCAGCTTGCGCGTGGTGGAGGGCGCCGGCCCGTCCAGCCCCAGCTCGCGCGGAATCACCTCTTCGGTGAAGTAGCCTTCGGAGATGAAGAGGGGCACCACGTACACCTCGTCGGCCTCCACCAGGTCGAACACCTCGCGCATGGAGGGCTCTTCCTTCCAGAAGCACTCGCGCACCTCGTCGAACGCGCCCGACGCGCGGATGGCGGCGGCGTGCGCGTAGACGGGCGCGCTGCTTTCGGCGTTCAGGTGCGACCCGTGGCCGATGATGATCAATGCCTGCAACTGCCTGGCTCCCTTCGGCGAACGTTGTACGTACGCGCCGAAGATGGCCCGGCGCCAGGCGCCGGGCAAGGAGCGGCGAACGGAAATCCTCTTCCTCCCATGGCCAGCAGAGGAGGTGCACGCCGCCAGATCCGCCAAGATGTCTCACGCGGAGAAAGCAGAGGACGCAGAGGGATGGTTTTTCTCTGCTCCTCTGCGTCCTCTGCGTGAGAACCTTCTTTTGCCGGAGCTTCCTCTACGCCGGATATTCGCGCGCGGCCAGGTGTTCCCGCCCCTGGGCCAGCGTATGCCGGGCGTGCGTTTCGGGCTGGGGGCTCATCCTGGGGTCCTTGCGGGGGAGGGATGGAGCCGCCGCGCCGGGCGGATGCCAATGTGGAGGATAGTACCGGGCGGGATGTGCACGGTGACAGCCTTTTCTCCCCGCCCGCCGCGGGGACGTGTCTTTCGATGGGAGCCACGGACGAACAAAACCCCCGCGAGCGGCTGCACGCGGGGGCGATTTCGTCCGGCCGGTCTGGGCCGCAGGCGGATTGCTCTACGGCTGCGGCGGCGCCGGCGTGACGGGGACCTGCGGCTGCGGATTCACCGTGGGCGCGGGCATCGCCGGAGCCTGCGGCTGGACGGGCGGCGGAGGCGGCGGCGGGACCTGGGCGGGGGCGGGACGCAGGCTGGCGTCGTATCCCCAGGGCTGCAGGGTCCACTTCCAGCGCTCGCGCGGCGCGGCGGCCCCGGTGACCGCGCCCACCACAAAGCCACCGGCCAGCCCCGCGCCGCCGCCGATGACGGCCATCTCGCCCATCTCGCGGTCCACCACCTTGGCCAGCAGCGGCCCGGCGATCAGCCCCAGCCCCGCGCCGATGAAGGCGCCCATGCGGCCGCGGTACCACGCCGTCGAGGCGGCGCTTCCGCCGGCGAACTCGTCCAGCCGCAAGACGGAGCGCAGCGGCAGCACGACGGTGTCGCCCGTCACCTCGTCGGTGACGGTGATGCCCTGCTGCGTGTACGCCGTGACCGTGCCCGTGACCGGCGCGGGGATGAAGTTGGGCGCCGTCACGCGGACGCGCGTGCCGGTGAGCCCGTCCGCGCGCTGGGCGGCCGCCGGCGTGGCGAGCAGGAGCGCGGCCAGCGCCGCAAACGTCAAGGTGCGCGTCATTGTCATGGAAGTGAGTGTGAAAGGCGTGCAGATCGGGACGGTGAATATGCCCGCGACGCAGAAGAACGCAATCCTCCCGTTGCCTCCGCTCGTCTGGATCGACCGGGTCCCGAAACGGAATGCCCTCACCCAGCGTCAACAGAGTCAGCAGAGTGTACGCCCTCTGACCCTGCCAGCTTCTGTGTGAGGCCATTCTTCGCCAGCGGGTGAGCCGGCCGCGACGGCGGTCAGGTGCTCGGCGAAGTCGCTCCATCGCCGCTCCAGCTGGTTGCGCGTCTGCCGCACTTCGTCGCGTCCTCGCCGCGCCGCGCCGCGCACGCCACACGCTGCGCGTCTGCGGCACCATCTCCCTGGCACATTGGGAGAGCGGACCCCCGGTGGTGGCGAGCAGCTCCTCCATGGCCTGGTGCGAGACCTCGATCGCGCCGCGTTCCGTTGCCGCTTGCTGCCTCTTCCACCACGGGATCTCCGCCCGCGTCACCTGAATCGGCGCGTAAACATCTTGTTCTTGGCGCATTCCCTTTGAACGGTTACATTTACGCGTCCCGGCTCCCCGTTGGCCCTTCCCTCCCGCTGGATTCGTGGTCCCGCTGTGATCATCGAGGTAAACATGAAACCGTCCTCCTCCCTCCTGCGCCGTGTTGCGCTCGTTCCGCTGGTGCTCGCGCTGGCCGGGTGCGGCGACAAGAGCCCGTCGCGCCCGGAGGGCACCACGCCCGTCGGCGTGCGCGTGGTGAGCGGCGACGGGCAGACCGGCGCCGCGGGCGCCACGCTGGAAAAAGACGTGGTGGTGGAGGTGGTCGACGACAGGGGGCGCCCCGTACCCGGCGTGCTGGTGCGCTTCAGGGTGCTGGACGGCGAAGGGAGCGTGGCCGCAAGCCCCTTGACGCAGGACGAGCCGGCGATGGCGCGGGCGCGGTGGACCCTGGGCCCGGTTGCGCCCGACTCGCAGGTGCTGGAGGCGTGGCTGGAGGGCGTGCAGGCCACCCCCGTGCGCCTGGTGGCCTTTTCGGTCCCGGGCCCGCCCGCGCAGCTTTCGCGCGTGCGGGGCGCGACCGCCGGCCTCGTGGGTGGCGCGGTCACGCCCGCCCCGGCGGTGAGGGTGGCGGACCGCTTTGGCAACGGCGTCCCCGGCGTAGAGGTGGGATGGGAGATGGTGGCCGGCGACGGCACGCTCTCCCCCGCGCGGGGGCAGACGGATTCCACGGGGGTGGCGGCGGTGCAGTGGATGCTGGGGCCGCAGGTGGGCGCGGAGCAGACGGTGCGCGCGGCGGCGGCGGGGCTTCCGCCGGTGCCGTTCACGGCCGTCGCGGGCACGGAGGGCGTCCCGCTGCAGCTGGCCAGGCGCGGCGGCGACGGGCAGCACGCAGCGGTGGGCACCCTGCTGGCGGACTCGCTGCGCGTGGCGCTGCGCATGCCGGACGGCCGCCCCGTGGCGGGCGCGCAGGTCACGTGGGCGGCGGCCGCGGGCGGCGTGACCCCCGCGGTGTCGCGCACGGACGCGCAGGGCTACGCGGCCGCGGCGTGGCGGCTGGGCACCGTGGCCGGGCTGTCCACCGCCACCGCCACGGTGGACGGCGGCACGCTGACCTTTACCGCGCGCGGGGACGCGGGCCCGCCCGCGCAGCTGTCCATCGCCGGCGGCGACGGCGGCACGGCGCCCATCGGCGGCGCGGCGCCGGACGACCTGGCGGTGCGGGTCGAGGACGCGTACGGCAACCCCGCGCCCGGCGCGCAGGTCACGTGGACCGTCACCTCGGGCGGCGGCTCGGTGCAGCCGGCCGGCGGCGTGGACCTTCCCGGCATCACGCGCGCCCGGTGGATCCTGGGCCCGCTGCTGAACTCGGCCCAGACGGTGCGCGCGTCCATCGCCGGGGGCGCGTCCGCCACCTTTACCGCGACCGCCCACGCGCGGGGCGTGCCGCTGCAGATCACCGGGCACGGCATCGGGCAGCGCGGGACCCCGGGCAGCGTGCTGGCGGACTCGCTGGTGGTGGCGGTGAGCTGGTCCGGGCGCCCCGTGCGCGGCGTGCGGGTGCAGTGGACGGTGCCCGCGGGGAATGGATCGGTCACGCAGGGGGCAGAGGAAACCGACGCGCAGGGGCGCCTTTCGGCGGCGTGGCGGCTGGGCACGGTGGCGGGGCCGTCCTCGATCACCGCCACGGCAGAGGGCGGAACGCTGACGTTTGGCGCCGACGTGGTCGCGGGCCCGCCCGCGCAGGTGGCCATCGTGGGCGGAAACGGCGGCACCGCCCCCATCGGCGGCACCCTGCCCGGCGACCTGCAGGTGCGGGTGAGCGACGCGTACGGCAACCCGGCCCCCGGCGCGCCGGTCACGTGGATCGTCACGTCGGGCGGCGGGTCGGTGCAGACGGCCGACGGCGCGGACGCGCCCGGGGTCGCCACCGCCCGGTGGACGCTGGGCCCGCGGCTGGACTCGGTGCAGACGGTGCGCGCGTCCATCGCCGGGGGCGCGTCCGCCACCTTTACCGCGACCGCCCACGCGCGGGGCGTGCCCCTGCAGATCACCGGGCAGGGCAGTGGCCAGCGCGGGCCCGTGGGCAGCGTGCTGGCGGACTCGCTGGCGGTGGTGGTGCGCTGGTCCGGGCGCCCGGTTCAGGGCGCGCGGGTGCAGTGGACGGTGCCGTCGTCGTACCAGGGATCTATCACCCCGGCGGAGGGACGCACGGACGCGCAGGGACGCGCTGCGGCGGCGTGGCGGATGGGGCCGGGCGCCGGCCACGCGGAGGCCACCGCGACGGTGGAGGAAACCAGCCTGGTCTTTGTCGCCACCGCCCAGGTGGGCACGGCCGCCAGCCTGACGCCCCTGGGCGGGAGCAGCCGCGAGGGCCGGGTAGGCCAGCCGCTGGCGGACTCGCTGTTCGTGGCGGCGCAGGACCAGTACGGCAACGCCGTTCCCGGCGTGACGGTGACCTGGGGGGTGGCCTCGGGCGGCGGGTCCATCAGCCCGGCGCAGAGCGTCACCGATTGGCGGGGGGTCGCGGTCGCGCAATGGACGCTGGGGCTGGTGGCCGACTCCACCCAGCAGGCCTCGGCGGTGGCGCCGGGCGCGGCGCGCGTGTTCTTCAACGCGACGGCGCGCACCCAGGGGGTTACGCTGCACCTGACGCGGCGGGCGGGCAACGGGCAGTCGGGCCGGGTGAGCACCGTGCTGGCGGACTCGCTGGAGGTGGAGGTGCGCACGCCGGCCGGGCAGCCGGTGCGCAACGCCTTCATCCGCTGGGACACCAACGTGGAGTACAGCGGCGGAATCTCGCCCAACAGCTCGCGCACGGACGCGAACGGCCGCGCCCGCACCTCGTGGGAGCTGGGCTACATGCCCGGTCCGGTGCAGGCAACCGCCCGCCTGGACGACGCGGTGGTCACCTTCACCGCCACCGCGAATCCCTGAGCGGCGTCCCGCGGGCGGATCGGCACGCGGAGCCTGCGGCGTACAAACGAGAGTTCGCGGAGAACGGCAGGCCCGTTCTCCGCGAACTCTTTTTTGACCCCATCGAGGATTTTCGTGCACCCACGATCGAGAACATCGTACGCGCGCCGCCAACCGTCCTTCCGAGGGAGGCGCCCGCCCGATCTCCGCCGCCGCCGAACGACACCGCCTTCAGAGGGTGTTGCTAAACCTCAAATCCATAACGAAGCGGTGACTTCCTGAGGGAGCGCACCACGTGTAACCCGATTCCACACAACCGCCTGCGCGCGACCGAAGGACCTCGTCTCGGTGGCGCAGGGGCCAGATCAGGGCACGGGACCAGCCCCGTCGTTCTGCTGGCGAGGTCCTTCAGTCGGCGCCAAGGTGCAGTGTGCAAGCGAGTTAGGGGGTGGCGCCTCCCTCAGGAAGTCGATCACGCTGGGAGGTTTGGCAACACCCTCTCAGGCGCCCCGCTTGCGGGCGTACGCCTCGTCGTAGCGGGCCGCGACGGCGGTCAGGTGCTCCGCGAAGTCGCTCCACCGCCGCTCCAGCAGGTTGCGCGTCTTTCGCACCTCGTCCGCCTCTTCTCCGCGCCGCGCCTGGCGCAGCGCGGGGAGCACGTTGTGCATCTGCGTCACCATCTGCCGGGCAAGCAGGGGAAGCGGACCCGTGGTGGTGGCGAGCAGCTCTTCCATGGTCTGGTGCGCGACCCGCGCCAACTCGGTGCTCTCCAGGTGTCCCGAGGCCAGCATGTGGTCGACGAGGAACGCACGGTACCAGTAGTAGCTCAGGCGGTCGGCTGCCTGCTTCACCGTAAAAAAGTACAGCAGCTTGCGCGAAAGGCGCTTCAACAGCCCGACCGTCAGGTACACCGGCAGTGCCGCGCACCCGCCTCCGCCGCCCTCCTTCTGCAGCACCGCCCGCACCTCGCCGGGAATCGTGCGCCCGCGCGACTCCGCCACCGCCCCGGGAATGCGCTTGCGGAAGAACGCCTCGAAGGCGTCGTCCATGAAGGGGATGGGGATCAGCACGGAAAGGCCGGCCAGCGTGGCATCGGCGTATCGAGACCACTCAAAATCCGTCGTCCGCGCGTAGGGCATGGCAGGTCAGCAGGCAGAGGGAGGTTCGCCGGCACTCCGCCGGCCAAGTCGCCGCCGCGGATTGCACGACCCACGCCGCCGGTGAACCGCGCCCTTTTCTCAGCGGATCACACGACTCCTCTGAAGGCCAGGCCATGCCGCAGCGGGTGTTGCCAAACCCCTCGAATCCCAACGAAGCGGTGACTTGCTGATACCCATTGTGAAAAAGAATGATCGTACAGAGGAACAGAGTCAGACAGAGAAAGCTGAAGTATCATCCTGGTTCCCCTGTCTGACTCTGTTCCTCTGTACCCATGAAGGTGTTGTTTTCCCGTGATTCGGTAGAAGAGGGTGTTGCTGAACCCCTCGAACTTCACAACGAAGGGTGACTTCCTGAGGGAGCGCCCGCGTGGAACTCGAATCCACACAACCGCCTGCGCGCGACCGAAGGACCTCGTCCGCCTTCGCGAAGGACTGTCCTCCGGGCGCGGCAGCCGGCCCCTCGGTTCTGCCGGCGAGATCCTTCGGTCGGCGCCAAAGTCCATCGTACCCGCAGGTTGCGTAGCGGCGCCTCCCTCAGGAAGTCAATCGCAGGGCGAGGTTTGGCAACACCCTCTCAGGAGTCAATCATGGGGGAGGTTTAGCAACACCTCCTCAGTTGACCGCCGCCGTCCGCACCTGCACGGCGGGCGCGAGCAGCTTGTACATCACCGGCGTCACCAGCCGCGCCAGGATCGTCGACGAAACCAGGCCGCCGATGATGACCCACGCGAGCGGCGAGTAGAGCGACGAGCCCTCCAGCGCCAGCGGCAGCAGCCCGCCGATGGCCGTCAGCGTGGTGAGCACGATGGGGACGAAGCGGATCTCGCCCGCCTTCTGGATGGCGTCCACCAGCCCCATCCCCTCCTCACGCAGCTGGTTGGTAAAGTCTACCAGAAGGATGCTGGTCTTGATCTCGATGCCGATCAGCGCCACGAAGCCGATGGTGGCGGTGAACGACAGCGTGTGCCCCGTCAGCCAGAGCGCCGCGATGCCGCCGACGAGGCCCAGCGGGATCACCGACGCCACGATGAGCGTGCTGCGAAAGGTGCGGAACTCCAGCACCAGGATGGCCAGGATCATGAAGGTGGCCACGATCACCGCGCCGCCCACGCCGCCAAAGCTCTCCTGCCGGCTCTCGATCTCGCCCGCGGCGGTCCAGCGGTAGCCGGCGGGCATCCGCATCCCCTCCAGCTTGTCCAGCACGGCGCGCGTCACGCGGTCGGTGTTGTACCCGGACCGCACGTACGACGTCACCGTCACCGCGCGCTGCTGCTCGTGGTGCGCAATGCGGGGCGGCGAGCTGGCGAAGCGCACGTTCGCCACCTGCCGCAGCGGCACCGTGGCCCCGCTCAGCGCGGTAACGTAGACGCGGTCCAGCGCCTCCACCGTGGGCATCCCCTGGTGCGGCAGGCGCACGCGGATGGGGTACTCTTCGCCAGATCCGTCGCGGAACACGCCCGCGTTCAGCCCCGCCACGCCCAGCCGGATGGTGCGGTCCACCTCCACCGCGGGAATGCCGAACATCCCCGCCTTGTGCTGGTCCACGTCGACTTTCAGATCCGTGCGCGCCAGCCGCACCGGGTTGTCGACGTACATCGACCCCGGCGTGGCGGTGATGACGCGCTCCACCCGCGCCGCCAGCGCGCGCAGCGTGTCCAGGTCGGGCCCGGTCAGGCGGATGGCGACGGGCGCGTCGATGGGCGGCCCGTTCTCGAACTCGCGCACCTCGATGCGCGCGTTGGGGTACGCCGCGAACCGCGCCCGCAGCGAGTCGAACATCGCCGGCGTATCGGTGGGATGGTACTCGTCGAGCGTGACGAACAGCTGCGCCACGTTGGCGTTCTGGCTGCGCGGGATGACGTTGTAGTACACCTGGGGATTGTCGCGCCCCACGTTGGTCATCACCGACTCCACCCCGTGCTGCCGCCCCACGATGCGCTCGGCGAAGCGGGCGGCGCGGTCCGTCTCGGCCAGGCTGCTTCCCTCCGGCGTCTCGACGTCCACCAGGAACTGCGGCGTGCCGGCCTTGGGAAAGAGCGAAAAGCCCACGACCGGCACCAGCGCCAGCGACGCCACGAACAGCGCGGCGGCGCCCCCCAGCGTGCGCCCCGGACGCGCCAGCGCCCGGTGCAGCACCGGCGCGTACGTGGCGCCGATGGCGCGGTGCATCCACCGCATGAAGACGTTCCCCTCCGGGTCCTCGGTGCGCGAGAGCGTGCGGCTGGCCAGCCAGGGGACGATGGTCAGCGAGACGACCAGCGACGCCAGCACCGTGTAGACCACGGTCAGCGGCATCACCCGGATGAACTTGCCCGCGTTGCCGGGAAGGAAGATCAGCGGGAGGAAGGCGAAGATCAGCGTGGCCGTGCATCCCACCACCGCCACGGAGATCTGCCGCGTGGCCATCAGCGCCGCCTCGCGCCTCGATCTGCCCTCACGAAGGAAGCGGCTGATGTTCTCGACCACGACGATGGAGTCGTCCACCAGCAGCCCCAGCGCGATCACGAAGCCGACGATGGAAAGCTGGTTGATGGTAAAGCCGGTCAGGTTGAGCGCCGTGAGCCCCATCGCCAGGGAAAGGGGGATGCTGACCATCACGATTCCCGCCGCGCGCACCCCCAGCGGCAGCAGCGTCAGCAGCACCAGGACGATGGCGATGGCGAAGTCGCGGCCCAGGTGGCTCAGCCGCTCGCCGACGTTCTTCGACTGGTCGAAGCCGCGCTCCAGCGTGACCCCCGGCGGCAGCGTCTTTTCGAACGCGTCCAGCTCGGTCCAGATGCCGTTGCGCACGGCGGCGATGTTGACGTCCGGCTGCTGGTTGGCGGTCACGAACACCGCGCGGCGGCCGTTGAAGCGCGCCACGTGCGTGGGGTCGCCGTAGCTCCAGTCGACGCTGGCCACGTCGCGGAGGAAGGTGACGTTGCCGCCGCCCGCGCGCACCACGGTGTTGCGCACCTCGTCCAGCGACGCGTACTCGCCGCTGGTCTTTACGTTGAAGCGGCGGCTCCCCGCGTCCACTGTGCCCCCCGGCAAGTTCGCGTTGTCGCTGCCGATGGCCTGCATCACCTGCCCCGGCGCCACCCCCAGCTGCGCCAGCCGGCCAAGATCGAGGCGGACGCCGATCTCCCGCTGCGGAAAGGCCCACGCCTCCGCGCTCTTTACGCCAGGCACGGCCTCGATGCGCTCCTCCAGCCGCTCGGCGCGCGCCTCGAGCTCGTGGTACGGCAGCGTTTCGCTGACCAGCGCCAGCTGCACGATGTTCACCTCACTGGCGCTGACCTTGTTGACGTCCAGCGAGTGCAGGTCCGCGGGGAGCGAGGGGCGGAGCGCGTTCACCTCGCGCAGCACCTCGTCGTACTTCTTGTCGGCGTCTTCCTCGGCCTCGAACTCCACGTTGATCACGGCCAGGCCGTCTTCCACCTGGCTCTTGATCTGCTTGAGCCCGTCCAGCTCGCCCATCCGCTCCTCGATGGGATCGACGACGAGCTGCTCCACGTCCCCCGGCCGCGCACCGGGGTAGACGGCCACCACGATGTAGGTGGGGATGGGGATGGCGGGATCCTCCGCCTTGGGGATGCCGGCCCACGAGCTGACGCCCATTACCGCCAGCATCAAAAAGAGGACGACCGTAAGCTGGTAGCGGTCGACGAAGAACTCGGTGATGCGGCTGATCATGGGACCACCTGTACGGCCGCGCCGTCGCCAAGGTACGCCGCGCCGTCCGTCACCACGTGGGACACGCCCTCCAGCCCACCGCTGACCGCCACCCGCTCCCCCGCGATGAAGCCGACCGTGACGGGAAGCCGCTTTGCCGTGCGCCCGTCCGCCGCCAGCGTGTAGACGGTCGCCGCGTCGCCGTCCGCCTCCAGGATGCTCCCGATGGGGACCAGCGCCATCTCGGCCCCCGCCGCCGGCCGCATCTCCACCCGCCCGACGAGGCCGGACGAGAGCGGCTTTCCGCCGGCGACGACGGAGACCTCCACCTGGTACGTCCCCGTCGCGGGGTCCGCCGCGGGCGCCACCTCGCGGACGCTGCCGGCGAACTCCTCGCCCGGATAGGCGTCGAAGCGCACGGTGGCCGCGTCGCCGGGCTTCAGGCGGACGGCGTCGCGGTCGGCCACGCCCACGCGCAGCACCTGCCCCCGCTCGCTGCTGCCCAGGACGACGACGGGCTGCCCCGCCCCCACCAGCTCGCCGCCCTCCGCCAGCCGGCGCAGCACCACCCCGTCCGCCGGGGCCACGATGGTGGCGTAGCGCCGGTTGAACGCCGCCGCCTGCAGCCCGCTTCGGGCCACCTCCGCGCCCGTGCGTGCGTCCTGCACCTGCGCCAGCGTGGCCACGCTGTCCGCGTACAGCGCTTCGGCGCGCTGCAGGTCGCGCTGCGCCTTGTCGACGCCGCTGCGGGCGGCGGCCACCTGCGCGTCGATCTCGCGCAGGTCCAGCGTGGCGAGCGGCTGCCCGCGGCGCACCTGCTGCCCCTCGGCCACCAGCACGCGGGCGACCACGCCCGGCATCTTGAACGAAAGCTGCAGCTCGTCCTTGCTGTGCAGCGTGCCCGTGGCCTCCACCGGCCGCGTGACCCACTCGCGCGCCACCGGCGCCGTGCGCACCGCCACCGCGTCCGCCACCCGCGGCGCCTCCGCCTTCGCCGAGCGCCCGCAAGCGGCGGTGAGCAGCAGCGGCAGGATCATCATCGCTCTATTCATCGCATCCTTCCTTTCGTCTCGATGGTTGACACTCACGCCTGATGGCAGAGGGCCCCTCCCCCCGGCCCCCTCCCCGCTCGTTCCTCGCGGAGAGGGGGAGAACTACCTGCGCCACTCACGCACTTCCGCACTTCCGCACTCACGCACTTCAGTTCCCCAGATCCCGCAGCGCCGCCGCGCGCTCCACCTCCACCCATCTCGCCGCGTAGTCGTACCGGGTCAAAATCAGGTTCAGCCCGGCGGACGTGTATACGGTGCGCGCGTCGATCAGCTCGATCTGCGGCGCGATGCCCTCCTGGTAGCGGCGCTCCACCAGCTCGTAGGTGCGCCGCGCGGCCGCCAGCCGGTCTTCCGCGGTGGCGATGGCGCCGCGGGCGACCTCGGCGGAGCGATACGCGGTGCGCACCTGCAGCTCGATCTGCTGCTCCGTCTGCGCGCGGCCGGCGCGGGCGGCGTCGGCGGTGATGCGCGCCTGCTGGCGGCGCGCGCCGGTCTGGCCGCCGTTGAAGGCGTTCCACTGGACGACGAGCGAGGCCACCGCGAAGTCGTCGTCCGCGCCGATGCGGTAGTCGGGGCCCTGGAACCCGTAATCCACCGCCAGCGCCACGGTGGGGAGGCGCGCGTGGCCGGCCAGGCGCACCTGGCTTTCCGCCGCCGCGATCCCCGCGTCGGACTGGGCCAGCTCTTCGCGGCCGGCCAGTGCCCGGCGCACCGCATCGTCCTCATCCACCGAAAGCGCGAAGGCCAGCGCGGAGTCCGGCAGCACCTCGACGGGCGTGTCCAGCGGGCGGTTGAGCAGGTGGTTGAAGCGGCGCATGGCGCTCTGGCTGCGCACCTCCGCCTCGGCCAGCGCCTGCTGCGTTTCGCCGCGCTCGGCGCGGGCGCGCAGGACGGCGTCGGGGGTGGCGGTGCCGCGGGCCACCCGCCGCTCGGCCACGCGAAGGTTCTCGTCCAGCAGGGGAAGGGTGGAGCGGTACAGCTCCACCACGCGGACGGAGCGCGCGTAGTCCAGGTAGGCGCTCTGCACGTCGGCGGCGAGCTGGCGGGTGGCGGCGTTCAGCGCGTGCCCCTGCAGGTCGCGCAGGGTGCGGCGCAGGCGGTGGTTCTCCCAGATGGAGGGCTGAAACAGCGGCTGGGCAATGCGCAGCCGCGTCTCCTGCGCCAGCGGCAGCCGCGCGTCGACGTCGGTGGGAAAGCGGTTGGTGCCGGTGAGCTCGTTCAGCGCGCCGTACGCCGGGTTCACCAGGTCACCGATGTTCATCCCTCCGCTCATCTCGCTGTAGCGCGCGTCGAAGGCCACGCTGGGGAGGAAGAGGCCGCGCGCCTCGCGCACCTCGGCGTCGGCGCGGTCGCTGGCCAGCCGCTCCTGCCGCAGCCCCAGGTTGCCCTCGATGGCCTGCCGCACGTAGCCGCCCAGCGGGTCCGCCTGCGCCCGCAGCGGCGCGGTGACGAGGAGGGAAGAGGAGAGCAGCGCGGCGAGCGCCAGCCGCGCGATGGGGATCGATCGTCCATCCGGGTACCGCATGGGGTCCACCTCCAGCCGGGGTGAGAGGGTGTTCAGAACCGCGTGGAAACATCTGACTGCGTGCATGTTTCTAACAACGTTAAGTCGACGGGCAAAAAGAACCTCCGCGCGGGACCGGCAGGGGGATCAGCCCTGCGGTGCCTCGCGGAGGATGCCGCGGATGAGCGCGTCGATGATGCGCGACGCGGTCTGCCGCAGGTCGCGCCAGTCCACCCACGGATCGTGGCACTTGGCGATCTGCAGCGAGATGATTCCGTGCACGCTGCTCCACGTCATCTGCGCCAGCTCGTGCGCGTCCGTGAGCTCCGGCCGAAAGCGTCCGGCGGCCAGGCCTTCCTCGACCGTCTGCAGCAAAAAGCCGTAGGCGTCCTCTTCCGGGTTCTTTTCCGGGTGCTCGTGGACGGGCGTACGCGTCATGAACATGATCTGGTAGTGGTGCGGGTTGTGGATCGCGAACTCCACGTACGCCATGCCGATCCGCCGCAGCCGCTCTACCGGGTCCTCGATGCGCTCCATCTGCGTGAACTGCCGGCCCAGCCTGGCGAAGTCGCTGTGGCACAGCTCGATGATGAGCGCGTCCTTGTCCTTGAAGTGGTGGTAGATGGCGGTGGGCGTGTACTCGATGCGATTGGCGATGGCGCGCATGGTGGTCGCCTCGATCCCCTGCGTCGCGAACATCTCTCGCGCCGCCTCGAGGATCTTGTCGCGCGTCTCCATGCGCTCCCGCTCCCGCCGCTCTTTGGTTCCCATAACCTTGATTGATGACTTAACAGTGTTAGGATGGATGATACCTGCGGGCCATTCGGGTGTCAAGCATCGTGTGCAAGGGGCGTGTTCCACATCCCGATCCGACCAACGCGGATCTCGCCGCGTCCGCCCCAGGAGCGAATGAATTCGCCGCGGGAAAGGCGCAAAGTCCGCCTGCGCGGACTCGGCGGCCCGGGCGCGTGCGGCGTCCCACGCACCGGCGCGTCCGCAACGGGAGAGGCGCCTGCGCGGCTCACCTGCTCCTGACGAAACCCGACTCTGTCATTCCGAGGGAGCGCCGCGCGGAATCATACGAATCCGCGGAAGTCAGGGCGCGACCGAGGAATCTACCGTCGGCCACTTCCGCGCTGTTCGAAGCGCATCGTGCCCGCGGTAGCGCCGCCCCTGCCGCGCCTCGTTGAACCGCCCCTACTCCTCCGGCTCGTCGAACAGGCCCAACAGGTCGGGCGAGGGCGTGCGCGTTTTGCGCGGGCGGGGGGCGGAGACGCGTGGCTCCAGGAACTCCACCTCCGCATCCGCCTCCAGAAAGCCGTACGTCGCGCGGCCGGTGCGCTTGAGGACCGCGAGTGCGGCACGCACCTGCTCGGGCGCAACGTCTCCATCCCCCCCGGCCGACAGCAGTTCGGGAACGGGCACCCTGGTTCCCACATGGCGCGCGTGCAGCTGGTCAGCGAGCACGCCGGGATCCGGCCCGCGCCGCGCCGGCTCCGGTTCCGACGAGAGCGCAAAGAGGTCCAAGACCGCGGCTGGCTCGTCAGGTGCGGGCTGCGACGGCGCCTCGACGGCGGATGCGGTGGCGCGCTTGGCGGCCCGTGACCTGGGCTTGGCGGCAGCTGGTTCGGGTGCGGCCGCCTCAGATGCCGACGGATCGGCGGCCGATTCGGCGGCAGGCGGCCCGGCGGTTGACTCAACGGCGGCCGGCTCGGAGGCTGGCGGCTCGGAGGCGGCCGGTTCAGCCGCAGGCGCCTCAGATTCGGCGATGGGCGGCTCGGCGGCGGCTGGCCCGGCGTCGGCCACCTGAGACTCGGTGGCGGCTGGCTCGGCGACGACCGTCTCCGGCGTCGGCGGCTCGGCTACGGCCGGCTCTGCGGCAGCTGGATTAGCGGCCGCGGTTTCCGGCGCCAGTTGCTCGATGATGGGCGGCTCTGCGACGGCCGGCTTGCTGGCTGGCGTCTTTGCGGCTGGCGACTCGGCGGGAGCCGGCGTCTCTGCAACGGCCGACTTGCGGCCGGCGCGGCGCTTGGGTGCGGGGGCGCTGTCGGCGACGGCGGTGTCCAGCGCCAGCTCCAGCTCCGACAGGTGCGCGGCGTGGGGGGTGGAGAGGAGGAGGTGGACGGATCCCGCCTTGCCGGCGACCGGCAGAGCACGGGTGGATCGATCCTCGTCGACCCCGGCCAGCAGCGCCTGCATGCGCTCCAGGACGGCGGCCAGCGCGGCATCGGCACCGCCGGCGCGCTGCGCGGTGCGCCAGGCGGCGACCCATCCGTGGCGCGGATCGGCCAAGAGCGCGGAGCAGCCTTCCACCAGGCGCCGCAGGTTGGGCGGCAGGTCGGCCAGCGGGCCGGTGAAGTGCGCCTGCTTCGCGAAGTCCTCCAGCGGAACGCGCAGCAGCACGTCGGTGCCGGCAAGCTCGGCGATGGGCTCCAGCGCGGCCCACGGCAGCGTCCGCGCGGTGAGCGGCGCCAGGCGCACCAGGGCCGGCTCATCGCCAATCGCGCTGGCGAGCCGCGTGGCCACGCCGGCGAACGGCGCTTCCACCAGCGCAATCTGGCCCGGCTCGGTGGCGGCGGGATCGGCGGCCACGTGGATGCGCTCGCCCAGGCCGATGCGGTCCAGCTCCTGGCGCAGGCGCGAGATCAGGCCGGGATCTTCGTCGATCAGCACGATGCGCGTCGCCGCATCCAGCGCCTGCACGGCGGCGATGGCGACGGCCTGCGCCGTCGTGCCCCGCAACGCCGCGCGCTGCAGGTCCGCCCCCGCGAATCCATCGACGTACCACGGTGCCGCCGGTTCGGGAGCATCCTCCTCCCGCGGACGCGCGACGCTCTGCGCCCAGCGGCCGGCGTACCGGCCCGCGATGGCGCAGGAGAGCGTTTCGGCGTCGGGAGCGGGAGGAGCAGTCACGTCAGTGGCCAGAGAGGAGCGCGAGTAGCACGTAGATTACACCCGCACAAAAGCCGAAGCAAGCGCCTGTCTCATACACGCGAGGATCAGGGCCGTTTCGCGAGGTCAGTGCGGGTGGTGGTCCCAATCTATCAGCGCCAGTGACTTTCCGAGTCCATGGATCAAGTTGCTGTCATTCCGAGGCCCGCCCGCGCTGCACCGGCCGAATGCGACCCAGGTTGCAGGGCCGAGGAATCTACTGTCGGCCCACGCGGGGCCGGACGCGGCAGCCCGCGCCACAGCCGCGGCGACGAAACCGCTAGACAGGGCCAGTCCGGGGCCTCACCGCACGTCACCAGGAAACGGAAAGTAGATTCCTCGTCGCGCACCGAGTTTGTTGGTCAAGCAGGTGCAGCGCGTGCGCTCCTCGGAATGACAGATCGGCGGTGGGCGCCCAGTGCCGGTTTAGCTCAAAGGGTGTTGCCAAATCTCCCAGCGTGATTGACTTCCTGAGGGAGGCGCCGCCCCGCAACTCGCTCGTACACTGCACCCTGGCGCCGACCGAAGGACCTCGCCAGCAGAACGACGGGGCGGGTCCCGTGCTCTGATCTGGCCCCTGCGCCACCGAGACGAGGTCCTTCGGTCGCGCGCAATCTGTAGTGTGACTTACGGGGTGGACGTGGTGCGCTCCCTCAGGAAGTCAGTTCTTGGCGTGTTGGTGATAATAAACGATCATTTACGAATACCAGGCAATCCCGTCATCTGCTCGCTGATCTCCCATAGGCGGCGGGCGGCGGTGTCGTCCTGCGCGGCGGATGTGATGCGGGCGGGGCGCTCGTCCTGAAAGTAGCCGCCGGTCACTGTGGCTACGTCGGGAAAGGAGGCCAGGTACACGGTGGTTCGCGCGCCCTGCTCCGGCGTCTTCATGAAGAATTTCAGCAGCCGCAGCGGGGCAAATCCGCCGAAGAGCAGTTCCGTGGCCACCACGCCCGGATGCAGCGCGTTGGCCGTGACCTGCGCCGGCGGAACGCGCCGGGCAAGCTCGCGGGTAAAGAGGATGTTGGCCAGCTTGGTGTTGGCGTACTGCCGCAGCCCGTTGTACTTGCCGCGCATCTCCACGTCGTCCAGGCGCAGCGCGGCGCCACGGTGCGCGCCGGAGCTCATCGTCACCACACGGGCCGGGGCGCTGGCCCGCAGCCGGTCCAGCAGCAGGTTGGTGAGCAGAAAGGGGGCGAGGTGGTTCACCGCCCACTGGGTTTCGATGCCGTCCGGCGTAAGCTGCAGCGTGCGCGTGTAGACGCCGGCGTTGTTGATCAGCACGTGCACCGCCGGCCAGCGCTCCATGATCTCCGCCGCGGCCGCGCGCACCTGCGCCTGCACGGCCAGGTCCGCCCGCACCACGTGCACGCGGTCGTGCCCGGCGGCGCGCACCACCGCCTTGCGCGTGTTCTCCGCGCGCTCCGGGCTGCGCGCGACCAGCACCACCGTGGCGCCACGCCGCGCCAGCTCCGTCGCCGCCGCCTGCCCCAGCCCCGCCGTGGCGCCCGTGATCACGCAGACGCGCCCCTCCATCCCCCGCCCGCTCATCCGCTTCCTTTCGTTTCCATCGATCAGCCCGCCGCTACCGTCGCGTGACGCCGCGGCACTGGCCCCGTGACGCGCAATGGCGTAAATCGTCTACGGACCCCATCGACCGACACCCGCGGTACCGCAGGCAATCGCATGACGCATGATCTCGACCGCCGCGCCTTCATCCGCCAGGCCGCCGCGCTGGGCGGCACCGCGCTGGTGGCGCCCTCGCTGCTGGGGCTTTCGGCCTGCTCGGCCGCCACCGGCGCCATGCCGCGCGCGTTAGGCTATGGGCCGCTGATGCAGAGCACGGACGTCCCCGAGCTGTGGGTTCCGGAGGGGTTCACCGTCCGCAAGCTCAGCACCACGCGCGCGCCGTCGCTGGTGAACCCCGCGCTGACGGTGCAGTACGGGGTGGATGGGATGGCGGCCTTCGACGCGGGGAACGGCGCGGTGCGGCTGGTGCGCAACCACGAGATCCGCGACGCGGCCGCCAGCGCGCGGCTGCTGGGCCCCGGCGTGCGCGCGTACGACCGCAAGGCGGGCGGCGGCACCACGACGCTGGAGGTGCGGCAGTCGCGCGGCGGGTCCGTGGAGCTGGCGCGCGAGTTCGTAAGCCTGAGCGGCACGCACACCAACTGCGCCGGCGGCCCCACCCCGTGGGGATCGTGGATCACCTGCGAGGAGACGACGGTGGGGCCCGCGTCCGGCTACGAGCGGGCGCACGGCTACTGCTTCGAGGTGCCGGCCAGTGCGGACGCCGAGGTGGAGCCCGTGCCGCTGCGCGCGATGGGCCGATTCGTCCACGAGGCGATGGCGGTGGACCCGCGCTCCGGCACCGTCTACCTGACGGAGGACGTGACCTACGATCCCGCCGTCGCCGCCGGAAAGGGTGCGGGGTTCTACCGCTTTCTCCCCGCGCAGCCGGGGAACCTGGCGGCGGGCGGGCGGCTGCAGATGCTGGCCGTGCGCGGGCGGCCCAACTACGTCACCGCCAGCGGGCAGACGGTGGGCGCCTCGCTGGAGGCCGGATGGGTCGACATCCCCGATCCCGATCCGGCGGCCGCGGAGGCGAACCTGTCCGCCGTGTTCCAGCAGGGGTGGGCGCGGGGCGGGGCGGTGTTCCAGCGGCTGGAGGGGTGCTGGTACGGCGAGGGCAACGTGTACTTCAACGCCACCAGCGGCGGCAACGCGGGCGCCGGGCAGGTGTGGAGCTACCGCCCGGGCAACGCGGACGGCGGCACGCTCACGCTGATCTTCGAGTCGCCGTCGCGCGACGTGCTGGACAGCCCCGACAACCTGTGCGTGAGCCCCCGCGGCGGCCTGGTGCTGTGCGAGGATGGCGGGGGCGAGCAGTTCGTCCGCGGGTTGACGACGGATGGAAAGATCTTCGACTTCGTCCGCACCGCCGGCCCCAGCGCCGAGACGGCGGGCGCGTGCTTCAGCCCCAACGGCCGCACGTTGTTCTTCAACATCCAGGGCGGCACTAGCGCCACCACCACCCTGGCCGGAGGCACCTACGCCATCTGGGGCCCGTGGGAAAAGGGCGCGCTCTGATCAACGGTAGCTCCCGAACTTCTGAAGCGTCGACGGACTGACGAGTTGGTGGGGTACAGAGGAACAGAGGTCCAAAAGAGAGGTGCAGAGGAGCCGTCGTTTCGGGCCTCTGCTCCTCTCTTCACTACCTCTGTTCCTCTGTACCCCCAGTCTTTTGCGGATCTGGTCGAACGCGCCTACGCCGGCTCGTCCGTGCCGTCCCACTCCGCGTGGAAGCGGTCGAGGTACTCCTGCATGAAGCGGTGGCGGCCTTCCGCGATGCGGCGGGCGGCGGGGGTGTTCATCCGGTCGCGCAGCAGCAGCAGCTTTTCGTGGAAGTGGTTGATGCTGGCGCCGGTGCTCGCCTTGTAGCGGTCGAAGCTGTCGTGCAGTTCCGGCGCTTCGCCGGGCTCGTGCAGCGGACGGCCGCGGCTGCCCCCGTACGCAAACGCCCGCGCGATGCCGATGGCACCGATGGCGTCCAGCCGGTCGGCGTCCTGCACCACCGCGCCCTCGGGGCTGGCCATCGGCGTCGGCACACCGGCGCCCTTGTACGACAGCGCGGCGATGATGGCGCACACGTGCTCGACGGTCTCCGCGTCCGCGCCGGCGCTTGCCAGCCAGGCGCGGGCCGCCCGGGGGCCGGCCGTCTCGTCGCCGTCGTGGAACTTGTGGTCGGCCACGTCGTGCAGCAGCGCCGCGAGCTCCGTCACGTACGGGTCCGCGCCCTCTTCGCCGGCCAGGCGCAGCGCCGTGCGCCGCACCCGGTCCACGTGCCACCAGTCGTGCGAGCCCTCCGCGTGCATCCGCTCGCGCACGAACGCCTCCGTCCGCCGCAGAATCCCGTCCCGATCGCCCATCCCGCCTCCCGTGTGGTGTTGTGGGCGACGAATCTGCGCCCTTGGCGGTGGATGGGGAAGATGCGGCGCGACCCTCCGGGCTCCAAACAGCGCGGGGAGGGTGACGCGAGGGGAAGGTTGGGAGCGACGCCGAAGTTCGGCACGGACCTGCGGGGCGCTTCGGCAGGGCTGGGCGCGAGGGGCGGGCGCCCCCTCCGGGCTCGCATTACTCGCCCACCTCCCCCAAAACTGCTGGGGGAGGTTGGGGGTGGGGCTGGCGGTGGGGCGCTTCGGCAGGGCTGGCGCGGGAGGGTGAGCCGCCCCCCCCGGCCCTCCCCCGCAAACCGCGCGGGGGGGGTGACGCGCACGACAAGATATTCGAAGTGGGATCGAATTCTCCCCTCTCCGTGAGGAACGAACGGGGAGGGGCCGGGGGAGGGGCACCCCTTCGGACGCAGACCAACGTCTTTCGACGAGCCCCCATACCGTCGGAAACAACAAACCTCCCCCAAACTTGGGGGAGGTGCGAGCCTAAGCGAGCGGAGGGGGCGCCCTGCCGGCGCAGCTCGACCCCTCCGAATCACTACCGAAGTTCTCCCCCTCTCCTCGCCCACTTTGCGATAAGAGGTCGGGGGAGGGGCAGAGGTCAGGTCCCTACCGCGCCGCCGGAGCCGCCTTGGCCGGCTGCGCCTGCTGGCCCGCCTGGCCCGGAGCCGCCGGAGCCGCCGGAGCGGCAGGACGCGCGCTGTCGGCGGGCTGGGGGGCGGGGCGCCAGCGGATGGCCTGCATCACCGAGTCGATGGCCGCCGGGTCCTTGAGCTCGCCCGTGCGCGAGTAGATGGTGCGGCCGCGCTCGTCCAGCACCAGCGTCACCGGCACCGTCCCCGCGCGGTACATCCCCGCCACCTTCTCGTCCGGAAAGCGCACCGTCTGGTACGGCAGCTGGTGCTTGGCGATGTACTCGCGCGTCACGTTCACGGAATCCAGCGACACGCCGTACACGGCCGCGCGAATGCTGGTCATGGTGTCGGTGGCGGCCTTGATCTGCTTCCAGGCGGGAATGCTGCTCAGGCAGAAGGGGCACGACGTGGTGTACATCATCAGCACCTGCCGCCCCTCGCCCTGCACCTCGCCGATGGTGGCCTGCTGGCCTTCGAGCGTGGGCGCCTGGAATGCCGGCATCCACATCCCGCGGATGGGCATGGTGCGCGCCTCGCGCAGCTGGTACTGCGCCTGCTCCAGGTCGGTGATCAGGCCGCGCTTCTGCCAGCCCAGCAGCACCACCAGCGCCGCGGCGACCGCCAGGGCGGCGTAGGGAAGGATGCGATAGATCCGGTCCTGCATGGGTCTGCTCCGGGGCGTCGGGGAATGCGGAGGGGAGGACAACCAATTTACGTCGCGGAACGGATGATTCAAGCCCCCCGCTTTCCGCCCCGGGCGCGCCGCGCTACAATCCGCGCCGGTCCACCGTGCGCGACCCCGTCCGCGAAAGCTCCCGATGCGCATCCACCCCCTCGCCGCCGCCCTGCTCCTGGCCTGCGCCGGCGCGCCCGCCGCGGCCGCGCAGCTCCTTCGTCCCGGGGACGCGCAGGTCACCGCGGTACTCGCGGAAGGCGCCGAGGGGTACGACATCCACCTGGGGAGCGAAGACGACGCGCCGATGGGCCAGATGATGCTGCGCACCCGCCTGGCCACGGTCGACGGAACGCCCGCCCTGGTCCGCACCGAGGAAACGTGGATGGACGCCCTGCTGGTGCAGGTGGATTCGTTCATCCTGCACCGCGGCACGCTGGCGCCGCTGCGGCTGGTCCGGTCCACGGATCGCGAGGCGGTGTCGATGGAGTTCGTCGGCGGGGGCGTACGGACCGTGTACCACGACCGGTCCGGCGCCGACACGGCCGAAACCGTTCCGATCGCGGAGCCGGTCTTTCTGGGCGGCACCACCGACCTGCTGCTGGGCGCCCTTCCCCTGGCCGCCGGCTACACGGCCCGGCTGGCCCTGTACGACCCCGACGAGGGCCTGGGCACGATGGACGTGGAGGTGGAGGCGGCGGAGGACCTGGTGCTGGACCCGGGGGGCCGTGCCGTGCCCACGTGGCGTGTGCGGGTGACGCACGCCGGCGCGCCCGCGACGTACTGGATGGACCGGGAATCGCGTACGCTGGTGCAGTTCAGGAGCGCGGAGACGGACATTCTCATCGTCCGCACGCGGGAAGGCCGCGGCCGCGCCCGCCCCACCCGCTGAACCGTCGGAACACCGCCATGAGCGAGCCGCAGTCCAACGTCCGCATCGCCCTTACCCGCCCGCCCGAGGGCGACCTGGAGGCGCGCGACATCCGCGAGAGCCTGTCCGCCGTGGTGCAGACCGGGCCGCACCTGTGGCTGGGGTGCGACGAGACCGCCACCCTGGAGCGCGTCACCGACCACGGCGCCGGCCGCTACGCCGAGCACCGGACGTATCGCCTGGCCGACGTGCTGGACCTGCCCGGCGACGACGACGCCGAGGTGGACGTGGAGGGGCTGGCCTGGGCGCCGCCGTACCTGTGGATGGTGGGGAGCCACGGCCGCAAGCGCGGCAAGCCCGATCCGGACGAGGGCGTGGAAAAGGCCTTCGCGGCGCTGGCGGACGTGGACGAGGACGAGAACCGCTACCTGCTCGCCCGCATTCCGCTGGAAGAGGACGCGGAGGGCGGCGGCCTGGTGCCCCGCCGGTCCTGCGCCGACCCGCGCGACCCGTCCTCCACCCTCACCTCCGCCCGGCTGCGCGGCAAGGGCCAGCGCAGCGCGCTGATGCGCGCCGTGCGCGAGGACGAGCACCTGCGGCGCTACCTGAAGCTGCCGGGCAAGGACAACGGCTTCGACGTGGAGGGGCTGGCCGCGGCGGGCGGGCGGCTGTTCCTGGGGCTGCGCGGCCCCGTGGTCCGCGGCTGGGCGGTGGTGCTGGAGGTGGAGCCGGTGCCCACGGACCGCCCGGAGCGCCTGAAGCTCAAGAAGATCGGGCCGGAGGGGCGGCGCTACCGCAAGCACTTTCTCGACCTGGACGGCTTGGGCGTGCGCGAGATCACCGCGGACGGCGACGACCTGCTGGTGCTCGCCGGGCCCACCATGGGCGTCCGCGCGCCGGCCACCCTTTTTCGCTGGCCCGGCGCGGTCAAGCTGGAGGCGGATTCCATCACCGCCCGCGACACGCTGGAAAAGCTGCTGGACCTGCCGCACGACGTGGACGGCGGCGCGGACCACCCCGAAGGCATCTGCTGCCTGGAGGACTTTGGCGGACGCACCCGCGAGGTGCTGGTGGTCTACGACAGCGGCGGTCCGCGCCGGCAGGATGGCGACGCCGTGGTCGCGGACGTGTTTCGCGTTCGGCGCGGGCGCGGTCCGGGGCTGATGGAAACCCTCTTTCCCCCGCGCCACGGCGGGGACGGCGAACGGAACGGAGGCGGGGAAGGCGGATGAGCGAGCCGTATCACGTGTTCATCAAGGGCGGCGACGCCCTTCGCGAGGTGGAGGGCGCGCTGGACGCGCTCAAGAAGCGCGGCGTGACGCGCGAGGGCGCCGGGCTGTACAAGTGCATGTACGTGACGCGCGCCGACCAGACGGTGCTGATGACGGAGTCCGCCGGCTCGGCGCTGGCGCTGGAGATGCGCGGCCGCCCCGGCTGGGCGGAGCCGGGAGACAAGCCGCTGAACGTGTAGATGCTGCACGTCACCAACGGCGACGCCGCGGTGGGGCCCATCCGCGCCGTGGGGGTGGAAGGCGGCGTCCTTCCCTGGCGCGACGTGCTGCACGAGGGGCCCGTCCCCGGCGGCCTGCCGCTGCCGCGGCTCAGCGAGGTGCGCGCGGACTACATCGCGTCGCTGGGCTGGGGGCCGGCGGACGAGGTGCGCCGCCAGTTCGCCGGGCGGGACGGCGCGCTGGCCGCGGCGGGGAAGGAGGACGAGGTGGTGCTGTGGTTCGAGCACGACCTGTACGACCAGCTGCAGCTCATCCAGCTGCTGGACTGGTTCGCGGACCATCCGCACCCCCGGCTTACCCTCATCAACCCGCCGGAGTACCTGGGCGGCATCACCGCCCAGCGCGCGCGGGAATTGTTCGATGCGCGGCAGCCCGTGACGCGCGCACAGCTGGCGCTGGGTCGCCGGGCGTGGGACGCGTTCCGCGGCACGGACCCGCGCCAGCTCGAGGCCGTCCTCTACGCGGAGAGTGCGGACGCGCTGCCGCACCTGCCGGCGG
This sequence comes from Longimicrobium sp., assembly GCF_036399255.1. Lineage (GTDB taxonomy): Bacteria > Gemmatimonadota > Gemmatimonadetes > Longimicrobiales > Longimicrobiaceae > Longimicrobium. The sequence goes on from NZ_DASWNM010000140.1 coordinate 24,966, forward strand.
CGCTGTTCCGGCTGCTGGAGGAGTATCCCGCGACCGGCAGCGGGCTTTCGCGATCGGAGGAGCAGATCCTGATCGCCTTTTCCGCCGGCCCGCGCACGCTGGCGGACGCCTATCCCGCCGCGCACCACGACGTGGAGGACGCGGTGTGGCTGGGGGACGCGTCGTGGATGGGATACGTGGAGCGGCTGGCCGCCGGCGCGGAGCCGCTGCTGGCCTGGGAAGGCGACGGGGAGGGCAGCGAGCCAAGGGTATCCATGCGCCGCCGCGCGCGGATCACGGACGCGGGGCGCGAGGTGCTGTGGGGCCGCGCGGACGCGCTGTGGATGAACGGCACGGACCGCTGGATCGGCGGCGTGCACCTGGCCGGCCGCGAGGTGCCGTGGCGGTGGGACGCGGACGAGGAGCGCATCGCCGAAGGGTGAGGCGGATGCGGTCATCCGCCCCGCGTGACCCGTTTTTCATCCCCGTCGAAACGCGCGGCGGGGTGGCACGCGTAGAGTGGCACGCATTCTTCCACGGAGCGGGGCGAAATCCGCTTTCCTGGGCACCGGGCACTAGGCACTAGGCACTTCCGTTGGAAATCGGCAAGCTTACCCTGCCGCCGCTGCGCGACGAGGAAGAAAAACGCGCGGCGCTCATCAAGATGAAGCGCCTGGCCACCGGGCTGCTGGCGTTCGCCACGCTGGTGTTCATCGTCACCAGCTTCCTGGAGCACCGCTGGCCGGGGCTGGGCTACGTGCGCGCCACCGCCGAGGCCGCCATGGTGGGCGCCATCGCCGACTGGTTCGCGGTGACGGCGCTGTTCCGGTATCCGCTGGGCATTCCCATTCCGCACACCGCCATCATCCCCACGCGCAAGGAGCGCATCGGCATCAGCCTGGGCAACTTCGTCCAGAACAACTTCCTGGCGCCGGCGGTGATCGTGGCCCGCATCCGCTCGGCCAACGTGGCAAAGAAGCTGGCGGAGTGGCTGGCCAATCCTGACCACGGCGACACGGTGGGCAAGCACGCCGCCGCCGGGGTCAGCGGCCTGGTGCAGGTGCTGCGCGACGAGGAGATCCAGGAGATCATCGAGACCAGCCTCATCAGCCGGGTGCGGGCCACCCAGGTGGCGCCGCTGATGGGCACCGTGCTGTCGCTGGTGACCGCCGACAACCGGCACCAGGAGCTGCTGGACAGCGCCATCCGCCTGTTCGGGCGGCTGTTCGACGAGAACCGCGACGCGCTGCGCACCAAGATCCGCAGCGAGACGCCGTGGTGGATGCCCACGGCGGTGGACGACCAGATCTACAACAAGATCGTCCGCAGCGTCGAGAACACGCTGCACGAGGTGAACAACGACCCCGACCATCCGCTGCGCCACCGCTTCAACGAGGCGGTGGGCGAGTTCGTGGAGCGGCTCAAGAGCTCGCCCGAGATGATTGCCCGGGGCGAGGAGTTCAAGGAAGAGGTGCTGCGGCACCCGGCGGTCCGCGGCTACTCGGGCTCGCTCTGGGCCGACGTCAAGGGCTCGGTGCTGCGCCACAGCGCCGACCCGCAGAGCGAGTTCCGCCGCCGCGTGGGCCACGCCGTCACCCGCTTCGGCGCGTCGCTCACCGAGGACGAGGAGCTGCTGGCGAAGGTGAACGGGTGGGTGGAGCAGGCGGTGCTGTACGTGGTGGAGCAGTACCGGCACGAGGTCGCCGCGCTGATCGAGACCACCGTGGCCGCGTGGGATCCGGAAGACACCACGCAGAAGATCGAGCTGCAGATCGGCAAGGACCTGCAGTACATCCGCATCAACGGCACGCTGGTGGGCGGCCTGGTGGGCCTGCTGATCTACACCTTCGCCCAGTTCTTCGCGCCGTGACGGAGAGTGGTGGCCGATTCGCCAATTCTCGCAAAGGAATGATTTCCTGAGGAAGCGCACCACGTGCACACAGACGCCACACAACCGATTGCGCGCGACCGAAGGACCTGCTTCGCCCTGCGACGGGGCCGGCTTCACGACGTGGAGCCGGCCCCTTTCCTTATGTCGGCGAGATCCTTCCGTCGGCGCGCTGACCTTTTCTGAACGGCAGGATTCGATGGCGCGCCTCCCACACCGGCCGCACGTCCCGATCTGTCATTCCGAGGGAGCGCCGGGCGTACTACCGAATCCGGAACAACACCTGTCATTCTGAGGGAGCGCCCACCCTGCGGTCTCGGGAACGTCGCGGAGCCTGTGGCGCGACCGAAGAATCTTTCTCCCCTCGCGCGGAATCCTCTCCCGGGCAGAGCCCGGGAAACCCGCGTGACGGAAAGATCCTGCCGCTTCGGATAAAGATTCTTCGGTCGGCGCCATGCTCCTGGGTAAAGCAGAGCACGGTGCGACGCCTCCCTCAGAATGACAGTTTTGTCAGATCCGGTCTAACCGTCCTCCACTCCAGACCTGGCGCGCGACCGAGGAATCTACTGTCCGTCTCCTCGTGGCCCGCCGCGACACCCCGGGCTGGCCCCGTCTGGCGGTTGCGCCGCCGCATGCATGGCGCGGGCTGCCGCGTCCGGCCTCGAGCAGGCCGAGAGTAGATTCCTCGGCCCTGCAACCCGCGGCGCATTCGTCTGGTGGCAGTGCGGCCGGGCCTCGGAATGACAGCCTGGTTTCATCCGGCAGGCCGCTGGATTGGAACACGAGAAACCGGCCGCGCCCGTCTGGGGCGCGGCCGGCTCGCGTTCATCCGCCAAAACCGCCTACGGGTGCGGCGGGCAGACGTCGGCGCCCTGGGGATCGGGGGCGCCGTAGGTGCGGTGCTCGTAGCGCGGCTCGGCGCCGGGCTTGAACACCAGGATGTACAGGTTGGAGTACTGCGCCTCGCACAGGTCCGGCAGCCGCGGCCCGCCCAGCGCGTGCACGATGGCCGGCACCGTGTTGCTGTGCCCCACCACCAGCACGTTGTGCCGCCCCACGTGCCGGCGCACCGCCGCCACCACCGAGTCCACGTGCGCCGCACCGTGCCGCAGCGACACCACTTCCGACCCAAGGCCGTTCGCCAGGGTCACCGGCCCCGCCGTGGCGTGCGTACGCTGGCGGTCGGTGCCGATCGCGGCGTCGAAGTTGATTCCCTCCAGCGCCTCCAGCAGCGCCACGGCGCGCGCCTCGCCGGCCTCACTGAGCGGCGGATCGTTGTTGCCGGCCTCGACCACGGCCTTTTCGGCGTGGCGGACCACCACCACGATGGTGGAGTCCTGCGCGGCCAGCGGCGCCGCGGCCACCAGGGCGGCCAGGATCAGGAGCGGGCGAAGAAGCGTACGCATCGGCGGATGGGGTTCGGTGGAAAGAATCAGGACGCGGAGGATTCGCCCGGTCCGCGGCGGTTCAGGAAGATCGGGCTCGACGGTCAGCCGGTGACATTCTCGCGGCCGGCGACGGTCATCATGGTGGCGGTCATGGTGGATACGTGGCGCTCGGCGCCGTCCTGCACCGCGAACGCGTCCGCCGTGCAGACGGTGATGGTGCGTCCCGCGCGCACCACCCGCGCCCGCGAAATCACGCGCTCGCCGCGCGCGGGCGCCAGCAGGTTCACCTTGAACTCGATGCTCAGCACCCCGGCTTCCGCCGGCATCAGCGTGAACGCGGCGTATCCCGCGGCGCTGTCCAGCACCGTGCCCACGATCCCCGCGTGCAGAAAGCCGTTCTGCTGCGTAAGGTCTTCGCGAAACGGCAGCTCGATGTCCACCTCGCCCGGCGCCACCCGCACCAGTCTGGCGCCGATCGTCTCCATCACCCGCTGCTTCGCGAAGCTCTGGCGGACGCGTGCTTCGTAGTCCGGGTCCTGGGGAACGAGAGGCACGAGGGGAGAGGGAATAGGGAACAGGGAATAGCCTGCAACGGCGTTTCGTCGGCGCCGACACCAATCTGCACCCGAATGGCGTCCGCGGTAAAGTGATGGGACCGATGATTGCCCTTGCGCCGGGCGCCGCGGCGGGGAAATCCTCATCCGCTCTGATCCCGTTCCACCCGCTCCCGCGCCGATGACCACCGATCCCGAGTTGACGATCCGACGCGCCGTTGCCGCCGATGCACCCGTGGTGGCGGAGCTTGCGCTGCGCACGTTCATGGAGGCCTTTGCCGCGGACAACCATCCGGAAGACGTGGCGATGTACACCGCAAAGGTCTACGGCGCCAATCAGCAGGCGGCCGAGATCGCGGACCCGCAGATGATCACGCTGCTGGCGGAGATCGGCGGTGTGCCGGCGGGCTACGCGCAGGTGCGCGCGGGGCAGCCCGCCCAGCCGGTGCGCGACGTGCCGGACGTGATCGAGATCGCGCGGTTCTACGTGGACCAGCCGTGGCACGGGCGTGGCGTGGCGCAGCGGCTGATGGACGCGGTGTTCGACGCGGCGCGGGAGCTGGGCGGGCGCGCCCTGTGGCTGGGCGTGTGGGAGCGCAACCACCGCGCGATGGCGTTCTACAGGAAGCGCGGCTTCAGCGACGTGGGGAGCCACGAGTTCATCGTAGGCACCGACCGCCAGACCGACCGCGTGATGTACCGGCGGCTGGACGAGGGGTGATCGGCGGCCGGCGATGTGCGGGTGGGGCGGGGGCGATGAGCGGCCGGCGAGCGCGGAGATGAGCGGGTGATGAGCGGGTAAACCCGCTGCTGGGAAGGCGATAAGCCCCGTCTCGGCTCGCTGCGCTCACCGAACGGGGCTTCACCTGCTCGAGGCCGAGGGTCCCTGGCGATTCGGGCGCGCCACGAGCAGCTGGACGGTAGATTCCTCGGCCGCGCGCAGCAGGTTGGGCGCCGGACGGGTCCACGTGGTGCGCTCCACTCGGAATGACAGCCCGGGCGTGCGACCAGTGAAGGCGTCTACCGCGGCATCCCAGGGCACGCGCAGCAAGCATTTGCGACGTTTATACCCTCTCCCGCTGGTGGGAGAGGGTGCGGGCCTGAGCGAGCGGGTGAAGGCCCCGCCGCCACAGCCCGATCCCGTTCGTAGCTCGCACTTACGCACTTACGCACTTACGCACTCACGCACTCACGCACTCACGCACTCCCGCACTCACGCACTCCCATGCCTCGCATCCTCCTTCTCGCCCTGACGCTCGCCCTCGCCGCCGCACCCGCCCTCGCGCAGGAGCAGCGCCCCTTCGGCACGCTGCGCGAGCAGGCGCAGGTGCGGCAGGAATGGCTGCGGCTGCGGCTGGAGCGCGTGCTGCCGCGGGTAATGCGCGAGCAGGGCGTGCAGATGTGGATCATCCCCGTGCGCGAGTACGCGGAAGACCCGGTGTTCTGGTCCATCGTCTCGCCCACGACCATGGCGGCGCGGCGGCGGACCATCTACGTCTTTTGCGACCGCGGGCCGGAGCGCGGCGTGGAGCGCATCGCCATCGGCGGCAGCACGCAGGGCGGACTGTACCGCGTGGTGCGCGACCCGGACGCCGCCACCGGCACGGCCGGCGCCACGGTGCGCCCCGCCGAGCCGTACGGCCCGGAGCAGTGGCGGCTGCTGGCGCCCGTCGTCCAGGCGTGCGACCCGCGCACCATCGCCGTCAACATCTCGCACACGCACGCCTTTTCGGACGGGCTGACGGCCGGTGAGTGGGAGCAGATGCAGGCCGCGCTGCCGCCCGTCTACCGCGACCGCGTCGTGCGGCGCGAGCTGCTGGCGCTGCACTACATCGAAGAGCGCCTGCCGGAGATGATGCCCACGTACGTTCAGATGCAGCGGCTGGCGCACGACGTCATCCGGACGGCGTTCTCGTCCGAGGTGGTCACCCCCGGCCGCACGCGGACGGAGGACGTGGTGTGGTGGATGCGGCAGCGGCTGAACGATCTGGGTGTCGGCACCTGGTTCCAGCCGTCCGTCACGGTGCAGCGGGCGGGGGTGGAGATGGGGGATTCGGCCAATCCCGTCATCCTGCGCGGCGACGTGCTGCACACGGACTTCGGCATCACGGCGCTGGGGCTGAACACCGATACGCAGCACATGGGATACGTGCTGCGCGAGGGCGAGAGGGATGCGCCCGCCGGCCTGTACGCCGCCCTGCGCCGCGCCAACCGCCTGCAGGACCTGCTGCTGGAAGAGATGCGGCCCGGCCGCACGGGGAACGAGGTGCTGCGGAGCACGCGCGAGCGGATGCGCGCCGAGGGCATCGACGGCACCGTCTACACGCACCCGGTGGGCGACCACGGCCACGGCGCGGGCCCCACCATCGGCCTGTGGGACCGGCAGGAGGGCGTCGTGGGCCGCGGCGACGTGGCGCTGCGTCCGAACGCGTGGTTCTCCATCGAGCTGCAGGCCACCACGCCCGTGCCCGAGTGGAACGGACAGCCGGTGCGGATGGCGCTGGAAGAGGAAGCCTGGCTGGACGCCGGCGGTACGCGCCGCTGGGTGCTCTCGCGCCAGGAGCGGTTTCACCTGGTGCGGTAGGGGGTGAAGGGGTGAAGGGGTGAAGGGGTGAAGGGGTGAAGCTCGTCGCGACCCGCGGGGCCCTCTCCCCCGACCGGCCTTTCGCTCGTTCCTCGCGACGGCGGTCGACCCCTCCCCCAAACTGCGGGGGAGGGGTTTGTCGAGTGGGGAGTCCTGGTTGATGCGGTCCAGTGCCGAGGAAACGGAAAACCCCTCCCCCGGGGTTGGGGGAGGGGTCGCCGCGAGCCGCGAGGAACGAGCGGCGAAGTCGGCGGGGGAGAGGGCCCTGTCGGGCGCCAGTTCGGTTTCCTTCGTCGAGCCTCAACCCCAGCTTGCCTCAACCCCAGCTTGCCCCACCTCCCTACGTATCGAACGCGAACATCCGGCCCATCGTGCTCCGCGCGACGGCGGCGGGAGTGGCGCGAAAGATCATCTCGCGCATCCGCACCGCCGCCGCGTGCTGCCACTGGCCCACCCGGCCGTAGCGCAGCGACTCGCGCGTGATCCACGCGGTGCGGCGAAAGCGGCGCGCCTCGAAGGCACGCAGCGCGGCGGGCACGTCGTCCGTCTCGCACAGGCAGCGGGCCAGCACGGCGGCGTCCTCGATGGCCATGCACCCGCCCTGCCCCAGGTTGGGCGTGGTGGGATGCGCCGCGTCGCCCAGCAGCGTCACGCGGCCGCGGCCCCAGCGGCGCACCGGCGGACGGTCGTAGGTGCCGTTCTTCAGGATCTCGTCGTCGGGCGTGGCCTCGATCAATTGCGGGATCGGCCGGTGCCAGTCGCCAAACAGGCGCAGCAGCTTGGCCCTGCGCCCCTCCGCCGCGTCCTCCGCCCGCTCCGCCTCGTTCGCCGTGGCCCACCACGCCACGCGCCCTCCGCCAATGGGCACGATGCCAAAGCGCAGCCCGCGCCCCAGCGTCTCGGTGAGCGTGTTCCACTCCGACGTCCCCACCGGCGCCACGCCGCGCCAGACGGGATAGCCGCGGTACACGGGCTCGCCGTCGCCCAGAACCTGGCGGCGCACGGCGGACCACAGGCCGTCCGCGCCCACCAGGAACGCGCCCTCCACCGTCCCCGCCTCACCGAAGTCGGCCTCCACGCCATCGGGCGAATCCACCAGCCGCTGGAACTCCGCGCCGGTGCGCACGGCCCAGGGCGGCAGCGCGTCCGCCAGCACCGCGTGCAGGTCCGCGCGGTGAATCAGCACGCCGGGCGCGTCGGCGGCGGGGAACGGGATCGCCGTCAGCACCGTGCCGCGCGGCGTGCGCATCTCGCCGCCGCCAAAGCGAAAGCCGCGGCGCAGGATCTCGTCCAGCAGCCCCCAGCGGCGCAGCTGGCGGGTGGCGTTGGGCCACAGGCTGATGCCGGCGCCCACCTCGCGCAGCTCCGGCGCGCGCTCGTACACGTCGGCCTGCACCCCCGCGCGGCGCAGCGCGATGGCCGCCGACAGCCCGCCGATCCCCCCGCCGACCACGATGGCCGAACCCCCCGCATCCATCATCGCCGCCTCCTCCTGCCGATGCCGTGCGCCCGGCACGCGCCGGACGCTGACGGCAAGCTAATCGCCCGTCACCCCGCACAGGATAGGGAACATGACCCGCCTTCCGTGGTGGATTGCCCGACAGGAGTGCGGGAGTGCGGGAGTGCGGGAGTGCGGGAGTGCGGGAGTGCGGGAGTGCGGGAGTGCGGGAGTGCGAGAGTGCGAGAGTGCGAGAGTGCGTGCGGGGTTGGTGCGTGAACCTTTTGCCGGAATCGGGCGGTATGTAGAATCCATCGTCCGCGCGTTCGCGGACTGAACCTGCCTTTGGACCAGCGTACATCATCCACATGCGATTCAAGATCACCTTCGCGGCCCTCGTACTCGCCTCCACTTACGCCACTGCCGCGGCCGCGCAGACGGTCGATCTCCCCTACGCCGCGTCCGCCATCGCGCCGCTCCCTGCGTCGCTGGTGCCGGACGTGGACGAGCGCACCGCCGCGGGCGCGCCGCGCATCTCCGTTCGCCGGGTGCTGGTGAGCACGGGTGTGGGAGCGCTCGCTGGCGCCGGCGCGGGGCTGATCATCGGGACGCTTGCGTCGGATGGATGCGGGGAAGTCGAGGACTGGTGCCTTTTCTCGCGGGAAGAGGAGATCGCCCTGACCACCGGCGCCGGTGCGATCGTCGGCGCGGGGATCGGCGCCCTCTACGGCATCGTCACTGGCATCCGCCGGCCCGCCCGCGACCGCGCCCCGGTCACCCTTGTGCCGGCCACCAACGGCGGCGTTGCCGTAGGCCTTACGCTGCGCCACTGATCCACATCCATCCACCGTCCTGAAGCCCGCCGCCCTCCCGCACCCCGGGAGGGCGGCTCGTTCTTTCCCAATCACCCATCCACCGATCCAGGTACGGGCTGATCGGAACCGGCCCTGGCGCGCCGGGCCATCGGCTCTGTCCGGCCGTATCACGACCGCGGGTTCCGTGCGGGCTGCCGCGTCCGCGTTTGAGCAGGCGGAGAGCAGATCCTTCGGCCCTGCGACCCCTCACGCGACAGATGCTGCGTGGCCGGGCCTCAGGATGACACGGTTTGGGGGTCGGGTTCGGCTCCGGCGCGCCGGGCCATCGGCTTTGTCCGGCCGCGTCATGGCCGCGGGTTCCGTGCGGGCTGCCGCGTCCAGCTTCCAGCAGGCGGAGAGTAGATCCTTCGGCCCTGCGACCCCTCGCGCGACAGATGGCTCTGCGTGCCCGGGCCTCAGGATGACATGGTATGGGTGCGCGAGTCAGCCACGGAGTATCGCCCGACCCCGTTCACCCGTTCACCCGTTCACCCGTTCACCCGTTCACCCGTTCACCCCTTCACCCCTTCACCCCTTCACCCCTTCACCCGCTCACCCTCTGGCCGTGATCTTGCCGCCCCGGAACGCCGCGAAACCGCCGGCCCCACCACTCTCCGTGCACATCCCGTGAGCCCGACTCCAGAGGCACGCATCCGCGACCACGACGCGCAGTTCGGGCGAGCCCGGGACGGCGTGGCCGTGCTTTCGGCCGACTGGCGCTTTCGCTACGCCAACGCCTCGCTGCTGGAGATCCTGAACCTGATGGGCGGCCGCGACGGCGTGGAAACCTTCTGGGACGCCATCCCGGGGTGGGACCAGGTCCCCGAGGCCGACCAGCTGCGCCGGGCGATGGAAGCCGGCACGCCGGTCACCTTCCGCTTCGACCGGCGGCCCGGGGTGCCGCACGTGTGGGAGGTGTCGACCGAGCCGCTGAACGGCGGCGACCTGCGCCTGCAGCTGCGCAACGTCACCCGTCAGGTGGAGGTGGAAGAGCTGCAGCGCCGCGTGGCCGAGGCGCACGGCTCGCTGGAGGAGCGGGAGCAGCGGCTGGGCACCATCGTCTCGGGCGCGCCCGTGGCCCTGGCGCTGCTGGACGCGCGCACCATGGTGGCGCTCGAGGCCAACGAGGCGTACTCCGCGCTGCTGGACCCGCCGTGGAACCAGCCCGGCGCCGCGGTGGGCCACCCCATCTCGCGGATGCTCCCCGCGTACGAGGAAAGCGGCGTGCAGCACATGCTGGAAACCATCCGCGACACGGGCGAGGCGTACGAGAGCGAGGAGTTCCTGTACCAGGGGTTCAGCCGCGGCCCCGCCTGGTTCCGGCTGACCGTAAAGCCGGTGCCCGGCGATGCGGGCGAGGGCGTGCGCGCCCTGCTGATCATGGCCGTGGAGGTCACCGCGCTGGTGCGGGGGCGCCAGCGGGTCGAGGCCGAGCGCCGCGCCCTGTTCGAGGTGCTGGACACGCTGCCGATGGGCGTGATCGTGGCGGATGCGCCGGACGGGCGCATCTCCTACCTGAACCCCGCCGCCCTGGCGCTGGGCGGCGGCGACGCCGAGGCGCTGGCCACGGGCTCGCTGGACGAGTACGCCGCGCGCTGGCCGCTCTTTCGCCCCACCGGCGAGCCGTTTCCGCCGGAGGAGCTGCCGCTGTCCCGCGCCCTGGCCGGCGAGGCCACGCGCGACGTGGAGCTGGTGGTGCGCCAGGCCGACGGCACCGAGCGCACGGTGCTCAGCTCCGGCGTACCCCTGCGCGACGCGGCGGGGCGGGTGGAGCGGGGGATGGTCGCCATCTACGACATCACCGACCGCCTCCGCTTGGAGCGCGCCCTCATCGAGCGCACCACCGAGGCCGAGCACGCCGCCGCCAACGCCGCCCTGCGCGCGGAAGAAAGCCGCGCGCTGCGCGAGATGGGGCGCGCGCTGGTCTCGTCGCTGGAGCCCGACGACGTGCTGCGGCTGGCGGCGCAGAACGCCATGGAGCTGCTGGGCGCGCGGGGCAGCTTCTTCGCCGCCGCGGCCGACCCCGGCACGGAGCTGCTGGTGAGCCCCGCGCTGGGGCTGATGGCCGAGATGGAGGGCACCCGCACGCCCGTGGCCGGCAGCGCCGCCGAGGTGGTGCTGCGCGAGGGGACGCAGCTGTACAACGCGGTGGAAAAGCTCCCCGCCTCAAGCCCTCTGCTGCCGATGGTGACGCGGGTGGGCGCCCGCAACCTGCTGCTGGTGCCCGTCCGCGCCTACGGCGAGGCGCTGGGCGTGCTGGCCGTGGTGGACCGCGCCGGCGGCTTTGGGGCCGAGGACGCGCGGCTGCTGGAGGCCTTCGCCGACTCCGCCGCGCTGGCCGTCCACAACGCGCGCCTGTACGCCGGCGAGCGCGAGCGGGCCGAGGTGAACCGCGCCCTGCTGCGGGCGGCGGAGGTGCTCACCTCCACGCTGGACCCGGAGGAGGTGATGGAGCGCATCGTCTCGCTGGCCCGCGAGCTGGTGGGCGCGGACGGCGCGGGCCTCACCGTGCTGGTGGGGGAAAAGGGCGAGGAGCTCCGCACGGCGGTGGCGGCGGGGCTGCTGGAGCCGATCCGGGGGCTGACCGGCGCCACCGCGGGAAGCCTGACGGAAGCCGCGTTCCGGCGCGCCACGCCCACCGTGCTCTCCGCGTCCGACCCCGACGGGCCCGGCGCCATGGCGTGGATGCGCCGCCTGGGCGTGGAGCACTACGCCGTCTTTCCCCTGCGCGCTGGCGACGAGCGGCTGGGGATGCTGGGGCTGGTGCGCGGGCCGGACCGCCCGCCGTTCAGCCCGGCCGAGGTGGCCACCCTGGCGCTGCTGGGCAACCAGGCGGCGCTCGCCGTGCGCAACGCGCGGCTGTACGAGGGCGCGCAGGCGGCCAGCCGCGCCAAGAGCGAGTTCGTGGCGGTGATGAGCCACGAGCTGCGCACGCCGCTCAACGCGCTGGCCGGCTTCAGCAGCCTGCTCGAGGAGGGGATCTACGGCCCCGTTACGGACGCGCAGCACGAGGCGCTGCGGCGCATGCGCGGCGCGCGCGAGCACCTGATGGCGCTCATCGACCAGGTGCTGGACGTGGCCCGCGTAGAGGCGGGCACCCGCCGCGCGCGCCTGGAGCCGGTGGACCTTTCCGCGCTGGTGCGGGACGTGTGCGAGGCGCTGCGCGGCGCGGTGGACGCGCGCGGCCTGTCGCTGGACGTGCAGGTGGACGAGTTGCCTGTGGTCCAGACGGACCCCGGGATGGTGCGGCAGATCCTCACCAACCTGATCGGCAACGCCGTAAAGTTCAGCGAGCGCGGATCCATCGCCGTGCGCCTGCATCCCTGTGGCGACGACGCCTGCGTGGACGTGGAGGACACCGGCCCCGGCATCGCGCCCGAGCTGCAGGAGCGTGTCTTCGAGCCCTTCTTTCAGGTGGATCCCTCCACCACCCGCCGCGAGGGCGGCGTGGGGCTGGGCCTGGCCCTGAGCCGCGAATTCGCCGGCCTGCTCGGCGGCACCCTCACCCTCCGCAGCACCCCCGGCGAAGGCAGCACCTTCACCCTGCGCCTGCCGGCCGGCACCATCCCCGACGCGCCGTAAGGCTTGTTTTGTTTTCGGAGCGAATTTCGATCAATTTGTTTTTTGTCCCGATTGTCCCTCCGCCATGCCCTCCGCAACATCCCGGTTCAATGGTTCAGAGCGCCCGGCATTTCGATTCGTTCGAGCCGCACACGTTGCTGAAGCACGCGATTCTCCGTGCGTATGAGGAGCGGTGGGCGCGGGTCCTCCTCGCCCGCCCGGACTCGCCACGCACGCGCGTGCGAATCGTCGATGCCTGCGCCGGTGCCGGTCAGGACGAGATCGGCAATCCGGGGTCTCCGTTGATCTCCATCCGGAGGCCGAGAAGGCACGCGAGCAGTTGAGCGCAATGCGGGGAGCGCCCGTGGAAGTGCAGGTGGTCGCGATCGAAAAGGACCGCGCCCGGTACGCGCAGCTCGAGCAGATCGTCCAGACCTTTGGCGGACGCCATCAGGCCTGGTGTGGTACGCTGGGCGATCACATCGCGCGTCTGGAGCCCGAGTTCTCGACCACACCCACGCTTTTCTTCATCGACCCGTTCGGCTTGAACCCGCTGCAGGCGGAGGTGGTGCGGCGGGCGCTGCGTGGAACTCACAACGAAGTCCTGCTGCTGTTTGCCGATCAGGCTGCGTTGCGGCACATCGGGGCGGCGGCGGCCATGGATGCATCCGACGAACAGCCGCTCTCGCTCTTTGATGAGGACGCCACCTTGCAGGCGCCAGCCGCCTCTCGCGAGCTGCAGGTCACCGCGGACGCCGCGAATCGCATCATGAACGCGGCCTTCGGCGATGATCGGTGGAGGGCAGTGATGCGCCACCCTGCACAGAGCAGAAGGCAGGCGCTCGTGGAGATGTACGGCGAGCTGCTGGAATCCATGGGCGCGAAGCGGGTGCTGTCCCTTCCCATGATCGGAAAGGGCAGCCGGCTGAAGTACCACCTGATGTTCGCGACGAAGTCAGGAAAGGGGTACGAGGTGATGAAAGACTCGGTCGAGCGTGCCTGGACCGTGATCTGGTCGATGACCGGGCGGTTCAGCTGATGCGGATGGGCGTAGCCGCGCCGACGGCGGAGATCGAGAAGGAGGTGCGAAGGCGTTTTGCCGGCCAGCGACGCGTCGCGTGGACAGGCGAGCGTCCAGGCGACTCCATAAAGTTGTTTGCCCTTCAGGACACGCCCGCGATGCCGCATCAGCTGGAAGATCTCAAGCAGCGGCTGAAGCCCCTTCGAGTTCCGGGCGAGCGCGCTTTCTTCTATGACTTTTCCCGCCCAGGCTGATCGCGACGGGAGCAACGTTCTCCGGGATCCGGTCCGGGATCGGCATTTCGTCCCACGTACGATCACCCAGCATCCGTCCGCCCGCCTTGGACCGCCTGCCGCCCCACTGCTTGAAGAAGAACGGCGTACCCGTGCTCCGGCACTGGTCGCGCAGATGGAGCGCCCACGATTCCTCGAGGGGCCGGAACTCGTCTCCGCTCTCCCCGCCCGCGATCACCCAGTGGATGCCGCCCAGCTTCAGGTCCAGTGGCCCCAGCAGCGGCTCACACGACAGGAACCGGACCGCGGCAGGCAGCTTTCTGAGGTGAGCCACCCGGTACGAGACCTCCTGGTTTTCGACGCTCGTGCCCATCCAGATGTGATCCGGGATGCGGCCGGCGGGAAAGAGGTCCTGGTTGAGCCGGAAAAATCGAACGGCGCGTGATGGCCGCTTGGTCAGCACCTGGTAGATGTGCCGGTCCACCTTCAGCATCACCTCGAACACCTGCCGGACGAATGCGTCCGGCACGTCCGCGTGAAAGAGATCCGACATCGAGTTGACGAACACGATGCGCGGCTTTCTCCAGGCTGCCGGCTGCTCCAGCCGCTTGGGCCAGAGCCTTACCGAGAATGGATCGGCCGTGTTCTCGGGTGTCTGGACCACGGGCAGCTGGCGCGAGTACAGCGTGGCGAGGCGCTCGTGGGCGAGCTTGTGCGCATAGCAGTGATCGCAGCCGGCGCTGACCTTCGTGCATCCCGTCGTGGGATTCCACGTCGCATCCGTCCACTCGATCTTGCTCTTCTGGCCCACGGAGGCTCGCCTTTGGGACAGGGTTTCGGGTTGGGTTCGGGATGAACTCTAACATCACTTTAGATTTTCGCCAAATCAATTCTTCCGCCCCGTTCACGCCCTGAGAGTTCAGCCGGCCTCCCAGATCCCTCCATCTCACTCCAAACCCGAAGTCATCTCAACTCACCGTGATTGCGGACGGGGTTCTTGCGTGCGGGAGGAGCAGCACGTATGATGTTGAGAATCGTTCTCATCTATACACCTGCTGCTCCTGTTCGCAGATGCGACTGCTCTCTCTGGTTGGCGCTGGATGCATCCTCGCCGCGGCTCCGGCCGCGGCGCAGGACGCGCGTCCCGCGATGATGCTCGATATGTCGGCGCTGGCGCCGGCGGACACCACGGCGCCCATCCGCTTCAACATCCCGGCGCAGCGGCTTACGGACGCGCTGCGGGCGTTCTCGCGGCAGGCCGCCGTGCGCGTGCAGGTGGACGTGCCCGCCGCCGCCGACGTGCGGTCCCCCGCCCTGTCCGGCACCTTTACGGCGCCCCAGGCGCTGCGGATGCTGCTGGCGGGGAGCGGGATGTCCGCGCAGTTCGCCGACGGCGAGACGGCGCTGGTGACCCGCGGCGAAAGCCTGGGCGGCGCCTACCGGCTCACGCCGCTGACGGTGGTGGCGGGGCGCAGCGTGGGGTACGCCACCCCGCGCACCACCAGCGCCACCCGCACCGACACCCCGCTGCGCGACGCGCCGCAGTCCGTCAGCGTGGTGACCGGCGAGCTGATCGCCGACCAGTCCATGCAGGGGATGGCCGACGTGGTACGCTACGTCCCCGGCATCACCATGGGCCAGGGCGAGGGGCACCGCGACGCGCCCACCATCCGCGGCAACAGCAGCACCGCCGACTTCTTCGTGGACGGCGTGCGCGACGACGCGCAGTACCTGCGCGACCTGTACAACGTGGAGCGGGTCGAGGCCCTCAAGGGCTCCAACGCCATGATCTTTGGCCGGGGCGGCGGCGGCGGCGTGCTGAACCGCGTCAGCAAGGAGGCGCAGTGGGCGCCCACCCGCGCGCTGACCACCGAGGGCGGCTCGTTCGCCCACCGGCGCGCGACGCTGGACGTGGGCCAGGGGCTGGGTGCCGGCGTGGCGGCCCGCTTCAACGGCATGTTCGAGGATTCCGAGAGCTTCCGCGACCAGTACGGCCTGCGCCGCTTCGGACTGAACCCCACCATGGCGCTGGCGCTGGGCTCGCGCACCACCGTGCGCGGCGGCTACGAGTACTTCGACGACGAGCGCACGGTCGACCGCGGCATCCCGTCGTTCAACGGCCGCCCGTCGGACGCCGACATCACCACCTTCTTCGGCAACCCGGACGTCAGCCGCTCCACGCTGGCCTCCCACGCCGCCACCGCTACGGTGGAGCACGAGGCGGCGTGGGGCCTGACGGTGCGCAACCGGACCCGCTGGGCCAGCTACGACAAGTTCTACGCGAACAGCTTTCCCGGCGCGGTGAACGCCGCGGGGACGGAGGTGAACCTGGCCGCGTACAGCAACGCCACCGACCGCCGCAACCTGTTCAACCAGACCGACGTCACCGGCACCCTGCGCACGGGCCCCATCCGCCACACGCTCCTGGTGGGCGCCGAGGTGGGCCGGCAGCGCACCGAGAACTTCCGCGAGACCGGCTACTACAACGACGCGGCCACCTCGCTGGCCGTGCCGTTCGACGCGCCCACCGTGGCGGTGCCCGTCACCTTCCGGCAGAGCACCACGGACGCGGACAACCGCGCCACCGCCACCGTCGCCGGCGTGTACGTGCAGGACCAGGTCGCCCTGTCGCGCCACGTGCAGGCCATCGGCGGCGTGCGCTTCGACCGCTTCAGCGTCGACTTCCACAACAACCGCACCGACGAGGACCTGGACCGCGAGGACGACCTGGTCTCGCCGCGCGCAGGGCTGGTGATCAAGCCGGTGGAGCCGGTCTCCCTCTACGGCGGATACAGCGTGTCGTACCTGCCCAGCTCGGGCGACCAGTTCAGCTCGCTCAACGCCACCACCGAAACGCTGGAGCCGGAGCAGTTCACCAACCGCGAGGTGGGCGCCAAGTGGGACGTGCGCCCCAGCCTGGCGCTGACGGCGGCCCTGTACCGGCTGGACCGCACCAACACCTCCGCGCCGGACCCGGAAGATCCCACCAAGATCGTGCAGACCGGCAGCCAGCGCACGACGGGCTGGGAGCTGGGGCTGACGGGGAGCGTGGCGTCGTGGTGGCAGGTGTCGGGCGGCTTCGCCTCGCAGCGGGCGCGCATCACCAGCACCACCTCGGCCGCGGCCAAGGGGCAGAAGGTGCCGCTGGTGCCCGAGACCACGCTGTCGCTGTGGAACCGCTGGCAGCTGCTGCCGGCCGTGGGGGTTGGCCTGGGCGTCATCCGCCAGGACAGGATGTTCACCTCCATCGACAACAGCGTCACCCTGCCAGCCTTCACGAGGACGGACGGCGCCGTGTTCGTGCGGCTGACGTCGCTGGTGGGTGCGCAGGTGAACGTGGAGAACCTGTTCGACGAGCGGTACTACGCCACGTCGCACGGCAACAACAACATCATGCCCGGCGCCTCCCGCACCGTCCGCGTCTCGCTGACCACGCGTCGGTAACAGAAGTGCGTAGTGCGTGAGTGCGGTAGTGCGTGAGTAAAGAACGGCGGCCCGCCGCCGCTTCGCTTCGTCCGAATCCGCAAAGGACCGCGTCCGGACGATCACCTGTCATTCTGAGGAAGGCGCCGCCCCGAGCTATCCGGAGCGCGCAGCAGCCCTGTGCGCCGACCGAAGAATCTCCGTCGGAAACGGGCGGCCCCTCGCGCCAAACCAGCCGTAGCCGACGGGACCGTGCGCCCATCCGGCGGATTCATCGGTCGGCGCACGGGTGATGGTGCAACTGGAACGGGAGTGCCGCCGCTTCGTTTCCTCCGAATCCGCAATAGCCCGCGTCGGACGATCACTGTCATTCTGAGGAAGGCGCCGCCCCGAGCCCTCCGGAAAGCGCATCAGCCCGGTGCGCCGACCGAAGAATCTCCGTCGGAAACGGGCGGCCCCTCGCGCCAAACCAGCCGTAGCCGACGGGACCGTGCGCCCATCCGGCGGATTCATCGGTCGGCGCACAGACGATGGTGCGATCGGATCCGGCGGATTCAGGAGGATGAAAGAAGGGGCGTGGTCAATTTCGCCGTGCCCGTTCGCGCGCCCCCGTCGGCTTTGTCCGGCTCTGTCGTGGCCGAGGCTCTCGCGCGGGCTGCCGCGTCTGGCCACGCGCGATCCGAAAGTAGATCCTTCGGCCCTGCCACCCGCGGCGCGAGAGGAGGGCTCTGCGTTGCCGGGCCTCAGGATGACAGGCCCTGGTGCGCCGCGGCTCAGGCCGGCGCGGAGGAGCCTGCAGATGCGCAGCCCCGCGCAGTTTGCGGGGCTTCCCGCAGTTGTTGCGGCG
The DNA here is from genome assembly GCF_036399255.1 of Longimicrobium sp. Taxonomy (GTDB): domain Bacteria; phylum Gemmatimonadota; class Gemmatimonadetes; order Longimicrobiales; family Longimicrobiaceae; genus Longimicrobium. Next base: position 42,736 of record NZ_DASWNM010000140.1, read on the forward strand.
AGTTCACTCGCTCTCGCGAGCGGCTGGTCGCCTCACCCCTTCACCCCTTCACCCCTTCACCCGTTCACCCATTCACCCGCTCACCCCTTCACCCCGCACTCCCCGGATCCGTCCGCACGATCATCACCCCGCCCAGCGTCAGCACCGCGCCGACGAGCGCCAGCGCCGACGGCGCCTCGTTCAGCAGCACCACGCCAGCAAAGAGGGCGACGACTGGTGTGAGATTGCTGAAGATGGCCGTGCGCGTGTTGCCGATGCGCTCCACGCCGCGGTACCAGATCAGGTACGCCAGCCCGATGGCAAAGGTGGCCGAGAACGCCAGCCCGCCCCACGCCGCCGGCCCCACCGCGTCCCAGTCCTGCCGCAGCAGCGACGGGATTCCCAGCGCCACCAGCCCCACCGCGCCGATCCACAGCGTCCACGCCGTCGTCCGCACGCTGCCGTAGCGGCGCACGATGGGCCGTGCGCCCACCGTATAGACCGCCCACGCCACGCACGCCGTCACCAGGATGGCGTCGCCCACCAGCGCCTCGCTCCCCTCCACGCGAAAGCTGGCGCCGCTCACCAGGCCGATCCCCAGGATGGAGAGCGACGCGCCGCCCCAGGTGCGGGGGCCCGGCCGCTCGTGCCCCGTCAGCATCGACAGGAACGCCGTCATGATGGGGGTCAGCGCCAGGATCAGCGCCGCGTGCCCCGCGGCCGAGCGGTCCAGCCCCAGGATGAAGCACATCTGGTAGATGACGTTCCCCAGCAGCCCCAGCGCCACCACCCGCGGCACGTCGCGCCGGTCGGGGAGCGATACCTGCCCCTGGGCGCGCAGCACCGCCAGCACCAGCACCGACGCGATCACGAAGCGCAGCGCGTTGAACGCCAGCGGCTGAAAGCTGGCCAGCGCGTGCTTCACCACCGCGAAGTTCACGCCCCACACCAGCACCATCATCGACAGCGCCGTCTCCGTCCATCCCCACCCCGGCACCGGCGCCGTGGCCGCCGCCCCCAGCTCCGTGGCGGCCGTCTCCGCCCCCGCGCCCTGCTCGTCCATCTGCATCCGCCCCTCGCAACGCGTAGACGGAAACCGGGGGAGAGCCCGCGCTCTCCCCCGGTCCGCCGTGTCTTTCGAATCGATCCCGCCCCGCTACGCCCGTTCCGCCGCGTAGGGGGACTCGTCGTACCGCGACAGAAGATCGGCGGGATCGTCATAGACCGCAACCGCTTCGCCCAGGTCCGCGTCGCCCCAGCCGCCGCAGCGCAGCGCCACGCACCGCACGCCGGCACGCCCGGAGGCCGTCACGTCGTACGGCGTGTCGCCCAGCATCAGCGCCTGCTCCGGCCGCGCGCCCGCCGTCTTCAGCGCCGCCTGCACGATGTCGGGGTCGGGCTTGCTTTCTTCCGCGTCGCTGGACGAGGTCTTTTCCTCGATCAGGTCCTTGATCCCCGCCTGCTTCAGCAGCCCGTCCATGTCGTCCTTGCTGGCGGAGGTCGCCACCACCAGCATCCACCCGTCGTCCCGCAGCCGCTGCAGAAGCTCGCGCGCCTGGGGAAACGGCTTCAGGGTCGGCAGATACGTCTCGCGAAAGATCTCGCCGCGCCGCTCCTTGATCTTCTCCCCCGTTGGACTGTCTTCCTCCAGCCCGGCGACTTCGGGAAGCACCTTGTCGCCCCCCATCCCGATCAGCCGCCGCACGTGGCCGTAGTCGATGTCGATGCCGAACTCGCGTCCCACGTCCACCCACGCCTGCGCGTGCTGGTCGTTGCTGTCGATCAGCGTGCCGTCGATGTCCAGCAGCGCCACCTTCGTCCGCTCGCTCATTCCGCTCCCTGGTCCAGCCGCTTGAGCGGGTAGATGGCGGGCCCCGTCAGCACCTCGCCCGTGGGCGCGAAGCGCGAGCCGTGGCAGGGGCAGTCCCAGCTGCGCTCCTCGCTGTTCCAGCGGATCACGCACTGCAGGTGCGTGCACAGCGCCGACATCTCGTGCGCCACGCCCGCGTCGTCGCGGTACACGGCCACCTTCTGCAGCCCTCGCTGGACGACGGCGCCCGTCCCCGGCGGCACCTCGGCCGCGCTGTCGGCGTCGCTGAACGTGGGCGAAAGCTTCAGGTACTGCTTCGCCACGTCCAGGTTCTCCGTGGCGAACTCCATCAGCGAGTCCGTCGACAGCGTCTTGCGCGAGGGGTCGTACAGCGTCTCCCACGGGTTGGGCCGCCCCAGGACCAGGTCCGAGATCAGCATCCCGCCCAGCGTCCCGTGCGTCATCCCGTGGCCGCTGTCCCCCGTGTGCACGTAGACGTTGGGCCGCCCCGCCGGGTCGCGCCCGCTGAAGGCCAGGTAGTCGAAGGGCTCCATCACCATCCCCGACCACTTCATCTCCGCGGACTGAAGGCCGAAGCGCGGCCGCGCCCACTCCAGCAGGCTGGCGTACCGCTCCTCGTGGTCGTCGGAGTGGGCCTGCTTCACGTCCTCGCCGCCCACGATCACCCACCGTTGCGAGGGATCGCCCTCCACCGGCTGGGTGCGGACGTAGTGGTAGGCCTCGAGCGTGTCCCAGAACAGCGCGGGCTGCACCGTGCCCGCCGGCACCTTCCCCGCGATCACGTAGGTGCGATACGGCGCCTGCTTGGTGTGCAGGGCAAAGCGGTCGTGCACCGGCGGATTGGTGGCGACGACCACCGCCCCCGCCGTCACCGAGAATCCCTCGCCCTTCGCGGTCGCCGTGGGCCCGCCCTCGATGTCGTCGACGTGGTTCCCCGTGTGGATGCGCCCGCCCAGCCGCACGATGGCGTCCGCCAGGCCGGAAAGGTACTTGAGGACGTGGAACTGCCCCTGTCCGCCAAAGCGCAGCGCCGGCCCGCTGTCGAAGGGCACGCCGGGAATGCGGTCCACCCGCTCGGCCGCGGCGCCGGCGCGGCGGGCGGCGTCCAGCTCCTTCTGCAGCAGGTCCGGCCCGTGCGCGTCGTCCGGCGCGCGGAACCAGTAGCCGTCCACCCGCACGTAGTCGCAGTCGATGCCCTCCTCCGCCGCGATGGAGCCGATGCGGTCGATGGCGGCCTGGTGGCTCTCGTACGCCAGCCGCGCGCCCTCTTCCCCGTGCACCTTTTCCAGCACGTAGAAGTAGTCGTCCAGCGCGCTGCTCAGGTGCGCCGTGGTCTGCCCCGTCTCGCCGCCGCCCACGCCCGTCTTGTCGAGGACGATCACCCGCTTTCCCGCCTTCGCCAGCAGGTACGCGGCCGTCATCCCCGCGATGCCGGCGCCCACCACGCACACGTCCGCCTCCGCGTGGCCGGCCAGCGGCGCAAACTCGCGCTGGGGCACCGTGGCCTCCCACACCGACACCGACCGCTCCGACGATTGCATCCCGTCCTCCTCCACTGGGCACCCCCACACGCCGCCGCGCGTCCGTGCGGCGGCGGGCCGCCCTCAAGCTGCAATGTTCGTACAAGCCGCTGTTGCCGCCCGTGGCAGACACGCAAAGGCCCGCCCCCGGCTGGGAGGCGGGCCTTTTCCGGTGGATGTGCGCGCGTGCCTACTCCGCCGTGGCGACCGTAAGCGCGGGCTGATCGCTGCCGGCGGGACGCGGGCGCACGCTGATCTCCACCTCCTGCCCCAGCGCCGTCAGGAAGCCGATCAGCCGCTCCAGCGAGAACTTCGACAGCTTGCCGCGCATCAGGTCCGAGACCGTCGGCTGATTGGTGCCCAGGATCTCTGCCGCGCGCTTCTGGGTAAGCCGCCGCTCGCGGATCAGGTCGCAAACACGGCTCATCAGCTGGCACCGGGCAAACGCCTCCTCCGCGTCGGGACGCCCGATGTCGGCCCAGATGTTCCCGCTGCTGACGTAAAACTCGGGAAGTTCGTCGCTCATCCCCTTGCACCGATTCAGGTTGATCGAGAGGCCTTGTCGATCTTTACCGCCGCCAGGTATCGCTGCCGCACCAGCTCCAGCTCGTGCACCGGCGTGGAGATTCCGAACTTCGACTTCTTCTTGAAGGCGTGCAGCACGTACACGGCGCTCGGAAGCTTCACCGTGTAGACGACCCGGTACGTGTCGCGATCGAAATCGACCCTGATCTGGCGAATTCCCAGTCCCTTGAGAATCCCCTGCGTCAGCAGCTTCTCGCCCCGGGCATCCTTCCCCATCTGCACCAGGTAAAGCTGCCGGCCGAAGTCGTCGGCGGCATCGGGCGGAAATCGCGCGAACTCTTTCTGCGCGGCACCCACCCAGATCAGTCTACGCAACGGAGGAGAATCCATCCGGCCTCCTTGATTATATGCGTTTTGATATACCTCGTCAACACCTCCAATTTCGCGGGAATTCCAGGTGCCACGCCAGCCACTAATGCAAGCGCGCACCTTGCGTCAGCCGTGGCACCGCGCGTGGCGGAGTTGGCGAATTCCGTATGCCGCCACCCGTCGTCCGGACGCAGAAAGGCCCGCCCCCTCGCGTTGAGGGCGGGCCTGTTTACGTCGAGGCGAAGGTCTGGATCAGCGGCGGCGGATGCGGACGCCGCCGGAGCCCGTTTCGATCTCCACGCGCCCGTTGCCGTCGCCGATGCGGCCGCGGAAGCTGCCGCGGCTGGTCTGCCGGCGCGTGACCGGCACGTCCACGGTAATCCCGCCGCTCCCGGTCTGGACGGCCAGGTCCGCGCCGAACGCGGCGGGCACCCACATCTCCACCCCGCCGGACCCGGACTCCATGGTCACCGCCTGCGCGTCCGCCGCCAGCGCCAGCTTGATCCCCCCGCTTCCCGTCTCTACCTCCACCTCCCGCGCGGCCACGCCCTGCAGGTCTACCGCGCCGGAGCCCACGTCCACCAGCAGGCTCCCGGTGCGCACGTCGGCCCCGGTCACCGCGCCGCTCCCGGTCTCCACCTCCACCCGTGCCCCGCGCACGGCGGAGAACGCCACCGCCCCGGAACCCGTGGAGATCGCCAGGTCCCCCTGGGCGCCGCGCACCTCCACCGCCCCGGAGCCCACGCTCACGTCCAGAGACCCGCGCGTCCCCTGCGTGCGCACCGACGCGGCGTGGGTGTGCACCCGCAGGCTGCCGTTGACGTTGGCCACCTGCACGCGCCCCACCCCCTGGTGCAGCTCGACGGTGCGCCCCGCGGGCACCAGCACCCGCACGTCGGCGTGCGCCCGCGTCCCGTTCCCCGACCCGGCGACCGTCACCTGGCGCGCGCGCATCCCGCCGCCCAGGGTGCCGTCCGGCCGCACCGAGACCTGTGAGCGCGCGCGCGGCCCCATCCGCGCGTAGACCACGCGGTCGCCGGGAAACGCCACCCGCACCGCGTCGCCCTCGCGCGCCACCCGCAGCCGCGCCGCGTCGGGCCCGCCGCGCGTCACTTCCACGACGACGGCGGAGCCCGTGCCCGCGGCCACCGTCACCTCGCCCGCCAGGTTGTGGACCACGGCGCGGCTCCCCGGCAGCGTGAACCGCTGGCCCGCCGCCGGGGCCGCCATCATCGTCACCGCCAGCAGCGCGAGCGCGGGGCGGGCGATCCGCGGGGTGAAAGCCATCCTCATCCGTGCCTCATGGGCGAAGGGAAATCCTGCAGTGCCAGGAACGAGCGGTCTGGAGCATCAGCACGGCCGGGCACCGCCTCGCGGGGCGAGGGCGGTGCCCGGTCATGGTCTTCGTGGGATGCTGTCGCCGGCCGCCACGGGTGTGGCGCTCCGGAGAAGGATCTCGGTGAGCATCGGTCTGCGCAGGGGGCGGGTGATGCCGACGCTCCCGCTACGCGCCTACCTGCGGGAGAGTTTCACGTCCCCGCTGAAGGTGGTGATGCTGACCGCCGGCCCGCCGCGGCCGATGGAGACCCGGCGCTCGTGGCGCGACTCGCGCGACTCGCGTGCGCCGCTGAAGTCCGAGCGAAAGCCGCCGTTGAAGGTGGACACCTCCACCTCCGCCGCCGCGCCCGAGGGCAGCCGCAGCTCCACGTCGCCCCCGTGGCTCTCGATGGAAACCGGCCCCGCGAGCGACCCGGCCACGACGATGTCTCCCGCGACGGTGGTCACGTTGCCCCGCAGGCGGCTGCCGTTCACGCTCACGTTGCCGCTCACGGCCTCTATCTCCACGCGTCCGGTGGCGTTGGCCACGCGCACGCTGCCGCTCAGCGCGCTGATCTGCACCTCGCCCACCCGGCCCAGCAGCTCCACGGGGCCGCTCATGGCCTCCACCTCCACCCGCTGGCGCACCTCGCCGGTCACGCGCACCGGGCCGCTCATCGAGGTCAGCATGGCGCGGTCCGTCTGCCCCGCCAGCGTCACGGCCCCGCTGTGGGCCACGATCTCCACCGCGCGCGGGCTGCCCTGGACGGTGACGCTGCCGCTGCGGCTGGTGGCGTCTACCGCGCCCGTCACGCCGTTCACGGTGATGGGGGCCGCGCCCGCCACCACCTGAACGCTGCTGCCGGCGGGGACGCGCACCTCCAGCGTGGCGCTTCCGCGGCGCCCCGCCCGCACCTCCACCGTGCCGCCGCCGCCCTCCAGCTGCACGTCGTCGCGGCCCGATACGCTGCCGGTCACCTGCACCTCGCGGCGCGCCCAGCCCACCACGCGCAGCGAGCCGGCGTTCATCTGGATCTCTACCCGGCCGCTGGCCGAGGCGTCGTGCCGCGCGTTCACCTGCCGCTGCGCCTGCGCGGGGGCGGCCAGCATCACCGCCGCCGCGAGGGCCAGCCCAACGATCCTGTGTGTCATCTCTCCTTTATGTCCTCTCCCGGTGCGCGGCCTCAGAGCGAGACCGCGCGCCGCAGCACGTCGAGCTTTGCGTCGTAGGCGCCGGAGAGCATCCTGGTGAGCTCCGGGCTGTTGGGGTCCGCGGCCAGCGCCGCCCGCGACTCGCGGATGGCCTGGTCGATGATGCGCAGGTTGGTTTCCAGCGTGGCCACCGTCTGCGGGGCCATCTGGCCGCGCCGCGCCCGCAGCACCGCCTGCAGGTCGCCGATGGCCTTTTCGTACTCCTGCTCCGCCGGGCGAAAGGCCGCCAGCGCGGTGGGCGTGCCCCCCGAGCCCGCCGGCGCCTGCGCGGCCTGCGCCGGCAGCGTGGGCGCCGGCCCCGCGTCGTCCCCGGCGCCGGAGATGCGCAGGGTGGCGAAGGAGGTGGTGGCCACCAGCGCGATGGAGGCGGCCGCCAGCATCCACCAAGGGAGCGGGCGGGCGGGCCTGGGCCCGATCACCCGAACCTCCGGGATGCGCTCCACCGGTTCTTCGACGAAGGAGTCGCGGGCCTGCAGCCGCGGGACGATGCCGTCCCACAGATCGCGCTCGGGAAGCACCTCGTCGGCCAGCGCGGCGGCCTGGTCCAGCAGCGCCCGCAGCGCCTGCTCTTCGGCGCGGCATCCTTCGCACGCCATCAGGTGTCGCCGGACCTCCCGCTCTTCGCGGGGCGGCAGGTCGCCGCCCACGAAGTCGTCCAGCAGCTCCAGAATCTGTTCGTGTGTCATCGTCCCAGTGCCTCTCTCAGCAGCCGCCGGGCGCGGTGCAGCTGCGCCTTGCTCGTTCCTACCGCCGACCCGTGCATCTCGGCGATCTCCTCGTGCTTGTAGCCTTCCACGTCGTGCAGCACGAACACCGCGCGCGCCCCGGGGGGCAGGGTGGCGATGGCGCGCTCCAGGTCCATGGCCGTGCCGGGGTCCGAGGCGCGCGTGGAAGGCGTCTCGTACTTCTCGGGCTCGTCCGTGGCGAACACCCGGTGCACGCGCACCGACTCGGACCGGCGGTCGCCCAGCACCACGTTCACCGCCAGGCGGTGCAGCCAGGTGCTGAAGGCGCTGCGCCCCTGAAAGCCGCCCAGCTTTTCCCACGCACGGACGAACACGTCCTGCGTAAGCTCCTCGGCGCGGCCGCCGTCGCCGCACAGCCGCAGGCACAGCGCGTAGATGCGCCCCACGTTGTCGCGGTACAGCTGCTCGAACGCGGCCGTGTCACCCTGCTGGGCCCGCCGGACGGTGAGGTCCACGGCTCTCACCTCCGTCGCGGGAGGGTTGTCAGCCAGCATGGGTGCCGCCATGGAGCCATGTGCGTTCGGGGTGGTTCGCGTTTACGAGCCTATGACGCGCCCTGCGCCCCGATGGTTTGAATGCGCGTTTCGCCGGATGCGGACGGCGTGGGGAGAAAGGATGCATGGGAGGGTACGACAGGTGGAGGTTGCCGCGAATGGAAGGGATAACGGACCGGGCGGGCGGGAAGATTCGGATGATGGATTTCGGCGTGCTGCGGGGGTTTCTCGCGCGACGGCCTGCGCCCCCTCCGGGCTCGCATTACTCGCCCACCTCCCCCAGAACTGCTGGGGAGGTTGGAGTGGGGCAGGGGTGGAGGCTCGGCGAACGGGATCACGCTGGCGCCCGACAGGGCCCCTCTCCCACGGCCCCTCTCCCCCGCGGAGCGGGAGAAAGGGGAGAATTCGATCGCGCTCGGGTGGGGTCTGCGCGAGCGGCGGGCGCCCCCCTCTCCCGGCCTCTCCCCACAAACTGCGTGGGGGAGAGGAGAATTCGATCGCGCTCCGGCAGGTTTGTCTCATCAGCCGCGGAAACGCGCGACAGGGCTTTGCGACGTTCATACCCTCTCCCGCTTGCGGAGAGGGTACGAGCCTGGGCGAGCGGGTGAGGGCCCCCGCGGACGCAGCTCGATGTTCTTCGCCGATGGACGATCTCAGCCCCACACCCAACCTCCCCCAGCAGTTTTGGGGGAGGTGGGCGAGTAATGCGAGCCCGGAGGGGGCGCCCGCCCCTCGCGCCCAGCCCTGCCGAAGCGCCCCACCGCCAGCCCTACACCCAACCTCCCCCGGCAGTTTTGGGGGAGGTGGGCGAGTGGTGCGAGCCCGGAGGGGGCGCCGCGAACCGCGCCCTACGCCCGCGCCGGCAGCGGGCGATCCCACAGCACCAGGCGCGTGCGCCAGGCAAGGAGCAGCGCCACCACCATCAGCGACACCACGAGGCCGGCCCAGATCCCCGGCGCGCCCGCCCGGGTGTGAAAGCCAAGCAGGTACGCCACCGGCGCACCCACCACCCAGTAGCCCAGCACGGTAATCCACATGGGCACCCGCGTGTCGGCGGCGCCGCGCAGGGCGAACAGGCCGGCGACCTGCGCGCCGTCGAACACCTGGAACGCGGCGGCCATCACCATCAATCCCATTCCCACCTGGATGATGGCCGGGTCGTCGGTGTAGAGGCCCAGCAGCCAGCGCGGCACGGACAGAAACGCCAGCGCGCACAGCGCCATGAAGGTGATCACCAGCAGGTAGGTGGTAAGCACGGCCCGGTGCACGCCGCGGCGGCTGCCGGCGCCCACGTGCTGCCCCACCCGGATGGAGCCCGCCAGGCTGGTGCCCAGCGCCACCATGAACGTGGCGCTGGCGATGTTGATGGTGACCTGGTGCGCGGCCTGGGCCACCGGGTTCAGCCATCCCATCATCACCACGGCAAAGGCGAACACGCCCACCTCCGCCAGCAGCTGCACGCCGATCGGCGCCCCGATGACGGTCATCCGCCGCAGCCGCGCCGCGACCGGCGCCAGGCCCACCCCCACCGCCAGGTCCCGGCGGCGCAGGATGTAGATCACCATCGCCACCAGCATGCACCACCGGCACAGGGTGGTGGACCACCCCGCGCCCACCAGCCCGCCCGGCGCCACGTCCAGCGTGCCGAAAAACGGGACGCGGAGCCGGAAGCCGTAGATGAGCAGGAAGTTGCCGCCGATGTTGACGGCCAGGCCCAGAAAGGTCATCACCATGGCCGGCCGGGTGTAGCCCATGGCGTCCAGGTACTGGCGAAACGCCATGAACAGCAGCATGGGCAGCACGCCCCAGGCAATGGCCCACAGGTAGCCGCCCGCCAGCGCCGCCACCTGCTCGGGCTGCCCCAGCGCCCGCGCGATCGGCAGCCCGAACAGGGTCACCAGCGTCATGGGAACGGAGACGATGGCGGCCAGCCACAGCCCCTGCACCATCACCCGCCGGCACTCGCGGCGGTCGCCCGCCCCGAACGCCTGGCTCACCAGCGGCGACATGCCCATCAGCATGCCGGTGCACACCATCAGCAGCGACATGAAGATGGCGTTGCCCAGCCCGGCGGCGGCCAGCGACTCCGCGCCCAGCGGCCCCACCATGATGGTGTCGGTGGTGTTCATGGCGATGCCGCCCAGCTGGCCCACCACGATGGGGCCGGCCAGGCGCAGCAGCGCGCGCATCTCGTGCAGAAACAGCAGCGACCGCCGCCTGCGTCCGGGACGCGCGGCGGTGCTCCGTGTGTGCCCCCGCGCAGGGGGCCGGGCCAGGGTACGCATGCAGTCCGTCAAAAGGAGCAAGGCCATCAAGATAATGCGCGGCACGGGCTTGCGGCACCCGCCGCGCCGGGGCTTGCGATCAACAAAAAGAAACGGGGCCTCGCCGTTCGCGAGGCCCCGTCCGCCGTCCACAGGGACGGTGCGCGGTCAGTTTCGCTCGGGCGCCCGCACGGGAGCGGGAATGCTCAGCAGCTTGGGATCGGACGCGGAGATGAGGGCCTCGGCGAAGTCCTGTCGCTCCTCGATCTGGTTCAGCCGGCCGTCGATGCTGGAAAGCACGTCGTGAATGCGCGCCATGTCCGCCTCGGGGGTGGCCTTGAGCCGGGCCTGCGTGGCCGCGTCGAGGTACGAGCCCAGCCGCTTGGAGATCGGACGCAGGATGAGCACACCCCCCGTGGTAAGGATCAGGGTGCAGAAAACGATCACCGGCGCAAGTGCGTCCATGGCTCTACTCGACTCGTTCGGATGGGCTCGTCGCCAGGCGTGGTGCCTGACCCGGGCCTACGCTGAAACAGCGCCGCGGGTTTCGCCGGCCGCTGCTTCCTGTGATTCCGCTTCGCCGCGGCGCGTTGCCGCGGGACGCTTTTTCTTTCCCCGTCCCGCCAGCACCGGAAGGCGCAGCGCCATCAGCACGGCGAACACGGCGGCGAAGATGAGCGGGTCGCGCAGGTCGCTCTTCACCAGCCAGATGAAGTGCAGCACGCCCAGCCCTGTCGCAAGATAAACTACCCGGTGGAGTTTCTGCCACCTTTTTCCCAGCCGGCGGATGGACCCCTTCGTCGAAGTGAGCGCCAGCGGGAGCAGGAGAAGGAAGGCGGTGAAGCCGGCGGTCACGTACGGCCGCTCGGCCACGTCCTCCACGATGTACGTCCACGCGAACCCCTGGTCCACCAGGTAGGTGGCCAGGTGCAGGCAGACGTACAGAAAGGCGCACAGCCCCAGCGTCCGCCGCGCGGGGGCCAGCCAGTTCCACCCCGTCCACCGGCGCACGGGGGTGATGGCCAGCGTGCACATCAGCATCAGCAGGGTGGCAAAGCCGGTGCGCAGGGTAACGTACTCGATGGGGTCCGCGCCCAGCCCGCCGGTAAAGACGCCCGCGACCAGCAGAAACAGCGGGATCAATCCCCCGATCCACGCGGCGGGACGGATCCACCGCGCGGCCGCGAGCTGCCAGCCGGCCGCGGCCATCAATAGTTGCGGCGCAGGTCCATCCCGCTGTACAGGCTGGCGACCTGGTCGTAGCCGTTGAACATCAGCGTGGGGCGGCGCCGGAACTCGCCGATGCGGCGCTCGCGGGCCTGGCTCCAGCGCGGGTGGTCCACCTGCGGGTTCACGTTGGCGTAGAACCCGTATTCCTGCGGTGCCGACACGTTCCACGCGGTGCGGGGCTGCGTGTCGGTAAAGCGGATGCGGACGATGGACTTGATGGACTTGAAGCCGTACTTCCACGGCACCACCAGCCGCAGGGGCGCGCCGTTCTGCGCCGGCAGCGCGCGGCCGTACAGGCCGGTGGCCAGGAGGGCGAGCGGATGCATGGCCTCGTCCATCCGCAGCCCCTCGACGTACGGCCAGTTGAGCACCGCGCGCCGCTGCCCCGGCATCTGCACGGGATCGTTGAGCGTGGTGAACTCCACGAAGCGGGCGCCGGCGCGGGGCCGGGCGCGGTTCACGACGTCGCGCAGGGGAATGCCGCGCCACGGGATCACCATCGACCACGCCTCGACGCAGCGCAGGCGGTAGGTGCGGTCCACCTGCTGCGTGCCGCGGACGAAGTCGTCGAAGGCGTAGCGCCCCGGCCGGTCGCACAGGCCGTCGACGACCACGGTCCACGGGCGCACGCGCAGGGTGCGCGGCGCGTTGCGGGCCGGGTCTTCCTTGTCGGTGCCGAACTCGTAGAAGTTGTTGTAGCGCGTCACGTCCTCCAGCGGCGTGAGCTCGTCGCGCTGCGGCGCCCGGGCCACGGCGGCTCCACCCTCCGCGGCGCCGTCGGCGGTGTCGCAGGCGGCCACGGCGGGGATGGTGCCGGCGGCCAGCGCCACGGCGGATGCGCCGATGAACTCGCGGCGGCTCAGGTACAGCCGCTCGGGGGTGATCTCGGACGAGGGGATCTCGGGCTTGCGGATCAACATCGCACACCTCTACTGCGGGGCGGCCGGGTACGCCGGCTGGCTTGGACAAACCTTTCAAACGCCGCAAGGCGCGATAAGGTTCCCGGCAATAATCATACGGGACGGGAGCGGCGGGCGGATTTCCCAACGGGGGTCCCGCCCCCGGCCCCCTCTCCTCGGGCTGACCACCGCGAGGAGAGGGAGGTGGAGCGGATGGATGGGGGGGCTTCGAAGGGCAACGAGCTGCGCCCGAAGCCGCCCCCTCTCCCCCGCTGTCGCGGGAGAAAGGGGAGAATCCGATCGCGCTCCGGCGGGGGTTCGGTGCGTCCCGACGGTGCCCCCTTCTCCCGGACTCTCCCCCACAAACCGCGTGGGGGAGAGGAGAATTCGGTCGCGCTTCGGCCGGACCCGGCGCGTCAGGCGGACGGCGTCTGCGCCTCGGCGGTGCGCGGGGGGCGCAGAAGGGAGAGGGCGATGGAACCGCCGATCACGGTGGCGATCACGGCCAGCGAGACGGCGGTGGGCACCTTGAAGACGTCGATCAGCATCATCTTGGCGCCCACGAACACCAGCACCAGCGACAGGCCGAACTTGAGGTACACAAACTTGTGCACCACACCCGCCAGCAGAAAGTACATGGACCGCAGCCCCAGGATGGCCATCACGTTGCTGGTGTAGACCAGGAACGGGTCGCTGGTGATGGCGAAGATGGCGGGAATGCTGTCGATGGCGAACACCAGGTCCGTGAACTCCACCAGCAGCAGCACCAGGAACAGCGGCGTGGCCACGCGCTTGCCGTTCTCCACGGTCCAGAACTTCTGCCCGTCGTAGCGCGAGGTGAGCGGCAGCCAGCGCCGCGCCAGGCGCACCACGGGGTTGTGCTCGGGGTCGATCGCCTCGTCCTTGCGCAGGGCCATCTTGACGCCCGTGACCAGCAGAATGCCGCCGAACACGTAGATCACCCAGTGCCACTGGTGCAGCACGTAGGCGCCCGCGGCAATGAAGGCGCCGCGCATGACCAGCGCGCCCAGGATGCCCCAGAACAGAATGCGGTGCTGGTACACCGCCGGCACGGCGAAGTACGAGAAGATCAGGGCGATGACGAAGATGTTGTCGACCGCCAGCGACTTTTCGACCAGGTAGCCGGTCAGGAACTCCAGCGCGGGCTGCGGCCCCGCGAAGTACCAGATGCCCGCGTTGAAGCACAGGGCCAGCGTGACCCACACCGCGCTCCACGCGGCCGCCTCGCGCAGGCTTACCGCGTGCGCCTTGCGGTGAAACACCCCCAGGTCCAGCGCCAGCATGGCGAGAACCGCGGCGTTGAACGCCACCCACAGCCAGATCGAATCACCCATCGGGACCACCTCCTCCTGGGCCGCGGGCACGCAAAAAGAGCGAGACCCTACGGCACGTCCAGTGTCGTAGTGGTCTCGCCCCAGAGATTCGGTTTCTCGTGCCCGCGGCCGAAGGCGCAAGGGGCGCCCCGTATTGACGACCGCGCGTCCGCTGCTGTCCCGGTCAGCGGCAGGCTACTCCCCACGCCGGCAAGTGTAATGGGTGATGGTGGGGTGATCAAGGGTTTGTCGCAGGTTGCCGGCGCCCGTTGCGGGATCGTTACAGGGGATAGGGGACAGGTTACAGGGGACAGGGGACAGCCTGCACGGGTGGATGAAGGTTTGCTGCGGGCAGTGGCGGCACCGGGGCTGCACGGGCGAATGAATTCGCTGCAACAAGCACACGAAGTCCGCCTTCGCGGGCTGGACGATTCGGCGCGTCAGCGGGGTGCGGTGCGCGCCCAGACAGATGGAGGCGGTTCGATGAAGGACAATCCTGATTCACCCAAGCGGCTGTTCGTGGGGGTGCCGCTGGCGGAGGGGGCGCGGTGGACGATCGACGAGCACCTGCGGCGGACGATGCCGGAGGGGATTCCGGGGCGGCCGGTGCCCACGGCCAACTGGCACCTGACGCTGCGCTTTCTGGGCACGACGCGGGCGGATCAGCTCGCGGCCATCGTCCAGCACCTCCGCGCGGCGGACTTGGGGGCGGCGTTCGACGTGGGGTTCGGGGGGCTGGGGGCGTTCTCGCGGCCGCGGAGCGCGCGGGTGCTGTGGATGGGGCTCACGGAAGGCGTGGACCGGCTGCAGGCGCTGGCGCGGATCGCGGAGGATGCGGCGCGCGCGGCGGGGTTCGCGCCGGAGGAAAAGGCGTTCAAGCCGCACCTGACCATCAGCCGCATCCAGCCGCCGCGCAACGTGACCGCCGAGATCGAACGCGTGCCGCCGCTGGAGCTGCGGATGCGGGTGGAGGAAGTCGTCATCTTCCGCAGCCACCTGGGCGGCGGCCCGGCGCGGTACGAGGTGATCGAGCGGTTCGGACTGTCGTAGCGAATCGGTGGCCGGCGGTCGGCACGGAAATCTCGGACGGAGCCCGCCCCGCGGCGAGCCGATTACGAGAAAGCGGAGAGCGGTTCTTCGGTCGGCGCCGCGGGATTCGAGCGAGGACGGCGCACGGGCTGCGCCCTCCTTCGGAACGACGATCGTGGGGCGGGCGTCTTTGCAGGCTGTCCCCTGTAACCTGTCCCCTGTACCCTGGAGTAACGCATGCAGCTGGCAGACAAGGTCGCCCTCGTCACGGGCGGGGGCGAGGGGATCGGCAGGGCGACGGCGCTGCTGTTCGCGCGCGAGGGGGCAAAGGTCGCCGTCCTGGGGCGGCACCGCGAGAACCTGGACCCGGTGGTGGACCAGATCGCGGCGGAGCACGGCCAGGCCATGGCGGTGTGCGCCGACGTCTCGGACCCCGACCAGATGCAGGCGGCGATCAAGGAGATCGCCGACAAGTGGGGGCGGCTGGACATCGTGTTCGCCAACGCGGGCGTCAACGGCGTCTGGGCCCCGCTGGAGGAGCTGGAGCCCGACGAGTGGGACCGCACGCTCTCCATCAACCTCAAGGGCACCTTCCTGAGCGTGAAGTACGCGCTGCCGCTCCTGAAGAAGCGCGGCGGATCGGTGATCGTGAACTCGTCCATCAACGGAACGCGCGTCTTCAGCAACACCGGCGCGACGGCGTACTCGTGCAGCAAGGCGGCGCAGGTGGCGTTCACCAAGATGACGGCGCTGGAGCTGGCGCCCTCGAAGGTGCGGGTGAACGTGATCTGCCCGGGCGCCATCGAAACCAGCATCGACGACAACACGGAGCACCGGAACCTGGAGAAAGTGCAGACGCCGGTTGAGTTTCCGGATACCGACAAGCCGCTGGAGCGCGCGCCCGGCAGCGCCGAGCAGGTGGCACGGCTGGTGCTGTTTCTTGCGTCGGACGCATCGGACCACGTGACCGGCACCGAAGTGTGGGTAGACGGCGCCGAGTCCCTTATCCGGGGCTGACCACCCCACCCTCGCGGAAGAACCCATGAGCCAGCAGGACGACGAAGCTTCGCGCCGCGCCCCGGACGACGAGGTGGACGAGGCCTCGGACGAGTCGTTCCCGGCCAGCGACCCGCCTGCGTACACGCCCTCGCACGCGGGCTCGCCCGACCACCGCGGCGATGCGCCGACGGAGGAATGAGGTGAAGATCACGTTGCTGTCGGAGGACCGGATCAGGCTGGACGGGGGGGCGGGGCCGCTGTCGGTGGAGGCCGACTCGGCCGAGATGCAGTACTCGCCGTTCCACATGATGGCCAGCGGCCTCGCGACGTGCACCTACTCGGTGCTGGCGTCGTGGGGAACGCACGCCAAGCTGCCGGTGGAGGACCTGGCCATCGAGGTGGGATGGACCTTCGCCGAGGAGCCGCACCGGGTGGGGTCGATGGACGTGGACGTGGTGTGGCCCTCGCTGCCGCCCGAGCGGCGCAACGCGGCCGTCCGCGCGGCGGGGCTGTGCACGGTAAAGAAGACGCTGGAGATGCCGCCCACGGTGGGCGTGGAGGTGAAGGGGTGACGATCCCGGTGGTGCACTTTCGCTTTGGCGACGCGGCGACGGCGGCCGCGGGGATGGGGCGGCCGTACACGGTGGTCTACGACGGCCAGTGCAAGGTGTGCGGCCGGCTGGTGAAGCTGCTGACCGCCTGGGACCAGCGAAAGGAGCTGGAGATCATCCCCTTCCAGAACACCTCGGTGCTCGACCGCTTTCCCTGGATCCCCGCGGCGGCGTACGCGGAAGCCATGCAGCTGGTTGGCCCCGGCGGGCGTACGTGGCAGGGGGGCGACGCGATCGAGAAGCTGCTGGACATCCTGCCCTACGGCGGCGTGTTCGGCTGGGCGTTCAGCGTTCCGGGCTTTGGCAACCTGTTCGGGCGGTTCTACCGCTGGTTCGCGCGCAACCGCTACAAGTTCGGCTGCGGCGAGCACTGCGCCTCGCGCCCGCTCAAGGTGGATTTCGGCGAAGAAACCTGATCCCGAATCCTGGAAAACACCACCTTGATGGATACAGAGGAACAGAGTCAGACAGAGGAACCGCGATGATATCTCAGCTCGCTTTCTCTGTCTGACTCTGTTCCTCTGTACGATTATTCTTTTGCAGGATCTGGGGATCTGGTATGATCGGGGATTGGCTCGCGCGGGGTCTTGGAGGAAGGAAAAAGAGGACGCGGATGAGACTTTCATCCGCGTCCTCTCTCCGTTCCTCCGCGTGAGGCCGTCTCCGGCAGCTACACCGCGGCGGGTTCGGCCGACTCGTTGGATTCGGCCGCGGCGGACGCGGCGGCCTCTTCGTGGTACGCGGCGGCGGCTTCGTCGTGAATGCAGCGCATCATGTGCGCGGCCATCACGTCCAGCTGGCTGCGCGACGGGACGGCGGCGTTGGGGTCGGGAAGCTGCAGCGGGAACGGCGCCTCGGCGGGCACGGGGATCAGGTGCACGTGAAAGTGGAACACGTCCTGTCCGCCGTCCGCGCCGTTGGGCGAAAAGATGTTGATGGCGCGGCAGCCGGTGGCCTTGCGCAGCCCCGGAAGGATCTGCTTGGCGACGGCGAAGGTGCGCGTGGCAAGCGCTTCGGGGACGTAGAACAGGTTCTTGAAGTGCTCCTTGGGCATCACCAGCACGTGGCCCGGATGCAGCGGCTGCACGTCGAGAAACGCGATGGTCTCGTCGTCCTCATGGATCACGCTCACCATCTCGTCCCCGCCGATGATGCGGCAGAAGACGCAGGTGGGGTTCTGGTTGGGATCGACCACTCCGGCCTCCAGCAGTTTCGGTCCGATTGACGCGCCCCGGCGGCGCATTCCGAGGCCCGGGGTGCAAGAGGCAGGCCGATGGAGGGGACGGCAGGGATAGGGAATAGGGAATAGCGGGATGAACAATGCGGAGGCGCGGAGAGAGAGCCTATCTCCTTTGTCTCTCCGCGCCTCTGCGGGAGTTCTCCACCTGCTGCGCAGAGCCTTGCTCACGGAACTTGGGCCAGCAGTTGCGGCATCCAGCCCCCCCCCGTTGCCGGCTATTCCCTATTCCCTATTCCCTATTCCCTATTCCCTATTCCCTATTCCCTATTCCCTGTGACACCCATCTGTCTTACTCGTCGGCCAGGAACTCGACGACGACGGCGGTGATGTTGTCGCGGCCGCCGCGCTGGTTGGCCATGGCGATCATCTCCTGCACACGCGCCTCGAGGGTGGCGCCTTCGCGCAGGATGCGCGCGAGCTGGCGGTCGGGGACCATGCCGGTAAGGCCGTCGCTGCACAGCAGCAGCAGGTCGCCGGCCTCAAGCTGCCCGCCCGTGAGCTCGGGGGCGTCGGACGGGTCGGCGCCGAGCGCGCGGGTAAGGATGTGCGAGTAGCGGTGCTTGCGCGCGGCGCTGGGGGTAAGGCGCCCCTCCTCGACCTCGCGCTGCACCCAGGTGTGGTCGCGGCTCAGCTGGGCCAGCTGGCCATCGCGCATGAGGTACGCACGGCTGTCCCCGATGTGGCCCAGCCGGTAGGTGCCGTCGGTGCACACCACCATCGCCGTGACGGTGGTGCCCATCCCCGCCGTCTGGGGGTGCGTGGCTACGTGCTCGGCGATGGCGCGGTCGGCGGCGAGGAACGAATCGACCATGGAGTGCGCCAGGGCGTCGGCTTGCAGCCCGGCGTCCACCCCCTTCTGCAGGGTGACGCCCACCGACTGCGCGGCGATGCCGCTGGCGATCTCGCCCGCGACGTGGCCGCCCATGCCGTCCGCCACCAGGAAGATGCCGCGCGCCTCGTCCACCAGGAAGGCATCCTCGTTGCCTTCGCGCACGCGCCCCACGTCCGAGGCGCCCGCGGCCCGCCAGCGCAGCTTCACAGCGACGCGGCGGCGGGCGAGAGCACCACCATCACCAGCCGCTCCAGTGGCCCGCCCGGCGCCGCGCCCACCGCCGCGGGCGGGGCGATGACGTTCATGTACACGATGATGCCGATGGCCACGGCCAGAATGATGATCATCAGCACCAGCCAGACGGGGAAGCGCGCGCCGGAGCGCTCTTCGCGCAGCGTCTTCGGCGCCTCGGGGGCGGTGTACTGCGCGCGGGCCGTTTCGACGTCGGCCTGCTCCACCTCGCGAAACTGCAGCTGCACGCCGCCCAGCCGCACCTTTACGCCGTAGGGAAGCGGGGTGGGAACGCCGGGAGCGAGCCGTACGCCCTCTACCGCGGTGCCGTTGATGGACTCGAGGTCGGTGATGCGCCAGCTGCCCATCTCGTACTCCAGGCGGGCGTGCTGCGCGCTGACGGAATCGTCGTCGACCACCACGTCGCACCCGGCGGCCCGCCCCAGCGTGACCACGGGGGAGGGGACGGGAAGCTCCTCGCCGTAGCGCGGGCCCGCCATGAGCGCCAGGCTGGCGAGCGGACCGGGGCGCCCGGACGGTGCGAGGCTGGACATGGGCGCGATGCTCCTTGCGGTCTGGTTGAACGGGTTGCGGCCAAACGGGTTGCGCGGCGGCGGAACGTATCGCGCCGGGGCGCCCTCCTGCAAGACGCGCACGAAGCGAACCGCTTGACCCGCGGGTGTTTTGAACGTAAGATTTGGCCGCCCTTCCGGGACCCGCACCCCCTGTTCTGTGACCACCCGCTTTCTTTTCGCTCTTTTCCTGCTGCTGGCCGCGCCCGCCGCCGCCCAGACGGCGCCGGACTCGCTGGCGCTGGACGGCCCCTGGCGCTTTCGCCAGGGCGACGACGCGGCGTGGGCCAGCCCGGCGCTGGACGACCGCGCCTGGGGCACCGTTCCCGTGCCCGGCGAGTGGGAAGCGGCCCTCGGCGACTACGACGGCTTTGGCTGGTACCGCCGCCAGGTGGTGCTGCCGGCCGGGCTGCACGGCGCTCCCGTGGGCATTCGCTTCGGCACGGTGGGCGACGCGTTCGAGCTGTACTGGAACGGGGTAAAGGTGGCGGGCGCCGGGCGCATGCCGCCGGAGTTCGTGGAGGGGGTGACGCCGGTCCTGTTCCTGGTCCCCGACTCGGTGCTGGCCCGGGCGGCGGACGGGCGGCACGTGGTGGCCGTGCGCGTCTACAACGACTACGCGTACGGGGGGCTGATGATGCCCGTGCGCGTGGGCCGCTACGACGAGCTGGCGGTGCGCGGCTCGCCGCGGGCCGTGGTCATCGGCGGGCTGGTCTCGTTCTTCCTGGCCATCGGCGTCTACCACCTGGCCTTCTGGTTCCGCCGCCGCGCCGCGCGCGAGAACCTGCTGTTCGCGGCGGTGTGCCTGTGCATCTCCATCTACGGCGCCACCTACGCCGACGCGGTGCAGCGGGCGCTGATCCCGGTGATGAACCCGTACCGGGTGGGGCTGCTGGCGCTGCTGGCGGGGGGGCCGGCGTACGTGGCGCTGGTGAACCGGCTGTTCGGCCTGCGGGGCGGGCGGCGGACGCGCCTGGTGAACCTGGCCTTCGCGGCGGCGTTCGCCGCCGGGCTGGTGCTGCCCCTGCGGCTGCTGGCCGAGTTCAACCAGTGGATCGACGCGCTGCTGATCGTGGGGCTGCTGCTGGTGATCGCCCGCGCGTGGAAGGCGGCGGCGCCGGGAGACGGGCCCGCGACGCCGCACGCGCGCACATTGCTGGTGGGGACGGCGGCGTTCTCGGCGGCGCTCTCGTACGACCTGCTGAGCGAGTACGTCTCGTTCATCCCCGTCGCCCGCATCCTTCCCGGGGTTTCGGGGGTGTTCTGGATCGGGTTCATGGTCTTTCTGATCGCGGTGGGGACGGCGACCGCGGGGCAGTGGGCGCTCACCGAGGTGGCGGCGCTGGTGGACCCGCTGACGGAGCTTTCGCGGCGCCACGTGCTGGAGGACGCGCTGCGGCGCGAGGCGGGACGGCTCAAGCGCACCGGCGGGTCGCTGGCGCTGGTGATGGTGGACCTGGACCACTTCAAGCGCATCAACGACACGCACGGCCACCGCGTGGGCGACCAGGTGCTGGCACGGGTGGGGCGGCTGCTGCGCTCCAGCGCGCGCAACCTGGACCTGCCGGCGCGGTTTGGCGGCGAGGAGTTCGCCGTGCTGCTGTACGACACGGGAATGGAGGGCGCGCTGGCGTTCGCCGAGCGCTTTCGCGTGAACCTGAACGAGATGCGGGTTCCGGTGGAGGGGCGCCCGGCGGTGGAGGTGACGGCCAGCATGGGCGTGGCCGTGGGATCGGACCTGGTGGACCCGGACGCGCTGGTGGAGGCGGCCGACCGCGCCCTGTACCGCGCCAAGAGCGACGGCCGCGACCGGCTGGTGTCGGTGCGGGTGGAGGGATCCGACCGCGTGACGGCGTTCGTGGAGCGGTAAGGGACGGGCGGGCTTCGGAGAGGCCGCTGCCGGCGGATCGGGCGGATGCGCGGAACGCCGGGCGGGGGCCGAGCGGAGCGGGGGCTTGACAGAAGGGAACGAAGTGTGCATCGTACATGGACGAAGGAAACGTCCGGGAAAGGCGATCTGCACGATGAGCATCTTCTCTGTGGCAAGCAGCGGGCGCAACGGGGTTCGGAGCCTTCTCTGGGGCGCCGCGCACGCGCTCGACCTGGGCGGCGTGCTGCTCGCCGAAAAGGACTGGGGCGGCCTCGAGGCCGACGCCAAGGCGCTCCGGGGCGACTGGCTGGTCGCCCTCAACCATGCTGAAGAGAGCCTCCATGCCTCCGAAGCCGGCGAAGAGGAATAGGCACGAGTTCGCCACCACCGCCACGAGCGAAGAAATGGCCGGGTCACTGAGTGACCCGGCCATTTTGCGTCAACGACGGGCTTTTCCTGCCGCCATCGAGGTGACCACCTCCACGGCGTTCGCGGGCCCCATCCCGCCGCCGCAGCTGCTGGCCAGGTACGAGCGCACGCTCCCCGGGCTGGCCGACCGCCTGGTGACCGTCGCCGAGCGGGAGAGCGAGCACCGCCGTGCGCTGCAGCGGCGCGCCATCCGGCTGTCGGAGCTGGGGCTGGCGGCGGCGTTCGTCATCACCATGACGGCGCTGGCGGGCGGCATCTACCTGGTGCACGAGGGAAGCTCGCGCGAAGGGATGGGCTCCATCATCCTGGCGATCTCCTCCCTTGTGCTGGTGTTCCTGACCCGCGGAAAGCGGCACGCGGGGGATGCCGCACGGACCGCGGAACCGTGATCCCGCGGGGCCCGGACGAAGAAGGGGCCGGCCCCTGGTCGGGAGCCGGCCCGTTGCGCGATCGTCATCCACCGATGCACGGTCTTCTCATCCTCCCGCGCCTACCGGGCCGCGTCGAGGATGGCGTTCATCTGGTCGGGGGAGAAGTGGTATGCCTGGTTGCAGAAGTGGCAGACCACTTCGGTGAACGGCTGCTCCTCTTCCTCGATGATCCGGCGCACCTCGTCCGGGCCCAGGCTGACGATGGCCGACTCGAACCGCTCGCGCGAGCAGGGGCAGTGGAACGAGACCGGCTGGCTGTCGCCAAAGGTGAAGCCCTCGGGAAAGATGCGCTCCAGGATCTGCTCGGGCGTGGCCCCCTCGCGCAGCAGCGCGGTGGGGTGTGGCAGGGCGGCGATGCGCTGCTCGATGGCGCCGATCTCGTCGTCGCTCAGGCCGGGAAGCAGCTGCACCAGGTAGCCGCCGGCCGCTTCGACGCTCAGGTCCGGCAGCACGAACACGCCGATGCCCACGGCCGAGGGCGTCTGCTCGCTCTTGGCCATGTAGTACGCCAGGTCTTCGCCGATCTCGCCCGAGACCAGCTCCACCATGCCGCGGTAGGTCTCGCGCATCCCCAGGTCGCGGGTGACGGCCAAGTACCCCTCGGTGCCCACCACGCCGCCCACGTTCAGCTTGCCGTTGCGGCTTTCGGCGTGCGCGTGCGGGTTGCCCACCAGGCCGCGCCCGTTGGCGGTGGCAAGGATGCGGCGCACGGGCCCGTCGCCGCGCACGTCGATGGTGAGCACCTGCTCCTCTTCCTTGAGCGTGGCGGCGGAAAGGAGCAGCGCGCCCATGGCGGTGCGGCCCAGCGCGGCGGTGACCGCGGGGTGGGTGTCGTGCCGGCGCTGCAGCTCGCGCACGACGCCGGTGGCGTTGATGGCAAAGGCGCGCACGCGCTCGTCCAGCGCGGTGGCGCGCACGAGGTAGTCGCGCGGAGTGGTCGTCATGGTCATGGAGCCTTTGCGCCCTAAACGGAAGCCGCGGCCCGGGCAGGTGCCGGCCGCGGCGCAACGCTGTTCGGTACAACGGTTTGGCCACGGAGTTCCCCAACGCGGCGCTCCGGCCGCGCCAGCGCCGGCACCCGCGTTTCACTCCGTTTACTTGACGCTTGACGGTCCACGTCCGCCGCTCTTATGATCCGCCGTACTCCCACACGATCGTGCACCCGGTCCAGGTGACGCCATGAACCCGACGTTCACGCGCAATCCCGCCGACATCCCCCTCGAGGTCCTGCGCGGCTTCGTGCGCGAGCAGGCGCTGCAGCACACGTATCGCGGCCTGGCGGAGCGGTGGGGGATCGGGCACGAGACGCTGCGCAAGTTCATCAACGGCGGCACGGTGCAGCCCCATCCCCGCCATCGGGAGCGGTACGGCGCGCTGTTCCTGCACCTGCACCCCGCCGGGTACGTGGAAGAGAAAGCGGTGGATGAAGATTGCCCCAAGCCGCTGCCGCTGCCGCAGCTGAAGCGCCTGCTGCCGCCGGATCGCGCGGAGGCGGCGGCGGTGCTGGAGCGCATCTTCGCGCTCGCCGCGCGGCACCCGGACGAGCTTCCGGAGCAGGCGGATGCGGTGCGCGGGTGGATGCAGACGCTGCTCGCCGCGGAGTTCGAGGCCGAAGCGCAGTACGCGCGCGGCCGCCGCCCGCCGCCGGAGGGCGCGGAGAGCTGATCCGCGTCGGGCGGCGCCTCAGAGGGTGTCCAAACCTCCCAGCGTGATTGACTTCCTGAGGGAGGCGCCGCCCGTAACTCGCTTGTACGCTGCACGATGGCGCCGACCGAAGGACCTCGCCAGCAGAACGGCGGGGCTGGTTCCGTGCCCTGATCTGGCCCCTGCGCCACCGAGACCAGGTCCTTCGGTCGCGCGCAGGCGGTTGTGTGGAATCAAATTACACGTGGTGCGCTCCCTCAGGAAGTCATCGCTTTTTGTGAGTTCGGGGGTTTGGCAACACCCTCTCAGGCTCAGGCGAACCCTCCGGATGCGCGGGTAGCGGGGGACGATGGAGGCGGGATGGGCGGCGTTGGACCATGTATCCGAGACCGTCCCGCAATCGCGTGAGTGACGATCCGGCGCGCCGGGAAAGCGGATGGTGCGCTCCTTGCCCCGGCGGGCGGGAGAAAACCACGTCCCTTCCCCGGATCGGAGCCGGATGGACAAGCATCCTTCGGACGAGCAGGCCGCGCCGCGCGTGGGCGCCGACGCCGTCGCCGCGCCGCACCACACCGGGCTGGCGGAGCGGCTGCGGCCGGAGCACCTGTACCGCGCGGTGGGGCTGGCCTTTCTGCTGGCGCTGGTCTTTCACTACTGGGAGCAGCTGACGCACGTCTTTCTGCTGGGCTACGCGGCGGCCATCCTGGCGGTGATCCTGAACGCGCTGCAGCGCCGGCTGCCCATCAAGCGCAAGTGGGTGGCGGCGCTGGTAGGGCTGCTGGTGGTGGGCGCGGTGGTGGGCGCGCTGGCGATCGGGATGCCGCTGCTGCTGCAGCAGGCCCGGGGCATCATGGGCACGGGGCCGCAGCTGGAGGAGCAGATCGCCCAGTGGGAGCAGCAGATCACGAAGGCGACGGGGATGAAGATCGACATCCCGCATCCCTCCAAGCTGTTCCAGAGCGCCGGCGGCGGGGGCGGATCGGCGATGATGGGAAAGGCCGCCAGCTTCCTGGAGATCCTGTTCATCCCCCTGATCCTGTTCTTTGGCGGGCTGTTCGCGCTGGCCAGCCCCAACGACCGCCTGCTGACGCCCATGATGCGGGTGCTGCCGCACAGCCTGCGGCTGGCGTGGTACCGCATCTTTCAGCTGCTGGGCGACCGGCTGATCGGGTGGGCCAAGGGCACGGGGACGGCCATGCTCGCGGTGGCGGTGCTGAGCACCGCGGCGTTCCTGGCCATCGGGGTGCCCAACGCGGTGGCGCTGGGGGTGCTGAACGGGCTGGTGGAGTTCATCCCCCTGTTCGGACCCTGGCTGGGCGGGCTGACGGCCACGATGGTCGCATTCCTGGACGACCCGCAGAAGGGGATGTTCGTGGCCATCGCGGCGCTGGCCATCCAGCAGATCGAGGCCAATCTGATCACGCCGTGGGCCATGGCCCACAACGCCGAGGTGCACCCGTTCGTCACGCTGTTCGCGCTGGTGCTGTTCGGCAGCCTGTTCGGGTTCCTGGGCGTGCTGCTGGCGCTGCCGCTTACGATGCTGGTGTGGACGGTGGTGCAGGTGCTGTGGGTGGAGCGCGCCATCGACACCGACAAGGAGCGCATTGCGCCGGTGGTGAACGAATAGGACCCCCATCTCTCGGGCCCCCTCCCCTTGCAAAGCGCGGGAGAGAGGGAGAATTCGAACACGCTTCGACTGAGTCTGTCGTGTGCCGCAGGGCGCCCCCTCCGCTCGCTCAGGCTCGCACCTCCCCCAAAACTGCTGGGGGAGGTTGGCGGTGCCGATGGATCGGGACGGGGCGATTTGCATCCTGCCGAGCCCGAAGCGGCCCCCCTCTCCCGGCCTCTCCCCCATAAACTGCATGGGGGAGAGGTGACGCGCGGCGACGGTCCTGTGTGGGTCAGAAGGTGTCTCCAACCCGGGAGAGGGTGTTGCTAAGCCCTCAAGCTCACAGTGAAGCGTGACTTCCTGAGGGAGCGCACCACGTGCAACCAGAAGCCACACAACGGATTGCGCGCGACCGAAGGATCTACTCTCGGCCTGCAAGGGGCTGGCTTCACGACGCAGGGGCCGGCCCCTCGGTTGTGCCGGCGAGATCCTTCGGTCGGCGCCAGGCTATTTCGTAGCAGCAGGTTCCGCGCGGCGCCTCCCTCAGGAAGTCAGTCGCGGTGGGGAGTGGGCGCCGTGCAGGTGCTCTCTTTCCGCCGGAAGCCTGGTGCAGACCGAACGATCAGTGTCTGGTCGGCAGGATGGTGTCGACACGCGGGGTTCCCGGGCTATGCCCGGGAAGAGACTCCGCGCGAGGGGCGGGAGATTCTTCGGTCGCGCCCAAGGGCTCCACGGTCTTTCCGAGAGCGCGGGGGTGGGCGCTCTCTCAGAATGACAGGTGTTTCCCCTGGCTGGTTCAAGGAGCGATCCGGCTGGCCTCGCGCGCGGTTCAAAGCGTGGCTACGTTAGGCGCAGGGCGGCACCGGACAAGTCGTGCGGCGACATCCACGTCGGCGGACGCTGACGCAGCCCGGCCGCGGACCAACGGCGTCCGCGGCCGATTTCCACCCCCCATCCACATCCCCCAACCCCTCCCATGCCCGACAACGGACCGCGGCGCCCCGGCGCAGGCCCTACCCAGCTGCGGGTGATCCGCATGGCGCTGCTGGGGCCGGTGATCCTGTTTGGCGCGTACGTGGCGGTGACGGTGAGCCGCAACCCGCCGCAGGCGCCGGAGCTGGCGCGTCCGCTGCTGTACGTGAACCTCGCCTACCTGGTGGGCGCAGCGCTGGGTCTGCTGTACTTTCAGCGCCGGCACGCGGCGGAGCGCGACCCGGCGCGGCGCACCACGTTCAACATCGTGGCGTGGGCCATCGGCGAGTCGACGGCGCTGTTCGGGGCCGTGCACTACCTGCTGGTGGGCAGCCCCATCCCGTACCTGGTGGGGCTGGGGATGATGCTGGCGTCGTTCGTCCTGGTGCCCATCCGCGACTGACGACGGGGCTGTCACGAACGGCCGATCCGCGTCGTTCTAAGGCGCCACGGCCCACGGTCCCAGCCACAGGATGAAAGCTCCCATGCGCGCCCTTGCCCTTTTCCCCGTCGTCCTTGCCGCGCTCGCTTCGGCGTGCTCGACGCTGCTTCCCGAGCACCACGACGAGCAGCAGCCGGCCGTGCTGGAGCACTACGGCGACCCGCCGCGCGTGACGGCGCCGGCATCCGTCCTGGTGGGCGACCCGGTCACCGTGAGCGTGACCAGCTACGGCGGCGGGTGCGTCCGCAAGGGCTACACGGACGTGGTGCAGGGCGAGAGGATGACGGTGTCCGTGCGCCCCTACGACCTTTACGTGGGCGATGGAAAGGTGGTCTGCACGGACGAACTGGCGCTGTACCGGCACGACGTCACCCTGCGCTTCGATCAGCCGGGCACCGCCACCATCCGCATCCACGGCACGCGGATGCCGGGCGGCGAGCCCATCACCCTCACGCGCACCGTCGTGGTGGCGGCGGAGAGGTGAAGGCGATGACGAGGGCTACGATGCGCGACCTGGCCCTGCGCGGTGCCGTCGCGGCGCTGCTGGCGTCGGCCGGGTGCTCGGTGACGGGCGCGGACGGCGGCGAGCAGCCGGGCCTCATCCAGATCCTGCCGTCCGCGCCCGCGCAGGTGTCCGTGCCGCAAACCGCGCCGCGGGGCGAGCCGTTTACCGTGGAGGTGGTGACGCACGGCGGCGGATGCCTGACGAAGGGCCCCACGCGCGTACGCACCGGCGGGATGAGCGCCGACGTGCGCCCGTACGACCGCGACTCGGGCGGCGACGTGTGCCCCGCCAACGTTGAGCTCTACCGGCACACGGCCACGCTGCGCTTCGATCAGCCGGGCACGGCCACGGTGCGCATCCACGGCCGCGGCGAGCCGGGCCGGGAGGCGGTCACCGTCACGCGCACCGTCACCATCCAGTAGACCGGCCATGTCCAGCGCCACCACCCGTTTTTCGGACCGCGTGGAGAACTACGTGCGCTACCGCCCCGGGTATCCCGCGGCGGTGCTGGAGGTGCTGCGCGCGGAGACGGGGCTGGCGCCGGGGCAGGTGGTGGCGGACGTGGGATCGGGGACGGGGATCTCGGCGAAGCTGTTTCTGGACGCCGGGCATCCGGTGCACGCGGTGGAGCCCAACGCCGGGATGCGCGCCGCCGCCGAGGCCATGCTGGGCGGCGATCCGCGCTTTCGCAGCGTGGCGGGGAGCGCCGAGGCCACCACGCTGCCGAACGGCAGCGTGGACTACGTGGTGGCGGCGCAGGCGTTCCACTGGTTCGATCCCGCGGCCGTGGCGCCGGAGTGGCGGCGCATTCTGCGGCCGGGCGGCTGGATCGTGCTGCTGTGGAACACGAGGCAGACGGACAGCACGCCCTTCCTGCGCGCGTACGAGGCGCTGCTGCGCGAGCACGGCACCGACTACACCACGGTGAACCACGAGAACGTGACGGACGAAGCTCTTCGCATCGCCTTGGGCGAGGGGTACGTGCGGCGCGTGGTGCCCAGCGAGCAGGTGTTCGATTTCGACGGATTGAAGGGCCGGCTGCTGTCGTCATCGTACGCGCCCAACGTGGACCATCCCGGCCATGTGCCCATGCTGGATGCCCTGCGGCGCATCTTCGACGAGCACCAGCAGGACGGCCGCGTGCGCTTTGCGTACGACACCGAGATCTACTTCGGCCGCGTGGACTGATCGCCGGACTTCCGCGAGGGATCACCCCATCCAGGCGGATTTGTCATCCCGAGGCCGGCCACACGGAACCGTCCGCTCGCGCCGCCGGCCGCAGGACCGAGGGATCTACTTTCGGACGGCTGGAAGGCTGCCGCGCCCGGGTTCGAGCAGCCGGACAGTAGATCCTTCGGCCCTGCGACCACTTGCGCGAAGAGTGGGTCCGGCGTGGCCGGGCCTCAGGATGACACGCTCTGGTGCGTTGGGCGGATGAAAGGAAGTGGCGGCGGGGTGTCGATG
>NZ_DASWNM010000141.1:0-86443 GCF_036399255.1 Longimicrobium sp.
GGGGCCCGCCCCTCCTCGCCGTATTCCGTCGTTTTCGCCTTCGGCCCTTCCCTGCCGTGTCTCACGATCTTCCCACCGCATCCCCGCGGGCGGACGTGGACGTCCCCCCCATCCACGCGCTCTTCGAGCGCCAGGCCGCCGCCACGCCGGACCGCGTGGCGCTGGTGCACACTGGCGCCTCCGTCACCTACGCCGCGCTCAACGCGCGCGCCAACCGCATCGCGCACCGCCTCCGCGCCCTGGGCGTGGGGCCCGAGGTGCCGGCCGCGCTCTTCGTGCCGCGGGTGCCGGACCTGGTGGCCGCCATGCTGGGCGTGCTGAAGGCGGGCGGCGCGTACGTGCCGCTGGACCCCGCCTATCCCCCGGAGCGGGTGCGGGCGATGCTGGACGACACGCGGGCGCCGGTGGTGGTCACCCACGCCTCCGTGGCGGACCGCCTTCCGCCGCACGGGGGGCGGACGACCGTGGTGGATGCGGACGGGGAGATGGACGGCGCGGCGGAGGACGATCCGCATCCGCTCGCCCGGCCGGAGAACCTGGCGTACGTCATCCATACCAGCGGATCCACCGGCCGGCCCAAGGGGGTGCTGATCGAGCACCGCAGCGCGTCCGCCGTGCTGCACTGGCTGCGGGAGACGGTCTCGGACGAGGAGCGGGCGTGCGCCACCTGTGCCACCTCCGTCTGCTTCGACGTGTCGGTGGCCGAGGTGTTCGGCACGCTGTGCTGGGGGGGGACGCTGGTGCTGGTGGACGACGCGCTGGCGCTGGCCGCCGTCCGCGAGCCGGTGCGCCTGGCCAGCATGGTGCCCACCGCCGCCGCGGAGCTGCTGCGGCAGGGCGCCCTTCCGGCCACCCTCCGCATGCTGGCGCTGGGCGGCGAGCCGGTGCCCCGCGCGCTGGCCGACGCACTGTACGCGGGGACGGCCGTGGAGCGCATCCTGAACCTCTACGGCCCCACGGAGGACACGACGTACTCTACGTGCGCCCTCATCCCCCGTTCACCCGTTCACCCGGTCACCATCGGGCGGCCGGTGGCGGGGTCGGCGGTGCGGGTGATGGACCCGGCGTCGCTGCGGCCGGTGGAGGACGGGGCGGAAGGCGAGCTGTTCATGGCTGGCGCGGGGGTCACGCGCGGCTACCTGGGCCGGCCGGCGCTCACGGCGGAGCGCTACCTGCCCGATCCGCTTTCGGAGATGCCCGGCGCGCGGATGTACCGCACGGGCGACCTGGGCCGGCGCCGGCCGGACGGCGAGTACGACTGCCTGGGCCGCATGGACCGGCAGGTGAAGATCCGCGGCTTTCGCGTGGAGCCGGAAGAGGTGGAGGCCGCCCTGGCCGCGCACCCCGGCGTGGCCGAGGCCGCGGTCGCCGCGCGTGTGGACGGGGTGGGCGAGCCGCGGCTGGTGGCGTGGACGGCGCCCGCCGGTGTCGCCGGCGCGGAGCTGCGCGCCTTTCTGCGCGCGCGGCTTCCGGCGTACATGGTGCCCTCGGCCTTCGTGGCGCTGGACGCCCTGCCGCGCACCCCCAGCGGCAAGATCGACCGGCTTTCCCTCGTGGCGCCGGAGGGGCTGGAGCGCGCGGAGGCGGACGCGTACGTGGCGCCGCGCACGCCGGTGGAAGAGATCCTCTGCGGGATATGGGCGGGGGTGATGGGGGTGGGCCGCGTGGGCGTGCGCGACGACTTCTTCGCGCTGGGCGGGCACTCGCTGCGCGCGGTGCAGATCGTGGCGCGGCTGCGCGACGCGCTGGGCGTGGCCCTGCCGCTCCCCGCCGTCTTCCAGGCGCCCACGGTGGAGGCGCTGGCCACGGAGGTGGAGCGTGCCCTGCGCGGCGCGGCGCCCCCGGCGGAGGGGATCGAGCCGGTGGACCGCACCCGGCCGCTGCCGCTCTCTCCCGCGCAGGAGGCGGTGTGGTTCTTCGAGCGGCTGTCGCCGGGAATGCGCTCGTACCAGTTCCAGGCCTCGCTGCGCATGCGGGGCGAGGTGGACGCGGATGCGCTGCGGCGCGCGCTGGCGGAGATCGTCCGGCGCCACGAGATCTTTCGCACCACCTTCCAGGAGATCGGCGGCCAGCCCATGCAGGCCGTCCACGCGCCCTGGACGGTGGAGCTGCCGGTGGTGGACGCCCGCGATCTCTCGGCAGAGGAACTGGAGCGGCGGTACGCGGAGGAGTTCGCGCGGCCCTTCGACGTGGGCGCGCTGCCGCTGGTGCGATGGACGCTGTACCGCACGGGGGAGCGCGAGCACGTGCTGCTGGTGGTGGAGCACCACCTGGTGCACGACGGCTGGTCGTTCGGCGTGTTTCTGCGCGACCTGACGGCGCTCTACGCTGCCTTCGCCCGTGGGGAATCTTCGCCGCTGCCGGAGCCGGCGCTGCAGTTCGGCGACTTCGCGGTGTGGCAGCGCGCGTGGATGCAGAGCCCGGAGGCGGCGGAGGGGCTGGATTTCTGGCGGCGCAAGCTGGCCGGCGCGCCCCCCGTGCTGGACCTGCCGGCGGACTTCGTGCGCCCCGCGCGCATCTCGTTCGCGGGCGAGTCGCTGCACGTGCGGCTGGACCCCGCGGTGGCGCGCGCGGCGGACGCGTTCAGCCGGGCGCACGGCGTTACGCTGTACATGACGCTTGCGGCCGCCTTCCAGGCCCTCGTCCGCCGCTACACCGGGGAAGACGAGTTCGTCCTGGGCGGCGGCTCCGCGGGGCGGCGGCTGCGGGAGTCGGAGGAGCTGATCGGGATGATCGTCAACGTCATCCCCCTGCGCGCGGACCTCCGCGGCGACCCGGACTTCCTGACGCTGGTGGACCGCGTGCGGCGGACGGCGCTGGAGGCGTATCCGCACCAGGACGTGCCCTTCGCCAGCATCGTGGACGCGGTGCAGCCGGAGCGGGCGATGGACCGCCTTCCCATCTTTCAGCACGCCTTCAACATGCACCACGCGCCGTACCCGGAGCTGCGGCTCGATGGCGTGGAGCTGGAGGTGACGGAGGCGCTGGGCAACCAGACGGCCAAGTTCGACCTGCAGGTCATCGTCATCCCCCGCGCGCAGCAGAACGCCGCGGCCGGCGACGAGGTGGCGATGATCTGGGAGTACGCCACCGACCTCTTTCGCCGCGACACGGTGCAGCGGATGTGGGGCCATTACCAGCGCCTGCTGGCCGCGCTGCTGGCGGACCCCGCGCGCCCCGTGAGCGCCGCGCCGCTGGCGGACGGGGACGAGCGGCGGCGGGTGCTGCGCGCGTGGAACCGCACGGACGCCGACTACCCGCGCGAGGCCACGGTCCACGCCCTCTTCGCCGAGCACGCGGCGCGGACGCCGGACGCGGCGGCGGCCGAGTGGAACGGGCGGACGACCACGTACGCGCAGCTGGACGCCGCGTCGGACGCCGTCGCCCGGCGGCTGCTCGCGCTGCGGCTGGGCCCAGAGGCGCGGGTGGGGGTCGCGATGGAGCGCGGGCCGGGGCTGATCGCCGCCGTGCTGGGCGTGCTGAAGGCGGGCGCGGCGTACGTGCCGCTGGACGTGGAGTATCCGGCCGCGCGTCTCGCGTTCATGATGGAGGACGCGGACGTCGCCGCGCTGCTGGTGGCGGACGCGCCTCCCCCCGCGCTGGCGGAGTTCGGCGGGCCGGTGATTCGCACGGAGGACGGGACCGATCAGTCTCTTGAAGATGCCGATCGGTCGCTTCCGCCGCCCGCCACGCCGGACGCGCTGGCGTGCGTCCTCTACACCTCGGGGTCCACCGGCACGCCCAAGGGAACGGGGATCACCCACCGCGGCATCGTGCGGCTGGCGCGCGCGGCGGACTACGCGCCGCGGGCGGGGGAGCGGGTGGGGCAGGGCTCCACCGCCAGCTTCGACGCGTTCACCTGGGAGCTGTGGGCCGCGCTGCTGAACGGCGCGTGCGTGGCCGGCATCGCGCGCGACGACCTGCTGTCGCCGGTGGCGCTGGGGCGGCGGGTGCGCGAGGGGGGGATCGGCACGCTGTTCCTGACCACCGCGCTCTTCAACCAGGTCGCGCGCGAGGCGCCGGAGACGTTCGCCCCGCTGCGGCAGCTGCTGTTCGGCGGCGAGGCGGCGGCGCCGGACGCCGTGCGGCGCGTGGTGCAGCACGGGCGCCCGGGCCGGCTCGTGAACCTGTACGGGCCCACGGAGAACACCACCTACTCCACCTTTCACGTGGTCGGCGCCCTTCCCCCCCGCGCACCGTCCGTCCCCATCGGCCGGCCGGTGGCCAACAGCCGCGCGTACGTGCTGGACGAACGGCTGCACCCCGTGCCCCTGGGCGTCCCCGGCGAGCTGTACGTGGGTGGCGACGGGGTGGCGCGCGGCTACGTGGGGCGCCCGGCGCTCACGGCGGAGCGCTTCGTCCCCGACCCGTTCGGCGGCGCGCCGGGCGCGCGGATGTACCGCACCGGCGACCGCGCGCGCTGGCTGCCCGACGGCACGCTGGAGTTCCTGGGCCGCGCCGACCAGCAGGTAAAGGTGCGCGGCTTTCGCGTGGAGCCGGGGGAGGTCGAGGCCGCGCTGCGGACCGAGCCCCCGGTGCACGACGCCGTCGTCGTGGCGCGCGCGGACGCGTCCGGCGAGCGCGTGCTGGCCGCCTACGTGGTGCCGCGGGCGGGCGCGGCGGTGGACGTCCGCGCCCTGCGCGCCGCCCTGGCGGAGCGGCTGCCGGCGTACATGGTGCCGTCGGCCATCGTTCCGCTGGACGCGCTGCCGCTGGCGCCGGGGGGCAAGGTGGACCGCCGCGCCCTTCCCGATCCCGCGCCCGCGTCCACCGAAACGGACGAGGGCTTCGTGCCCCCGGAGACGCCGGAGGAGCGGGCCATCGCGGCCGCGTGGCGCGAGGTGCTGGGGCTGGAGCGCGTGGGGGCGACGGACGGCTTCTTCTCCCTGGGCGGGCACTCGCTGCGCGCCGTGCGCGTCGTCAACCGCATCCACGAGGCGCTGGGGGTGCGGCTTCCCGTCTCGGCGCTGTTCGACGCGCCCACCGTGCGCGGCCTGGCCCAGCGTGTCGCCGCCGAGCGGGCGGGCGACGCCGGGCTGCACGACCGGCTGGACTGGCTGGATTCGCTCTCGGACGAAGAGGCGCTGGCCCTGCTGGAAGAGACGGACGCCTGAGGGCTTTTTCGGTGTGCCCAACGCGGCCGGTAAGGAGCTTGGGGATGGACGGCGGGGACGATCCGCGGTGAAATATCCTGTAAACAGCGGACGAGTTCGCTCGTGTTTCGCGAAGACGGCCGGGCGGGTGTTCCAAAAGGTGCGGCAAGTGTGTTAGATTGGCCGCTCATCCAATCGCATGGGCGCCGGTCGCGCGCCCCGCGGCCGCCCGAGTCCGGGCACGGCCCCGCCCGTGGCGGGGCAGCGCCCCGTTTCCGTTTCGCGAGTAGCGTGAACCCCACTCCCACCGCCCAGCCCGATCCGCCGGTTACGCGGGTGATGGCCGAGATGCGCACCTTCTCGGTGATCTGGCTGGGCCAGCTGGTCTCGTCGCTGGGCACCGGGCTCACCGGGTTTGCGCTCCCCGTCTGGATCTACCAGGAGACGGGGTCGGTGGAGGCGTTCGGCCTGCTGTTCTTTGCCGCCACCGTGCCGACGGTGCTGATGTCCCCGTTCGCCGGCGCGCTGGTGGACCGCTGGGACCGCCGCGCGGTGCTGGTGTGGAGCGACGGGCTGGCCGCGCTGATGACGCTGGTGCTGGCGGTGCTGCTGTACACCGGCGCGTTCGAGCTCTGGCACCTGTTCGTGATCTCGGCGCTGGGGTCGGCGCTGGCCTCGTTCCAGACGCCGGCGTTCACCGCCGCCATCAGCATGCTGGTGCCCCAGCGGCACTTTGCCCGCGCCTCGGGGATGATGCAGACCAGCGACGCCATCGCCGGCATCCTCACCCCGCTGGTCGCCGGCGTGCTGGTGACCACCATCGGGTTGTGGGGAATCCTGGCCATCGACTTCGCCACCTTCCTGGTGGCGTTCGGAACGCTGCTGGCGGTGCGCATCCCCAACCCGCCGCCCTCGCCCGAGCCGCGCCGCAGCCTGTTGCGCGAGGCGCACGACGGGTGGGCGTTCGTCCGCGACCGGCCGGCGCTGCTGTACCTGCTCATCTACTTTCCCATCATCAACCTGTTCACGGGGATGGTGAACCCGCTGTTCAGCCCGCTGGTGCTCTCGTTCGCCTCGCCGGCGGAGCTGGGCGCCTCGGTGTCCATCAGCAGCGTGGGGCTGCTGCTGGGCGGGCTGGCGCTGAGCGCGTGGGGCGGCCCCCGGCGCAAGGTGCGGGGGCTGGTGGTGGGGCAGGTCGTGTCGACCGCGTGCCTGGTGGCCATGGGCATGCGCCCGTCGCTGCTGCTGGTGACGGCGGCCATGTTCCTGAACCTGCTGGTGGGGCCCTTTGCCGCCGGGTGCAGCCAGGCCATCTGGCTCAGCAAGACGCCCAAGCACATGATCGGGCGCGTGTTCGCCATCCGGCGCATGCTGGCGCTCAGCACCATGCCCATCGCCGCGCTGGCCTGCGGCCCCATCGCCGAGCGCGTCTTTTCCCCGCTGCTGATGCCGGGCGGCGCGCTGGCGGGAAGCGTGGGCCGCGTGCTGGGCGTGGGCCCGGGGCGCGGCATCGGGCTGATGTTCGTGCTGATCGGCTCGTTCGTGATGCTGATGAGCGTGCTGCTGTACCTGAACCCCCGCGTGCGCCGGCTGGAGGACGAGATCCCCGACGCCGCACCCGTGCGACCCGCCCCCGAAACCGCACCCGGCCTGGAGCCGGCGGCGGCGGGCGCCTGACGTTCCCGTTCCACACCCTTCCACTACGCGCAGAGCCATGAGCAACGAAGACCGCGAGGATACGACCATCTACGAGGCGGTGGTGAACCACGAGGAGCAGTACTCCATCTGGCCCGCCGACCGCGAGCTGCCGCTGGGCTGGAACAAGGCCGGCAAGAGCGGCCTGAAGCCCGAGGTGCTGGCCTGGATCGAGGAGGTGTGGACCGACATGCGCCCCCTCTCGCTCCGCAAGAAGATGGAAGAGGACGCCGCCCGGCAGCCGCAGGCGTAACGCCTCGCCGCGCCGGACGGTCCCGTACCGCGTCCGCCCTCTCCGCGACCTTCGCGGAGCGGGGCGGGCGCGACGTGGCCTGCCGGCGTTCGACGGAATTCTCCGCCTCTCCGCGCGGTCTGCGCGGGAGGAGGCGGCCCGGGGGGGAGGGTCGCTCATCGAGCCCCGATCCGCCGGCCTCGCCCAGCCTTGCCCGGCGCTTCCGGGAAAGGCGGGGCGAGCCATGCGAGCCCGGAGGGGGCCCCGGCCGGATGCGACGGCCGGCGCCCCGACGGCGGGCTCGTCCGTATCCATATCCACGGAACCACAAGCAGCCGCCGATGCCGGACATCGAACAGTCGGACCCGGGCCCGTCCACGCCGCTGCGCACCATCGGCGTGGTGGGGGCCGGCGTGATGGGGGTGGGGGTGGCGCAGAACCTGGCGCAGACGGGGCACCGCGTGGTGCTGCTGGACCTGAGCGACCACGTGCTGGCCGCCGCCCGCGCCGAGATCGAGCGCAACCTGCGCTTTCACGGCTTCTTCACCAAGCAGAAGGGCGGCCCTCCGCCGGCGGAGGTGCTGGAGCGCATCACCTTTACCACCGGCTACGCGCCGTTCGCCGACGCCGACTTCGTGGTCGAGAACGCCACGGAAAAGGTGGCGGTCAAGCAGGGCATCTACCCCGTGCTCGACGAGGTCTGCCCGCCGCACGCCTGCTTTGCGGCCAACACCTCGTGCATCAGCATCACGCGCATCGGGGGGTGGACCCGCCGGCCGGACCGGGTGCTGGGGATGCACTTCATGAACCCGGTGCCGCTCAAGCCGGTGGTGGAGACCATCCGGGGCTTCTACACGTCGCAGGGGACCATCGACACGGCGCTGCGCTTCCTGGGGCAGATGGGCAAGGAGGGGATCGTCGTCAACGACCTTCCGGGCTTCGTGAGCAACCGCGTGCTGATGCTCACCATCAACGAGGCGATCTGGGAGGTGATGGACGGCGTCGCGAGTGCCGAGGACATCGACCGCATCTTCGTCACCTGCTTCGGGCACAAGATGGGCCCCATCGCCACCGGCGACCTGATCGGCCTCGACACCATCCTGTACTCGCTGGAAGTGCTGTACGACAGCTACAACGATCCCAAGTTCCGCCCCTGCCCGCTGCTGCGGAAGATGGTGGACGCGGGGCTGCACGGCCGCAAGACGGGCCGGGGCTTTTTCGACTACGGCGTGCCGGCGGCCGGCGCCTCCGCGGCCGCGTGACAGACTGACGGTACGAAGGTGTGAGGGAACACGGAGACCCTGCCGATCGGTCCCGCTGTTCCCTGTTCCCTATTCCCTGTTCCCTGTTCCCTGCCGTTCCGATGGACAACAAGCAACAGATCCGCGACTTCGTGTCCCGCTTCGTGCGCGGCCACGACCTGGGCGACGGCGAGGACATCTTCGCCACCGGGTTCGTGAACTCCATGTTCGCCATGCAGCTGGTGCAGTTCGTGGAAACCACCTTCGGCGTCACGGTGGAGAGCGACGACCTGGACATCGACAACTTCCGCTCGATCGACGCCATCGCGGCGCTGGTGGAGCGCAAGCAGGGCGCCGCGGTCTGACCGCCCCCGTGCCGGCGCTGGACGCCCCCGCCGCACCCCTCGACGCGCCCGCCGTGGACGACCGGCTGCGCACCGGCCTGGGCGCGGCGCAGGAAGCCGCGCGCCGCGGTTTCGCCGCGTGGGTGGACCGCGAGGTGGCGCCGTTCGCGGGCGAGTGGGACCGCGCCGGCGCCACCCCGCCCGAGGTCGTCGCGAAGATGGCGCGGGCCGGCTTTCTGGGCGCCGTGGTCCCCGCGGAGCTGGGCGGCGGGGGGATGGATGCCGTGACCTTTGGCCTGCTGAACGAGGAGCTGGGCCGCGGCTGCTCGTCCATCCGCTCGCTGGTGACGGTGCACTCCATGGCCTGCTTCAGCGTGCTGCGCTGGGGCAGCCGCGCGCAGAGGGAGGTCTGGCTGCCGCGGATGGCGCGCGGCGAGCTGATCGGCGCCTTCGGCCTCAGCGAGCCCGAGGTGGGGAGCGACGCCGGCGCCATCCAGACCACGGCCGAGCTGGACGGCGACGCGTACGTGCTGCGCGGCACCAAGAAGTGGACCACGTACGGCCAGATCGCCGACGTGCTCCTCTGCTTCGCGAAGGCGGACGGCAAGCCGCTGGCGCTCCTCGTCGACCTGCACGCGCCCGGCGTGACCGTCGCGCCGCTGGAGGTGAGCGGCACGCGCGCCTCCATGCTGGCGCAGATCACCTTCGACGGCGTCCGCGTGCCGAAGGAGAACCGGCTCGCCGGGCCCGGCTTCGGGCTGGCGGTCGCGCTCTCGGTACTGGAGCTGGGGCGGTACAGCGTGGCGTGCGGCAGCGTGGGGATCATCCGCGCCTGCCTGGACGCGTCCGCCACGTACGCGGGCACGCGCGTGCAGGGCGGAGCCGCCATCGCCGAGCACCAGCTGGTGCAGGCCATGCTGGCGCAGATGGCCACGGACTACCGCGCCGCGCGGCTGCTGTGCCTGCACGCCGGCTGGCTGCGCGACCAGGGCGACGCGCAGGCCGGGCGCGAGGTGTTCCACGCCAAGCACTTCGCCTCCGTCGCCGCCACCCGCGCCGCCCTGTCCGCCGTGCAGATTCACGGCGCCAACGGCCTGACCGCCGCCTACCCCGTGGAGCGCTACCTGCGCGACACGCGGGTGATGGAGATCATCGAGGGGAGCACGCAGATCCAGCAGGTGACCCTCGGCCGCTGGGCCGTGGAAGAAGCCGTCCGCGGGAGCGGCTGAAGCCGCCGCAACGACCGCGGAAAGCCCCGCAAACCGCGCGGGGCTTCAACCGCATCCTGCTGGATGAAACAGGGTCTGTCATTCCGAGGCCCGCCCACGCTGTCACGGACGAATGCCGCGGGTTGCAGGGCCGAGGAATCTACTCTCCGCCGGCTCGACGCCGGACGCGGCAGCCCGCACCACGGCCGCGGCGGCGAAACCGCCCGAGAGGGCCAGTCCGGCGCGTCGCCGCGGGCCGCGAGCAGACGGATAGTAGATTCCTCGGTCGCGCACCGGGTTCCGTGGCCAGGGAGGATCCGGGGTGTGCGCTCCCGCCTCGGAATGACAGATCGGGGCGCGGTCAGGAAGTCATGCGCCGCCGGGCCGCCGAGTCCGCGCAGGCGAACTTCGTGACGTCGTTCGGCGAACTTGTACCGGACCCGGGAAAGCAACACCTCCATGGGTACGGAAGAACAGAATCAGACTGAGGAGCCAGGATGATATTTCAGCTCGCTTCTCTGTCTGCCTCTGTTCCTCTGTACGATCATTCTTTTTCAGGATCTGGGATCGTTCGCTCCCCGGATGGACCGCGCGCCGCCCATCCGGGTCGTAATCCGTACCTGCCGTCGATCGTGCAGCTCGATTCGGCGTCCTTGTCGCACCCGCTGAGCCAGAGACCGTGAACCGATCCCCGCTGAACGGCTGGGCCATCTATCCCAGCCGCAACCCCAACGCCCGGCTGCGGCTGTTCTGCTTTCCGTACGCCGGCGGCGGCGCCACCGTCTTTTCGGCCTGGGCGCGCGACCTGCCGCCCGAGGTGGAAGTGGTGGCCGTGCAGCCTCCCGGCCGCGAGGGCCGCCTGATGGAAACGCCGATCGGCGACCTGGCGCAGCTGGTGCAGGCCATGCACCGCGAGCTGCGCCCGCACCTCGACAAGCCGTTCGCCTTCTATGGCCACAGCAACGGCGGGCTGATGGCGTTCGAGCTGGCGCGCACCCTGCGCCGCGAGGGCGGGCCCATGCCGCTGCACCTGTTCGTGGGAGGCCGCCCCGCGCCGCAGCTGCCGCTGCTGGATCCGCCCATCCACCAGCTGCCGCACGACGAGTTCATCGCCGCGCTTCGCCGCTTTGCCGGCACGCCCGAGGAGATCCTGCAGAACGAGGAGATCATGGAGCTCATCATGCCCCTCCTGCGCGCCGACTTCTCCCTGGGCGAGACGTACCGCTACCTTCCCGAGCCGCCGCTGGACCTGCCCATCAGCTCCTACGGCGGCGTGGGCGACATGGAGGTGGACGAGGACGAGGTCGCGGCGTGGCGAGAGCAGACGTCCGGCCGGTTCGAGATGAAGATGTTCCCGGGCGACCACTTCTTCATCAACGGAAACCGTGCGCTGGTGCTGGCCGAGCTGTCGCGTGAGCTGCGGGGGCTGCTGAGCCCGCGGGCGGCGCATGGCTGACGCCTGGCCGCCCGCCCCCGCGGGGCCGCTGGCACTGGCGCCGGACGCGGTGCACGTCTGGCGGGCCTCGCTGCGCCCGCCGGCCGAGGTGCTGGCGCGGCTGGAGGCGACCCTCTCCCCGGACGAGCGGGCCCGTGCGGCCCGCTTTCACTTTCCGCAGCACCGCACCGCGTTCGTCGCCGGGCGCGGCGTGCAGCGCGAGATCCTGGCCCGCTACACCGGTCTGCCGCCCGCCGCGCTGGCGTACCGCGAGGGCTCGCACGGCAAGCCGGAGCTGGACGGCGCCGCGGGGGCGGCGGGGATCCGCTTCAACGTCTCCAACTCCGGCGACCTGGCGCTCTACGCCGTCACGGTGCGCCGCGAGCTCGGCGTGGACCTGGAGCAGCTCAAGCCCATGCCCGACGGGATGGACATCGCGCGCCGCTTCTTTTCCGCGCCGGAGAACGAGGTGTTCGCCGCCCTGGCGGACGACGTGCGCGACCTGGCGTTCTTTCGCTGCTGGACGCGCAAGGAGGCGTACATCAAGGCCGTGGGCGAGGGGCTGTCGATGCCGCTGGACCGCTTCGACGTGGCGTTCGCGCCCGGCGAGCCCGCGCGCATCCTGCGCACCCGCGGCAACCCCGCCGAGGCGGAGCGCTGGACCATGCTGGCGCTGGAGCCCGGCCCCGGCTACGTCGGCGCGCTGGCCGTGGAAGGCGCCGGCTGGCACCCCGTCCTCTTCGACTGGAACGCCGCGGCCTGACAATCCAGCC
Source organism: Longimicrobium sp. (assembly GCF_036399255.1). Taxonomy (GTDB): domain Bacteria; phylum Gemmatimonadota; class Gemmatimonadetes; order Longimicrobiales; family Longimicrobiaceae; genus Longimicrobium. The sequence goes on from NZ_DASWNM010000141.1 coordinate 12,022, forward strand.
GCGGCTCCGGAGTGCATCGGCCAGGCACGCGACGGCCGTGGAGGAGAGTCTGTCATTCCGAGGCCCGGCCACCCCGGTCTCAGCCCCTCGCACCGCCGGTCGCAGGGCCGAGAAATCTACTCGCGGACTGCTCGAGCCCGGACGCGGCAGCCCGCACCGTGGTTCGCGGCAAGCTCATCGCCGGACAGAGCCCTCTTTGGGGCGAAGGAAGCGGGCGGCCCCGACAAGGAGCCGCCCGATTTTTCTTCCCACGGATCGCGTCTATGGGACTCAGAAGCGCAGCGAGTGCCGGTCGCGCCCGGCGGCGCGGGTCTGGGCCAGCTCTTCCAGGAACACGCGCGCCGCGATGGGGAACGCCCCCTCGCGCCGCAGCGCGGACGGGCCGGTGCCCAGAAAGTCCTGCATGGCCCGCCGCAGGCTGCTGTCCGACGAGTAGCCGCAGGCGTGCGCCACCGACAGCACCGAGCGTCCGGGATCGTCCAGCAGTGACGCCGCCAGGAGGATCCGCATCCACGCCAGCAGCCGCCGGGGCGCCGGCAGCCCCGCGCGCTCGGCCCAGCGCAGCACCGTCCGCTCCGACAGGTGCAGCCGGCGCGCCAGGTCCCGCCCCTTGCCGCCCACCGCCACCACCTCCGCCGCCGTCATCATCAGCATCCGCGTGCGCCCGGACAGCATGGGCGGCAGGGTGCGCTCCAGCAGCCGCTGCAGCGAGCGCCCCTCGATGGAGCGCAGGCGGCGGTAGATGGCCTCGTGGGTGTCGTCCTCCGCCAGCGAGATGATATCGGTGACCCCCCACTCGCCCAGCGTGCGCAGGTCCCGCGAGCAGCCGGCACGCAGCTCCACCGCCGCCAGCACCGTGGCCGAAGGGAACTCCCACAGCAGCGTGCGCAGCTCGGAGGAAAGCTGTGGAGACTCGGGTGCGGAGCCGGCGTAGGGGTCCACCACCAGGATGGCCGCCGGCGGCGAAGCGATGACCTCGGCCCGCAGCCGCTCCCAGCTGGAGACGAAGGTGCACAGGTATCCGCGCCCGCTCACCCGCCGAACGCGCTCCCGGAAAGCACCATTTGTGTGCATGACGAGGAGGGGGCGAGGGGGTGGGGCCATGACCTGTCTGGAAATATTCGGTAGGAGTGCCTAAGAGGATGGGCGGCATGCCGTGTCCGGGTGCATCTTACTGCCACCCCTCGGGCAATCACCATCCTGACCGCCCATCAGAAACCCAACATCATCCCACACCCACTGGAGCGACGATGAAACTCGCCCGGCTCTTCCTGGCCGTCCTCACCGTTTCCACCCTGGCCGCCTGCGGCAACTCGGTGACGGGCCCCCAGGCCGAACCCGCCGCCAAGCCCTCCCAGGACACCAGCTGCCAGACCGAGCGCGCGGCCGACGGCACCCTGGTGTGCCGCACCGGACAGAGCGGATCGGGCGGCTGAGCCGGGCTCACGGGTCGAGCCGAGCCCTGGCTCCAATTTGTCGGGATGAGAAAAGAAGCCCCCGCCATCGCTGGCGGGGGCTTCTTCGTCGCCCTCAGACCCCCGCCGTAAACGGCACCTGGTCCAGGCTGCGGATCAGGTCGTGGGCCAGCGTCTCCACCTTTACGGGCGCGCGCCGGCTCTCCGACATCTTCACCTGCGCCGTACGGCCGCGGGCAACCGACTCCAGCAGCGACTCGGCGCGGAACCGCACCTTGCCCTGCCCCAGCTTCATCGCCTGCTCCAGCGCCTCCTGGGCGGCCTGCTCGGCGCGGTCCCACTCGCCGAGGGCGGCGGCACCCAGCGCGAGCTCCAGGGTGGCGTTGGCGACGATCCCCTGCTGCTCCGGGTCCTTGATCATCCGGTAGACCTGGGTCCAGGCCTTCCGGAAGAGCTCGCGGTTGCCGGTGCCGGCGGCCGCGCGCGCGATGTTGGAGGCCAGCAGCAGGCGCGTGCGTGCATCCTCCACGTGCCCCTCGAGCCGCTGGAACACCTCCAGCGCCTGCCCGAAGTACCCGCGCTGCATCCAGAAGTACGCGATGTCGTGGCCCAGGATGGGCAGCGACGGGTGCGAGGAGCCGTAGGCGCGGAACGCCTGCCGTGCGTACTCTTCGGCCTGCTCGTCGCGGCCAAGCTCGTCGGCGATGACGAACAGGTCGTGCAGCGCCATGCCCTGGATCTGCTGCAGCCCCTTGCGGCGCGCGGCGCGCAGCGCCTTGATGTGCATCTTGGCGGCGGCCGGCAGGTTGCCGCGGGCGATGAGCATGTTGCCCAGCGCGATGTAGGCGCGGGAGTACGATTCCCAGTCGCCGGTCTGGCGCGCCACCATCACCGTGTGGCGGAACCAGGTCTCGGAGCGGGCCAGCTCGTTGCGGCGGCGGGCCAGCTTGCCCACCGTCAGCGCCAGGCGCGCGTTGCGCTGCGACGCCACCGAGGCGGCCTGCATGTAGGCAAGGGCGGTGTTCAGGTGCCCCTCGTCCTCGGCCCAGCGGGCCACGCCGGTGCACGCCTGCGCCATGGCCTCGCCGCTGGTGCTGTCGGGCGCCGAGAGCATGTCGGCGAAGGCCGACAGCGGGCCGCGCAGCTCGTCGGGAATGCGCGCCTCGGCCAGCTCGGCCGCGCGCTTGCGCCCGGCCTCGGCCGAGAACAGGCGCCCGCGCTCACCCTGCTCGGTGGTGGCCCAGAACATCACGTTCCGGTAGGCCTGCCACAGCAGGATCCCCACCTCGCCGCCGACTTCGCGCAGGATCTCCATCCCCTCCAGCGACTCGGAGCCGCGGGTAAGGGGGGGAGGGGTGCGCCACCGCCGGGGAAGACGCGGCGCGGCCGCCTTGGACCGGGTGCTCTTCATCCCGTATATCTCCTTGCAGGATGTGCCTTGTTTTGCGTTGCCGATCAACCTGTACACTATATCCAGGTAATGATCAAAACGCCACAATTCCGTTGTGTCGCGGCCTCTTCGCGCTCGTGCAGAGACGGCCGCCAATCTCTTTCTGCTACACGCCGATCCGGTCCGGAAGGTCTGGCGCGATCCGTCTCGTTCTCGGCGAGAACATTCCGTATACACCTACTATGGTGTAAACGGTTCCAATCTGCAACACTCTTGATACTAGGCGCAAAATGTGCGCCATGGTTACGCCGTTCACGCTCCCGGCTCCGGCGCGTGCTCGCGGGCGTCCAGAGACCGCTTTCACGCCCTGTCCCCTTGCCGCCGTTCCTGTACGCTTGCAGGACACCGTGCGGATTCAAAACGCTGGGAACACCCGCGGGGAGAACGAGGCCGGCGCCGTCCAGTCCGTCATCCCGGGCCCGCGGAAGCGCTCCGGCCTCCCACGCGGGGGAACGCGGGAGGCTGCGACAACGTTGTCTGGATTTGAGCCGCTAACAACGTAGCACCCCGGGCAAGCCCCCGCGCAAGTCCCTGCCCCGCGCGGGCAATCACCCGGCGCGTTCCGGACGGGGGCGGCACGGCGGTTGCTCGGGTCCCGCCGCGGCGGCCCGTCGTGCGGCCGCGGATCGGGAAAATTTGCTGGAGACGATGACGGAGACGACTGGAGCGGTCCACGCGCCGCCGGACGACCGGCAGGAGCAGGAGGACCGCTTTGCGCACGAGCTGCGCGTACAGCACTTCCTGCAGCCGGACGACGTGACCTGCGGGCCCACCTGCCTGCGCAAGGTCTACGACTTCTACGGGCTCAGCGTGGGCGCCGACGAGGTGCTGGGCGAGATCGACCGCAACGAGGACGGGGGCACGCTGGCCGTGTTCCTGGGCATCGCCGGGCTTCGGCGCGGCTTCGGCGCGCGCATCTACTCGTACGACCTGCGCATCTTCGACCCCACCTGGCACGGGCTGCCGCGCGAGGCGCTGGCCGAAAAGATCCACGCGCGCTTTCCCTTTCTCCCCGACTCCACGCGGCTGCGGGCGGCGCGGGCGTACCTGGACTTCCTGGAGATGGGGGGTGAGCTGGCCTTCGACGACCTGTCGCCGGGGCTGCTGCGCTCCATCCTGGACCGCGGCCACCCGGTGCTGGCCGGGCTGAGCGCCACCTACCTGTACGGCTACGCGCGCGAGCGGCATCTGGACGACGACCGGCTGGTGGAGGACGACGTGGCCGGCGAGCCCACGGGCCACTTCGTGGTCATCGTGGGCTACGAGCACTGGGGGCGCCGCTTCTCGGTGCGCGACCCCTCGCGGCACGTCCCCGTCTCGCCCGACGGGCGGCAGGTGGTGGACGGGCAGCGCCTCATCAACTCCATCCTGCTGGGCGACGTGACGTACGACGCGGTTCTGCTGGAGCTGTGGCCGCGGGAGGCCGCCGCGTGAGCCGCACCCGCGTGGTCGCCGTCGTCTCGTACCCCGCGGACGCCCGCGGCTTTCCGGCGGGGCTCGCCGTCACGGCCGACCAGTACATCCAGGGGGTGGAGGGATGCACGGGGGCGGGCGCGGTGGTGGTGAACCTGTGCCGCTCGTGGAAGTACGGCAGCAAGGGCTACTACGTCTCGCTGCTGGCGGACGCGCGCGGGCAGCACCCCATCCCCGGCGTGGACGTGAGCGAGGCGTTCGGCGACGCCTACGCGCTGTTCCGCGCGCTGCAGGAGGCGGGCGTTGCCACGGTGGACCCGGAGGAGATGCGCGCCCGCCGCCGCGCCGCCCGCGCGTCGGCCGCGGACGACGAGGAGGAAGACGACGCGCCGCGCGGGCTTCCCGTTCCCATCGTCCGCGTGCAGGAGGGGGGCGAGTGGAGCTGCCGGCCGGCGCGGGAGGACGAGGCGGCGGAGACGCTCGTCTTCCTTGGCAGCGCGGCGGACACGCGCTTTCGCGCCACGGCGCTGGCCGTGTACCGCGAGTGGCCGGCGCCCGTGCTGCGCCTGCAGCTGGTGCGCGAGGACGACGAGTGGAAGGTGACCGCCATCGTGCCCGTGCCGCCGCACCGGCTGGCGGACGAGGACCGGCGGCGGCTGTGCGAGACGCTGGCGGACGAGAAGCGGATCGTGCGCCGGGGCAAGGAGGCGCCGCGGGAGGAGCGGCGCGCGTCCATCGCGGTGCTGGTGGATCCGGACGACGTCTTCAGCCCCAGCAGCCCCGAGACGCTGGACCGGCTGGAGCGCATCGCGCAGCGGATGAACGTGCACGTGCGGCGCATCGGGCTCGACGAGCTGCACCGGCTGCCGGAGTACGACGCGCTGTTCATCCGCGCCCTGACCGGCGTCAGCGAGCCCGCATTCCAGTTCGCGCTGCGGGCCGAGGCGCTGGGAATGCCGGTGGTGGACGACTCGCAGTCCATCATCCGCTGCGGCAACAAGGTGTTCCTGGACGAGCTGCTGCGCCGCGAGGGGATCCGCATGCCGCGCTCGCGCATCGTCACCCGGCAGACGCCGTGGGAGGAGGTGGCGTCGCTGGGGCTGCCGCTGGTCATCAAGCTTCCCGACGGATCCTTCTCGGCCGCGGTGCACAAGGTGGCGTCGCGGGAGGAGTTCCGCCGCCGGGCGGAGGAGATGTTCCGCCGCTCGCCGCTGGTGATCGCGCAGGAGTTTTTGCCCACGGACTTCGACTGGCGCATCACGGTCTTGGGCGGGCGGCTGCTCTTCGCCTGCCGCTACCACATGGCGCGCGGCCACTGGCAGGTGCGCGCCGAATCCGCCGCCGGGCACGAGCGCTACGGCCGCGTCGAGGCGGTGCCGCGCGACACGGCGCCGCGGGCGGTGGTCGAGACGGCGCTGCGGGCGGCGCGGCTCATCGGCGACGGGCTGTACGGGGTGGACCTCAAGGAGACGCCGGAGGGGCCGGTGGTCATCGAGGTGAACGACAACCCCAACCTGGACGTGGGCTATGATGACGCCGCGGACGGCACGGCGATCTACCAGGACGTGGTGGAGTTCTTTCTGAAGCGCATCGAGCAGGCGCCGGCCCGGGACGCGCCGGCGGAGGACAAGCCGGACGCGCCGCTGCTGGAGCGCGCCCGCAAGCCGATCCCCGCCGGCCGGTCGTCCGGCGGGGACCGGCACTACCGGCCGTTCCAGGTGGCGGGGATGGAGCTGGAGTACCCCACGGTGGACCGCGACCTGAACGTGGTGTCGCTGGTGGAGCCGGCGTTCCGCATCCTGGCGGGGCGGGGAACGTCGGACGTGGACCTGGGGGCGGTGGGGTTCAGCAACGAGATCGCGGACCACGTGTTCGAGATCAAGACGCAGGCGCCCGTCCGCAGCCTGGCCGACGCGGAGCGGATGCTGGCGGAGGGGATCCAGCGCTTCAGCGCGGTGCTGCACGCGGAGTTCGGCGCGCGGCTCATGCCCACGGGAATGCACCCCTGGTTCAACCCGAAGAAGGGAAAGCTGTGGACGCGCTCGGGGCTGCGCATCTACACCACCTACGCGCGGCTCTTCGACGTGCGCACGCACGGGTGGATGAACGTGCACGCGGCGCACCTGAACCTGCCCATGGGGCGCGAGGTGGACGCGATCGCCATGCACACGGCGGCCGCGCTTCTCATCCCCTACCTTCCCGCGCTGGCCGCCAGCTCGCCGATGTACGACGGCGAGCTGCAGCCGGCGGTGGACGGGCGGCTGGCGTGGATCCTGGAGCACCAGGCGCGCATCCCGGAATCGTGCGGACAGCTGGTGCCGGAGTACGTGGACAGCTTTGGCGACTACAGGAAGCGCATCCTGGCGCCGATGTACCGGGCGCTGGACCGGCTGCCGGACACGGGCGCCATCCGCCACGAGTTCTTCAACACCCGCGGCGCCATCCTGCGCTTTGCGCGGCGCGCCATGGAGGTGCGGGTGCTGGACACGCAGGAGTGCGTAAAGATGGACGTGGCCATCGCCGTCTTCGTCCGCGCGGCGCTCAGGCACCTGGCGGCGCGGGTGGCGGCGGGGCGGGTGGCGCTGCCGGATCACGCGGTGCTGGTGGCCGACTTCCGCGCCTGCATCCGCGACGGGAGCGCGGCGCGGGTGGCGGCGCCGCACCTGGAGGTGGACCGGGACGGCGACGGCGCGGCGGACGCGCGGGGGGCGCTGCGCTCGCTGCTGGCCGCGGCGCGCAGGACGGTGCGCAAGGACGAGGCGGCGTACCTGGACCTGGTGGCGCGGATGATCGAGACGGGAACGCTGTCGGAGCGCATCCGCGCCGAGATGGCCCCGTACGCCCAGGCCGACGACGAGACCTTTACCGAGGCGGCGCGGCGCATCTACATCGAGCTGATCGACTGCCTTGAGGCCAACGAGCCGTGGGCCCGGCGCGGCCTGTGAGCGGGGAACGGATGTTGTAAGTGCTTGTCGGGGCGGTGGTTGGGGATAGCTGACTGGCACGCTCTCTGCATAGGCGGCGCCCTTCGGAATCGTTCCCGAAGGAGTCAGGGACATGGCACTACGCAACTTTACCGATTCGCAGGGACAGGTGTGGCGGGTGTGGAACGTGGTTCCGCAGTACGCCTCGTCCCGTGACGAAGACGCGATGACGCCGGGGCTGCAGGGCGGCTGGCTGTGCTTCGAGAACAGTGGAGAAAAGCGGCGGCTGTCTCCGATCCCGGCGGAGTGGGAGAACGCGGCGGCCGATGCGCTGGAAGGATGGCTCCACGCGGCGTCCGCCGTGACGCAGCGGGCGATGATGAGCTGAGGCGGGGCGGGCGGGGGAAGTTGGGGGGAAGAAACACGGGGTGGGGCGGGGAGGGGTGAGCGGGGTGTGGGCTTCGGCTCGCGCCCCGCGCTTCTTTTGGTGCGGAAGTGCGGAAGTGCGTGAGTGCGGAAGTGCGTGAGTGCGGAAGTGGTACGGACGTTCGGACGCTGGACGGATCCGCCGTGCCTGACGTACCCTGCACTTTCGCACTTTCGCACTTTCGCACTTTCGCACTTTCGCACTTTCGCACTTTCGCACTTTCGCACTCACGCACTCACGCACTCACGCACTTCCCCCATGCCCCGCATCACACCGCTTTCCGGAAACCGCGCCGGACTCCTGGGCCGGCTGATGAACGCCGCGGCGCGCTGGCGCGAGGGCAGGGACTTTACGCCCCTGCAGATCGTGGCGCACAGTCCGCCGATGCTGCTGCCGTACGTGCAGATGTCGGCGTTCTCGCAGGGGCGCACGCTGCTCTCGCCGCAGGTGCGCGCGCTGGCCATGCACCTGGCGGCGCACCTGAACGGATGCGCGTGGTGCATGGATTACGGAGAGCACCTGGGCACCCGGGCTGGTGTGCCGGCGCAGAAGCTGTCGAACGTGCACGCGTACGCCGCGGACCCGGCGTTCAGCCCGGCGGACCGCGCCGCGCTGGCGTTCGCGGAAGAGATGACGATGGTGGGCGGCCGCGTGACCGACGAGACCTTCGCGGAGCTTCGCCGGCACTTCAGCGAGCGCGAAGTGGTGGAACTGACGCTGGCTGTCGCGGCGGAGAACTTCTTCAACCGGATGAACGCGGCGCTGGGCGTCGAAGAACAGGGCTTCTGCGCACTGCCAGGCTCGCGTGCCCCGGCGGGAGCGGCGGACGGCGCTTGATACGGACGGAATCCAGAAAAAGCCCCGCGTACGATCGGTGTGCTGCTCACCTCGGGCCGCGGAGTGGGTGGATGGTTCACCAGATCGCGCATCAGGTGGTGTGGACGGCCTGTGCCGGTGCGCTGCGGAGGTCATCCGGCGATCCGCATGCCTTCCCGAAAAAACGCGGATGGCCCCCTGCCGCATTCCATCTCCTTCCCGTTCCCGAAAGCCGACGCCGGCTCGTGCCTCGTCGACAGGCGCGCCATGCCTCCGCTCACCACGGATCAGCGCTTCGGAGGGTCGCAGAGGAAACGGCACGAGAAAACTCTGCTGACTCTGCTGACTCTGTGTGAGGCCTGTTCTTTTGCGGAATCGGCGGGATGACGATCTGCCGCCGGAGTGAAACGGAAAGAGGGCGGCGGCAGCCGGCCGTCGCCCTCCTCGTTTCCGTATCCGGGTGATGCGGATCAGTAGTACGGGTTCACGCCGGCGTCGTGGTCCGTAAGGTCCACGATGTCGCGCACCTCGGGGATCTCTTCGCGCACCATGCGGTCGATGCCCTGCCGCAGCGTGAGCGCCGACGCGGCGCACCCCTGGCAGCCGCCGGTCATCCGCACGTAGATCACGTCGTCGGCCACGTCCACCAGCTCCACCGCGCCGCCGTGCGCCGCGATGCGCGGGTTCACCAGCTCGTCGAACACCGCCTGCACGCGCTCCGCCAGCGGCCCGGAAAGGCCGGCGCCGCCGGTGGAGGTCACCGGCGAGGCGGGGCGGCTGGGGCGCGGCGTCTCCACGCGAAAGCCGCCGTCGGCGTCGGACCACGAGATGGTGGCGCCGCTCAGCAGGGTGCTGGTGTCCAGGTTCAGCAGAACGCGGATGCCGTCCAGGTTGATGGCGATCTCCGTTTTCTGCTTGTCCTCGCGCTCCACCAGCGAGATGGCGTACTCGCGGTCCATGGGGCTGCGGGCCTCGCCGTCGGGGCCGGTGGCCAGGGCAATGCGCAGCGCGGGGTCGCGCACCGCGCCGGCATCCACCAGGGACTGGATCTTGGCGCGGGCCTCGTCGGTCAGCTGAATCATCGTCAGGTCTTCGTGTTCCGTCCGTCGGGGCGGCGGTCGCCCCGCGTGCGCATACACTCTCCCCGCGATGCGGTTCGCGCAATGGCCGCCGGCCTCCGATCATCCCATCCCACCTTTCGCCGCTCCGCCCGACGCTGTACCCTGCATCTTCCCAATCCCGCAACCAGGAAGAACCAGACGGAGGGGCGGATGGAGGTGTTCACGGAGGAGTGGTGCGCGGCCTGCTGCGATCGGCTGAACCAGCGCGAGAGCTATCGCCTGGCCGCCGCCGGGTGGGAAGGCGCGGCGGTGCTGCTGATGTCGGCGGACCCGGAGCAGGGCGTGGACGAGGACCGCGCGGTGTGGCTGGACATTCACCACGGCCAGTGCCGGAGCGCGCGGGTCGCCACGGAGGAGGACCTGGAAACCGCGCCCTACGTCTTCCGCGCAGACCCCGCGCAGTGGAAGCGCCTGCTGGCGAACGAGATGGACCCCGTCAGCGCGGTGATGCAGGGCAAGCTGAAGCTTTCGCGCGGCAACCTGTTCACGCTGGCCAAGTACGCCCCCGCCGCGCGCGAGATGGTGCTGGCCGCCGGCGAGGTGGGCGGCACCTTTCCGTCCGCCGCCGAGTGATCCGATTCACGCACTCACGCACTCACGCACTCACGCACTCACGCACTCACGCACTCACGCACTTCCCCCAATGCCGCAGACCTACCGCTCCACCAGCCCGCAGGGGCTCGACCACCGCTCGCCGCCCATGCGCCTGTGGCACAAGGCCAAGCGGCTGGGCACGTGGGACCCGCGCGACATCGACCTGGCCCGCGACGCGGAGGACTGGCGCGGTCTGGACGAGGAGCAGCGCGACGTGCTGCTGCGGCTAACCGCGCTCTTTCAGGGCGGCGAGGAGTCGGTGACGATGGACCTGCTGCCGCTGATGATGGTGGTGGCGCAGGAGGGGCGGCTGGAGGAGGAGATGTACCTGACCTCGTTCCTGTGGGAAGAGGCCAAGCACGTGGAGGCCTTTCGCCGCTTTCTGGACGAGGTGGCGCACGAGCGCACGGACCTGTCCCGCTTCCACGGCCCGCAGTACCGCCAGCTCTTTGGCGACGAGCTGCCGGCGGCCATGGGGCGGCTGCGCCACGACGCGTCGCCCGCGGCGCAGGCGGCGGCGTCGGTCACCTACAACATGATCGTCGAAGGGGTCCTGGCCGAGACGGGGTACCACGCGTACGACCAGATGCTGCAGCGAAACGGCATCATGCCCGGGATGCAGCAGGTGATCGGGCACCTGCGCCGCGACGAGGCGCGGCACATCGCCTACGGCGTCTACCTGCTCTCGCGCCTGGTGGCGGAGCACGGCGACGACGTGTGGGAGGCGGTGGAGGGGCGGCTGAACGCGCTGCTGCCGCTGGCGATGGGGATCGTGGCCGAGGTGTTCGAGCCCTACCCCGTCCCCCCGTTCGGGCTGAAGCTGGAGGACTTCGGGGACTTTGCCCTGTCGCAGTTCGGCAAGCGGCTGGCGCGGCTGGAAAAGGCCCGCGGGCAGACGCTGGACCAGGTGCTGGGCACGGCGCTGGAGACGGAGGAGGCGGGGGTGTGACCCCGGACGTGCGCGCGCGCCGGACGGACCGCGAGGGGCCCGCGCGCACGTCCGGAGAGCCTTGTGCCGAATCCGGGAAACAGCACCTTCATGGGTACAGGGGAACGGAGTCGGACAGAGGACCCGCATGAGGTTCGGACTCGCTTTCCCTGTCTGACTCCGTTCCCCTGTACGATGATTCTGTTTCAGGATCCGGGATTACCGGCAGTTGTTGCAGGTGTGGTCACAGGTGTCGCAGGTGAACTGCGGCGGGCAGGTCATGTAGCAGCTGGGGGCCTCCCACGTCCACGTGCAGCCGGTATCACAGCTGTGGCCCTGGCAGGTCCCCGCGCAGCTGCAGTCGGTAAAGGCGGTGTACTGCCGGGCGAAGACGGTGCCGGCCTCCCGCGCCGCGCCGGCCGTCGCGAACGAGGTGACCGTCAGCTGCTCGGGGTTCAGCTTCATCTTCTTCATGTCGCCCTCCGGATGAGGTGGTGGGTGGAGCCCCGCGGTCCGTCCCGCGAACACGTCCCGCTCCGGGGCCAGGGCGGCTCCCGGAGCGGAGGAAGCAACGTATCCAGACAACTCGCAGCATTCTCGATGCCACGCCATGCCCCTCCACACCGGGCCGCACGCCTGCCTCCCCTGTCCCATGCAGCGCCTGAGGCGCCGGACCATGCCATGAGCGCGAGCACGGATTCGCGACGGGAGCCGGACGCTTGAAGGTGAACCGCAGGGACCTGTTCCGCCTGCCTTTTCTGCAGGCCGCCACGCCGCTGGAGCCCGTCCACCGGCGCCCGCTTCCCGCGCCCGGGTCCGAGCCCGGCGTGCTGGTGTCCGAGCCCGGCGCCGTGCCGCCCTCCATGACGGTGATGGCGTACGGCCCGCACGAGATCACCGAGGCGCCGGTGGACGACCTGGGGCTGCTGCGGAACATGCGCGGCAAGTGGCCGGTGGTGTGGGTAAACGTCAACGGCGTGGCCCACGCGCCCACGCTGCAGGCCATCGGCGACATCTTTGGCCTGCACCGGCTGGCGCTGGAGGACCTGGGCGACGTGCGGCAGCGGGCCAAGGTCGAGGCGTACGGCGAAGACCACCTGTTCGTCCTGGTGCGGATGGCGCGGCTGGCGCCGGAGCTGGACCTGGAGCAGGTGGGCGTGTTCCTGGGGCGCGACTTCGTCGTCACCTTCCAGGAGCGGCCGGGCGACGTGCTGGACCCGCTGCGCCAGCGCATTCGCGCCAGCCGCGGCCGGGTGCGGCAGAACGGGCCGGACTACCTGGCGTACTCGGTGATCGACACCATCGTCGACCACTACTTTCCCGTGGCCGAGGCGTACGCGGACCGGCTGGACGCGCTGGAGGACGAGATCGTAGACCGCCCGTCGCGCGACGTGATGACGCGGCTGCACGCGGTGAAGCGCGAGCTGATGTCGCTGCGGCGCGCCGTCTGGCCCATGCGCGACGCGCTGAACCACATCGTGCGCGAGCCGGGGCCGTTCGTCACGGAGCAGTCGGTGGTCTACTTTCGCGACACGGCGGACCACTGCTTCCAGGTACTGGACCTGGTGGAGACGTACCGCGACCTGGGCTCGTCGCTCACGGACCTGTACCTGAGCAACGTGAGCAACCGCATGAACGAGATCATGAAGGTGCTCACCGTGTTCGCGGCCATCTTCATCCCCCTGGGCTTCATCACCGGCGTGTACGGGATGGACGTGGAGCACCCCCGCCGCGCCTGGTGGTGGGACCTGCCCTTCGTGTTCACGCTGATGGGCGTGACGGCCCTGCTGCTGCTGGCGTGGTTCGCGCGAAAGGGGTGGCTGGATAAGGAGGGGTGAGGGTGAAGGGGTGAAGGGGTGAAGGGGTGAAGGGGTGAAGGGGTGAAGGGGTGAACGGGTGAACGGGTGAACGGGCGCGGTGAGTCCCGTCACAGGAGCGGGTAAACTCGTTGCGGGGACAGCGAGAAGCCCCGTCTCGGCTCGCTTGCGCTCGCCGAGCGGGGCTTCGACTGCGGGAACGCGCAGGAGGTTTTTGGCCGACGTTTATACCTCTCCTGCGTGGCAAAACTGCTGGGAGATGGGAGGTCGCCGAGTGGTCGGTGACGGTGCGGGCGACGTCGCCGCTGGGTTCCCAACGCGCGAAACGTCACCAGCAGCAGACGGTAGATTCCTCGGCCGCGCGCCAGGCCTCGCGTGGAGGGCGGTTCCGCGCGGCGCTCCCTCGGAATGACACTCCGGGGTGTCTGGCGATCCCTGGCGGGCTGCCGCGTCCGCCGTTCCGGTTGCGGACGTGCGGTGCGCGGGGACGCCGCACGCGCCCGGGCCGCCGAGTCCGGGCAGGCGGAGGTTGCGCCTTTCCCGCGGCGAATTCATTCGCTCCGGAGGCGGACGTGCGCCGATCCGTCCGTGGTTATCGAAGGCCGATTGCGCCGGGGCTGGGACTCCGGGGTCTACGCGGCGTCGGCGGGGGCGCTGCGGACGAACTGGAGTTCGTGCAGGCGCGCGTACAGGCCGCCGCGGCGCAGCAGCTCGGCGTGCGTGCCGCGCTCGCGGATCTCGCCGTGGTGCAGCACCAGGATCTGGTCCGCGCTCTGGACGGTGGACAGGCGGTGCGCGATCACCAGCGAGGTGCGGCCGCGCATCAGCTCGTCCAGCGCCTCCTCGATCTGCGCCTCCAGTTCCGAGTCCACCGAGCTGGTGGCTTCGTCCAGCACCAGCACCAGCGGATCGAAGGCCAGCGCCCGCGCAAAGCTCACCAGCTGCCGCTCGCCCACGGACAGCGAGGTGCCGCGCTCCCCCAGCGGCTGCGCGTATCCGCCGGGAAGCCGGTTGATGAACGGCTCCGCGCCTACCCGCCGCGCCGCCTCGCGCACCCGCTCGTCCGAGATGCCGGCCTCGCCCAGGCGGATGTTGCTGGTCACGTCCTCGCTGAACAGAAAGACGTCCTGCAGCACCAGGCTTACCCGGCTGCGCAGCTCGCGCGCCGAGACGCGGCGGATGGGGACGCCGTCGAACAGCACCTCGCCGCGGGTGGCGTCGTAGAAGCGCATCAGCAGCGAGATGATGGTGCTCTTTCCCGCCCCCGTGGCCCCCACGATGGCCACCCGCTCGCCCGGCCGGGCGGTGAAGCTGACCCCCTTGAGCACCCAGTCGTCTTCGTCCCCGTAGCGGAACCACACGTCGCGGAACTCGATCTCGCCGCGCCCCGGCTCCGGCAGCCGCAGGGGATGCGCATCCGCTGGCACGTCGGGCTCGGTGTCCAGCAGCTCGAAGATGCGCTCGGAGGCGGCCATGGCGCCCTGCAGGATGTTGTACTTCTCGGACAAATCCTGGATGGGGCGGAAGAAGCGGCGCGTGTACTGGAGGAAGGCCGCCACCACGCCCACCGTCATGGTCCCCTGCAGCGTGGCGCCGCCGCCGTACCACAGGATGAGGGCCAGGGCCACGGCCGTGAGCACCTCGATGACGGGAAAGAAGAGCGCGTAGTAGGTGATGGAGCGCAGGTGCGCCTCCAGGTGGTCCGCGTTCACCTTCTTGAAGCGCGCCAGCACCGGCTCTTCGCGCCCGAACAGCTGCACCACGCGGATGCCGCTGACGTGCTCCTGCGTAAAGGCGTTGATGCGCGCCAGCCGCACGCGGATGTCGCGATAGGCGCGGCGGATCAATCCCCGGAACAGGAAGGTGGCGACGGCGACGAACGGGAGGACGGTGAAGGTGACCAGCGCCAGCCGCCAGTTCAGCTGCAGCATCATCCCCACGATGAACAGCAGCGTGAACACGTCGCCGAAGATGGTGACCAGCCCGGACGAGAAGGCCTCGTTGAGCTGCTCGACGTCGTTGGTCACCCGCGTCATCAGCCGCCCCACGGGGTTGCGGTCGAAGAAGCGCAGCGAGAGGCGCTGCAGGTGCTCGAACACCTGCACCCGCAGGTCGAACATCACCCGCTGCCCCAGCCAGGCGGTCAGCAGGGTGTGCGCGTACTCGGCCAGAAAGGCCAGGACCAGCGAGCCCACGTACAGCAGCACCAGCCGGCCCAGCAGCCCGGCGTCGCGGGCGGGGAGCGCCCTGTCCAGCGCCACCTTGGTAAGGTACGGCCCGGCAAGCTCCAGCGCCGCGCCGGTGAACAGCAGCACCAGCGACACCCCCACCTGCAGCCGGTAGGGGCCCAGGTAGGAGACCAGCCGGCGCAGCATGCGCGGGTCGGCGCGGGCGTCGGCCTCTTCGTCGTGCGCGCGCGCGTCGCTCACGCGCGGCCCTCCGCGGGAGCGCGCGGGGAGCGGAGTGGAATCCGGATCGGTCGCATGGCGCGGAACGTAGCGGCGGGGCGGCGGACGGGCAACGCGGAACGGCTAAAAATCCACAGCCTCCGCCGTTGTGCCGTCACGAACGGAGCGTGCCTCCCGCAAAGGGCGAAGCAAGGGAAGGTGCACCGTCAACTACGAAGAAGTCCGCGCCCCCGGCGGGCAGCCGGGGGCGCGGAGAGATCATCAGACACGAGCCCGCTTCGGTTTCAAATGCGATGGGGGGCCTGGGTTGGCCAGGCCTATCCAGAGGTACGTTCCGATCCTTCGAAGGTGATTCAGCGTACCACTCCATCCCTTCTGCCACGGCGCCGCATGTCCTGAGCGCCGCTCCCGGATCTCGGTGCCGGCAGCACCTTTGGTCATTGGAGCCTCCCTCGTTCCCTGGCGAGAAGGGCCATACCGATGAGCTTCAGGTATGGGAAAATCGCAGCCTCGATCCCGCGGCCGCGGCCGAGATCTTCCGTGAAGAAGCGTGAAGAAGCTGGTTTCTGCTGCATCGCACCATAAGGCAGGCCGATCCTGTCCGGCGCAAGCCCGGATTTAAACAAAGGAGCGTCCCTCGCGGGTTGGAATCGCCCTTTGTCGTTGACAACTTCTGGACACACGCGTAGCTTGGGCTCCTCCCCGACACGTTTCTGCTCCACCGCTGCTACTCCCCGGTACACGAATGACGTTCGCCGCCCGTGCAGGCCGGCAGCCGCGCCGCGCGCGCGCCGCACTCCTTGCCGCAGGCGCACTGGTGGCCGTGGCCGCCTGCGCCTCCCTGGGCGGCGGCGGCGACGCGCTGGTGCTGGGGCTGGCGGTGCCGCTGACCGACGGCAAAGGCGCGCCCGACGTGTACGGCGTGCGCTCGCGGATGGGCGCCGAGCTGGCCGTGGAGGAGCTGAACGCGGCGGGCGCCTTTGGCGGGCGCACGCTGGCGCTGCGCGTGGTGGACGACAAGGGCAGCCCCACGACCGCCCTGGCCGCGGCCGACTCGCTGGTGAACGACCCGCGCGTGCTGGCCGTGGTGGGGCACGTGTACTCCGGCGCCACCATCGCCGCCGCGCAGAAGTACGACGGCAGCCTCCCCGCCGTGGCCACCAGCGCCACCAGCCCCGAGATCAGCAAGCTGGGCGGATGGATCTTCCGGGTGGCCAGCAGCGACTCGGCCAACGCGGTGGCGCTGGCCGGCGCGGCCCACGGCATGGGGCGGCGCGTGGCGGTGCTGTACTCCAACGACGACTACGGACAGGGGCTGGCCCGCAACTTCGCCAGCGCGCTGCGCGCGGCGGGGGGTGCGGTGGCGGCCATGGACCCCTTCCTGGAAGATACGCCGGACTTTCGCCCGTACCTGCTGCGGATGAAGGCGCGCGGCATCGACCTCGTCTTCGTGGCGGGGCTGCAGGAGCCGGCGGCGCGGGCCATCACCCAGGCGCAGCAGGTGGGGCTGGCGGCGCGCTTCCTGGGCGGCGACGGCATCGAGGGGCTGGCCGGCATGGGCGCGCGCTACGACGGCACCGCCGTGGGCGTGCTGTTTCACGGGCAGATGTCGGACTCGGCGCGCGCCTTCGTGGCGCGCTACCGGGCCAGGTACAAGGAGGACCCCGATTCGCAGTCGGCGCTGGCGTACGACGCGGTGCGGCTGCTGGCCGGGGCGCTGCGGGCGGGGCACCGCGACCCCGCCGCCATCCGCCAGTGGCTGGAGGGGGTGGGCGCCGAGCGGGGCTCGCCGGCGTTCGAGGGCGTGGCGGGAAGAGTGGCTTTCGACCAGAACGGAGATCCGGTGAACAAGCGGTTCACGATGGGAGTGATCCGGGGCGGCGGCATCGTGCTGCCGGAGGCGGCCCGATGAGCGCGCGGTGGAGCCCGCAGGGGCCGCAGGGCGGGGGCGGGTGGTTCGACACCCTGCGCAACCGGCTTCGCGCCGGCGGCGCCGTGATCGTGCTGCTGGTGCTGGTGGGCGCGGCGGTGGCGGTGTGGAGCCTGAACCGCGTGTCGCGCGACACCGAAAAGCGGCTGAACGACCTGCGCCGCAGCAGCGAGATCGGCACGCAGCTGGAGTCGCTGATCCTGAACCAGATCGCGGCGGGCGAGCGGTACCTGGTCACGCCCGACGCGCAGTTCCAGCAGCAGTACGCCGAGTACGGCCGCCGCGCGCACGAGCAGCGGCGCCAGTACAAGGACCTCGAGGACCTGACCACCGCCGAGCAGCAGAAGATCACGGCGCTGGAGCAGACCCACCAGCGCATCGAGGTGGAGTACGCGCTGGCCCACGCGCAGGTCGACGTGGGCGACCGCGACGGTGGCCTGCGCCGCGTGGCCGCCGTGCGCCCGCAGACGCAGCAGCTGGAACAATCCATCCGCGAGATCGGCCAGACGCAGGCCGAGAAGGTGTCCGCCGCCGCCGCCGAAATGCGCCGCGAGACGGTGAACTGGATGCTGCTCCTGATCGTGGTGGCCGTGGTCGCCGCCGTGCTCACGTGGCTGCTCATCAACATCGCCATGCGCTGGTGGATCCAGCGGCCGCTGGACGCGCTGGCGGGGAGCGCCACGGCGCTGGGCGCGGGCGACCTGCGCCAGCGGGCCGACGGCGAGGGGCAGTCCATGACGCGCGAGTTCTCGGCGCTCTCCATGACCTTCGACCAGATGGCGGGGCAACTGCGCACCATCGTGGGCGAAACGGTGGGCACGGCCGAGCGCATCAGCAACTTCGCCTCGGACCTGTCGAGCATCTCGGAAGAGGTGGCGGCGTCCAGCGGCGAGGTGGCCACGGCCATGGTGGGGATCGCCAGCGGCGCCGAAAGCCAGTCGCACGGGCTGCAGGCCACCAAGGACGCGCTGGAAGAGATGGGGCAGCGCTCCACCGAGATCGTCAACGCGTCGCAGATGGTGAGCTCGCTCTCGCAGCAGATTCACCTGGTGGCCGCGCAGAGCCGGGCCGAGGTGGGAAGCGCGCTGCAGCGGCTGCTGGAGATTCGTGGCGTGGTGACGGACAGCGCGGCGCGGGTCACGGAGCTGGAGCAGGCGTCCATCCAGATCGACCGCTTCGTGGAGACCATCACCGCCATCGCCCGGCAGACCAACCTGCTGGCGCTGAACGCGGCCATCGAGGCGGCGCGCGCGGGCGAGCACGGCCGCGGCTTCGCGGTGGTGGCCGAAGAGGTGCGCAAGCTGGCCGAGGGCTCGGCCCGGGCGGCCAACGAGGTGGCGCAGAACGTGTCCGGCATCCGCACCCGCATCGCCGACGTGGTGCAGACCATGTCGCGCGGCACGGAAAAGGTGCAGGACGTGGAGGAGGTGTCGCGCGGCGCCGACAGCGCGCTGGAGCAGATCCTGGCCGCGGTGGACGGGGTGCGCCTGGCCGCCGACCAGGTGGAAGAGGCCGCCGCCCGCAACTCCGCGGCGATGGGCGGCGTGGAGGCCGCGCTGACGGAGGTGTCGGGGACGGCCGAGTCGCACGCCGCCAGCGCCGAGGAGGTCAGCGCCGCCGCCGAAGAGCAGAGCGCCGCCACGCAGGAGATGTCGGCCAGCAGCGCCGAGCTGCTGCACGCCGCCGAGCGCATGCGGGAGCTGGTGAGCGGGTTCCAGACCTGAGGACAAAGTGCGGGAGTGCGGAAGTGCGTGAGTGCGTGAGCAGGTGACGTGATGAGGCCCGCTCCCCGGTTGGGGGGCGGGCCTTTTCGCGTGCGGCGGAGCAGGTCGGGGATCGCGGATCGTCGAAATGGATCGAACTGCGCCCGACGGGGGCCCTCACCCCCCGGCCCCCTCTCCCGCAAGCGGGAGAGGGGGAGAATTCGATCGCGCTTCGAACGGCGCAGGCAAGGGTGGCCAGACCACTGCGTCCTCCCCGGCGACAGCTGCCGACGCAGCGACTACAGCGAAATGGGCGCGGGAGAGAACACTGCGACGTGAGGGGTGTGAGGGTAAACCCACCGTGCGAATGCAACAAATCCCGCCCGGCTCGCTCGCCGGACGGGACTTTGGCTGACTGCGTATCCCCGCCAGAGGAGATCAGGACATGCTTTCGCAAGTCTGGCCCCACCCTTCCCACCAGACGGACCAGGTTTTCCCGCCGTCGTAGGAGATCTCGATCGTCATGTACTCCCACTGGCAGGTCACGCTGCCCGAGCCGCCTGCGTCACCCCCGCCCGCTCCGCCACAATCCATGAGGTACGCATCGGATGGCGCACCCGCTCGATCCGGATCCCTGATGAGCCGAGTCACGGGTTCAGTGCCATCATCCATGACGACCCCCGCCGAAGGGTCGCTGGTCACGTAGTCTTCACCACCCCAGGTTGGCGGGTCCGTACCGCAGGCACTCTGGGTAGATTCTAGCGTGCCGTTGTAGGCAATGGGGTGGTAGTGGTAAGTCCTGTTACTGTTCCACAGCCGCGTCGCGAAGCAGTGGACGAGGATTCGAGCGTTGCGCCATCGTGCTGTTCCGTCCAAGGAGAGCGGGTTCGGGTCCGGCGTGGCAACAAACCAAGCGTAACTGGGACCGCCCATAGCACCGCCGGCGATGTTCCGCCACTCGGTCTCGAATTCCTTTCCGCGGTACACGACCGGTTGGTAGTAGTCGAACCGGGCGCGCAGAGTGCTGGGACAGCTCACGTCTACCTGCGAGGCAGCAGGTGTGGTTGCAGCGGAGAGGCCGATAAGGAGTGCAATCCAGGCTGGTCTTTGCATGGCTGGTTCGCATTGAGGTGGGGCGGATGATGAACTAGCACTAGAAGTCGCTCTCTCCGCGCTTCCGTCGCTCCTGTCGCCGACGCAAGGCGATCTCGCGACCGGGATGAGGCAACCCTCCGTTCTCCAGAAGCTCGTCAGACACATCGTACCACGCAGGGGCCCAGACTTCCTCCAGCACCGCCTGCAACTCTGGCTCTGCCATCTCGAAAAGGTACGCGAAACGCTCGCCCGGCGCCGGATACTGAAACAACTTCAGCATCTCCGCGCGGACGTCACGTCGGACCATTCCGAGCAGCCGCTCGAGAGCGTCGGGGTCCACGTCGGGGACGATCTTCGCGCGGTCCTCGGCGCTGATCCGGAAGTCGTGATCCGGAACTTCCAGGCGCAGCGGCCGCATGTCGGGGGTGGTCATCACGTTCTCTTGCGCGTGTTCACAGCCGCACAACAACGCCGTGCAGCATGCCATCAGGATGCTCCGTCGCAACCACCATGGGGCCCCTCTCATGCAACACCTCCTGCAGGCTCTCTCCTGGGTTATGCCGGCTTGGGATACGGATAAGCACGTAACGAGCTGTCGTCAACGAAATGTTTGTTTCCCATGAAATCGTCCTTGCTGTCATCCCACATGGAGGATTCCGCCCGGCCAGCCATGTAGCAGGAATGTCACGCGTCTGGCGCACTTCTCGCACCGCCGCGGGGGAAAGACGGGCTGGAGCAGGGGGATTTTTCGCAACACGACACACGACGGCCAGTGATCCGCGGGGGGCGCAGTGCGTCCGGAGCGGCGGCCGGACGACCCCGACGCGATGCTCAAGACGGTAGCGCTGCGCTTTGGCGCGGACGACCAGGACACGCCGCTGCGGTTTACGCCGGGCCCCATGACGGTGTTCGTGGGACCCAACAATTCGGGCAAAAGCCTGGCGCTGCGCGAGATCGAGGACTTCATCGACAGCGGCGGCGAGTCGCTGCGCCACATCGTGCGGCGGCTGGAGCTGCTGCTGCCGCCCGACGAGGAAATCGAGGACATGGTCCTTCTGCGCGCCGTGGGCGAGGGCGACGCGGAGGGGACCGTGCGCGTGCTGCGCCTGCGCCACACCGGCGAGGTGTGGCGCCGCCGCGCCACCGACGTGGCCGAGCCCATCGTGGAGCAGGAGCTGGACCTGGAGGCGCTGCTGCAGGCCGCCGCCTACTCGGGCAACCCGTCGGACGAGGACCTGGAGCGCCTGTGCCGCGACTTTCTGGCCCTGTTCACCCTGCGGCTGGACGGGCAGACGCGGCTTACCCTTCTGCAGCCGCAGGCCGCCGGCGACCCCGAGGCGCATCCCACCAACCACCTGGGCGCGCTGTTCCGCGACGACGAGGCCCGCGAGCGCATCCGCGAGATCACGGCGGACGCGCTGGGGCTGTACTTCGTCATCGACCCCACCGAAGGGACGCACTTTCGCGTGCGGATGTCGGACCGCGCGCCCATGGACGACGAGGAAGAGCAGTCCATCAGCGACCGCTCGCGCGCCTTTCACGGTCGTGCCACCGACATCGACCAGATGAGCGACGGCATCCGCGCCTTTACGGGGCTGACGGCGGCGGTGCTGAGCGACGACTACCGCATCATGCTGGTGGACGAGCCCGAGGCCTTTCTGCATCCGCCCCTGGTGCGCAAGCTGGGCAAGCGGCTCACGCAGCTGGCGGCGGAGCGGGGCGCCAACGTGATGGCCGCCACGCACTCGCCCGACTTCGTGATGGGGTGCATTACGTCGGGGCAGGCGGTGAACATCGTCCGGCTTACCTACCGCAAGGGAATTCCCGGTGCGCGGCTGCTTTCGGCCGACAAGCTGGCGACGATGATGCGCGACCCGCTGCTGCGCTCCACGGGGGTGCTGGGCGCCCTGTTCCACGAGGGCGCGGTGGTGTGCGAGGCCGACGCGGACCGCGTGTTCTACGCCGAGGTCAACGAGCGGCTGCTGGCGCACCGGGCGGGCGGGGCCGACGGCGTGGTGTTCCTCAACGCGCAGAACAAGCAGACGGTGCGTCGCATCATTCGCCCATTGCGCGAGATGGGGCTTCCGGCGGCGGCCGTGCTGGACCTGGACCTGCTGAAGGGGCGCGAGGACTTTCGCGACCTGCTGCGCAGCGCCTACGTCCCCGAGGTGTTCTGGGAGCCGTGGGAGGAGCAGCGCCGCCGGCTGCACCAGCAGATCAACAACGCCGACTACAAGGACGGCGGCATTCACCGCCTGAGCGGCGAGGCGCGCGCCCTGGCCGACACGCTGCTGGCCAGCCTGGCGGAGTACGGGGTGTTCCTGGTGCCCTACGGCGAGCTGGAGTGCTGGCTGCCGGAGCTGGAGGTGGGCGGGCACGGGCCCGAGTGGCTTACGCAGGTGTTTGCGCGCATGGGCACGGACCCGCGCGAGCCGGGCTACCAGAAGCCCACGGGCGGCGGGGTGTGGCGCTTCATCCAGCGGCTGGCGGTGTGGGTGGCGGATCCGCGCCGCAAGGGAATGCGCGAGGAGCACGTGCCGCTGGACCACCTGCTTCCGCCGCCGGAGCACGAGGACGAGGCCGAGGACGAGCCGCAGGCGGCGGTGGCTTGAGGGAAGTGCGGGAGTGCGGGAGTGCGTTAGTGCGGGAGTGGCCCGGGTGCCGCGCCCGCACCTTCTTTGCTGCGTGCTCTCGCGGGTGTTGCCAACCCCCGCCGCAACTGACTTCCTGAGGGAGGCGCCGCTCCGCAGCCTGCCTTGCGAGGTGCTCTCGCGCCGACCGAAGGATCTCGCTGGCAGAACTGTGGGGCTGGTTCTCTGCCCAAGAGACTGTCTCTCGCAAGCCGGGAGGAGGTCCTTCGGTCGCGCGCAATCGGTTGTGCGGGTTCTGGGTGCGCGTGGTGCGCTCCCTCAGGAAGTCGGCGCTCCCCTCTATCTGCAGAGGCAAGGCCCGCTTGGGAAGGGCCACACGGAGTCAATGGAGGTTGCTCGCGGCGCCCCTCCGGTTGTCGCGTGCTGGCCTGCGGTTGTTGAACATGGTTGATGAAGGGCGGGGAAGAGGGTAGTAATAGGCATGCGGATGGCGCCCTCCACCTGAACGTCGACGGACCATGGCCGAAACTTCCAGCAGGTCCTACGTCCCCGCGGCGGGAAAGCACTGGCGGCTGCCGTTCTACGACCTGCTGGCGAAGCTGCTGGGCGCGGACGCGGCGCGGGCGCTGTTCGTGGAGCAGGCCGCCTGCCGGGCGGGCGACCGCGTGCTGGAGATCGGGTGCGGGACGGGGAGCCTGCTCCTGCTGGTCAAGAAGAAGCAGCCCGGCGCCGAGGTCGTCGGGCTGGATCCCGATCCCAACGCGCTGGCGATCGCGCAGCGCAAGGCGCGGCGCGCGGGCGTCGCCATCCAGCTGGACCGGGGGTTCGCGGATGAGCTTCCCTATCCCGATGCCTCGTTCGACCGCGTGCTGTCGTCGTTCATGTACCACCACCTGTCGCGCCAGGTAAAGGAGAATACGCTGCGCGAGGTGCGGCGCGTGCTCAAGCCGGGCGGCCGCTTTCACATGGTCGACTTCGCCCCGTCGGGCGCTTCTGGCAAACGCGGCTTTACCGCGCACCTCATCCACGCCGACCGCCACCTGAAGGACAACGCGGAAGACCGCGTCCTCGGCGCCCTGCGCGACGCGGGGTTGGCGGATGCGCAGCTGCTTGCCGCCCGCCCGTCCCGCATCGGAAGCACTGCGTACTACCAGGCCTCCGCTCCTGCAAGCGTGTGAGAATGGTTCCCTGACTGATTTGGCCTCACACAGAGTCAGCAGAGTCAACAGAGGAACTTGCACTCTGCTAACTCTGCTGACTCTGTGTGAGCCCATTCTTTTGCGGATTCTGAAGCATGCGCAAAGGCCCGCCTCCCTCCCCGGGAAGCGGGCCTTTGCCCATCCACTCACGCACTCACGCACTCCCGCCGTCAGAACACGCTGACGTTGATGTACCGGCGCGGGTTCTGGCGGATGTCCGTGGTCAGCTGGTTCAGGCCGGTCACGGCGGCGTTCAGGTTGTTGTACAGCTGGTCGTCGCGCATCAGCTTGCCCAGCGTGCCCTCGCCGCTCTCCATGCGCCCCACCAGCGACGCGATGCTGGTGCTGGCCTGCTGCAGCGACGCGGTCGCCGCGTCCAGGCGCAGGCTCATGCTGTCGGTGCGGGCCAGGGCGCGCGCCAGCTCCGGCTGCGTGGCCGCCCCCTCGATCCCCTGCGCCGAGCGGGTAAGGCTGCCGGTAAGCGCGTTCAGCTGCTGCCGCTGCTCCGCCGCCAGGGTGGTGAGCGCCACCAGCAGCGCCTGCATCTGCTGCGCGCTGGCCCCCACCGCGCCGATGTTCTCGCGCGAAAGCAGGTCCTGCGCGCGCAGCAGCACCGTGTCGGCGTCGGCGCCCAGCGCCTGGGCCGTTTCGCCCAGCTGCTCGGCCGTCTGCGTAAGCGTGGTGGCCTCAGTGCTGGGGAGCAGCGCGCCGTCGGCCGCGCGCTCCTTGCTGTCGCCGGGCACCACCTCGGCCACCATGGACTGCAGCAGCCCGCCGGAGACGATGGAGATGCGCGAGTCCTCGGGCACCATGTACTCCGACTCCAGCTCCATGCTGATGCGCACGCCGCCGGGAGTGATGGTGAAGTCGCGGATGCGGCCGATGTTGACGCCCTTGAGCTGCACCGGGTCGCCCTTGCGAATGCCGCCCGCGCTCTGGACCACCGTCGAGATGTGGTACCGCCCGCGGAAGGTGCCGGGATCGGTGAGGGCGAACAGGGCCACCAGCACGGCCAGCATGCCGACGACGACGAACAGGCCCACCGATACTTCTCGGCGCGGCTGGCGGATCGGAGCCATGGTCCGCAGATCCTCGGGTGAAAGTCGTTTGGGCGGCCCCGCGGGCGCCGCACCGTCTGCGCGCTGAATCATCGGGTTCCTAGGGAGTCTCTGCCATGTCGCTGTCGGGAACGTCGCGCTCCAGGAACGCGCGCACCAGCGCGTCGTCGCTGTCCCGGAACTCGTCGGCCGTGCCCACGAAGCGCACGCGCCCGTGGTCCAGCATGGCCACCCGGTCCGAGATGGGAAGCGTTCCCTCGATGTCGTGCGTCACGATGATGGACGTTACGCCCATCTCCTCGGCCAGCTGGGCGATCAGCCGGTGCACCACGGTGCCGTTCACCGGGTCCAGCCCCGTCACCGGCTCGTCGTACAGCAGGATCTCGGGGCGGCCCACGATGGCCCGCGCGATCCCCACCCGCTTGCGCATGCCGCCCGAAAGCTCGGACGGAAGCTTGGTCAGCACCTTGCGGGGGTCCAGGTTCACGTGCTCCAGCGCGCCGGCCACCTCCGTCATCAGCCGGCGGTGCCCCAGCTCGCGCTGCTCGTCGTCGCTCAGCCCCTGCGCCACGTTCTCGAACACCGACATGCTGTCGAAGAGCGCGGCGTTCTGGAACACGTAGCCCACCTTGCGGCGAATGCGCGCCAGCGTGCGGCGGGTGGCCCGGGCCACCGAGTCGCCGTCCACCACGATGTCGCCCGCGTCGGGGTGAATGAGCCCGATGGTGGTCTTGAGGAGCACGCTCTTCCCCGTGCCCGAGTGCCCCACCACCGAGATGGTCTCGCCACGCGCAATCGAAAGCTGCACCCCCGCCAGGACGGGGTGGTCGAACGCCTTGTAGACGTCCCGGTACTCCACCATCGGCTCGCCGCTCATCCGCGCGTCCTCTCTAGTTGAGCAGCAGCGGGGGGAACAGCGCGTCCAGGATGAGCACGGCCAGCGTCATGGTCACCACCGCGGAGGTGGTGTAGCGCCCCACGCCCTCGGCGCCGCCCCGCGTGGCCAAGCCCATGTGGCTGGCCACCAGCGGAATCACCAGGCCGAACGCGGTGGCCTTGGACAGCGAGTAGAACATGTCCCAGTTGTGCCAGAACAGCTGCGCGCCGTACAGGAACGAGCGGTAGCCCAGCCCCGCCGTGGCCTGCGCCGCCAGCATCCCGGAAAAGACCCCCACCGCGTCGGCCATCCCCGCCAGCAGCGGCACGGCGATGATGCCGGCGATGATGCGCGGCGCCACCAGCGTGCGCACCGGGTCGCGGCCCAGCGACTCCAGGGCGTCGATCTGCTCCGACACCTTCATGGTGCCGATCTCGGCCGTGATGCGCGCGCCCACCCGGCCGATGAGCACCACCGCCGTCATCACCGGCCCCAGCTCCAGGACGATGCTGCTGGTGACCACGCTCCCCAGGATGTACAGGGGCACGCCGCTGGTGAACTGATAGCCGCCCTGCTGCGAGGTCACGATCCCCGCCAGCGTCCCCGTCACCAGGACGATGGGGATGGAGCCCACGCCCATCCAGTAGATCTGGTTGATGAGCTCGCGCAGCGCGATGCGGCCGGTGAACAGGTACACCACCGTGCGCCACAGCAGCGTCGCCATGCCGCCGGCGTGTTCGAAGAACCGCTCCGCCCCGCGCCCCAGGATGGCCAGCCTGCGCTGGGGCCAGGGGCCGCGGCGCGGGGGCGGCGGCAGGTACTTTTCGGCGTCGGTCAGGCCGGAGGTGCCCGGCTCCTCGCGCGTGGTCTGCATCCCCATCCCGGAAGAAGAAAGCCGGCCCGTCTCCGGTCCGGTGTCACCCCGCGCGTGGCGGGGCGCGGCTGATACACCGGTCCGCATACTCCGTTTCCCTCGCGGGGGGAGAGGAAGTCCGGAAACTCCAGGGCCTCGGCGGCGGGCACTGGACTGCGCCCGACGGGGTGCCCCTCCCCCGGCCCCTCCCCGTTCGTTCCTCACGGAGAGGGGAGAATTCGATCCCGCTACGATCATCCTCATCCCGTACGGCACCCGTCACCGCACCGGATGTCCCCTGGAGCGCGGGCGCCGCGGAGCTCGCATCGCGACGCACACGCCCAGCCACATCTTCTTTCCCACATTGTTCGTGGGAAAGCCCGCCGCTCGCGCCCACGCCTCCCCGAGCCACTACGATCCCAGCCTCACCCCAACCTCCCCCAGCAGTTTTGGGGGAGGTGGGCCGGTGGTGCCGGCCCGGAGGGGGCGCCCGCCGCTCGCGCCCATCCCTCCGAACCACCGCGATCCCCGCCTCACCCAACCTCCCCCGGCAGTTTTGGGGGAGGTGCGAGCCTGAGCGAGCGGAGGGGGCGTCGGCGGGCCGCCTCGAATTCAGCCCTACGCCGATTCCTACGCCAGCCCCGGCGACGGGTTCTGCCCCTCGATCCGCAGCGCGGGCTCCGGCTCGGGCTCGCGGCGAACCCGCTGCGGCTCGTGCGGCACCGTCACATCGCGGACGGGACCGTGCCCGCCGCCGTGCCCGCCGTCCGTGGGCGTGCGGCGGAAGCGCGCCATCAGGCTCGTACGCATGTCGTCCAGCAGCTCCCACACGGTGGGGATCACCAGCAGCGTCAGCAGGGTGCTGGTCGCAACGCCACCGATGATGGCGATGCCCATCGGCGCCCGGAACTGCGCGCCCTCGCCGTTGCCCAGCGCCACCGGGAGCATGCCCGCGATCAGCGCAAAGGTGGTCATCAGGATGGGCCGCAGCCGGATGGCGCCCGCCTCGATCAGCGCGTCGCGCGTGCTCTTGCCGCTTTCCTTGGCCCACTTGGCGAAGTCGATGAGCAGGATGGCGTTCTTGGCCACGATCCCCATCAGCATGATGATGCCGATCATGCTCATCAGGTTCAGCGTGCTGCCGGCGATCCACAGCCCCAGCACCACCCCGATCAGCGACAGGGGCAGCGACAGCAGGATCGCCAGCGGGTCCAGGAAGCTGCCGAACTGCACCACCAGGATCAGGTACATCAGCATCACCGCCACCAGCAGGGCGAACATGATGCGCCCGAACACCTCGGTCTGGTCCTCGGTGTCGCCGCCGAAGGTGAGCTGGTAGCCCACCGGCATGCGCACCGACTCGATGCGGGTGGTGATGTCGCCCACCACCTCGCTCAGCGGGCGGTTCTGCGTGTTGGCCTCGACGTTGATCACCCGCTCGCGGTCAAGGTGGTTGATCTGCGCCGGGCCCAGCTCGCGCGTGATGGTGGCCACCTGCCCCAGCGGCAGCGTGGTCGCCTGCCCGCCGGGGCCGCCGGGAAGCACCAGCGGCACCCGCGCCAGGTCGGCCGTGCGCGCCCGCGACTCGGGGTTGAAGCGCACGTACACGTCGCGCGTCTCGCCCGACGGGTCCACCCAGTCGCCCACGTCGATCCCCGCGAACGCCGGGCGCATGGCCTGCGCCACCTGCGCCGCCGTCACGCCCAGCGAGCCGGCCAGGCCGCGGTTCAGCTCCACCGTCAGCTCCGGCTTCTGCCCCTTGGTGCTCAGCGACACGTCCACGGCGCCGGGCACCTGCCGCACCTGCGCCTCGACCTGCTCGGCCAGCCGGTTCAGCACCTCGATGTCGGGCCCCTGCAGCTGGATCATGATCTGCTTGGTGCCGCCGAAGTTGCCCGTGCCCAGCGCCGCCGTGGCCCCGCCGATGCGCGTGGCCTGCTCGCGCAGGAGGGCCGCGATGTCCTCCTGGCCGCGGTCGCGCTCGGCCTTGGGCTGCAGGCGCACGTACACGCTTCCCTGGTCAACCGAGCCGCCCTGCCCGCCGATGGTGGTGTAGGTGTACAGCACCTCGGGGATGCGGCGGGCCATGGCCGCCACCTCTTCGCTCTTGAGCCGCGTGTAGTCCAGGCTGCTTCCCGGCGGCGTGTCGATGTCGACCACGATCTCGGAGTTGTCGTCCTTGGGAAAGAACTCGAACCCCAGCTTGCCCCCCGTGGGCGCCACGCCGATGGCGATGAACATCCCCGCCACCGCCGCCAGCGCCACCCCGCCCTTCATGGCCCGGCCGCCCATGCCGCGGGGAAAGCGCACGAAGGTCAGCGCCAGCACCGCCGCCGTGATCACCACCATCACCGCCAGAAAGGCGTAGATGCCCTTGGCGGGGATCACCAGCGCCCCCACGAAGGCGCCGATCGCGATCAGCACCATGGCCAGGGCGTGGTCCAGCGCCCACCCGATCACGTGGCGGTAGTCGTCCGCGCGCCGGTCGAACCAGCGGTTGAACCTGTCCAGCGCGCGGGTGATCCAGGCCTTCTCGTGCTCCTCGCGGTGCGGGTCCGGCCAGTAGGCCGACAGCATGGGGTCAAGCGAGAACGAGACGAACAGCGACACCAGCACCGAGCAGGCGATCGTCAGCGCGAATGGCGCGAACCACTGCTCCGCCAAGCCGCCCATGAAGGCGATGGGGACGAACACGCAGACGATGGAGAACGTCGTCGCCGCCACCGCCAGCCCGATCTCGTCCGTTCCCTCGCGCGCCGCCGTGTAGTGGTCCTTCCCCATCTCCACGTGCCGCACGATGTTCTCGCGCACCACGATGGCGTCGTCGATCAGGATGCCGATGGCCAGCGACAGGCCCAGCAGCGACATGGTGTTCAGCGTGAACCCGAACGCCAGCACCGCCACGAAGCTGGCCAGCACCGACACCGGCAGCGCCAGGCCGGTGATGACCGTCGACCGCCAGCTGTTCAGGAACATGAAGACCACCAGCACCGTCAGCAGCGCGCCGACGAGCAGCGTCTCTTCCACGTTGGCGACGGAGTTCTCGACCCGCTCGCCGGAGTTGCGCACCACGGTCAGCTTTGCGCCCGCCGGCAGCGTCTTCTGGATCTCGCCCACACGCTCGATCACCACCTCGGCGACCGACGTCGTGGAGTAGCCCTGCGCCTTTACCAGGTCGATGCCCACGGCCGGCTGGCCGTTGAACAGCGCCAGCGAGCGCGCCTCCTCGGTCCCGTCGCGCACCGTCGCCACCTCGGCCAACCGCACCGGCACCCCGTTGGGCGCCGCCACCACCAGCTGCGAGAACTCCGCGGGCGACGTCAGCCGGCCGCGCAGGCGGATGGTGCGCTCTTCCAGGGGGCCGTTCAGCCGGCCCACGGGGACGGCCAGGTTCTGCGTCTGCAGCGCCTGGACGACCTGGGGGATGGAGAGCCCGGCCGCCTGCAGCCGCGACGGGTCCACCTCCACGCTCAGCTCGCGCTCAACCCCGCCGGCCACCTGCACCTCGGCCACGCCGGGAATGCCGCG
This sequence comes from Longimicrobium sp., assembly GCF_036399255.1. Lineage (GTDB taxonomy): Bacteria > Gemmatimonadota > Gemmatimonadetes > Longimicrobiales > Longimicrobiaceae > Longimicrobium. Next base: position 42,169 of record NZ_DASWNM010000141.1, read on the forward strand.
CAGCGTGCGGGTGATCCCCGGGTCGGCGATGCGGGTGAGCTCCGCCGGCGTCATGGTGCTGCTGGCCAGCGACAGCGAGACGATGGGCTGGTCGTTGGGGTCGAAGCGCGCCAGGATCGGCTCCTCCATCTCCTGCGGCAGGTCGCCGCGGATCTGGCTGACGGCGTCGCGGATGTCCTGCGCCGCCGCCTTGGGGTCGATGCCGTAGACGAAGATCACCTGGATGGAGGCGAACCCGTCCAGCGCCTGGCTCTGGATCTGGTCCACCCCGCTGATCCCCGCCACCGCCTCCTCGATGGGGTCCACCACCTCGCGCTCCACGATGTCGGGCGAGGCGCCGGGATAGGGGACCGAGATGAAGATGAAGGGCGCCTCCACCTCCGGGAACTCGTCCGTGTCCAGGCTGAACAGGGCAAACAGGCCGAAGACGACCAGGGCCAGCATGGTCACCGTGGTGACCACCGGCCGCTTGATCGCGAAATCGGAGATGAACATCGTCCGGGTCTCCGTGAGGTCAGGGTGCGGACGCGGCCGGTGCCGCGGCGGGCGCCGGCGCGGCCGCGGAGCGGAGGGTCACCGGCGTCCCCGGCGTGGTGCCGATGGCCGCGCCGATGAGCAGCGTGTCGCCGGCGCTGACGCCGGAGGTGATCTCGACCCGGTCCGTCTCGGGGTCGCGCACGCCCAGCGTTACCGGCACGCGTTCGGCCTTGCCGCCGGTCACCCGGACGACGGCCGGCTGCACGCCGCGCTCGTCCACCGCGGTGGCGGGGACGGTGATCCCCTGCCGCGACTCGGCCTGCACGCGCCCCTCGGCGAAGAGGCCGCTGACCAGCGCCCCCTGCGCGTTGGGGATGGAGACGATCACCGGCACCTGCCGGGTGACCGGGTCCGCCGCCGGGTTGATGCGCGCCACCGTGCCGGTGAAGGTCTGCCCGGGGTAGCCGGTGACGGTAAAGCGAACCGGCGCGCCGACGCGCACCGCGCTCAGGTCCGAGGCGGGAACGCTCCCTTCCAGCTGCATGCTGCCGGGATCGACGATGACGAACATCGGCGCGCCCATGCCCACCACCGAGCCCGCGCTCACCGGCCGTTCGCTGACGATGCCGCTGATGGGCGCGTTGACCGTGGTCTTGCCCTGCTGCTGGCGGGCGTTGGCCAGCTGCGCGCGGGCGCCGGCCAGCTGTGCCTGCGCGGCCGCCAGCTGGTTGCGCGCCGTCTCGAGGTCGCGCGTGGCCACGGCGCCGGCCGCCTCGAGCGTCTGGTTGCGCTCCACGTTGCGGGCGGCCAGCTGCACCGCCTGCTCGGCCGAGCGCACGGCGGACTGGGTGGAGATCACCTGGCTCTGCAGCGCCGCGTCGTCGATGCGGGCCAGCACCTGCCCGGCGCGCACCGCCTGTCCCTTCTCGGCCATCACCGCCGTCACCACGCCGCCGGCCTCGGCGTTCACCCGCGCCTCGCGCTCCGCGGCCAGGCTGCCGCTGAGCGCGGGCCCGCTGCTGATCTCCTCGGCCCCCACCACGTACACGTTCTCGGGGCCGATCAGCACCGACTCGTCGCGCTTCGCCTTTTCCCCCTCGGCCGCCTCGCCGTTGCCGCACGCCGCCAGCGCCGCCGCCAGGGCCAGCGCGGCCCCCACGTTCCTGATCATCGTAGCCATCACTCACCCCCCGCGGTGAACGCCGAAGCCTGGTCTGCCGCCGGAGCCTGCTGCTGCCGGGGCTGCTGCTGTTGAGGTTGCTGCTGCGTCTGCTGCGCGCCGCCGCCCTGCGTCCCGCCCGCGCCCAGCGGCAGGTAGGGAAGCAGCGCCACCCGGGCCTGCGCGATCTGCACGTCGCGGGCGGCCACCGCGCGGTTGGCCTGCGCCTGCTGCAGCAGGATGCGCGAGTCGGCCAGCTCCACCTGCGTGCTCAGCCCTTCGCGGTACCGCACCTGGGCGATGGAGTACGCCCGCGCCGCCTGCTCCACCACGCCGGTGCTGGCCTGCAGCTGCGCGCGGGCCTGCTGCAGCCGCTCGACCGCCGTGCGCGTGTCCAGCGAGGCCGCGTCCTGCGCCTGCCGCAGCCGCGCCTGCGCCTCGAGCAGGTCCGCCTCGGCCACCAGCTCGTCGCCGCGAATGCGCCCGCCGGTAAAGATGGGAACGGACAGCTGCGCCCCCACCGTCCAGTTGGTGCGGAACTGGTCGGGCTCGGGGAGCAGCCCGCCGGGGTACGCCACCCGCCCGTACTGCGAGGTCAGGTTCACCGTGGGCAGCCGCTGCGCGCGGGCGATGCGCAGCGAGCTTTCCTGCACGGTCACCAGCGTGGCCGCCTGCTGCACCGGCGCGCGGTTGACCACGGAGGTGTCGCCCAGCAGCCCCTCGTCCGCCGCGAAGCGGGCCACGGGGACGGCGCGCGTATCTTCCAGCGTCGTGGTCAGCGCCAGCGGCGCGTCCCCGGGCATGTCCAGCAGCAGCCGCAGCCGGGTGTAGGCCAGGTCGCGGTCCGCGCGGCGCTGGATGACCAGCGGCAGCTGGTTGTCGCGCTGCACCTGCGCGCGCAGCACGTCGAACTCCGGCTGGTTGCCCACCTGCTGCGCCAGCCGCACCTGCGCCAGCGTGGTGTCGGCCTGGGCGAAGGTGGCCTCGGCGATGCGCACCAGCCGGTCGGCCAGCGCCGCGTCGTAGTAGGCCTGCGTCACGTCCATGGCCAGCTGCGCGCGCTGGCTGTTCAGCTCGATCTCGGCCCGCGTGCGCCCCGCCTCGGCGATGCGGTTCTGCGCGCCGATGCGCGGGTTGAACACGGCCTGCGACAGGCTGAGCCCGATCTGCCAGGTGTTCTCGCTGCCGAAGCCCAGGTCGCCGAAGCCGCTGAACGGGCTGGCGCCGCCGTTGGCGGTGCAGTCCAGGGCGTGCTCCAGCGAGTCCACCCGCGCCTCCAGGGGAAGCGCCGGGTTGGGCACGTAGCGCCCGCAGTTCTGCGGCGGCGGGGGCGCCGTGGTGTCGACCGGGGCGCCGCCGCCCAGCCCCTCGAACTGCGAGGCCAGGGCGCGGGAGTACGAAAGCGAGCCGTTGAGCTGCGGCAGCCGCGCGCTGCGGGCCTGCACCAGCTGGCCGCGGCTGCGGGTAAGCCCCGCACGGGCAATCTGCACGGGCTCGCTGGCGTCTTCGGCCAGCCGCAGGGCGTCTTCGAGCGTAAGCGGGCGCGCCGAGCCGGCGAGCCCGGGCTGCGCGGCCGCGGGCGCCGCCACCGCCAGCGCCGCCAGGAGGGCGGCGCCGCGGGCGATGCGGCCGGGCCAGGTGATGGTGTGCATATCGGTCTCTGATCCCCTCAGGAGAGGTTCGCTTGAACATCCGGGGTACCGCCGGCCGGCGCGGCATCCGCCGCCTCCGGCCCCGCCGCGGGGCCCGGCACCACGCCGATGGCCCGCAGGAACATCCGTACGTACTTCGCGGGGGCGTCGGCCTCCGGGTACGGGTACTTCTCGGGCACCGCGTCGCGGGCGATGGCGTCGGCGAACAGGGCGCCCATCAGCAGGTTGGCCGCGCCGTCCGCGTCCCACTCCCCGTCGGCCATCCCCCGCTCGCGCAGGCGCTGCAGGTACTCCATCAGCTCCGTGTGCACCTGCACCGGCGGCCCGGCCACGCAGCGCATGGCGTCGGGCGCCTCGGCCAGCTCGCCCAGGGTGGTGCGGATCATGGCCGCGTGGCGCCGCAGGTGCGCGTAGCCCGCGCGGCTCCAGGCCAGCAGCTCCGCCTGGGGGTCGCGCGGCTCCCACGGCAGCCCCGTCTCGACCGGGTGGCGGTTTGCGGCCGCCAGCGCCTCGCTCAGCAGCGCGCTCTTGCTGCCGAAGTGCCGGAACAGGGTGATCTCGTTGACCCCCGCCTCGGCGGCGATGCGGCGGGTGGTGGCCCCGCGGGACCCCGCCTCTTCGAACACCCGCAGCGCGGCGTTCAGCAGTCGGTCGCGTACTTCCATGCCGGAGACGATATCCGGCGACACGGGTGTATGCAAGTGGTTGCTTACAGTTGAAGCGGAATCGTTACGTCCCGCATTACGCGCTGGCCGCCCGGCCCGGGGCCAGCGGCGGCGTCTCTGATTCCGCCGCCGCCTGCTCCTGGCGCCGCATGGCGTTCCAGTTTTCGAACAGCGTGTCGCACTCGCGGATGAGCAGCGTGTGAAAGCGGGCCGCGTCGTCCATGCGGGTGCGGCCGGCGGGCTCGGGAAGGCGGCGGGCGGCCTGCTCGAACACCGTCACCATCTCGCGCCAGCGTCCCTGCGCCACGCGCAGCATCTGCTCCCACGGGTCGTCCTGCACGCGGTAGAAGTCGCGCCGGTCGCCCAGCACGCTCACCCGCCGGATCATCCCGAACTGCTCGAGCATCCGCGCGTTGGTGCTGACGGAGGCCTTGCTGGCCTGCAGGTGCTCGGCCAGGTCCTCCAGCGAGAACGTCTGGTCGGTGGCCAGCAGGTAGCCAAAGATGCGGCCGCCGATGCGGGGCATCCCTTCCTTTTCGCAGATGAGCGCCATCTGCTCCACCAGCTGCTGCACCGCCTCGTGCATCCGTGTGTCTCTTTCCTGTGGCTCGCTTCCATGAACCCGCGCGGAGATCCGCCCCGCGGTGTCGCGGCCGGGAAGAATACATCGTTCTGATCGTTCAGTCAATACTGAACGTAGTAAAAACACCTGTTGTCGGGGATGGAGGCTGATCCGTCCAGGCCTCAGCCTCCATCCCCAACCCTTCACCCCCCTCCGAGCCCCCCGACCCGGTGATCCCAAGATGCGCGACCGGCGCCGGACGGGCATGGGTCAGCTGACCTATGTGGGGAGCGACGGAGGCGGCACGTGGGAAGCCTGGTGGTCCGGGTGGGCGTTCTCGCGACGGCGGCGGTGCCCCGGCACGCTGCGTCGCCCAGCAGGCGCAGGTCGCCCGGGCGTGTTCGCGCGGTGCGGATCTGGCTGCCTTCGCAGCAGCGGCGCTCATCATACCGAATCCGGGAAAACAACACCTTTTTGGGTACAGAGGAACAGAGTCAGACAGAGGAACCTGGCTGACATTTCAACTCGCTTTCTCTGTCTGACTCTGTTCCTCTGTACGATCATTCTTTTTCAGGATCCGGTATAAGCACCGCTCCCTCCCGGGAGCAGCAGCCCTGCAGGCGAAGAGAGGGCGCAGAGGAGCCGTGATGCCCTCTGCGCCCTCTCTGATCCGACTTTGCGCCTTCCCTCGCTTCCCACCCCCAGCCCGCCGAACAAGGTGGAGCCAGGCGGCTAGATCCCGTACTCCTTGAGCTTTTGCCAGAGGGTGGTGCGGCCCATGCCCAGCGCGGCGGCGGCCTTGGTGCGGTTGCCGTCCGCCTCTTCCAGCGCGTGGAGGATGGCCTCGCGCTCGGCGTCGGCGCCGGGGGCCACGTAGCGGCGCGCCGGCTCGGGGGCGCGCGCCTCGGCCCGCCGGGCGTCGCCGTTTGCGCTGCCGCCGGCCGGCGCGCCCACGCCCGCCGCGGCGCCCTCGCGCACCTCTTCGGGAAGGTGGTGGGCCAGGATGCGCCCGCCCTCGCAGACGATGCACGCGTACTCGATGGCCGTCATCAGCTCGCGGACGTTGCCCGGCCAGTCGTACGCCTGCATCACCGCCACCGCGTCCTCGGACAGGCCGGTGATGCGGCGCGACGGCTCCACGCGCTCGTTCCACCGCGCCAGCGCCGCGCCGGCCAGGGCGGGGACGTCCTCGGGGCGGTCCTTGAGCTCGGGCACGCGGATCTGGAACACCTTCAGGCGAAAGTACAGGTCCTTGCGGAAGGTGCCTTCCTCGACCATCGCTTCCAGGTCGCGGTGGGTGGCGGCCACCACGCGCACGTCCACCTGCACCGGCCGCGCGGTGCCCACGCGCACCACCTCGCGCTCCTGCAGCACGCGCAGCAGCTTGGCCTGCATGCCGGGCGACACGTCGCCGATCTCGTCCAGGAACACGGTGCCGTGGTTGGCCTCCTCGAACATTCCCTTGCGCTCCTGCACCGCGCCGGTGAACGCCCCGCGCGCGTGGCCGAACAGCTCCGACTCCAGCAGCCCCTCGGCCAGCGCCGAGCAGTTGACGGCCACGTAGGGCCGGCCGCGGCGGGGGCTTTCCTCGTGCAGCGCCCGGGCGATGAGCTCCTTGCCGGTGCCGGTGGCGCCGCGCAGCAGCACCGTGCTTTCCGTGGGCGCCACGCGGGCGATGGCGCGCTTCACCTCGCGCATCCGGGTTCCCGTCCCCACGATGCGCGACGCGCCCACGCCCAGCACCGGCTCGCGGCGGGCCAGGATGGCCTTGATCTTGGAGCGCAGCAGCGCGTTGTCGCAGGGCTTGGTGAGGTAGTCGTCCGCGCCCAGCTTGAGCGCCGCCACGGCGCTGTCGACCGTGGCGAAGCCGGTCAGCATGAGCACCGGCACGTCGTTGCCCGCCTGGCGCAGCTCTTCGAGAACGGACAGGCCGGTGCGTCCTTCCATGCGCAGGTCCAGCAGCACCATGTCGAACTCGCCGCCGCGCAGCATGTCCAGCCCCGCGTCGCCGCTGGGGGCGGCGTCCACCTCGTAGCCCTCGTCGGCCAGCAGGGCGCCCGTCCCCACGCGAAACGCGCGGTCGTCGTCGATGATCAGGATGCGCGCGGTCTCCGGCATCTATTCTTCTGGGTATGGATGGACATCATCTGCGATACACGTCATCCGCAGAACACCCGTCCGGCGGTCTGGCGGATGAACCGCGGCCTCGAGAGCCTCGTCGCCCCGCCTCCAGGAGCGAATGAATTCGCCGCTGGAACTTCGCAAAGTCCGCCTGCGCGGACTCGGCGGCCCGGGCGTGTGCGGCGTTCCACGCACCTGCGCGTCCGCAGCCGGGGCGCCGCCGGTGTGGCGCACGACGGCCGGTCACGAGAATCCCGACAGTAGATTCCTCGGTCGCGCGCCGGCCACGGTGCAGGCGGACGGATCGCCGCGTGCGCTCCCTCGGAATGACAGATCGCGCTGCGCGGCGGTTTTCACGACGTGGCGCCGGGCGTCGGGAGCGGCATCCCGCGGATTCCGGCCGCGAGAGGCGTGCATCCCGCGCACCGGCCGCCGGGGCGAATGAATTCGCGGCTGGGAAAACGCGATGTCCGCCTTCGCGGACGGGTGTTGCGCGATCTTCCCAGCTCGTGCAGCCCCGCGCAGTTTGCGGGGCTTTCCGCTGTCGTTGCGGCGAGTTTACTCGCTCTCGCCGAACCCCGCCGGTGACGCCCATCACCCCATCACCCCTTCACCCGTTCACCCCATCACCCTCCCACCCCCACCGCCTCCCGCAGCGGCGCGTCCACCCGCGGCGGCGCCTCTTCCGACACCGAGGCGTCCAGCGTCTCGCGCGGCAGGCGCACGGTGAAGCGGCTGCCGGTGCCGCGGGTGCTTTCGACGTCGATGCGCCCCCGGTGCCCGCGGATGATCCCCTCCGAGACGAACAGGCCCAGGCCGATCCCCGTGACCCCGGGCTTGGTGGTGTAGAACGCCTCGAAGATGTGCGGCAGGTCCGTTTCGCTGATCCCCGCGCCGGTGTCTTCGACCACCACCTCCACCGCGTCGCCGTCCGCGCGCGTGGCCACCCGCAGCCGCCCGCCCCCCGGCATGGCGTCGCTGGCGTTGGCCACCAGGTTGGCCAGCACCTGCTGGATCGCCTCGGGGTGCGCCACCACCGGCGGCAGCCCCGGCGCCAGCTCGGCGCGCACCTCCACGTCGCGCGACTTGAGCTCGGGCGCGGCCAGCGTGAGCACGCGGGTGACCAGCGCGTTCAGGTCCAGCAGGCCGCTGGCGTCGGACTGCGGGCGGCTCTGGTCCAGCAGCCGCCGCGTGAGCGACGCCATGCGCGAAAGCTCCTCCTGCGCCAGGGTCAGGAACTCGCGGTTGGGGTCGGCCGGGTTGCCGCGGCGCTCCAGCGCCTCCAGGCAGTTTTGGATGTTGTAGATGGGGTTGTTGATCTCGTGCGACAGCTGCGCCACCAGCCGCCCCATGGCCGCCAGCTTTTCGCGGTGGATCATCTCGGCCTGGGCCGAGCGCAGCCGCGCCTCGCGGTCGGCGATGGCCTTGCGCATCTCGCCGAACGCGCGCGCCAGCTGACTGATCTCGTCCATTCCCGTGCGGGGCAGCGGCGCCGCGAAGTCGCCGCGCGCCATGCGGGCGGACGCCTCGGCCAGCTGCTGCGCCGGGCGCGCCACGATGCGCGAGATGACCGCCGCCAGCAGCAGCGCCAGCACCAGCGCCGCGAAGCCGATGCCGAACAGCGACCGCTTGATGGTGGCCGCCACCTCGAGCTCCTGCGTGATGGGGCGCAGAAAGATGACCGTGGTGGCCAGCCCGCGCGAGGGAAGCGCCACCGGCGCGGCCATGTACGCCTGGTCGGCCAGGATCTGCCGCGCGCCGGGGTTGGCCGACGCCCGCAGCGTGCGCAGCTCCTCGCGGTCCAGCAGGGCCTCGGCGCTGTCGGACAGGCTGGTGCCCACCAGCGAGTCGCCCACCATCAGCACCACCTGAGTGTTGCGGCCCATCTCCTTGTTGATCGCCGCCGCGCTCAGCCGCCGCCCCACGCCGATCTGCCCCAGCCGCAGCGTGTCGGCCCACACCGGCTCCAGCGAAAAGCGCAGCGGAGGCCGGCCGTCGTCCGTCAGCGCCACGATGGTGCGCAGGTCGCCCGCGCTGGCGATGGCGCGCGCGTCCAGCCGCGGCCCGAACATCGACCTGCCCGTGCTGTCGATGACGATGGCCTCGTCCTTTTCCAGCTCGCCGCGCAGCACCCCCTGCAGCCGGCGGTTGTTCCCCGCCACCCACGCGCGCCGCACCTGCTCGTTGAGCGCAAGCGCGCGGGCCGAGGTGGCCAGCAGCACGTCGTTGGTCTCCCACCAGTTGCGCATGGAGATCCCCGCGCCCTCCAGCTCGTCGCGGGCGCGCTCGTACACGCCGCGCTCCACCGCCTGGGCAATCAGCAGCAGCGCCGGCACCACGATGAGCAGCGCGGTGACGGCAAAGAGAAAAAAGACCTTGGTGCGAAGCGAAAGCCCTCTCATCGGCACGTCCGTTCGTTGTCCCGCCCGTCCGCCCGCTGTTCACTGAACGGCCCCGGAGTGTTCAGTGAACAGTCGCGGGCCCCGCGGGACGTGCCCGCGAACCGCGCCGCGACGGGCGGGGAGTGGCCGAAAGTTAAGTGGTGGCGCCGGTTTTCGCCACTCGGGCGACGGATGGCCCGTTCGGCATACCCGTTGCCTAACCAGTATGCCGACCGCGCATGGCGCGGACCGGCGGCCGGCCGAACCCGGCCGGGTGCAAAACAACGCAAACGGGAGTTACCACGATGATCAAGCGCATCTTCTCGATCGCGGCCCTTTCGATGATGGTCGCGGCCTGCGGCGGCGACGAGGGCGGCGAGGGCGAGACCGTCACGGCCGACAGCACCAGCATCACCACCGTGCCGGGCACCGACACCGTGAGCCAGCCGATGGTGGTTCCGACCACCGACAGCGTGCTGACCACCACCACCACCACCACCGAGACCGACACGGTCGCGGGCCAGGCCCAGACCGGTGGCACCACCACCACCACCGGCACCGACACGTCGGCCTCGCACTGATCCGGATTTCGCGGGCCGGCGCGCATTCCGCGCGCCGGCCTTCTTTGGTACTGAACTGACGGAGATACACAGATGAAGAAGCTCATCGCGATGTTCGGCATCCTGGCGCTGGCCGCCTGTGGCGGCGGCGACGCCGAGGAAGGCGCGGCCACCGAGGACACCACCGCGATCACCCCGGCCACCGAGACGGCCCCGGTGACCACCACGCCGCCGATGGACTCGAGCATGGCCCCGACCACCATGCCCATGGACAGCGGCGCGACCGGCACCACCGGCGCCATGCCGATGGACAGCGCGGGTGCCACCACGACCACGACGACCACCACTCCGTAATCCGGAGCGGTCACCGCGGTTCAAGCCGGGCCCGGACGTTCGCGTCCGGGCCCGGCCTTTTTGTCGGGCTGATTTCTCCGCGTCCGCTAAACGATGGGTTTCGCCCAGATCCTGAAAAAGAATAATCGTACAGAGGAACAGAGTCAGACAGAGAAAGGTTCCTCTGTCTGACTCTGTTCCCCTGTACCCATAGAGGTTGTTTTCCCGACTTCGGTATCACCCAGGCCACAGCGGCCGCAGAGGGGCCGAGAAGGGGACCGCACCCGCTCTCGTCAGGCTGGTACCGCCCCGGGCGCACGCATGCGGGGCGGGCGGGTCAACGTTCCGTCAGTAGCAGTCATACGGCGGACACGCCGTGCAGAGGCCGGTCTGCCCGCGGCAGGTGCCGTCGACCGCCGTGCGCAACGCGTTCGCCTCCACCGTCCCCTCGCCGTCTTCGCCCTCCGCCGTCTCGAACGTCTCCACCTCGATCTTGTCGAGCTTCAGCTTTTTCGCGCTCATGGCAGTTCTCCTCGAAAGCAGGTATGAAAACGTCGGGTGCGATCCCCTGACATCCGCCGGCAACGCACGTTTTACGCCGTGTATTCAAGGTATCTCCGTCGCGTCGGCACTCAGCACCACAGGGCGAACGCCCGCGTGACGTCGGAGGGGCGGGCAAAGGTCCAGTCGGGCCGCGTCCCTTCGACCTTGCGCACGAACGCCTCCGCCTCGCCCGGCGCGGTCTTGGCCCACAGGGCGGCGCCGATGCGCATCCCCGCATTGCGGCCGGCCTGCAGGTCCACCGTGCTGTCGCCCACGTAGGCGGCCTGCTCCGGCGCGATCCCCAGCGCCCGCGCCGCCGCCAGCAGGCCGCCCGGGTCCGGCTTGGCGGCGTGCACGTCGTCGTCCGTCACCACCACGTCGAACGCGCCCAGGTCCGTGGCCGCGCGCGTGACCTCCCACGCCTCGCGCCCTTTGCCCGTGACGATCCCCAGCCGCAGACCGGCGCTCCGCAGCCCCGCCAGCATCTCCGGCACGCCCTCGTAGACGCCCTCCGCCATCGACCCGTACAACTCGCGGTACAGCCGGCGCATCTCCGCGTGGCACGCCTGGCCCGGCCCGTCGCCCAGCCAGTCGGTAAGGAACCGCCGCTCGGACGCGGGGCGGCGCGCGGCGATCTCTTCCACCGTGGGCGCGTAGCCCAGGTGCGGCTCCAGCGCGCGCCGGTAGCACTCGATGTACAGGCTCCAGGTGTCGATCAGCGTCCCATCCAGGTCCAAGAGGATGGCGGCGGGCGGAGGCAGGTTCTTCATGCTCCTCACGGGATGAAAAGATCGGGCCTCACACAGAGTCAGCAGAGTCAACAGGGGTTGAACTCTGCTGACCCCGTTGACTCTGTGTGAGGCCTTCTGTTTCCGAACCCGGCGTTTGCCGGTCAGCCGCCGGCGAGCGCCAGCATCTGCTTCGTGATGTCGTTCTTCGGGATCTTGAGGGTGATGAGGGAAAGCGTGTCCGTGTTGGCCTTGGCCTGCTTCAGCGCGGCATCGAGCTCCTTCATCGTCGAAACCGTGGCGCTCCAGCCGCCGCGAAAGACGTCGGTGAGGCGCGCGTAGTCCCAGCCGTGCAGGAGGTCGAAGTCCTCCGGCGGCTGTCCCTGGGTGAAGTACTTTACGTTCACGAACGCCTGCTCGATCCCGTACAGCTCGTTGTCGAAGATGAAGACGATGGCGCCGTGCTTCGCCCGCACCACGTCGCTGAGCGCCTGGGCCACCATCTGGAACCCGCCGTCGCCGGTAAAGACGACGGGCCGGCGCGCGGGATCGGCGAAGCCCGCGCCCAGGCAGGCGCCCGTGGTGTAGCCGATGGAGTTCCACGCCGCCTGCGCGATGAACCCGTCCGCCACGTTCACCGGCAGCTCCGCCGCGGAGTACAGCGCGATGGTGGTGTCGGCCATCAGGATCATCCCGTCGTCCACCCACCGGTTCATCCGCCGGAAGAAGCGGTCGTACGTCACCGGCGGGCTGGCGGCCGCCTGCAGCAGCTTCTTCTCCGCCGGACCCTCTTCCATCAGCGCCTTCTGCTCCGGCGCGCCCACGGCCGCCAGCGTCTTCACCGCGCCGGCGGGGGCACCGTACTTCTTTTCGCGCAGGCGCTGCAGCAGCCGCTCCATGAAGACGCCCAGCGGCACGCAGTCGTAGACGGCCGTCCCCACGCGCACCGTGTTGTTCCAGGCCAGCGACATCCGCCCGTAGCTGTTGGTGACCAGGTCCAGGAAATCGTCCGTCACCAGGTTGCCCAGCCCCAGCAGCCAGTCGGCCTTTTCCACCAGCCGCTTCGTCTTGGGCTGCGCCGACGCGCCGTCGTAGCAGCCCACGAAGCCGGGCGTGTTCTCGGGGACCAGCCCCTTGCCCAGCAGGTCGGTGGCGAACGGAAAGCCCGTCTCGCGCACGATCTCCATCAGCAGCGCCTGCAGGCCGTAGCGCTGCACCTCCATCCCCGCCCAGATCACCGGGCGCTTCGCGCTCCACAGGTGCTCCAGCGTGCCGTCGATGGCCTCGTCCAGCGACTCCAGCAGGAGCGGAAGGGGGCCGGGCTCCACGCGCCCGCGCGGCGCCTGGCACTCCAGCCACCAGACGTTGGCGTAGACCTCGATGTAGACGGGCCGGCGCCAGGTAAGGCACTCGCGCAGCGCGCGGTCGATCTGCTCCGGCGCGCGGACGGCGTCGCGCACCACCTCGCGCCACACCGTCACGTTGCGCACCGAGTCCTCGTCCGCGCTCAGCGTGCCGGTGGAGTGGTGAAAGAGCACCCCCTCGCGCCGCTCTCTGTTCCGCGACGCCGACGCCGGGCTGCCGACGACGAGGACGACGGGAAGCTGCTCCACGTACGATCCGGCCAGCGCGTTGAGCAGGCTGAAGGTGCCCACCCCAAAGGTGACGCACGCCGCGCCCGCTCCGCGCAGCCGCGCGTACGCGTCGGCCGAGTACCCCGCCTCGAGCTCGTTGCAGGTGCCCACGCGCTGGATTCCGATCTCCCCGCCCTCCTGGTCGATGGTCGTCAGGAAGTGCCCCGCGTAGTCGCCGGGGACGGCGAACAGGTGGCCCACGCCCATCTGCGCCAGCCGCGTGGCCAGGTAGCGCGCGACGTTGCAGCCGCCCGTTTCCGTGTCTCCCGGCAGGCCGCCGGCCGCCGCCTTCGCCGCAGACTTCACGGCGGATTTCGCGGCGGACTTTGCGGGCGCCTTCACGGCCCCATCTCCGTCTCGTAGTACTTGCGCGGGATGAAGCTGGGGCGGGTAAGGCCAAAGTGCTCCTTCAGCATCAGCTCCGCCGTCTGCAGCGCGCCTTCGATCCACCCCTGGCCAATGGAGTACGCTTCGCCGCAGATGTGCACCTTTTCGCCGGGAATGCCGCGCATGTACGGCATGATCTCCCAGAACTTCTTTCCCGCCTTCCATGCGTGCCACCCGGCGCCGTACGGGTCCTCGCTCCAGTCGTGGTAGACGGCCGTGTACGGCTCGGGGACGAACTTGAGCCCGTGCACCTCCTTTACCTGCTCCTGCGCCGTCTGCACCATCTCGCGGCTGATCTGGAACTCGTGGCGCGGCACCGGCGCCTCGCCGTCCAGGAAGTAGTCGCGGCCCGGCTTCGTGCTGTCGGCCGCGTGCTGGGGGTTCTGCGTGCGCCCCTCGAAGCACTCGCCCGCTTCCAGCGCCTTCCAGAAGGGCAGGCTGCCCAGGTCGTTGTAGCTCACCATCAGCAGCGAGTTGTGGTTCTCGGGCTCGCCGCCCGACTCGCTCTCGGTGCCGAAGTAGTAGGTCTGGCGGATGGGCATGTCCGTGATCGTCCGCCCCGCCTCGACGCCCAGCGCGCGCCACCAGGGGTAGGGGTAGCCCAGGAACATCTTGAACGCCGCCTGGCTGATGACGGCCTCCAGGTTGTCGCGCAGGGTCCGGTCGCCCAGGGTGGGGTCGTCCGCGTCGAGCCGGTTCCAGCGGATGAGCTCGATGGCGCGCCGCGGCAGCGCCAGCACCACGCGGTCGGCGTCGATGTGCACCTCCTCGCGCGGCTCGATGTCCGTCGTCCTGGCGTTTTCCGTCTCGGTGCGGACGAAGCAGAGCGCGTAGTCGCCGTCCGCCCCGCGCCGGCCGAACGAATCCAGCCGGTGGTTGCGGTGGATCTCGCCGCCCAGGCCGCGAAAGCGCTCGGCCACGGTGCGCGGCAGCTCCTCCATCCCCTCGTCCAGCGTGTAGTACTTGTTGTTGGGGTCGTACTCGCTGATGGGCAGCGACAGCGGCGACGTGCTGTTGGCCACGTTGGTGTAGTAGCCGCTGGCGTCGTACATGTACTGGTACGCCTCGCTGCTCAGCACCCGGTACAGCAGGTTCCAGAAGCCGATCTGGTACAGCGGCGTGCCGTTGAGCACCGGCACCGTCCACCAGTCCTCCGTGCTCAGCTCTTCGTAGAAGGGAAGCAGGCTCTTCATCACGTACGCCTGCATCTGGTCGGGGTTCATCCCCTGCTCGTCGGGGTTCATCAGGTACGGCACCTTCGCCGGATCCGTCAGGTCCCGTACCCGCAGCTGGCGGCGGCGCAGGTACATGAGGTTGTTGGCGCCCCCGTCCGGACCCATGGGAAACTCGCGGGTGGCCAGGTTCAGGTAGTCGATGAGCCCCACCACGATCTCGTGCGACTTGAGCCAGCGCATGCCGCCCAGCTCGGCCTTGATGTGCGGCATTCCGGGCATGGGGTAGCTGTACAGCCGCCCGCCGATGCGGTCGCCGTACTCGAACACGGCCACGTTCAGCGTGGGATCGTTCTGCTTGAGCCGCCACGCCGTGTACACGCCGCTGACGCCGCCGCCGATGACGGCCACGTCGTACCGGCGCTCGCCCTTTTCGTGCGGCTCGTACGGCTGGTGGTTCAGGATTCTCTTGGTCACGCGTGCCGATCCTCTCTGGGGGGAGAAGGTGTGGGATCATGCACGCCGCCCCGCCGCGGAGTGTCCGGGCGGTGGCGGCGTTCCAGGGGTGTGGCGGGTTGAAGGTGGGACGGCGGGAGGTGGAGGAGGGATGATACGGGTCGAAGTAGCAGCCGCACAATCCCTTTTTGCGTCACGGGCGGATCACAAGGGCGAATGAATTCGCTGCAACGACCACACGAAGGCCGCCTTCGCGGACAGGCGGATGTGGGGTTGGGGCGGGTGCCTGCCGCGTGGCGGGATCGAAGCAGCATCGAAGTTCAACCTCCCTCAGGGGTTTTTGGGGGAGGCGAGTAATGCGAGCCCGGAGCGGGCGTGGCTCTCTCGCAGGGCCTTCCGAAGCGGGATCGAATTCTCCCCTCTCCGTGAGGAACGAACGGGGAGGGGCCCCCCGCCGGCGCCAGCTCGATGCCCGTCGCCGAGCCTCCAGACCAGCGGTTACGATCCGTCGGGGCCTGCAAAGGGCGAATGAATTCGCTGCAACAACCACACGAAGTCCGCCTTCGCGGACAGGCGGATGTGGGGTTGGGGCGGGTGCCTGCCGCGTGGCGGGGATCGAAGCGGCATCGAAGTTCAACCTCCCCCAGGGGTTTTGGGGGAGGTGGGCGAGTAATGCGAGCCCGGAGGGGGCGTGCCTCTCTCGCAGGGCCTTCCGAAGCGGGATCGAATTCTCCCCTCTCCGTGAGGAACGAACGGGGAGGGGTCGGGGGAGGGGCCCCCGCCGGGGCCAGTTCAATGGTGTTCGTCGAGCCTCCAGACCAGCGGTTACGATCACTCCGAGCCCGGCCATGGCGAATGAATTCGCTGCAACGACCACACGAAGTCCGCCTTCGCGGACAGGCGGATGTGGGGTTGGGGCGGGTGCCTGCCGCGTGGCGGGATCGAAGCGGCATCGAAGATCAACCTCCCCCAGGGGTTTTGGGGGAGGTGGGCGAGTAATGCGAGCCCGGAGGGGGCGTGCCTCTCTCGCAGGGCCTTCCGAAGCGGGATCGAATTCTCCCCTCTCCGTGAGGAACGAACGGGAAGGGGCCGGGGGAGGGGCCCCCCGCCGGCGCCAGTTCAATGATGTTCGTCGAGCCTGGATCCGTGTTGCACCGTCCGCACGAACGCGCACCCCCTGCCGCGGCGATGCACGGCAGGGGGTGCGGAGAAACCGGCGGAATGGGCCGCGGACGCGGGCGATCAGCCCGGGCCGTGGTGGTGCTTGGCGATGCGCCAGCCCAGCAGGAACAGCAGCGCGACCGACGACAGCAGCACCAGCACCAGGGGCGGCTCGGCGCCCTGGGGCGCCGGCGCGTCGCGGCGGGGCTCCGCCGCCGCGGCGGCGGGCGCGGAGGGCTCGGCGGGCCGGGACGGCGCCGGCTTGGGCCGCAGCACCGTGGGCGACGACGACGTGGGGCGCTCCACCGGCTTCTGGCGCGCGGCGTAGGCCGCGTACGCGTTGGTGAACACGGCCACGTGGTAGTGCGGCGGGTTGCGCTCGCGGGTGGCGTCCAGCAGGTCCTTTTCTTCCAGCGCCAGCAGCGCCTTCTCGAACCACTTCTGGCACCTGGATTCGCGGCTGATGCGGAAGTCGACCGCCATCCCGGCGGGGTGCACCGACAGCTTGTGCGCGTTCCCCGGCTGCTCCGCCCGCGGGCGCGTGAGGCTGGTGACTACCAGGGGCTCGCCGCACGCCTTGCGGTACTCCGCCGACACGTTCTCCACGAAGGTCTTTACCTCCGGGCGCGTGTAGGGATAGCTCACCTTGGCCAGCGCGTAGTCGGCCCCGCCCGGCAGCCGCACCAGCCGCTCCGTCTTGACCAGCTCGTCCACCGCCGCCGGCGTTTCGGCAAAGGTGAAGTCGGCCGCCACCGCGTTCGCGTGCTGCCGCTGCATGGAGGCGGGCGAGCCGCGCATGGTTACCGACGGCTTGGCCGCGGCCGACATCGCCACGCCCACGACCACGCTGGCCACCACCGCCGCGGGAAACGCCGCGTGCGCCATCATCCGCCGAAAAGTCCTGCGTCCCACCGTGGCGCCCTCCCCCTGATTTCGTGCCGTACCGCAAAACGCCGCGCGGGGGATGATGCAGGATGGGTTCCACCGGATCGCCACCGCCCCGCGCGTATCTGGTTGTGCCCGAACGCGTTCCCATAAAGCCGCGCGTTTCCCCGCAATCGCAGCGAACAGGGCCTCACGCAGAGGCGCAAAGGCGCGGAGAAAACCGATCTTCCGTCCCCTCTCCGCGTCTCCGCGTGAGGCTGGTCTTTTGGTGATTCAGACGTATCGCCACACGGCCATGCACGCGGTGGCGGTCAGCAGCAGCAGCATGGACGCGGCGGTGCCCCAGCGGACGCGCGCCCGCAGCCGCCCCATCTGCCGCGCCTCGTCCGGCGTGGGCGCGCGGGACTCGCCCCGCAGCCGGGTGCCCAGCGCCCCCATCCGCCGCGCCGCGGGTCCGGTTCCGAACGCGCCCGTCAGCAGCGCCAGCACCCCCGCGATCCCGCCGATCCCCAATGTGATCCCCTGGCTCGTTGCCCCGAAGGCGCCGTCCGTGAGCGCCGACATCCGCGCGTACATCGCCACGCCGGACAGGATGGTGGTGAGCGCCGTGGCCATCAGGTACAGCCCCGCGCGCCGGTCGCGCATCAGCCGCGGCAGAAAGCCCTCGGCCTCGCGCGCGGCGGGGACCACGAAGCCCGCCATCAGCACCGCCGCGCCCACCCACATCACCCCGCCTGCCACGTGCGCCAGCCGCAGGGCCAGCAAAAGCGCGTGCTCCATCGTCGCCTCCATCGCAGGATCGTTGGAATCCGGCCGTCCCGCGCCGGTGTTGTGAATTGGATTGACTGTGCGTACAGTACATTCAATTCACAACACGGGAGATGACGATGAGCCCGCGCCCCTACCACAGCGAGCAGCGCCGCCAGGCGGCCGAAGCCACGCGCGAGCGCATCGTTGCGGCCGCGCACTCGCTGCTGGCGGACCCCGCCGGGGTGAGCGCGTTCACCGTGGAGGCGGTGGCCGGGCGGGCGGGGGTGGCGCGGATGACCGTGTACAACCAATTCGGCAGCAAGGCCGCCGTGCTCGAGGCGCTGTTCGACTGGCTGGCCATGCGCGGCGGCATCCACGGCCCCGCCGGGCTGGAGACGGCGCTGCGCGAGCCCGATCCGCTGGAAGGCGTGCGGACGATGTTCCGGGCGATGGCGCGCTACTACTCCGTGGACCGCGTGGTCAAGCGGCGGGTGCACGCCCTGGCCGCGCTGCAGCCGGACGTGGCCCAGGCGCTGGTGCTGCGTGAAGAGCGCAGGCGCCGGTTCATCCGCACCCTGCTGGAGCGCATCGCCGCCACGCGCACGCCGTGGACGCCGGATCGGTTCGCGGAACTGGAGCAGCTGCTGTTCGCCCTGACCAGCTTCGAGTCGTTCGAGGTGCTGGCCGGCCCCCACCGCTCGTTCACGGAGGTGGCGCCGCTGCTTGGCCGGTCCGCCTGCGCCATCCTCCTCGCCGAGTAGCGAGCGCGGCGGGGAGTAGTCGATGCGCCGAGCCGCATCGTTGCACTCCATCTCCCAAGCCCGCTCTGTACCTTCGGCGGAAGCGTGTTTATCTTGAGACGAGACGTGAACGGACTCCCATGCACGCGATCCATGCGCATCACCGCCGCGAACAGCCGCCGATTTACCCGCCCCCCGACCCTGTCCGGGGCGTGGGAGGTGTGCGCGCGCGGCTGAGCCGCCGACACGGTCTCTCTCCGGCGTGGCCTTTGGGCCGACGCCCCCCGGATGCGGTCCGGGGGGCTTTTTCGTGTCCATCGTCCACGCGACCCCGCCGATCCAGCCCGGAAATCGGCAGAACCGGAGAGAACGCCATGAAGCCCGCTATCCTGTCCCCCGAAGCCTACCTGCGCGCCGTCGGCCTGCGCGACCTGACGGACCCCGCGCAGGGGCCGCACGCCATGCAGCAGCTCATCGACCGCATCCACCACGCGCTCCGCCACCGCTGGGGGTGCGAGCTGCGCCTGCACCGCGCACACCCCGTGGTGCCCGTGGAGCACAACTACGACCGGCTGCACTACCCGCCCGGCGGCGCCGCCCGCGACGCGCGCTACACCCGCTACGTCAGCGAAACCACCGTGCTGCGCACCCAGACCTCCGCGATGATCCCGCCGCTGCTGGCGGACGTCGCGCACAGTCCGCCCGCCGACGTGCTGCTCGCATGTCCGGGGCTGGTGTACCGGCGCGACGAGATCGACCGCCTGCACACGGGCGAGCCGCACCAGATGGACCTGTGGCGCATCGTCCGCGGGCGCGTCGGCGTCCCGGAGCTGCGCGAGATGGTGGCGACGGTGATGGAGGCGGTGCTCCCCGGCCGCGAACATCGCTGCAACCCGGCCGAGCATCCCTACACGACCGACGGCGTCGAAATCGAGGTGCGCGCGGACGATGGCGGATGGGTGGAGGCGGGGGAGTGCGGACTGGCACTGCCGGCCATTCTGCACGAGGCGGGGCTGGATCGCTCGCGCTACTCCGGCCTGGCGATGGGGCTGGGCCTGGACCGGCTGCTGATGCTGGTGAAGGGAATGGACGACATCCGCGTGCTGCGGTCCGCGGACCCGCGCATTACCGGGCAGATGCTGGACCTGGAGCCGTACCGCCCCGTCTCCGCCCAGCCCGCCGTGCGCCGCGACATGTCGATCGCGGTGGCGGCGGACCGCACGCCGGAAGAGCTGGGCGACCGCGTGCGCCAGGCGCTGGGCGACCGCGTGGAGAGCCTGGAGTCCGTCGAGGTGCTGGGCGAGACGCCCTACGCGCAACTTCCGCCGCAGGCACGGGAGCGGATCGGGATTGCGCCGGGGCAGAAGAACGTGCTGGTGCGCATCGTCATCCGCGACCTGGTGCGCACGCTCACCAGCGCCGAGGCCAACGCGCTGCGCGACGCGGTCTACGCCTCGCTGCACGAAGGCAGCGCCTGGCAGTGGGCCTCCGCCGCCGCGTGACGGGGTGGATTTCCATCCCGGTGCGCCGCTCGCCGTCCGTGGTGAGCGGCGCTCATAATATCCAGCATTTGCGCGGGTTTTCGCGGCGCTTAGATTGTCCGGCCACGTCCACGGCGGACGCACCTGAATCGATCACACCGAGGCCACGCATGCGCACCGTACGCGAGCTGTTCGACCTTTCCGGGCGCGTGGCGCTGGTGACGGGCGGAGGGCGCGGGCTGGGCGAGCAGATCGCGCGCGGGCTGGCGCAGGCGGGCGCGGCGGTGGCGGTGGGCTCGCGCAGCGAAGAGGCGTGCGCGGAGGTGGCGCGCGAGCTGGCCCAGGAGTACGGCGCGCGCACCCTGGCGCTCAAGCTGGATGTCTCGTCCGAGGAGGACGTGCGGGCGGCGGTGGACCGGGTAGAGGCGGAGCTGGGGCCGGTGGACCTGCTGGTGAACAACTCCGGCACCTCGTGGGGCGCGCCGGCGGCGGAGATGCCGCTGGAGGCGTGGCACAAGGTGATGGACGTGAACGCCACCGGCGCCTTTCTGTGCTCGCGCGAGGTGGGAAAGCGGCTGATCGCGCGCGGGGCGTCCGGTGCCATCCTGAACGTGGCCTCCATCGCCGGGCTGCGGGGCTCGCCGCCGGAGGTGCTGGACGCCGTGGGCTACGCCGCCTCCAAGGGCGCGGTGATCGCCATCACCCGCGACCTGGCGGTAAAGTGGGCGCGCCACGGCATCCGCGTGAACGCCGTCGCCCCCGGCTTCTTTCCGACGAAGATGACGAAGGTGGTGCTGGAGCGGGCCGAAAAGCTGGTGGCGCGCAACATCCCCCTGGGCCGCACCGGCGGCGACGATGAGCTGATGGGCGCCGCCCTCTTCCTTCTCTCCCCCGCCGCCGGCTACGTGACCGGCCAGGTGCTGGCGGTGGATGGGGGACTGACGGCGGCGTGACCGGCGGACGAAGTGCGGAAGTGCGGAAGTGCGGAAGTGCGGAAGTGCGGAAGTGCGGAAGTGCGGAAGTGCGGAAGTCGGGGCGGCTGATCGCCGGAGTCGTTGAGATCGCCTGCTGACGAGCGCGGTACAGATCGCGCGTCTGGCGCGCGGCTGGCGGCGCGAGCGCAGGTATGGGGCATTTCGACGCGCCTCCAGCAGGCGGACGGTAGATTCCTCGGTCGCGCGCCGGCTCTGTCGGGACGGACGGATTCCGGGGGGGCGCTCCCTCGGAATGACAGACCGCAGCGCGCGGATACACCAACCTCCCCCAGCAGTTTTGGGGGAGGTGCGAGCCTAAGCGAGCGGAGGGGGCGCCCGCGGACGCGCCCTGATTTCAGTCGCAGCGCGATCGATTCTCCTCTCCCCCACGCAGTTGTGGGGGAGAGGCCGGGAGAGGGGGGCGCCCGCGGACGCGCCGATGATCCAGCCGTAGCAGGCGATCCACTCGCCTTTGTTGATTGCAGACCGTGACCAACCTCAGGACCCGCAAGGGGAGAGCGTGATGGCAACGATCCTCGAAGAAGAGCCCCGGACGGAGCAGGACCAGGGGTCGCCGGTGCGCATGGAGGTCACGGACGGACTGGCCGTGATCACCCTGAACGACCCCGACCGCCCGGTCAACGTCATCTCCGAAGGGCTGCTGCGCGAGATGGGCGCGCTGGTGGACCGGCTGGAGAACGGCGAGGGCGGCGTGCGCGCGGCCGTCATCGTCTCCGAAAAAAAGGGGACGTGGATCGCCGGCGCCGACATCGAAGAGTTCAAGAACTTTGCGACTCCCGCAGACGCCGAGGCCGCCAGCCGCGCCGGCCACGACCTGCTGGACCGCCTGGAGCGCCTGCGCCTTCCCGTCGTGGCCGCCATCGACGGCGCCGCGCTGGGCGGCGGGCTCGAGACGGCGCTGGCCTGCACCTACCGCATCGCCAGCGACTCGCCCAAGACCAAGCTGGGGCTCCCGGAGGTCAACCTGGGCATCATCCCCGGCGCGGGCGGCACGGCGCGGCTGCCGCGGCTCATCGGCCTGCGGGCGGCGCTGGACCTGATGCTGACCGGCAAGCAGCTGGACGCGCGCCGCGCCATGAAGGCCGGCATCGTCGACGAAGTCGTCCCCCAGGCCATCCTGCTGGAAGTCGCCAGCCGGCAGGCCATGGCGCTGGCCGCAAAGAAGATCCAGCCGCGGGCCGCGCGCCGCTCCGGGTCGCCCGAGCGCCTGGAGAACCTGCTTCCCATGCGCAAGCTGATCTTCAGCAAGGCGCGGCAGGGGGTGATGGACAAGACGCACGGCCTGTATCCCGCCCCGCTGCGCCTGCTGAAGGTGATCGAGGCCGGGCTGGACAAGGAGGTGCACCAGGCGCTGGACTATGAAGCCCGTGCCTTTGGCGAGCTGGCGGTCACCCCCGAGGCACGCTCGCTGGTGCACGTCTTCTTTACCAGTACCGCCGCCAAGAACGACGCCGGGCTGGGGCCCAACGCCAAGCCGAAGGACGTGGACCAGATCGCCGTGGTGGGCGCCGGGTTCATGGGCGCGGGGATCGCCGCCGCGTCGGCGGAAAGCGGCATTCGCGTGCGGCTGAAGGACGTGAAGCCCGAGGCCGCCGCCAAGGGGCTGCGCACCGCCCGCGAATCGCTCATCAAGCGCGCCAAGCGCAAGAAGATGCGGCGCCACGAGCTCACCAAGCTGGTGGACCGCGTTCAGCCGACCACCGAGTACACCGGCTTTCACGCCTCCGACGTCGTCGTGGAAGCGGTGTTCGAGGACCTGGCCCTCAAGCACAAGGTCATCCAGGAGATCGAGGCCGCCGCGGGCGAGGGCGTGGTGCTGGGATCCAACACCTCCACCATCCCCATCGCCCAGTTGGCCGAGGCCTCGTCGCGGCCGGACCACGTGATCGGCCTGCACTTCTTTTCCCCCGTGGAAAAGATGCCGCTGGTGGAGATCATCACCCACGCGGGGACGGCGGACTGGGTCACGGCCACGGCGCACGCGTACGCCAAGAAGATCGGCAAGACGCCCATCGTGGTGAACGACTCGCCGGGCTTTTTCGTCAACCGCATCCTGAGCCCGTACATGGCCGAGGCCGCGCTCCTGCTGCAGGAGGGCGTGCGGATGGAGGAGATCGACCGGGCGATGACGGAGTGGGGTTTCCCCGTGGGCCCCGTGACCCTGTACGACGAGGTGGGGCTGGACGTGGCGCAGAAGGCGGGAAAGATCATGGCCGCCGCCTTCAGCGACCGCATGGGCAACCCGCCGACGGTGGTCGACAGGATGGTGGAGAGCGGCCGCCTGGGCCGGAAGAACGCCAAGGGCTTCTACAAGTTCGGCGACGACGGCAAGAAGGCCGGGCCGGACGAGGCCGTGTACGCGCTGTTCGGCAGCCCCGCCAAAAAGGAGATGGGGCGCGACGAGATCCAGGACCGGCTGGGGCTCATCATGGTGAACGAGGCCGTGCGCACGCTTGAAGAGGGCGTGCTGCGCGGCGCCCGCGACGGCGACGTGGGCGCGGTGTTCGGCATCGGCTTTCCCCCGTTCCGCGGCGGCCCCTTCTGGTACGTGGACCGCGCCGGCGCGCAGAACGTGCTGGACCGCCTGCGCGCGCTGGAGCAGCGCTTTGGCGCCCGCTTCCGCCCGGCGAAGATGCTGGAGGAGATGGCGCGCGAGGGCAGGCTGTTCTTTCCCGACGACGCGTGACGGCCACGGCGGCTCCAGTGGAGGTGGCGCCGGGCGTCCACCGCATCTCCGTCCCGCTTCCGTTCCCCCCGCGCGAGGTGGCCGCGTGGGTGATCGAGGGCGATGCGGGGCACGTGCTGGTGGACACCGGCATCGACACGCCCCCCGCCCGCGGCGCCCTGCGCGACGCCGCCGCGGAGATCGGCGTTACCCCGGAGTCGCTGCGGGACGTGGTGCTGACCCACGCGCACATCGACCACTACGGCCTGGCGGGCCCGGTGCGCGAGTGGAGCGGGGCGCGCGTCAGCATCCACGAGCGCGAGGAGGCGCTGGCCACGCGCTGGGTAAAGGGGTGGAAGGACGACCGCGCCGCCGTGGGCGAGAGCTTTGCGCAGGGCGGCATTCCGGGGGAACTGGCGGATGCGCTGCTGGCCGCGTCGGACCGCATCCACGTGCGCTACGAGCACTATCCGCCCGACAACCTGCTGCGGGGCGACGCGGGGCCGCTGCCGGGGGGCGGGGGATGGGAGTGGATCCTGACGCCGGGCCACTCGCCGGGGCACGTGACGGTCTACCACCCCGCGCGGCGGATTCTGATCGTGGGCGACCACGTGCTCCCGCGCATTTCGCCCAACATCGGCGCGGACCTGTACGCCGAGAACCCGCTGGCGGACTACCTGGACTCGCTGCGCCGCCTGCGCGAGCTGCCGGTGGAGCTGGTGCTCCCCTCGCACGGCGAGCCGTTCGGTGACCTGGCGGGGCGCATCGACTGGCTCGTCGCGCACCACGAGGAGCGCACCGCGCAAACGCTGGAGGCGCTGGACCGTCCGCGCACGGCGTACGAGGTGACGCTGCGCGTGTTCCCCGACCTGCCGCCGGACAACTTCCTGCACGCCCTGCGCGAGGCCCGCGCGCACCTGATGTACCTGCGGGGCGTGGGCGCGGTGGAGCGGGACGTGCGGGATGGGCTGGAGGTGTGGGGGGTGGGGCTGGGAGAGGAGTGATTTCGATCGGGTTCGCACTGCGCCGGCCGGCGCCCCCTCCGCTCGCTTAGGCTCGCACCTCCCCCCAAACTGCTGGGGGAGATTGGGGGTGGGGCCGGGAGTGGGGTGATTTCGATTGGGTTCGCACTGCGCCGGCCGGCGCCGCCTCCGCTCGCTTGGCTCGCACCTCCCCCCAAACTGCGGGGGGAGGTTGGGGGTGGGCCGGGAGTGGGGTGATTTCGATCGGGCTCGCACTGCGCCGGCCGACGCGCACCGAACTCATCGAAGCGGGATCCAATTCTCCCCTCTCCGTGAGGAACGAACGGGGAGGGGCCGGGGGAGGGGCACCCCGCGGGCGCCAGTTCGATCGGTGTCGTCGAGCCTGGATCTTTCGGATCCGCCAACCTCCCCCAGCAGTTTTGGGGGAGGTGCGAGCCTAGGCGAGCGGAGGGGGCGCCCTCGCAGGTGCCCGTCGCCGAGCCTCGATCCCACTTACGCACTCACGCACTCACGCACTCACGCACTCACGCACTTCTTTCCCGGAGCACCGCCGATGTCCGAAAGCTGGCGCGACAACCTGGTCACCACCGAGCAGGGGATCGCGGAGATCATCCGCGGATCCAAACGAGTGGCCGTGCTGGGGATCAAGACCGAGGCGCAGGCCGGGCAGCCGGCGTTCTACGTGCCCGAATACCTGCACCGCGCCGGTGTGGACGTGGTCCCCGTCCCCGTCTATTATCCCGACGTCACCGAGATCCTGGGCAAGAAGGTCTACCGCACCGTCGCCGGCATCCCCGGCGGCGTGGACCTGGTGGACGTCTTTCGCCGCTCGCAGGACGTGCCGCCCCACGTGGACGACATCCTGGCGGCCAGGCCCAAGGCCGTGTGGATGCAGAGCGGCATCCGCAACGAGGAAGCCGCCCGCCGCTTCGCCGAGGCCGGCATCAAGGTGGTCCAGGACCGCTGCCTGATGGTGGAGCACCGCCGCCACGCCTGACCCGGGAGCAGGCGAAGCGGCTTGAGAAGCATTCTCAACAATTTTCGACCGCGGCCGGCGTCCGGAGCCTTTCCGGGGCCGGCCGCCAAGTATACGTTTGGCAAGCACTTACGGCTTGTAGGGGAAACACCTACACGCAGTGAGGAGAAGGCTGATGTTGCCGCCCGTGCACGCCCGTGTTATATGGGGGTGCTCCGCACGGCGGCCGGGCGTTCACGGGCCCGCCACAGCCGCGCGAGCGCCGCGCACCCACGGGTCCCCCGAAGGCCCGTCGTGCGCGGCACATGGTATTCTCCGTTCAGGCAGACGATGACCAGAGCCCTACGCATCGCAGCGCTCGCGCTGCTCCCGGTGGCGGTCGTGGCCGGGTGCCGCGACTACAAGCCGGCGGATCCACCCGAGCAGCCCATCGCGTTCTACCACAACGTGCACGCGGGGCCCGTCGAAAAGGGCGGCAACGCCATCCCGTGCATGTACTGCCACTACACCGCCGACCGGTCGGTGGACGCGGGCATTCCCAGCACGCAGCTGTGCGTGGGCTGCCACGTCCCCGGCAGCAGCGCGCCCACGGCGCTGCGCGGCCAGGCCGCGCTGGCCTTCCCCAAGGTCAAGGGGACGGACAGCACCTGGTTCAAGGAGGGGCAGAAGCTGGTCAACTACTGGAAGAACGGGGAGGGAATCCCCTGGGTGCGCATCCACAAGGTCCCGGAGCACGCCAAGTTCCCGCACTACACGCACGTGAACGTGGGCCTGGAGTGCCAGACGTGCCACGGCCCCGTGCAGGAGATGGAGGAGATGTACCAGTTCTCCTCGCTGCGCATGGGCTGGTGCATCGACTGCCACCGCGGCGAGATGCCGCTTTCGCCCAAGGAAACCGCCGCCGTCCAGGCGCGCTCGTCGTTCATTCAGCGCATCCGGCGGCTGGGGGAGAACGGGGCCGACCTGCGCGGCCTGCGCGCCACCTTCCCCAACCAGCGCGCGTCCACGGACTGCATGGTCTGCCACTACTGATGCGGCGGCCAACGAGAAGGATGGCGAGGAGACAGCATGTCTGACGTTACGTCTGACGGAATGAAGAGACGCACCTTTCTGAAGGTGCTGGGCGCGTCCGGGGCGGCGACCGCGACGGTGGGGTGCTCCACCCGCGAGGTGGAGAAGCTGATTCCGTACACGGTGCAGCCCGAGGAGATCGTCCCCGGCGTGCCCACCTGGTACACCAGCACCTGCCGCGAATGCCCGGCCGGCTGCGGCATCCAGGTCGAGACGCACGAGGGGCGCGCCACCAAGGTGGAGGGCAACCCGCTGCACCCCATCAGCCACGGCAACCTGTGCCCCCGCGGCCAGGCCTCCGTGCAGGGGCTCTACCACCCGGACCGCTACCAGGGCCCGTCGCTCATGGAGTTCGGCGTGGACCAGCCGCGGCAGGTGTCGTGGAGCCAGGCCGAGCGCGTGGTGGCCGAGGAGATTCGCCGCGCCCCCCGGGGCAGCGTGGTCTACCTGACCGGCGAGTACCGGGGCACCATGGACACGCTGGCGGACCAGTTCACGGCCGCCATCGGCGGGCGCCGGGTGCGTTGGGCGCCGCTCGAGGACGCGCCGCGCGACCTGGAGTTCGCCAGCGCCGACCTGCTGGTGTCGTTCGGGGCCGACTTCCTGGAGACCTGGGGGTCGCCCGTGGACTACGCGTGGCAGTTCGCGCAGATGCACGGCTACCGCAACGGCCGCCGCGGCCGCTTCGTCTGGGTGGGCCCGCACCGCCCGCTGACCGGGCTGAACGCCGACCTGTGGATCCAGGCCCGCCCCGGCACCGAGGCGCTGGTGGCCCAGGCGCTGGCCGGCGGCGCCGACGTGAACCAGATCGCGCAGCAGACCGGCCCGGCCGAGGGCGCGGCCGAGCGCGCCCGCGCCCTGCAGACGCTGCAGCAGTGGTGGGGCGAGTCGGCGCGCAAGGTGGCGATGGGCCCCGGCGCCGCGGTGCAGGGCCCCAACAGCCAGGTGCTGCGGCAGGCCGTGGCCCGGCTCAACGGCCGCGCCGCGCCGCCCCCGGCCGACCTGCGGCCCCTGCAGCAGCTGGTGCAGCAGATGAACGCCGGCCAGGTGCGGGTGATCATCCTCGACGCGCAGAACCCGGTGCACACGCTTCCCGGCGGAATGAAGTTCGCCGAGGCGCTGGCGAAGGTGCCGGTGCGCGTCAGCCTGAGCACCTTCCCCGACGAGACCAGCAAGCTGGCCACGCACGTGCTGCCCCAGAGCCACTTCCTGGAGCGCTGGGACGACTACGTCCCGCAGCCCGGGGTGTTCGAGCTGGTGCAGCCGGCCATGAAGCCGGTGTTCAACACCAAGGCGGCGGGCGAGATCATCCTGGGCATCTCCGCCGGCCTGGGGCTGGCGCAGACCACCGGCGGCGCGCCCACCACGACGTGGCTCGACTACCTGCGCGCCGCCTGGGCGGGGCGCGCGGGAACGCAGGAGGCCTGGCGCGCGGCGCTCAAGCGCGGCGGCGTGTTCCCGACGGAGGCCACGCAGCCGTTCGGCTTCACCACGCCGGAGCAGGCCGCGCAGCCGCAGCCCGCCGCTCCCGCGGCGGCGGCTCCGGCGACGCCGGTCCCGGCCGCCGCGGCGGGGACGACGGCGGCCGCGGGTGCCGCCGCCGCTCCGGTCCCGGCCCCGGCGCAGCCCACCCCGGCCCAGCCGGTTCCGGCGGCGCCGGTGCAGGCGGCCGGGCCGGCGGCCTACCAGGCGCCAACGTACGAGGGGCCGCAGGAGGGGCTGCACCTGGTGGTGTACCCGTCGCTGCGCTTCTACGACGGGCGCACGGCCAACCGGCCCTGGCTGCTGGAGCTGCCGGACCCGGTGGCCAAGGTGTCGTGGGACTCGTGGGTGGAGATCCACCCCGCCACCGCCGCGCGGCTCGAGGTGGAGCAGGGCGACGAGCTGGAGATCACCTCGCCGCACGGCGCCGTGACCACGCGCGCCTACCTGTACCCCGGCGTGATGCGCGACACCCTGGCCATGCAGATGGGGCTGGGGCAGGAGGGCGGCGGCCGGTGGACGGAGGGGCTGGGCGCCAACCCCATGAAGCTGCTGGGCTCGGTGGACCCCGCGACCGGGAGCCTGAACCAGGCCGGCGTGCGCGTCAGCGTCCGCAAGACGGGCCGGGGCAACGTGCGCCGCGCCTTTCCGCAGGGGCTGGTGGAGACGGGCGTGCGGGTGCAGCACGACCGCCGCATCGCCAAGGCCATCGGGCTCACCGAGCTCATGCGGCTCGACCAGCAGGGCCCGGGGATCATCCCCGGCGAGGACCAGCACATCGAGGAGCTCAAGGGCTCCGGCGGCTTCGTCCCCGAAAAGGTGCAGACCGACCCCGCGTCGGGGTATCCGCCCCCGGGAACGGAGTACGGCGAGTACATCGACAACGACACGCGCTGGGGCATGGTCATCGACCTGGCCCGGTGCATCGGCTGCGGTGCCTGCCAGGTGGCGTGCAGCGCCGAGAACAACGTCCCCGTCGTCGGGCCCACCGAGGTCCGCAAGGGGCGCGAGCTGTGGTGGCTGCGCATCGAGCGCTACTTCGGCGTGAGCCGCCACCCGGAAGAGGCGCTGCAGGACGACGCCACCGACGACGTGCGCTTCCTCCCCATGCTGTGCCAGCACTGCGGTCAGGCGCCGTGCGAGCCGGTGTGCCCGGTGTACGCCGCGTACCACACGCCCGACGGGCTGAACGGGCAGGTGTACAACCGCTGCGTGGGCACGCGCTACTGCGCGCAGAACTGCCCCTGGAAGGTGCGCGTCTTCAACTGGTTCACCTACGAGTTCGCCGAGCCGCTGAACTGGCAGCTGAACCCGGACGTGACGGTGCGCGAGAAGGGCGTGATGGAAAAGTGCACCTTCTGCGTGCAGCGCATCCACGAAACCGAGCGCAACGCCGCGTCGGAGATGCGCCCGGTGCGCGACGGCGAGGTGGTGCCGGCCTGCGTGCAGACCTGCCCCACCGAGGTGTTCGTCTTCGGCAACTTCAGCGACCGCGAGAGCGCGGTTTCGCAGGCGGCCCGCACCAACCGCGGCTACCGCGCGCTGGGCGAGCTCAACACGCAGCCGGCCATCGTCTACCTGAGCAAGGTCACCCTGCACACGCCCAACAACGGCGGGCACGAGCCGGCCTCGCACGGTTCGCCGGAAGGCACCACGGGCGAGGGCGGCGGGGATCACGGGGACGGGGCCAACGCCAAGGGCGGCGGCACCGAGAGCATGCCGCAGGGCGGCCAGAGCGAGGGAGGCCACTGAGATGGCGACCGAGAACCAGACGGCGGTCCGCTCCGCCTTCCATCCGGACGTAGAGAGCTACGAGCAGGTAAACCGCGACGCCATGCGGCTGCTCACCCCGCCGGGCAAGGGGTACCTGGCGCTGCTGGGGATGTCGGTGATGCTGGTGGGGCTGCTGGTGTTCAGCGAGCTGCACAACATCATCTACGGCCTGGGGATGATCGGCGACAACTGGGCGGTGATGATCACCACCTTCGTGTTCTGGGTGGGCATCGGCCACGCGGGCACGCTGATCTCCGCGATCCTGTACCTGTTCCGGGCGCCCTGGCGGCAGGCCATCTACCGCTTCGCCGAGGCGATGACGGTGTTCGCCGTGCTCACGGCGGCGCTCTTCCCGCTGCTGCACATCGGCCGGCCGTGGTTCTTCTACTGGCTGCTGCCGCTGCCCAGCCAGCGGGGGATCTGGCCCAACTTCCGCAGCCCGCTGCTGTGGGACGTGTTCGCGGTGACCACGTACCTCACGGTGAGCTCGGTGTTCTTCTACATCGGCCTCATCCCCGACATCGCCGCGGCGCGCGACAGCACGACGCATCCCATGCGCAAGAAGGTGTACGGGGTGCTGTCGCTGGGGTGGCGGGGTACGGACCGCGAGTGGCGCCACTTTACCCGCGCCTACCTGTTCCTGGCCGCGCTGGCCACGCCGCTGGTGCTTTCGGTGCACTCGGTGGTGTCGTGGGACTTCGCCGTGTCCATCGTGCCCGGCTGGCACACCACCATCTTCGCCCCGTACTTCGTGGCCGGCGCCATCCTTTCGGGCGTGGCCATGGTGGTGACGCTGATGGTGCCGGTGCACAAGATCTTCCGGCTGGGGGCGTACTTCACCCCCGTGCACTACGACCGGCTGGCGAAGCTGCTGCTGCTGACTTCGTGCATCGTGGGCTACGCCTACGGCATGGAGTACTTCATGGCCTACTATTCGGGTGAGCTGTACGAGCGGGACGTGTTCTGGGACCGCGTGACGGGCGACTACTGGTGGGCGGGGTGGAGCATGATCACCTTCAACGCCATCGTCCCGCAGCTGCTGTGGATCAAGCGGATCCGCCAGAACCTGAACGCGTTCTTCATCATCTCGGTGTTCGTGAACATCGGGATGTGGTACGAGCGCTTCGTGATCATCGTGCCGTCGCTGTCGCACAGCTACGAGCCGTGGAAGTTCTGGAACCTGCACATGACCTGGGTCGACGCGGGGCTGCTGATGGGCTCGTTCGGCTGGTTCTTCATGTGGTTCCTGCTGTTCCTGCGCTACCTTCCCGGCCTGTCGATGGCCGAGATCAAGGAGGTGCTGCCGCCGCCGATGAAGCACCAGGCGGCCGAGCACCACGCGCACGACGAGGCGGCAATGGTGGCGGAGACCCTCCCCACCGGCTACAAGGAGTGGGAGGTCCGATGAGCAAGCTGCGCACGGGTGTCCTGGGGGTGTTCCCCCACATGGACACCGCGACGGCCGCCATCCGGCGGCTGCGCAAGGAAGGGTTCGAGCTGACGGTGTACTCGCCCACCCCGCGCCACGAGGTCGAGGAGGCGCTGGGCACCAAGGAGAGCCCGGTCCGCATCTTTACCCTGGTGGGCGCCTTTACGGGCACCGCGGCGGGGACGGCGCTGGCTACCTGGGCCTCCATCGTCTGGCCGCTGGTGGTGGGCGGCAAGGAGATCATCTCGCTGCCGGCGTTCAGCGTGATCATGTTCGAGCTCACCATTCTGCTGGGCGCGCTCAGCACGGTGGCGGGGCTGTTCATCCTGGGGCGCATTCCCCACGTGGGGCCGCCCGAGGCGCCCATGTACCACCCGTCGTTCACGGCGGGCAACTTCGGCGTGTTCGCCCACGCCCCCCGCGACCGGTACGGCGACGTGCAGCGGATCATGAGCGAGAGCGGATCGGAGGAGGTGCTCGTTGACCAGCGCTAACCTGGCGCGCGCGGCGGCGTTCACCGCCGCCTTTACGCTCTCGGCCGCCTGCACCGACTGGGCGGGGTACGACCTGGACCGCGCGTCGGGCGCGGTGCCGGCGTTCAGCACCATGCGCAACGACGTGTCGCCGGACCCGTACCAGATGCCCCGCGAGCCGGTGCCGGGGACGGTGCCCGCGCAGCACCCGCTGGGCGACGTGCCGGCGCCGTACACCCAGTCGCAGCTCGACAGCATTGCCCCCACGCTGGCCAACCCGCTGCCTCGCAACGCGCAGGTGCTGGCGCGCGGGCAGCTGCAGTACGAGCGCAACTGCGCCTCGTGCCACGGGGCCAACGGCAACGGGCAGGGGCCGGTCATCAACGCGCAGACCAAGTTCCCGTACGCCCCGGCGCTCAACGCGGGCCCCTCGCAGGCGCGGTCCGACGGCTACATCTACGCGGTGATCGACCAGGGCCGCGGGCTCATGCCGCCGTACGGCCCCCGCATCACGCACCTGGACCGCTGGGCCATCGTGCACTACGTGCGGCAGCTGCAGGGCACGCTCGAGACGCAGAACCCGCCGCCGGCCGTGTCGGCCGTGGGCGCCCGCGTGGACTCGGTCCCCGCGGTAGAGCCGCAGCCCGGCGCAACCCAGCCCGGCACGGTGCAGAGCCGTCCCGGCAGCACCGTGCCCTGACCGGAATATCGATCGATGGCTCACAACGATACGTATCCGCCGCGCAGCCTTCCGCTGCGGTTCGCCGCGCCCTCGGCCGCGGCGACCTTTGGCGGGCTGGCGCTGGCGGTGCTGGGGATCGCCGCGTTCGTCCTGACGCTGATGGGCAACGCCGGCCGGGCGTGGAACGCGCTGCACTTCAACTGGATGTTCTGGTCGTCGGTGGCGATCGGAATGGTGATCTTCGCGGTGGCGCTGCACCTGACCAACGCCCGCTGGGCCTGGTCCATCAAGCGCTTTCCGCTGGGCGGGGTGGCGTTCCTCCCGGTGTCGCTGGTCCTGTTCCCCATCATGCTCATCGGGGGGCGGCACACCTACTTTCACCACTGGCTGCCGCACGAGGCCGACGGGCACGTGGTGAACCCCATCGCGGGCGACCCCATCCTGGAAGCCAAGCAGGCCTGGCTCAACTTCCCGGCCATGGCGGTGCGCGACATCGTGGCGCTGGTGGTGCTGTACGGGCTGGCCATGCTGTTCGCCTACCACCAGCTGCGCCCCGACATGCACGGGCTGGAGCGGGCGGGGCGGCGCGGGTGGCCGTACTCCTGGCTGGGGCGCGGGATCAAGGGCGACATCGCCGAGGTGGCGGCCGACAGCTACCGCCGCAACCAGAAGATCGGGGTGTTCCTGGCGCTGGCGTTCGCGTTGCTGTGGGGGCTCATCGCCATCGACATCGCGATGACCACGCTGCCGCACTTCTACAGCACCATGTTCCCGGTGGCGTTCTTCATCAGCGCCTTCCACTCGGCGCTGGCGATGACCATCGTGATGGTGGTGATCCATCGCCGCTCGCTGCGGCTGCACGAGTGGATCACCGAGCGGCAGTTCCACGACATCGGCAAGCTGCTGTTCGCGTTCGCCGTGTTCTGGATGTACATCAACTGGTCGCAGTACGTGGTGATCTGGTACGGCCTGCTGCCGCACGAGCAGGAGTACTTCATCCGCAAGTTCAACGCGCCGTTCGGCCCGGTGGTGATCGCGGCGGTGATGATGATCTTCCTGGTGCCGTTCTTCGGCCTGCTGCCGCGCAGCATCAAGAAGATGCCGGAGATCCTGGCCGGGTTCGCGGTCATCGTGATGCTGGGCCACTGGCTGGAGCGCTTCCTGGTGGTCACGCCCAACATCTTCGACAACCTGAAGGGGCTGCCGCTGGGGCTGCCGGAGATCGGGGTGGGGCTGGGGTTCCTGGGGATGTTCGTGTTCTGCTACACCTGGTTCCTGCGCACCTTCCCGGTGCTGCCGTCGCCGGTGTCGCTGGCCGCCGTGCCCTCGGGGCTGGTCAACGTTCCCGTCAACACCACCCGCGCGGCCGAGGCCTGAGCCTTTCGGCGGACCGACGGACGGGATGACGACGATCCCGCGGCTCCGATGGGGGCCGCGGGATCGGTGTTTCGGGGGGGATGGTGCGGGGGGATCGTCCCCGGGATGAACCCGCCCCCCCCCACCCCGGGTTGAAACCCGGGGCTAGAAGGGCCATAAGCCCCGCCCAAGGCTCGCAAAGCTCGCCAGGCGGGGCTTCAACCGCATGCGTTCGGCGGATGCCGTGCGTCACCCGCCGGCATCGATGCACCTCACCGGCGAACCTCGGACCCGGCGCACGCGAGCAGGTGAAGCCCCGTTC
Organism: Longimicrobium sp.; assembly: GCF_036399255.1. GTDB lineage: Bacteria > Gemmatimonadota > Gemmatimonadetes > Longimicrobiales > Longimicrobiaceae > Longimicrobium. The sequence goes on from NZ_DASWNM010000141.1 coordinate 76,223, forward strand.
GGCGAGCGCAGCGAGCCGAGACGGGGCTTATGGCATTCCTAGCCCCGGGCTTTAGCCCGGGGGAGGGTTTCAACCCGGGGTGGTTGGCGAGGCATATCGTCCGTGTCGTGGTGAGCCCCACGGTGTGCGGCGGTGAATCCCCGTGACGGAAGTCGTGGCGGTTTTGTGCCTGCTACCGGCGCAGATCCTGTCGCGCGGCCCGCCGAACCGCTATCCTGTTCCCCCGAACGCACCTCCGTGCGCGCCGGGGCGGGGATCGGAAGCTCCGGCCAGTCCCGCGCGTGGCGCAGGGGTTGCAAACCATGGCGGCGGCGCGGCTTGGCGGCCGCGGCGGCGCCCGCACGGCGTCCATCCGCATCATCCACGAAGACATGCGATCCATCCTGCTTCCCCGCTTTGCCCCCGCGCTCGCGGCCCTGCTGCTGGCGGGCTGCTCCGTCGTGGGCGGCGGCGGACCGGGCCCGGCGCCGGCCGAAGACCCGCGCATCGGCGCCGACCCGGCCGAGGGGCCGCCCGTGCGCCGCGACCTGAAGTACGTCGTGGTGGACGTGGACGTGAACGAGCTTCGGTACATGGACGGCGAGCAGGTGCTGTGGCGCGCCCCCGTGGGCACCGGCACCGGCTTTCGCCTGACGACGGAGCGCGGGCGCGACTGGCAGTTCAACACGCCCAGCGGCACCATGTACGTGCAGTTCAAGGAGCAGAACCCCACCTGGTTCATCCCCGACTGGTGGTTCATCGAGAACAAGCGCCCCCTTCCGCCGCTGGAGTCGCCCGAGCGCCGGCAGGAGGGCGGGCTGGGCGCCGCGGCCGTGTACCTGGGCAACGAGATCGCCATCCACGGCACCGACAAGCCCGAGCTGCTGGGCCGCCGCGTGTCGCACGGCTGCATTCGCCTGAGCAACGAGAACGCGCTGCGGCTGTACCACAACGTGCAGGTGGGCACGCCCGTCATCATCGTGGGGAGCGCGCCGGTGCTGGGCGAGCAGCCCGACAGCGTGGCCGCCTTTACCCGCCAGGCGCGGCGCGTCCCCACGCCCCCCAACCCGCTGGCGCGGCTGGGCACGCAGGCGCTGCTGACGCGGTTGGAGCGCGAGCTGGCCGCGCCCGACACCAGCCACGCCTGGGTCAACACGGCGCACACCCTCATCGGCCGCGGGCTGGAGGAAGACGCCATCGCGCTGCGCGGCCTGCTGTCGCGCGCGGGGCAGGCGCGCAGCGCCACCCGGCGCGAGGAGTACGCCACCTTCCTGGCCGACGCGTTCTCGCGCGGGTCGCTGCGCGTCGTCGTCTCGCTGAACCGCATCCCGGAAGAGGCGCGGGAGCGCGCGGCGCGGGAGATCGTGGAGGCCACGATGGAGATGTGGCACGGCGAGCTGGACGCGCCCACCACGCCCTGGCCCACGCGCCGCCTGCCGCGCGAGCGCCTGGGGCCCGAGGGGCAGGCGGGGTGGACGGCCATCGAGCAGGCGGAGGAGGCGTACCGCGCCCGCTACCGGCCGCGCCCGGCCTCTACCGCGGCGCGGGGCGGGTGATGGCGTCCAGCGGATCGGCGGCGGACTCGCTGCTGGGGCGGCAGGACCTGCACGTCCACACCACGATGTCGGACGGGTACGTGCCGCTGGAGGAGCTGGTGCGCATCGGCGCGGAGCGCGGCGTGCAGATCGGGGTGGCGGACCACGTGTCGCGCCGCAACCTGAAGCGCTTCGTCAGCAGCGAAGACAAGGTCCGGCGCTACCTGGACGCGGTCGAGGCGCAGGACGTCTTCGTCTCGGGCGAGTTCTGCTGGTGCGACAACTACTACCTGGAGCTGCCGGACGAGGTGATGTCTCGCTTCGACTACCTGGTGGGCAGCAACCACGGCTTCAACCTTCCGGGCGGGGGGATGGGGTCGCCCTGGTGGGAGCAGCTGCCGCCGGAGTGGGCCAGCCGGCCGCACGCGCTGATGGACGCCATGGTGGACGAGCTGTGCCGGATGGTGCGGACCATGCCCATCCAGATCGCCGCGCACAGCACGCTCACGCCGCCCGCGCTCTATGCGATGGAGAAGGACGTGGACGCCTGGTGGACGGCGGAGCGCGAGGACCGCTACGTCGAGGCGCTGGCCGAAAGCGGGGTGGCGCTGGAGATCAGCAACCGCTACCGTCTCCCGCACGACCGCCTGCTGGGCAAGGCGCTGCAGGCCGGGGTCCGGTTCTCGCTGGGGAGCGACGGGCACGGGGTAGAGCAGGTGGCGCGGCTGGAGTGGGCGGCGGAGACGGCGCGGCGGGTGGGGGTGACGGACGCGCGGCTCTTCGTCCCCCAGCGGCGGCGGCGCTGACGGCGGAATGACGACGGCGGGCGGGATGAACCGGCATACAGGGGAAGGGGGACTCGATGCGTAGCGAGGACGAGGGGGGAACCGCCGGGCCACGGGACTCGTGGGTGCGCACGGAGGACGATTCGCGGATGGTGGGCCGCGGGCAGGGCGTGCAGGGCCAGGGTCTCCAGGGTTCGGGCGTCCAGGAGCAGGGCGACGACCGGCTGACGCCGCGCGGCGAGGGCGACGCCACCCTGCGGCGCGAGCCCGGCTCCATCCGGGCCGAGGACACCGAGCCGTACGTGGGGCTGCAGTACGTGGCGCGGCTCTTCAAGATCGTGGCGATGATCGTCATCGTCGCCATCATCGCCGAGGTCGTCGCGGGGTTCCTGTACGAGGGCGCCGGCGCCATGTTCAACCTGCTCGCCGAGGTCATCCAGGGCGGCGTGCTGGCGGCCATGCTGTGGGGCGCCGGCGACCTTACGCTGCTGTTCATCGACGTGGGCCACGACGTGCGCGCCGCCCGGGTGCTGCTGGGCCGCATGTCCGCGCGCATGGGCGTGAACCCCGGCGAGTTCATGCCCCGCCGCGACCGCGACGGCGAAGAGGGCCCGCGGAACGGCAGGGAATAGGGAACAGCAGGGAACAGGGAATAGGGAACAGGGAATAGGGAACAGCGGGCGTTCGTGTCCGCGGCCCTCTTCCGCTTCCGCCGGCGCTCCCCGCGAGACGAGGCATCCACTCCGTGGGGGGCGGATGCCTCGTCTCTGCTGGCGGACCGCCCGTCTTCCCTGTAGTTCTCCCCCTCTCCGTGAGGAACGAACGGGGAGGGGGCCGGGGGGAGGGGCACCCCGCGGACGCGGTTCGATCCCTGTTTCCACACCGTGACCGCGGCGGCGCCGTCCGCGCGCGCCACATCCATCATCCAGACGCAGACACGTGAGCCAGACGGACGAGGGCGGGCAGGTCGATCCGGGCGAGGAGATCGACGACGGCGCGGCGGAGGGGGGCGTGGGACGCGCGGCGCTGGAGGGGATCGTCGTAGTCCTGTGGCAGACCCAGGACTACGTCAACATCGCCGGCACCATCCGGGCGATGAAGAACTTCGGCCTGTCGCGGCTGCGCCTCATCCAGCCCGTGAAGTACGACCCCCACCGCATCGAGGGGATCGCGCACGGCACCGAAGACATCGTCGCGCGCATGGAGACGCACGACTCGCTGCTCTCCGCGCTGGGCGACTGCTCGTACGTGGTGGGGATGACGGCGCGCTCGCGGCGGGCCAAGCGCGCCGTGGCCCGCCCGCGCTCGCTGGCGCCCGAGCTGCTGTCGCGCGGGGCCGAGGCCGTCGCGGGAGAGACGGGGCCGGTGGCGCTGCTCTTTGGGCGCGAGGACAAGGGGCTCAGCAACGAGGCGCTGGACCTGTGCCACCGCACCTGCATCATCCCCACCAGCCAGCACGCGTCGCTCAACCTGGCGCAGGCGGTGCTGGTGATGGCGTACGAGCTGTGGATGGAGGCCGAGGGCCGGGACCAGTCGTTCCGCCCGCCGCGCCGCGAGGCGCCCCCGGCGCGCATCGAGCTGCTCGAAAAGCTGTTCGAGGACGCGGAGTCGGCGCTGTGGACCGTCGACTTCTTCAAGAGCCGCCAGCCGGAATCCGTCATGCGCACCCTGCGCGAGTTCATCCGCCGGGGAGATCCGGACGCGCGCGAGGCCGGGCTGCTGCGGGCCATCTCCATCGAGGTGGTGAAGTTCGCGCGCCGCGTCGGCGGCCTGCCCCCCGAAGGCAACCCGCGCGACTTTCGCCAGTCCGACCCCGCGCAGGACCCGCCGCGGTAGCGGGAACGCAAAGGGGCCGCCCACGCTGGGCGGCCCCTTCTTCTCGCGAGTCTTCCGCGGCTTAGCGGGCGTCGTCGTAGCAGACGCACTCGCCGTCCAGGCACCGGCCGCCCATGTAGTACCCGCGCTTGATGCAGTCGCCGCTGCACCCCGCGTTGGTGCAGGCACCCACGGTTTCCACCTGCGCGGGCGTGGCGCCGGCCTGCGCCGCGCCAAAACACAGCCCCGCCGCCACCACCATTCCGAACAGCCCCTTCTGAATCGTCGAACGCATCCGTTCCTGCCTTTTGATCGGGGAAAGATTGCCAACCGGAAGGATGATCTATACTGTGCAGATCAATCCCAAAAGTAAATAGTGTTGTGAAATTATTCACGCCAGTGCTCCAAAGGAACGCTGCGCCGTCCCCTCGGACGGCGCCTCTCTCATACAGGATCCGGCTAGAGCGATTTGCAGGGCAGTCTGTAGTCGCCTGCCGGGCGCAAACCGTGGAAATTCGCGAGATCGACGCAGCCTACCGATTGCAAACCAGATCGCAAACCGCTCTAAACAATCGGTGTTGTTTCGTTTCTCTGTGGCCTTTGTGGCCTCTGTGGCCTCTGGGTGAGACAAGTCTTTTTTCCGGATCGTATCAGGATGCACGTGGGGCGGGAAGGGCCTGAAGGCCCTGCGGCGTAGGGCACACATCGAGGCGCTTCGGACAAAGATCCTTCGGTCGGCGCACGGGCGGCTGCGCGGTCCCGAGGCTTCGGGGCGGCGCCTCTCTCAGGATGACACGCGGGGGGCGGGGAAGGGCCCTGACGGCCCTGCGGCGTAGGGCACATCGAGGCGCTTCGGACAAAGATCCTTCGGTCGGCGCACGGGCGGCTGCGCGGTCCCGACACTTCGGGGCGGCGCCTCTCTCAGGATGACACGTGGGGGACGGGGAAGGGCCCGGATGGGCCCGTAGCGCAGGCCTGCATCGGGGCGCTTCGGACGGAGATCATTCAGAGAGGTGGGAGCAGGGTGGATGCACGAACGCCGGCCCCCGGGAGGGGACCGGCGTTCGTTCACTGTCCGCTCGCAAGGGCAGGCCGCCCGGGTGGCCCCGGGACGGCCTGGCTCACGACAGCATCAGGCGCCGACCCGGATCACGTTCTCCGCGGCCGGACCCTTGGGGCCGTCCACGATGTCGAACTCCACCTCTTCGCCCTCGGTCAGCGACTTGAAGCCTTCCGCCTTGATGGCGGAGAAGTGGACGAACAGGTCCCTGCCACCCTCGCGTTCGATGAAGCCGAAGCCCTTGGCGTCATTGAACCACTTGACCTTCCCGGTCGAACGGGACATCTCCTACTCCTGCTGCTGCGGTGAGCATGTGCCTGGCACGGATGGCTCCGCGCCCTGGTTCCCCGCACCGGACCGTCCGGCGCGCGGGCAATGCGCCCCTTGCGGGCGCAGTGGTTCTGCGGCAAGCGAAGCGGGGCGCGCGAACGCCGCCGTCTCCGGCCTCTCCGGCATGTGGGTGTGCTGATCCTGCGGAAACCGGGAGTACGCGGGGAAAGGACTGCTCTTTCGCGCGGGGCTCGGCCGAGGGGACCACCTGCGGAGGATGTTGCCGTTCTTGAGCGCCCTAGATAAGACGCTCAACGGACAATGTCAAGATAAATGTTGGCCGCAACCCCTGTTTCGCTCCTCAGGGGACATTCGCGGGGATGCGGATCTCGATTCCGGAGCCGCCCAGCACGCACACCAGCCGCGGCCGCACCTCGCCGCCCATCTGCGCCACCAGCCATGCCACCACCCCCGGCCGCCACTCGTCCTCGCCCGCCACGCGGCGCGCCGGCCCGGGCGCGCCCAGGGGGCGGCCGTCGTCCTCTACCCCCAGCACCACGAAGGCGCGGCCGTCCGGCTCTTCCTCGGCGCGCAGCTCCAGCAGCACGCGGGTGCGCGCGCGGCGCGCGGCGCCGGCCAGCAGGTTGGCGGAGAGGCGCGAGAAAAAGCTCTGCCGCCCGGGGATCGCCGTTCCCGGCGGCAGGTCGCACACCAGCCGCACCTCCACCTGGGGCCCGCTGACGGGAAGAAAGCGGCGGACGGCCCGCTCCACCGTGTCGCGCGGGTCGTAGGTCACCTCGGGGCTCAGCGCGGCGCCGCGCAGCACCTCCATCACGTCGCGCAGCATGGCCCGCATCTCCGTCCCCGCCTCTACCGTGCGCTGCAGCCCGGGAAGGGGCGAGCGGCCGTGGCGCGCGTCCTCGGCGGCCAGCAGCGCGCGCTGCTCCAGCGAGAACGCCGCGTCGGCCAGGTCGTGCAGCAGCTCGGCCGATACCTGTCCCAGTGCTTCCATACGCTCCTTGACGGCCACGGCGGAGCGGGTGTCGCCGCCGCCGGAGGGCTCCTGCTGTCCGGGAATCATGTTGGTCTCGCTTTCCTTCCGTTCACGCCCGGGCCCCGGCCAGCCGGCCGGCGTGCGGGCGTGGTTCCCTCTCCGCGGGGGCCCCGGCCCCGCGCGGCCCCGCCTGCACGCTTCCCGGCGCGGACTCTTCCGCGCGGAAGCGGCCGGCCAGCCCGGCCAACGTGGCGGCCGTGGCGGCGGTGGCCTGGCTCCCGGCCGCCAGCTCCTCCATGGCGTAGCGCTGCTCTTCCGCGGCCCCGGCGGAGCGGCGGGCGCGGGACACGGACGCGTCGGCCAGGGCGCGGATGCGGGCCACGTCGGCGCGCAGCGTCTGCATGGCCTCGGCCTGCCGGTCCACGTCGCCGGTAATGCGCTCGATGAAGTCCACGGTGCGCGACAGCCCGCGCACCAGGATGCCCAGCGAGTCGCGCCCGGCCCCCGCCACCGCGCCCACCCCGCCGATGCGCTCGCTTCCCGCCTGCAGCCGCTCGCGCACCTCCGCCAGCGCCGTGGCCGTCTGCTCCACCACGCCCGCCACCTCCGCGGCCGAGGCGCCGGCCTGCCCGGCCAGCCCCCGCACCTCGCCCGCGACCACCGCGAAGCCGCGGCCCTGCTCGCCGGCGCGGGCGGCCTCGATGGCGGCGTTCAGCGCCAGCAGGTTGGTCTGCTCGGCGATCTCGCCGATGGCGGTGACGAAGCCGCTCACCCGCGCGCCGGCGGCCTCGAGCGCGTCCACCGCGGCGGCCAGGCGGCGGTAGTCCTCGGTCAGGGCCACCAGCAGGCTGCCGGCGCGCTCCACCCGCCGCGCGTGCTCCTCGGCCTCTTCGCGCAGCCCGCGGGCCGCCTCCATCGACCGCGCCGCCTCTTCGCGCAGGTCCGTGCTCTCGCGCGCGATGGCGTCGACCGACGCCTCGCCGCGGGCCACCAGCTCCAGCTGCTGCCCCGCCTCTTCCGCGCCCTGCACGGTGGCGTCGCCGATCAGCCGGGCGGCGGCCTGCACCTCTTCCGCCGTCTGGGCCATGGCGTCGCTCAGCGTGGCCAGCGAGCCCGCGTGCTCCTGGATCTCTCGCACCATCTCGCCCACCTCGCCCGACATGCGGTTCACCGAGACGGAGAGGAAGCCCAGGTCGTCCAGGTGCCGGTCCGGAAGGCGGGTGGTGAAGTCGCCCTCCTGCGCGCGGGCCAGCGCCTGCCGCACGCGGCGCAGCCGGCGGGTGTACGCCATGGGCCCCACCGCGGCCAGCCAGGCGGAGCCCAGGAGGAAGAAGCTTTCCAGCGCGACCAGCGCCCAATCCACCGGCAGGTCCGCCAGCACGGCCCCCAGCACGCGGCCCAGGGGGTAGATGACGATCATCGCCACCCACTGCGCCTGCGCCGCCCGCGGCATCCCCAGCGCGTATCCGCCGATGGTGAAGACGATCAGCGGCATCACCAGGTAGCCGTGCGGCCCCAGCGACGCGGTAAGCCCCAGGATGGTCGCGGCGTCGAACAGCATCATCCCCCAGAACTGCCCGGGCGAGAACCGGCCCGCGCGCAGCAGCGCCAGCGCGATGGCGTTGGCCACGAAGCTGGCCAGCGCCAGGGCCAGCGAAAGCGGGACGGAAACCTGGAAGACGTGGGTGAAGATGCCGCCCAGCGCCAGCAGCACCGCCAGGGTGGTGATGGCCCAGCGCGCGCCGATGGCCTGCCGGTGCCGCTCCTGCATGACCAGCAGGCGCTCGCGGGCAAAGAGCTCGGCGAAGTGGGCGGAGGACGATGCGGGAGAGCCGTTCACAGCGACCTGCGGGGAGCCGGTGGGGCGAGGGAGGAACCGCGGACGCCGGGCGTCCAGCTTTGGCGTGAAGAGGTATTGTTGCGGCGCAGCCCCCGCCGTGTCAAGCACTTGCGCGCGGCAAAGCCGCCGTTTCGCGCAGCAGCTCCCACGCGGCGCGCACGTGGGCCTCCGTCGTCCGCAGGTTGCCGATGGCCAGCCGCAGCCCCAGCCGGCCCCGTACGCGGGTGTGGCTGATGAAGGCGCGCCCCGTGGCGTTCACCGCCGCCAGGATGCGCTCGTTGTGCGCGTCCGTCCGCGCCTCGTCCATCCCCGCCGGCGCGTGGCGAAAGACGACCAGGCTCAGGGGGACGGGGGCCAGCACCTCCCACTCCGGCTCCGTCTCCATCCACCCCGCCAGCGTCTGCGCCAGGCGCACGTGCTCGCGGATGCGCGCCGCCATCCCCCCGGCGCCAAAGTAGCGCAGCACCATCCACAGCTTCAGCGCGCGAAAGCGCTTGCCCAGCGCGGGGCCGTAGTCCATCAGGTTGGTGACCGACTCGCCCTCGGGGGTGACCAGGTACTCGGGGACCAGCGAGAACGCCCGGCGGATGACCTCCGGCCGGCGGCTGAAGAGGACGGAGCAGTCCACGGGGACGAACATCCACTTGTGCGGGTTCACCACCAGCGAGTCCGCCCGCTCCGCTCCGTCCAGCACGTGCCGCAGCTCCGGCACCAGCGCCGCCGAGCCGCCGTACGCCGCGTCCACGTGCAGCCACACCCCGTGCCGCGCGCACACGTCGGCGATGGCGGGGACGGGGTCGATGCTGCTCGTCGACGTGGTGCCGACGGTGGCGACCACGCAGAGCGGGTGGATGCCGGCCGCGCGGTCTTCCTCGATCGCGCGCTCCAGCGCCGCCGGGTCCATGCGGAACGCGTCGTCCGCGGGGATCTTGCGCGTCCCCGCCGTCCCGATGCCCAGCGTGATCCCCGCCTTGTCGATGGACGAGTGCACCTCTTCGGACGCGTAGACGCGCAGCCGGGGCAGATCGCGGCCGCTCATCCCCTCCTCGCGCACCCCCAGCCCCGCCGCCTCGCGCGCGGCGGCGATGGCGACCAGGGTGCTGATGGAGGCGGTGTCCTGGATGGTGCCGTGAAAGCCCTGGGGCAGGCCCATCATCTGCCGCAACCAGTCCAGCGTGCGCTCTTCCAGCTCCGTCTGGGCGGGGCCGGTGCGCCAGAGCATGGCGTTGGTGTTCAGCGCCGCCGCCAGCATCTCGCCCAGGATGCCGGGGCCGGAGCCGGTGATGGCGAAGTAGGCGAAGAAGTCCGGGTGGTTCCAGTGCGTGACGCCGGGCACGATGACGTCGCGAAAGTCGCGCAGGATGTCTTCCACCGCTTCCCCCTGCTCCGGCGCTGCGGACGGCAGCCGCCCCGCCACCTCGCCCGGGCGCACCTGCGCCAGCACCGGCAGCTCGCCCACGTTGGCCAGGTAGTCGGCCATCCAGTCCACCACCGCGTGCGCGTGCCGGCGAAACTCCTCCGGCGGCATGTCGGCGGAGGGGGTGGTGGGGATGGGGGGCGGGGTGGGTGTGGTGTCGGTCATGGGAGTCTTAGAGGAAACGGAAAACTTCACGCTGCGTCCGCGGGGCGCCCCCACCGGCTCGCTTAGGCTCGCCACCTCCCCCAAAACTGCTGGGGGAGGTTGGGGGTGCCGATGGATCGCGGTTCGGCGAATTGCGTCGAACTGCGTCCGCGGGGGGCCCCTCCCCCGGCCCCTCCCCGCTCGTTCCTCACGGAGAGGGGAGGATTCGATCCCGCTCCGGCAGGGCTTGAGCTGCGTCCGCGGGCGCCCCCACCGGCTCGCTTAGGCTCGCCACCTCCCCCAAAACTGCTGGGGGAGGTTGGGGAGTGCCGTTGGATCGCGGTTCGGCGAATGGCATCGAACTGCGTCCGCGGGGGCCCCT
>NZ_DASWNM010000142.1:0-97966 GCF_036399255.1 Longimicrobium sp.
CCAGCCGCGAATTCATTCGCCTGGGCCGTGCCCGCGGGAGCGAGTGAACTCGCCGCTCGCCGCAACCACTGGTGAAGCCTCGCAAACTGCGCGAGGCTTCACCAGTACCCCGGAACATACGTACGGCGCAGATTCGTCGGCAAAGGCCGACATCGCGTTGTCCCAGCCGCGAATTCATTCGCCTGGGCCGAGCGGGGGAGGGCCCCTCCCCCTACCCCACCAAGGACGCCGCGGACGCTGACGCCACCGGCGACGCGTGCGCCCCCTGCCCCGCATCCATCGTCCCGCCGCGCATCCACGTGCGCGCGGCCATCGCGGCGACCACGGCCCACGCCAGCAGCGAACCCGCGGCGATGCCGTTCGCGGGCGCCAGTTCCAGCACGGAGCGGCCCTGCGCCGTCTGCCAGGCGACGGCCGCGCACGCCGCCAGCCACGCGAACCCCGCCGCGTGAATCCACGGCCGGGCGCGGTGCGCGGCCACGCCGGCCCAGGTCAGCAGAATGGCCACCAGCGGCAGCGCCTGCAGCCCGTGAAAGCCGATGGCGTGCAGGGGAAGGATGCTCCCCTCCGCGCCGGCGCGCGAGCCCTGCACCGCGCTCATCCACATCCCCGCCGCGAACGCGCCAAAGGTGGCCACGGCGCCGTAGCGCAACGCCAGCAGCAGCGGCCCGTCGGCGCCGTCCATCCGCCGGCTGAACACCTTCCACGCCACGATGGCGAAGGTGACGATCATCCCCATCGCCGCCAGGAAGAAGAACCCGCCAAGGATCTGGTCCGTCACCGTCCCCACCTTCGTAAAGCGGGGGTCGATGCCGCGGGCGATCTGCACCGTCTCCATCCCCAGCGCGTACAGCGTCAGCACCGTCATCGACACGCGCCACGCGGCCAGCCCGCCGCGCGAAAAGCGGCCCAGCGGCAACAGCAGGATCAGCGTGAGCAGGTAGATGCCCACGGCCACGTCGAACGCCATCGCCTTACGCAGGTGCCCCTCCGCGCCCACCAGCTCGCCGCCGCGCACGCCGATGGCGACCGCGCACCCCATCCCCAGCACGATCCCCAGCAGCGCCACCGCCGTCAGCATCCGCTCGCGGCGATAGACGGCCAGCGCGCCCGCCGCCGCCGTCCGCACCGCCGCCACGACGCCGCCCGCGACCGGGACGCGCCCCACCGCGGGCTCCGCCTCCGCCGGCTGCGCGTGCGCGGCGCGGCGGCCGCGGCTCCACGCGCGCAGGATGTAGTACAGAAGAAAGCCGACGGGCCCGAACATCAGCGTGCCGAACAGCAGCACCGACTGCACCGGCAGCGGCACGTAGCGGTGCTGCATGTTCTCGCGGTAGATCATCAGCCCCACCACCTGGTCGAAGGCCAGGATGTGGATCCACGCCACCAGCGCCAGGTCGCGGTTGGCCAGCAGCCGCGTTACGCCCTCGGCGTTGCCGAAGTCGGCCATCATCCCCGGCCCCGCCTGCATCAGCAGAGGGACGATGCCCAGCGCGTAGAGGATGGAGAGGATGACGGGGAACACCGCCGTCTCCCCCATCCACCGGGTCACCTTCCAGGTGGGGAGCAGGATGAGCAGCAGCCACGCGAAGATCGCGAAACCGGCCACGTTGAAGAGCACGAGGTACATCGGAACAGCTCCGGGCGCGGGAGGTGGGGGGATGCAGGGAAGGCGGAGCGGCGGAATGGAGGCACGATAGCGCGCGGGCGCCCGTCCATCCAGAACCGCGTTTCCGGCTGCACAGCACTGAACGCACGCAGCCCCGGCCAGGTTTCGGCCGGGGCTGCGCGGGTGCGCGGAACCGCCGCGGGTCAGGAGGAGGTGTCGAACACCAGCAGCTGGTACTCGCCGGCCTCGCGCTCGCCGAACGCGCTGGAGCGGATCAGGTAGGTGCCGTCCTCCGGCACCAGGAACTCGATGGAGCTGTCGGTGGTTCCCAGCGAGTCGTCGTTGTTGGTGATCTCCCGGAACTCGCTCCCCGTCCCGCGGCCCAGGGCCGCGTAGGTGTCGAAGACATCCGACCCCATGGAGATGATCAGCAGCTGCCCGGCACGGGCCTGAAAGCTCCAGGTCTCGTAGTACGAGCCGCTTTCCAGCACGCCGTCCGAGGCGTCCAGCTGACTGGTCGTCACCTGGCCGATGGAGATGGGACGCGGCTGCTGCGCGGCGGCCGGGACCGCCACCATCGACAGGAGCAGCGGGACAAGGCTCAGGATACGCTTCATGGCAGGACGTTGATCGGAAGTGAGAGCCGCGCCGGACGGCGCGGCGGTTGGGCAACCGGCGTGTTACTCGCCCGGCGCGGGGGGTGTTCCCGCCGGAGCTGGCAGCCGGTGGAGCGCGGGCGCCGCGCTCCGGCGATTGGCGTGCACATGATACTCGCCATCGTGCGGAAGCGTAAGGGTGACGCGGCTCTCCGGGCCCCCACCGTTGTCGTCAGTTGCGGCGGTAGATGCGGAACCGGTACGCGCCGCCTTCGCCCGGGTTCAGCGCGGCGGCGTGGATGAAGTAGGTGTCGTCCCACGCGAGCAGCATCGTAAGCTCGCTGTCGGTGCCCGAGCCGCCGTCGTCGTCGAACCCGATTTCCTCCCAGCCCCCGTCGTCGCGCTGGATCAGCACGCGCACGACGGTGTCGAAGTCTTCGGACTCCATCTGGATGGTGATGGTGTCGCCCGCAATGCCTTGGTACGTAAAGACGTCCATCAGCGCGCCGTTCTCCTGGCGCGTGTCGCCTTCCTCCAGCCGCCCCGTCTCGTCCATCGCCAGCGCCCGGGGCATGTTTTCGATGTCCGGGCCCGGCTCCGCGCTCACCACCGAATCCGCGCCCGGTCCCACGGCGACCGTCGTGTCCGCGTCGTAGCCGACGGTGGTTTCCGCCTTTTCCAGGTGCAGCGTATAGCGGCCGGTCTCACCGGGGGCGTACGTGCCGGCGTGGATGACGTACGAGGTCCCGACCTCGGCCCGCACCACCAGTCGCGCGTCGGTTCCACCCGCGCCTTCGTCATCCCAGTCGCAAGGCTCGCAGTTCGTGCCGTCGCGCAGGCCCGCGCGCAGAAAGGCGTCGAAGTCCTCCGACCGCAGGGTGATCACGTAGGTGACGCCTTCCTGCGCGGAAAACCGCCAGGCGTCGTAGTGGTTTCCGTCCGGCGTCGCCAGGTCGCCCGCCGCAAGCTCCCCCGTGACGGTCTCCCCGACGGCGATGGGCCGCTGGGCCGCGGCCGGCGCGGCGGCGAGAAGAAAGAGGACGAGAAGATGAAGGGTGCGGTGCATGGAGGTCCGCTCCGGACGGAGGGATAGAGGTGCGCGGCGGGTGGAATCTGCCAGCGCCGGGAAGTGCGGCACACTGCTACCATTCAGCGTACCACCACGTTCCACCGATCCGCAGACGAAAGCCGCGGCCCCGCAGGTGGGACGCGGCTTCACATGTCCAGATCCCCGCGACCAACAAAGGTTTGTTGGACGCCCCAATCCGACGTTCCTAGCTTGCGTCCCGGGAGGGTCCATTGGATGATGGAGGTGTTCCATGACGTACGTAGCGATCATCATCGCCGCAGTGCTCGGCATCATCGGCGTCGCACTCCCAACGCAGCCCCACGAAGCCAAACGCAGCGGCATCAGGAGAATTCGACCCGGCGGCTGGTTGGTGATCGTCCTGATGATTGGATCGTTGACCATCGGGGTGAAGTCCCAGACGGCCAAGGACCAGCAGGAGAAGAAGCAGCGCACGGAAGACTCCGTCCAGTACGCCACCACCATCAAGGAACTTACCGAACAGCGCTGGCGAGATTCGCTGAAGCTGCTGCAGGATTCCACATGGTCCGGCTTGATGCTGGCGAACCTGCAGCTTCAGCTCACAAACCAGGATTCACTGCTCTCCAGGACGGCCTCTCAGCTTCAGCGGCAAAGCGAGAACCTGCAGATGCTGCGCCGGTCGCTGACGCGCTTCGATCGGCTGGGGTTCAGGATGGTTTTTACGTATCCCCTCGCGGACCCCTTCTATGACAGGTATGTAGGCCAGGTGCGGCACCAGGCTCAACAGGCGCTCACCGACTACGTGATCGCGAACTCCCGCCGGCCCGTTCGCGCGGACGGCAGCGTGGCTTACGTGAACTACGACACCATCTGGTCCGTCTTCGGGCGATGGGACGCAGGGGGTGACTCGGCCATCGTCGATTCGGTGGACATCGGTCCGGAAGCTCCGCTCGCCCTTCACGCGGATCCGCTGAAGCGCGTGGAACTCCAGGATGTTCTGGGCCAAGCGCTGGTCCACCTCGCGTTCTATCGTAATGACCAGACACTGAAGACGCCGGACCTCCGGTTGCGGGTGGCCGCATGGAATCCTGTCACGCGCGAGAAGAGTGTGGGAACGCATTCGCTTGACAGGGCTGATCCGGCGGCGATCCGGCTCCAGATCAACTTCCGGCGAGGCCGGATCGAGCAAACGCTGTATTCGTCCGAGTATGAGCGCAGCGACGGAGGATTGGGAAACGAGATCGTCAGCATCGAGGATCTCGTCGGCAGTACGGTGGTGATCTCGCGTGAAGAGCTGCGGCTCAACGGCAGTCTGGTGGGAGAACACGCGCGGATGGCGGCATTCGAAATCCTGTGGGGACCGGACCGGTCCAATCGGATCATCCTCCACGCGTGCCGCCTTGGGTGGCAGCCGACCCGCGATGGATTCAGACGAGTGGTGTACCGCTTCGAAGGAAACGAGCCCGGCTTGCGCTCGTCTCCGTCTCCGTCCAGCCGGACAGCCTGCCCCGCGGCCTGATGTGACGCAACGGGAAAGCGGCCCCACCGCAAGACACCGCGGTGGGGCCGCTCTCGCAGTACCGCGGATCAGGCCACCATCATCATCGGCTCTTCCAGGTACTGCTTGAGGGTCTGCAGGAACTGCGCGCCGGTCGCGCCGTCGATCACGCGGTGGTCGCAGCTCAGCGTCACGCGCATCCGCTGGCGGATGGCCATGTTCCCCTCGTCGTCCACCACCACCTTGGGCCCCACGGCGCCCACGGCCAGGATGGCGGCTTCCGGCGGGTTGATGATGGCGGTGAACTCCTCGATGCCGAACATCCCCAGGTTGCTGATGCTGAAGGTGCTGCCCGTGAACTCCTCGGGCTTCAGCTTCTTCTCGCGCGCGCGGCCGGCCAGCTCCTTGACCTCCGCGGCGATCTCGGTGACGCCCTTGCGGTCGGCGTCGCGCACCACCGGCGTGATGAGCCCCTCTTCGATGGCCACCGCCACGCCGATGTGCACCTGCTCGTACAGGTGAATGCTGTCGCCCGTCCAGGCCGCGTTCACGAAGGGGTGCTTGCGCAGCGCCATGGCCACGGCCTTGATGACCATGTCGTTGGGGCTGGTCTTGATCCCCTGGTCCTTGAAGCGCTCGTTGATGCGTGCCCGCAGCGCCATCGCCTCGCCCATGTCCACCTCGACCGTGAGGTAGAAGGTGGGAACGGGGCCGATGGACTGGGCCAGCCGCCGCGCGATGGCCTTGCGCATCTGCGACAGCGGGTGCTCGCGGTAGCGCGCGTCCGTGGACGGCTGCACGGGAGCCGGCGCCTGCGCTGCGGGTGCGGCCGGAGCCTCGGCCGCGGGCTGCTGCGCCTGCGGAGCCGCGGCCGCGGGCTGTGCCCCGCCCTGCGCCACCGCCTGCTCGATGTCGCGCTTGACGATGCGGCCGCCAGGCCCGCTGCCCTGCACGCCGCCGATCTGCATCCCCGCCTCCTGCGCCAGCCGGCGCGCCAGCGGCGAGGCCTTCACCCGTCCGTTGTCCGCGCCGGTCGCCGCGCCCTGCTGCGCCTGGGGAGCAGGCTGGGCTTCGGCCGTCGGAGCCTGCGCGGGCTGGGCCGGGGCCGCCGCCGGAGGAGCGGCCGCCGCGGGGGCCTGGGCCGCGTCGCCGCCGCCGGCCGCCGCCTGCTGCGCGGGGGCCTCGGCCGCCGCGGGTGCCTGCGCGGGGGCCGCGTCCGCGCCGCCGGTGAGCGACGAGATGTCCTCGTCGGCCCCGGCGATGACGGCGATGATCGTTCCCACGTTGCTGGTGTCGCCCTCGCCGATCAGGCGCTTGCGCAGCACGCCGGAGCCGCGGGCCACCAGTTCCATGGTGGCCTTGTCGGTCTCCACCTCGGCCAGGACGTCGCCTTCCTTGACGTCGTCGCCCTCGTTCTTGAGCCAGGTGACCAGGCGCCCCTCTTCCATCGTGGGGGAGAGCGCCTCCATGTAGACTTTCGTCGCCATCGTCGTCTTCGTCAGAAGTGCGTGAGTGCGGAAGTGCGTGAGTGCGTGAGTGGGATGGACTCCCGCACTCACGCACTCACGCACTCACGCACTATCTGTAAAGAACCTGGTTCACCTTTTCCACCACCATCTCCACGCTGGGCTTGGCGGCCTTTTCCATGGCCTTGGCGTACGGCATGGGCACGTCGGCCTGCGTCACGCGCAGCACGGGCGCGTCCAGGTGGTCGAACGCCTCTTCCTGGATCATCGCCGCGATGGTCGCGGTGATGCCGCCGAACGCCCAGCCCTCTTCCAGCAGCACCACGCGGTTTGTCTTGGCGACGGTGGCCAGGATGGCGTCGGTGTCCAGCGGGCGCAGGCTGCGCAAGTCCAGCACGTCGGCCTGCACGCCGTTCTTTTCCAGCTGCGCGGCGGCCTGCAGGGCCACGTGGATCATCTTGCCGTGCGTGATGATGCTCACGTCGCCGCCCGCGCGCTTGAGGTCGGCCACGCCCAGCGGGATGATGAAGTCGTCGTCCTCGGGGACTTCGCCCTTCATGTTGTACAGCATCTCGCCCTCGAACACGCACACCGGGTCGTCGTCGCGGATGGCGGCCTTCAGCAGCCCCTTGGCATCCGCCGGGGTGCCGGGGACGACGACCTTGACGCCCGGATAGTGCGCCACCTGGCTTTCCAGCGCCTGCGAGTGCTGCGCGGCCAGCTGCAGCGCGGCGCCAGTGGGGCCGCGGAAGGTGATCGGCATCTTGAACTGCCCGCCGCTCATCGACCGCATCTTGGCCGCCGAGTTGAAGATCTGGTCGAACGCCAGGATGGCGAAGTTCCAGGTCATGAACTCGATCACCGGCCGCACCCCCGTCATCGCCGCGCCGACTCCGAGGCCCGCGAAGCCCAGCTCGGTGATGGGCGTATCGACCACGCGCATGTCGCCGAACTTCTCCAGCAACCCCTTCGACACCTTGTACGCGCCGTTGTAGACGCCCACTTCCTCGCCCATGAGGAAGACGTCCGGGTCGCGCTCCATCTCTTCGGCGAGCGCCTGCCCCAGCGCCTCGCGATACGTGATTACTGCCATCCGTTCATGCCCGGGTTCAGGTGCAGAGTACCTAGTACCGAGTACCTAGTGTTCATTCCAGCGCGCGCCTCACGCGCCCAGCGTCTTCCGCAGACCGATCAGCATGCTCGTGATCTCGTTGCAATCACGCAACACCGCCCGAGCCGTCGTGCTGTCTATGTAGCCAAGCTCCTGTGCCAGATACAGCTGGCTGCGCACTTCGCCCGCCGAGCCTCGCGCGATTGCGAGGAACCGCGCGAACTCCGCCCGGCTGTTGCGGTCGAAGCCTTCGGCGATGTTCGACATCACCGACACGGAAGCGCGCTGGATCTGCGATCGTAGCCCAAAATCCTTCGCGAACGGCCCCGAGTTCGTCACGCGATAAACACTGACGCAAAGCACCTTCGATTTCTGCCAGACGAGAAGTTCCTCGAATCGCGAGACGGGCTTTCGCCCACTAGGTACTCGGTACTCGGAACCAGGCACTTCCCTACCTGCTCCTCCCGTCGAAGTACAGACGTCCGTTGACGTCCTCGTTGGCGTAGATCTCGGTGTACAGCTCGCCCACCCCGGGCTCGGGAGACTTGTCGGCGAAGTCGGCGGACTCTTCCGAGACGCGCTTCACCTCCTCGTCCATCTTCTCCAGCTCTTCCTGGCTCAGGATGTTCTGCCGCGCCAGCAGGTCGGCGAAGATGCGGATGGGATCGTTGCCCTTCTCCTTTTCCACGTCTTCCTTGGACCGGTACACGCCGGAGACCGGGTCGGACATCGAGTGGCCCACGAAGCGGTACGTGCGCGCCTCGATCAGCGTGGGCCCCTCGCCGCGGCGGGCGCGCTCCACGGCTTCCTTGGTCACGCGGTACATGTCGAGCACGTCCATGCCGTCGGCGACGGCGGAGGGCATGGCGTAGGCGGTGGCCTTCTGGTAGATGTCGTACAGCGACGACGCGCGCTCCCAGGCGGTGCCCATCCCGAAGCGGTTGTTCTCCACGATCAGGATCATGGGCACCTTCCACAGCGCCGCCATGTTCAGCGACTCGTGGAACGCGCCCTGGTTGACCGCCGCCTCGCCGCAGTACACCTGGATAACGCGCTCTTCCTTGCGGTACTTGATCTTCCAGGCCACGCCCAGCGCCAGCGGAATCTGGCCGCCCACGATGCCGTGGCCGCCCAGGTAGTTCTTCTCGGCGTCGAACATGTGCATGCTGCCGCCCTTGCCCTTGCTGCACCCGTCGGCGCGGCCGTACAGCTCGGCCATCACCGCGCCGGGGGTAATGCCGCACTGCAGGGCGTGCACGTGCTCGCGGTACGCGGTCATCACGTAGTCGTCGGGCGTCTGCGCGTGGATGGCGCCGATGGCTACGGCCTCCTGGCCAATGTACAGGTGGCAGAAGCCGCCGATCTTGCCCAGCGCGTACGCCTCGGCCACCTTTTCCTCGAAGCGGCGCGCAAGCAGCATGTCGTACATCATCTTGCGCAGCTTCTCGGGCTCCAGCCCCTGCAGCCGCTCCTCGTCGCTCAGCCGCGGCTTGTGCTCGGTCTGGGCCTCGCGGTCCAGCTCGCCGCCCGCCTCGGCCGCCGCCTCGGGCGACCGGTCCTCGGCCTCCGCCACGGCGGCCGTGCCTTCCTGCGTCTTGGTATCAGCCATCACTCTTCTCTTTACCGTTGCCCTCGGGGGGTCCGGCTCGTCAGGCGGAGGGTTGGTCCGCCGTGAAAACTCCCTCGTAAATCTCGGCCATCGAAAGCGAGACGTTCAGCGATTCCAGGCGCACCTCACCAATCAGGCCCAGCGTCTCGTTGTAGTGCCAGAAGTGCTCGCCATGCCGGGTGTAGCGTTCCACTCGCGGCTGGTCCTGAGCGACGAGAAGATAGTCCTGCAGGGCTGGGATCTGGCGGTAGCTGAACCACTTTCGTCCATGGTCGTAATCCGCGGTCGAGCGGGACAGCACCTCCACGAGCACGACCGGGTTTCTCAGCAGGTCCGTCCCACGGATGCGCTCGCGTTGAGGCGCACCGCAGAACACCGCGACATCGGGAAGATACGAATCATCGCTCCCGGGAGCAGCCACAAGCGTTCCCTGCGAAACCACGGAGCAAGCCCTTCCCCGCAGCTGCAAGCCAAGGGAGAACGCAATTTTCTGGCTGATCAGCCCGTGCTCCAGCGACGCTCCCGCCATCGCGACGATCTGGCCGTCCACGAACTCGAGGCGCTCATGCGTCGCCTCGGCGGCGGCGATGAAATCCTCCAGCGAGATCGTCGCGGTCTGCGGATGCGTGGCCATGCGCGTGCCCTTTACAGGCTGCCCAGCTGCACCAGCTTTGGCGCGGGCGGGGTGACCATGGCGGCGCGGATGGCGGCCTCGTTCACGTCGATGGCCAGCTCGCCGTCCACGTCGGCGTCCATGATCTCGGTGATGCTGCCGGGGCCGCCGGCGTCGATGGTGCGCGCCTGCTCCTTTGCGTGGTACGACGAGCGCACCAGCGGCCCGCTTTCCACGTGCCCAAAGCCCAGCTCGCGCTCGCCGATCTCCTTCCAGCGGCGAAACTCGTCGGGGTGCACCCAGCGGTCCAGCGGCACGTGGTGCTCGCTGGGGCGCAGGTACTGGCCCAGGGTAAGGATGTCGACGGACGCCTGGCGCAGGTCATTCATGGACTGGTAGATCTCGTCCTCGGTCTCGCCCATTCCCAGGATGATGGCGCTCTTGGTGAGCTGCGCCGGGTTCATCCGCTTTACCGCGCCCAGGAACGAGATGCTGCGCCAGTACTTCGCCCCGGGGCGCAGCGCCCTGGCCAGCCGCTCCACCGTGTCGACGTTGTGCGCCAGGATCGCCGGGCGCGCCTCGACGACCGTGCGCAGCGCCTCCTCGTTCCCCTTGAAGTCGGGGATCAGCACCTCGACGGTGCAGCCGGGAACGCGCTCGTGGATCTGGCGGATGCACTCGGCGTAGATGGCCGCGCCGCCGTCCCGCAGCTCGTCGCGGTTCACACTGGTGATGACGGCGTGCTCCAGCCCCATCGTCGCGACCGAATCGGCCACGCGGCGCGGCTCGTCCCAGTCAAGCTCGGTGGGGAGGCCGTGGGCCACCGCGCAGTACTTGCAGGCGCGGGTGCACACGTCGCCCAGGATCATGAACGTGGCGGTGCCGCTTTCCCAGCACTCGCCGATGTTGGGGCAGTGCGCCTCTTCGCAGACGGTGTGCAGCCCCTGCGACCGCATCAGCTCCTTGAGCCGCAGGTAGTTGGGGCTGCCGGGGGCGCGCACCTTCAGCCACTCGGGCTTGCGCGCGCGGTGGCTCACCGGCTCGCTGCCGTCCGGACGCGGCAGGTTGACGGTGCCCTTGCTCTTGACGATCCCGTTGTCCTTGCCCGCGGGCGCGTAGCCGCGCTGCGGGGCCCCGGGCGCCTGGATGCTCATATTCCCTCAAGTCTGCGGGGCACGCCGGCCCCGCCGCTGGCTCGTTGTGCGGACGGCGGGGCGAAGCGCGCGTGCGGCTTCAGCCCCGCCTGTTTGCGCGAGCCCGGCCCGGAGCCCGCAATCCGTGGGCCGGGCCGGGGGTCATGCGAGCGCGCAAGTTAGCCCTGAGCACGGCGGACCGCAAACGCCCGCCCCTGCTTCTGAGCCGCACCCACGCCACTCGCGCCGCAACCATGACACCGCACGTCCAGGTTTGATCCCGCTTGGAACAACGAGGGTGAAAAACGAGAAAGCCGCGGCCCTTCCGGGCCGCGGCTTTCCTGTCCGTTCACCGCCGGCCGGTCACCAGCCGCAGTGCTTGTAGTCGTAGGTGCAGTTGACCCACTCGGTCTCGACCTGGCAGTTGCTCCCGTCGCCGCAGGTGTACCAGCCGCTGTTGGGGTTGCTGCCCCCGCACCCGTCGATGCAGGTGTAGTACGCGGAGCAGCCGTCGTCGCCCGCGGCGCTGGGCACGCAGCCGGTATCCGTGTCCCAGCCGTTGGCGCGCACGGTGCCGGCGCCCTTGGCGGTCGCGGCGGTGGAGAACGACTCCACCTGCAGTTCGTCCAGCTTGAGCATGAGCTTCTTCATGGTGCTATCCCTCATGTGCCTGATGGTTCGTGATGTGCCGCGGACGAATCGCATCCTCGTCCGGGCGTTCGGTGGCCGCCGGCGCCGCGCCGGTGACGGCATCCTTAAAATCACGTTTCAGGCCAATCGCCTCCACGCCCACTCCAGCACTGGAGACGTTTATCCAACTATTTCCAAGACAATAATTTAGGATTCCACTTCAGGATTCTGAAACTTTTTTGCGCCGCGCCGGTTCTGTGGCCGGGCAGGTACACGCTGAGGCATCGCCGCCGCGCCTCCGGACAAAGACCGCGGCCCGCGGAGAAGTTCCACGGGCCAGAGTTCGCGGCAACCGAGGAATCCGCCAGGATCCGCCACCCACTCCGACGACCATCAAACCAGTCTCCGGACCGGCCCGCAGTTCCAGGAAAGTAATCCCGACACGCACGACGTGCCGGACGCACGAAACCAGATCCTGAAAAAGAATAGTCGTACAGAGGAACAGAGTCAGACAGAGAAAGCGAGCTGATCCTCATCTTGGCTCCTCTGTCTGACTCTGTTCCTCTGTACCCTTGATGGTGTTGTTTTCCCGTATTCGGTATAACCGCGCCAGGGGCCCGGTTCGCATTTCTCGAATGCTCGCTCATTGATCCACGCGCAGCACGGCGGGGGTCAGCCCCTGCGCCTCCAGCGCGCGCACAGCCAGGCTCACGCGCGCCCACGGCACCGGCTCTGTGCGCGCGGCGACGGCGTCGCGGGTCCACGCCATCCGCTGGTTGTTGATGCCGGCGCGCTCCAGCGTGCGGCCCAGGGTGTCCTGCGCGCCGCGCGAGCGGTCCACACCCACGGCCCACCCGTGCGCGCGCCGGTCCGGGATGGCGGGCGCGGCGGAGGGCGCGGGGAGGCGCTGGCGTTTGGCGGAGCGCACCATGTCGCCCAGCAGCGCGCTTGCCGTCGGCCCGCCGCCCGCGCCGGGACCGCCCAGCGCGATGCGCCCGTTCCACCGGCTGTCGAGCACGACCAGGTTCAGCTCATCGCGCGTGCGGGCCAGGTCCGACGCGGCGGCCACCAGCACCGGCTCCACGCTGGCCGTCACCCCCTCCGCCGTCCGCGCCGCCTCGGCCACGATGCGCACCGCCCCGTCCAGCGCGCGGGCGGTGCGCACCAGGCGCTCCGCGTCGTCGCCCAGGCCGCGGCGGCGGATCTCCAGGCGCGCCGGCGGCACCCCGAACGCCAGCCACGCCAGAATGCGCAGCTTGTCCGCCGCGTCCTCGCCGCTCAGGTCGCGCGAGGGGTCCGCCTCCGCGAAGCCGCGCGCCTGCGCGTCCGCCAGCGCGTCGGGAAACGACCATCCGTCCTCGATGCGGCTCAGGACGTAGTTCGTCGTCCCGTTCAGGATCCCGCGCACGGAGTGGATGCCGGTGAGCGACAGCGGCTCCCGCAGCGCGCGGACGACGGGGATGCCGCCCGCCGCCGCGCTCTCGAAGTCCAGCCGCCCGCCGCTGCGCCGTGCGAGAGCGACGAGCTCCGGCCCGTGCGCCGCCACCAGCGCCTTGTTTGCGGTCACCAGCCGCCGCCCTGCCCCCAGCGCCGTCCGCGCGATGCGCAGCGCCGGGTCCAATCCCCCGATCGCCTCCACCACCACGTCGGCCTCCGCCGCCGCGGCCAGGAACGCGTCCACCTCCGTGGTCAGCAGCGCGCGGTCCAGCTCGTCCGGCCGCGGCCGGCCCGCGTGCGCCACCAGCACGCGCGCCAGCTCGAAGCGCAGGCCGTGGCGCTGGCGGATCTCGTCGCCCGCGTGGTGAAGAATGCGCACCAGCTCGCCGCCCACCGTGCCGCACCCCGCCAGCGCCACGCGCACCGTGCGCACGCCACGCGAAAGGGCGGGCACGTGGATGCGCCCCTCGCCGATCTTCAGTGCAGTGCTCATCGTCCAAATGCTCCCGCCCCGGCCGGCTCGGCGGCCCGGAGCGCATCTTCAAGGATTTCCGTCACCTGCGCGGATTCCAGCAGAAACGCGTCGTGGCCGTGGACGCTCCGGATCTCCCGGTACTCCGCACCCGCCGCCTCCGTCCATTCGCGCACGTCGTCCGCGCCGTACAGCAGGTCGCCGGGGATGCCGACGCCCGTCAGCCGCCCCTCGATCCGCCGGAGCGCCGCCGCCACCCCGCCGCGCCCCGCACCCACGTCGTGCGAATCCATCGCCGCCATCAGCGCCAGGTAGCTGCGCGCGCTGAACCGCGCGCGCAGCTTGCGCCCGTGGTGGTCCAGGTACGACCCCACCTGCCACTCTCCCTCCGCCGTCCGCGCCCGTCCGAACCGCCGCGCCTGCTCGTCCGCCGTGCGGTACGTCATCATCCCCACCATCCGCGCGATCTCCAGCCCCCGCTCCCCCGCGGCCTGGATGGCGCGGCGCTGGACGTGGTTCCACGCGATGGCGTGCGCCGTGTGCGCCGCCGGCGCCGCGAAGACGACGACCGACCGCGCCAGCGCCGGGTTCTGCGCCGCCCACTCCATCGCCACCATCCCCCCCAGCGACCCGCCCGTCACCAGCGCCACCGACGCAATCCCCAGCTCCTCGACCAGCGTCTGGATCAGCCGCGCCTGGTCCCACGTCGTAATCACCGGATGCGCACGATCCTCCTCATCATCCGAAGCGCTCTTCTTTTGCCCGCTATTCCCTATTCCCTGTTCCCTATTCCCTGCCCCTGCCGTTCCCGACCACCCCGTCCCGTAGCACCCGCCCAGCAAATTCGTACACAGCACCGCGTACCGCTCCGTGTCGATCGTCTTTCCCGCCCCGATGGCGTCCGCCCACCAGTCGCCGGCCGCGTCCGCGGAGCCGGTGAGCGCGTGGATGACGAGCACCAGGTTGTCGCGCGCCTCGTTCAGCGCGCCGTCCAGGTGGTACGCCTGCGTCACCCCCCGCAGCACCTCGCCGCTCTCCAGCCGGAAGTCGCCCACGTGCTGGTAGCGCGGCTCCCGCCCGCTCACGCCGCCTCCAGCGCGCGGGTGGTGCGCACCAGCGTTCCGCCGCCACCCGAGAGCGGCGCGCGGTGGTGGTAGACGCGCAGCGGAACCCCGCGCTCCAGCGCCAGCCGCGCGGCGGTGGGATGGACGACCTGCGCCCCGCCCTCCGCCAGCACGACGAGGGCGAGCGGGTCGATCTCGCGGATCGGCCGGGCGTCGGCGTGCAGGCGCGGGTCGCGGTCGTGCACGGCGGAGACGTCGGTGACGATGTGGCACTCCGCCGGCCCCAGCGCCGCCGCGATCGCCACCGCCGAGGTGTCCGATCCGCCGCGCCCCAGCGTGACCGTCTCGCCATCGTCGCGGACAGCCTGGAAGCCGGCGACCACGGGCACGGTGCCGGCGGCGAGAAGGCGGCGCAGCGGCGCTGGATCCACGTCCTCGATCTGCCCGCCGCAGAACCCGCCCTCCGCCCACACCCCCGCCTCGCCGCCGCGCAGGCTGCGGGCGTGGATGCCCAGCCCCGCGAGCGCCGCGGCCAGCAGCGCGGCGGACAATTCCTCGCCCGTGGCCAGCGCGCGGTCCGCCTCGCGCCCGTCCGGCCGCCCGCCGCTCACGGATGCCAGCAGCCGGACGATGCGGTCCGTGGCGCTCCCCATCGCGCTCACCACGACCACTGTCTGCCGGCCGCGGCGCAGGTGGGCGGCCACCCGCCGGGCCGCCCGCCGTATGCGCGCGGGCGAGCCCAGCGACGTGCCGCCGAACTTGATGACCAGCGGCCCGGTGCTCACAGGCCTACCGCCGCGCGCAGGGCCGCGTCCAAGTCGCGGACCAGGTCGTCCACGTCCTCGATCCCCACGGAGAGCCGGATCAGGTCCGCCGTCACCCCCGCCGCCGTGCGGTCCGCCTCTTCCAGCTGCTCGTGCGTGGTGCTCCAGGGGTGGATGATCAGGCTCTTCGCGTCCCCCACGTTGGCCACGAGGGAGAACAGCTTGGACTCGCTGATCACCCGCTTCGCCGCCTCTTCCCCGCCCAGCACGCCAAAGGTCAGCACACCGCCAAAGCCGCCCTCCAGGTATCGCTTGGCCGTCGCGTGGGTGGGATGCGACTCCAGCCCCGGGTAGCTCACCCAGGTCACGGAGGGATGACCCTCCAGGAACTCCGCGATGGCCAGGGCGTTCTCGGTGTGCCGCTGGATGCGCAGGTGCAGCGTCTCGAGCCCCTGCAGGAAGAGGAAGGAGTTGAAGGGGCTGAGCGCCGCGCCTACGTCGCGCAGCAGCAGCACCCGCAGGCGGATGGCGAAGGCGATGCTGCCGAACGTGGGCGCGAAGCTCAGCCCGTGGTACGCCGGCTCCGGGTCCACGTAGAAGTCCTTGAAGCGCGGCTCGTTGGCCCAGTCGAACGTCCCCCCGTCCACGACCACGCCGCCGATGGACGTCCCGTGCCCGCCGATCCACTTGGTCGCCGAGTGGACCACCACGTCCGCGCCGTGCTCGATGGGGCGGAAGAGGAAGGGCGTGGCGAAGGTGTTGTCGACGACCACGGGAACGCCCGCCGCGTGCGCCACGTCCGCGATGGCGCGGAAGTCCGGCACGTCCAGCCGCGGGTTGCCGATGGTCTCCACGTAGACCGCCTTCGTGGTCTCGTCGATGGCGTCGGCGAACGCCCGCGGATCGTTCCCATCCACGAAGCGCGTGGTGATGCCCAGCCGGCCCAGCGTGTACTTGAGCAGGGTGAAGGTGCCGCCGTAGAGGGAGGACGATGCCACGATGCTGTCGCCCGCCTGCGCCAGGTTCAGCAGCGCCAGCGTCTGCGCCGCCTGCCCGCTGGCCACCGCCACCGCCGCCGTGCCCCCCTCCAGCTCCGCGATCCGCCGCTCGAACACGTCCGTCGTCGGATTCATGATCCGCGTGTAGATGTTGCCGAACTCCTTGAGGCCAAACAGGCTGGCCGCGTGCTCCGGCCCGTTGAACACGTACGACGTGGTGGCGTAGATCGGCACCGCGCGGGCGTTGGTGGTGGGATCGGCCACCTCCTGCGCGCTGTGCACGGCGCGGGTGCCCAGGCCCAGCTTTACGGTCGTCTCTTCGATGATGCTCATCTTCCGCTTCTCCGTGTGTGTTTCGATACGAACGAAAAAAGCCCGGCCCTCTCCGTGTGGGAGAGGGCCGGGCGGGGGTCAGATCTGCCGAGTCTTTAGCTCTGGCTTATCTCGCGCTGCCGTGCCGTGTGGATGCACGCGCGCGCCCGTCCGTCTCTCCCGGGGGAGCGACGCACTGACACATGCAGCACATGCAGCACATGCACATGGTGAAGGCGGGGCGGATGTCCATCGTCGTCAGGTCTCGGTTGCTTCGGTTCAATCGGCGCGGCGGCGTGCCGCGCGTGCTCTGTCGTACGTTCGCTCTTCGCGAAAGGTCCGTCAAGCGCGTCGTGCGGACGCGCTCACATCTCCCAGGGCAGCTCCGGCTTGCCGAAGTGCCCGTAGTTGGTGGTCTGGCTGTAGATGGGGCGCAGCAGGTTCAGCCGGTCGATGATAGCGCGCGGGCGGAAGTCGAAGCCCGCCTTGACGAACTCCGCCGCCGCCGCCGCGTCGCCCGTGCCAAAGGTGTCCACCTTGACCGACACCGGCTGCGCCATGCCGATGGCGTACGCCACCTGCACCTCGGCGCGGCGGGCGAGGCCCGCCTTGACGATCTCGCGCGCCACGAAGCGGCAGAAGTACGCGCCGCTGCGGTCCACCTTGCTGGGGTCCTTGCCGCTGAACGCGCCGCCGCCGTGCCGCCCCGCGCCGCCGTACGTGTCGACGATGATCTTGCGCCCCGTCACGCCCGCGTCGGCCGACGGGCCGCCCTGCACGAAGCTGCCGGTGGGGTTGACGAGGATCTTCAGGTCGTCGTGGTACCAGCCGCCCAGCGCCTCGGGAATCACCGTGGTGGCGATGAAGTGGCGGATGGTGTCGCGGTCCACGTCGGCCGAGTGCTGGGTGCTCACCAGCACGTCGGTCACCGCCACCGGCTCGTTGCCCTGGTACGCCACCGACACCTGCGTCTTGCTGTCCGGGCGCAGCCAGCTCACCGTCCCCGCCTTGCGGTGCCCGGCCAGCACGCGTGCCAGGCGGTGCGCCAGCAGGATGGGCAGCGGCATCAGCTCCGGCGTCTCGTCCGTGGCGTAGCCGAACATGATCCCCTGGTCGCCCGCGCCCTGGTCGCCCGACAGGCTGGTGTCGGCGTCCACGCCCTGCGCGATCTCGGCGGCCTGGGCCGAGAGGAAGGAGATGATGTTGACGTCGTCGGCGCGGAAGGGCTGGTCCGCGTCGGTGTAGCCGATCTCGCGGATGGTCTGGCGCACCACCGCCTCGTGGTCGACCGTGGCGTTGCTGGTGATCTCGCCCGCCAGCACCACGTGGCGCTCCTTGACCAGGACCTCGCAGGCCACGCGGCTGGCGGGGTCCTGCGCCAGGTGCGCGTCCAGGATGGCGTCGGCGATGGCGTCGCACACCTTGTCCGGGTGCCCCTCGCTCACGGACTCGGAGGTGAACGTGTAGGTCACCGCCGGCGGCGCCTCGGTCTCGGTCAGGATGGTGCTCATCTGGCTCTCGTGCGGTAAAAGCGTTGGGACCGACAAAAAAGGCCCGCCGTCGGTCAGGACGGCAAGGCCGTGCGACGCTTTAGGCGATTCCCGTTGCTGGTGCGAGCCCGCCAAGCTGTCGGTCAAAGCGCTCGCGCCGCCCGGAGTTGCCCCCGGGCCGGGAAACAGTCATCTCAAAAACGAAAACGGGGCCTCCACAGCATTGTTCCGCTGCGGAGGCCCCGCGAGCGGTTTAGCACATTTATAACGCGGAGCAATCGCTGCAACTCGCCGCGGCACCCCTGCGGGTGCGGCCGAAACGATAACGAAGGATGCCGGAGGACGCAAGTGCGCCGCGGCTCACAACCCGCTCAGGCCGCGGACTTGTCCTTGCGATCGCGCGTACGCGGATCCCAGAGCCGCTCAGGGTGCTGCTTCTGCCTCTCCATGAGGTACTCGACGACCTTCACCGGATCGTTGTCGAACCGGGCCCAGAACTGCCGCCGGATCTCGCGCACTTCTTCGATGACCTCGTCCGCTTCGGTCCATTCTTCGTCGATAGGATCACACATCAGGTCCTCCTGAGCAGGTCCGGGGGCGCCGAAGAAATCTCAGCGACGACCACCCGTGTGCAGTTAATCAGGCGGCGGATTTCCCCTGCTTTCTGCGGATTCGCGGATCAGCCAGCCGGTCGGCGTACTGCTTCTGGACTTCCATGTAGTACTCGACCAGCCTGACCGGATCGTGATCGAACTGCTCGGAGATCTTCCGCCGAATCTCGCGCACCTCTTCGATTGCATCGTCGGCTGCGGTCCAGGGTTCATCTATCCGGTACGTCATCGCGTCCTCCGGAGCCGCTACGAGGTTGAGGTCAGGCGGCCGATTTCCCTTTCCGCCAAGTCTGCGGATCAACCAGCCGGTCACCGTGCCGCTTCTGTGACTCCATGTAGAAGTCGGCAAGCTTTCCCACGTCGTCATCAAACTGCGCGGAGATCCTTCTCCGGATCTCCCGCACTTCCTCGATCACGTCGTCGGCTTCCGTCCAGGGCTCATCCATCGCGTCCTTCATCGAGCCTCCTCAGCAACTTCTCTGGTGTCCCGAGTTCGGAGTGCAGGGATCGCGCATCAGGCAGCGGATTCTCCCTTCTTCCACGTCCGGGGATCGACCAGCCGGTCCGCATGCCGCTTCTGAAGCTCAATGTAGTGCTCTCCGAGCTTTACCGGATCGTTGTCGAACTGAGCCGAGATACGCCGACGGATCTCCCGAACCTCTTCGACAGCCTCGTCCGCCGCAGTCCACGGCGTATCCGCTAAATCCTTCATCGCGTCCTCCTCAGCAGTTCCAGCGGCGTCACGATCTCCGGAACAGACAACTCTAGCAGGCGGTTGATATGGCGGATGTGTGCACGCTTATTTGGGTTTGCCAGATGGTGGCAGTTCCATGTGACAATGAAATCGAATTCGTAGTACGATGCAAGCGCCAGATGATACGCATCGCCATTCGGTCCGGCCGGCATAAGCTTGTTGCGGATGTAAGTGCCTGCAATCTCTATAATCTCGGACGTGATCGGAAGTGCTGGTAGATTGCGGAGCAGTTGCAGCCTGAGTGGCACGAACCTGCTTGTGCCACGCTCGAGTTCCTCAACTACTGCTTCGCTCGTCAGCAACTTGTACCGATCCGCAGCCGATGCCCACCAGGCACGTGTCCAGGTGCGGCGTTCGATGATCGCCGGGTCTGGCCGGAAATCGTAGTAGAAGTTCGGTACCGTGGTCTCGATGTATACGAGTGGTTTCGTCATGCCCGCGAAGCTATCCACGCTTCGAAAAGCCTGGAAAGACCGCGTGCGAACACCGCCACCCGCGGTACAACCCGGCAACGTGGCTGGCGCGATTCGAGTGGAACAGCGATGAGCAGAAGCCGGTCTCCAGCGGTGGCGGCGCATTGCGAGCACACGAAGGTGACGCGTCCGGATCGGCGATTGGCAGGTGAACCGAAACACTCGCCGTCGAAAATGACTTTAGGACCAGCCACACGAGCGCGAGACAACCTTTAGCCGATCCAAAGGCGTCAGAGGCGTGCACCCCGGTGCGTTTGACTGCCGCACCGTCTTTTCAACCACCTCGACCAACGAGTGCCATCATGCGCCTGCTGAAATCCGCCGCCCTGCTCGCCATCCTGTGCATCGCCGCGCCCCCGGCTGTGCGCGCGCAGGAGGCGGCGCCCGCGCCGCTGCCTACGGCGACGCTGCCGCCGGAGATCGAACGGGTGCTGCGCGACTACGAGCGGGGCTGGGCGGCGGGGGACGAGGCGGCGCTGGCGGCGCTGTTCGCCGAAGACGGGTTCGTGCTGCAGAACGGGCGGCCGCCGGTGCGCGGGCGCACGGCCATCCAGCAGGCCTACGCCCAGGGCGGCGGACCGCTGCGGCTGCGGGCGCTGGGGTACGCGGCGGACGACTCCGTCGGCTACATCGTGGGGGCGTACGCCTACGGGGAGGGCGCGGAGATGGGCAAGTTCGTGCTGGCGCTGCGCCGCACGCCGGGCGGGCCGTGGATGATCGCGGCGGACATCGACAACGGGAACCAGATGCCGCGCCGGCCTCCCTCCACGCCGGCGCCCTCGCCGCGGTAGCGCGCGGGGGGCTTGCGGGATCGGGGCGCGGGGGATGGATTGATGCCCTCGCGAACCATGAATCGAGCACCCCGGCCGGGCTGGAGCGGATGGACAGGCAGCTGTTGTACGAAGTGATCGGATACGTGGCGTCGGCGCTGGTGGCCGTGTCGCTGATGATGAGCTCCATCCTGCGCCTGCGGCTCATCAACCTGGCAGGATCCGCGGTGTTCACGGTGTACGGGGTGCTGATCCACGCGTACCCGGTGGCGGCGATGAACGGCTTCATCGTCCTCATCAACATCTACTACCTGTACCAGATGCTGCGCACGCGGGAGTACTTTCACCTGCTGAGCGTGGAGCCGGACTCGCACTACCTGCGGCACTTCCTGGACTTCTACGCGCGCGAGATCCGGCGCTTCATCCCCGGCGCGCGCTTCGAGCCGGCGGCGGGCGACCTGACGGTCTTCGTGCTGCGCGACATGGTGCCGGCGGGGCTGTTCATCGGCCGCGTGGAGGGGGACGGGCGGCTGTGCGTGACGCTGGACTTCGTCATCCCCCAGTACCGCGACTTCAAGATCGGCCGGTACCTGTTCGCGCAGGAGCGCGAGTTCTTCCGGTCACGGGGCATCCAGCAGATCGTGAGCGAGCCGGGAACGCCGCAACACGCCGCGTACCTGCGCCGGATGGGCTTCACCCCCTCCGCCGCGGGGCCGGACGAGCGGTATTCGCTCACCGTCTGACCCATCGGCCCGCACCTTGCCCACGCGGCCACCGTTCCGGCCAGGACCCGCAATCAGGCGAACCTCCGTTGAGCACCGAACACAACCCGCGCCGCGAGTACATCCGCCACACCGCCGACGTGCCCATCCAGGTGCGGACGCTGGAGGGGGACGAGGCCGCGGCCACCGGGCGCAACGTGAGCCACGGCGGCCTGGCGTTCGTCTCGCCGATGTGCCCGGCGGAGGGCGCCACCATCGAGATCGCCATTCCCGACGTGGACCCGCCGTTCAACGCGCAGGCGCGGGTGGCGTGGTGCCGTCCGGAGGAGGGCGCCTTTCTCGTCGGCGTGCAGTTCCTGGACGCCACGGACGCCTTCCGGTCGCGGATGGTGGAGCAGGTGTGCACCATCGAGCGCTACCGCGACGAGGTGCGCGAGCGGGAGGGCCGGGAGTTGACGACGCACGAAGCCGCGGAGGAGTGGATCGGCAAGTACGCCGGCCGCTTTCCCGTGGCGTCGCCCTGAACGGACGGCCATGGCGGGAGAGATGAGACGGGCGGGATGGGCGGCGGCGCTGGTGCTGGCCGCCGGCTGCGGCGGCGGCGAAAAGGCGCCGGGACGCGTGGTGGGCGATGCGTTCATGGCGCAGAACATCGACCAGCAGATCAACCTGACGGCGATGCCCGTGCACCTGCTGCGCGAAGAGGAGACGCTGGATTCCCTGCTGGCGCCGCTGTGCCCCTCGCGCGGCCCGGGCGACACGCCGCCCCCGCCGGAGGCATGGGCGCGCGGCTGGCAGGCGCGCCGCGGCGTCCTTCGCCCGCTGGTGCTGCGCTCCACGATGACGGACGCGCAGGCGCAGTTCGCCATGGACAGCGTGCCGCCCGGCGAGTACCTGCTGTGGGCCGACACCACGCTGGGCGAGCGGCGCTGGACGTGGCTGGCGCCCCTGCGCGTGCGCTCCGGCGACACGCTGCGGCTGAACCTGACCAACGACAACTCCGACGAGAACCCCCTTCGCTGCGGCCGGCGCGAGGACAAGGACTGACGCGACGGATGAACGGCCGGGGTGTTCCAGACCCTGAGAGTCACGCGGGAATCTGACTTCCTGAGGGAGCGCACCACGCGTAACCAGAAGCCGCGCAACCACCTGCGCGCGGCCGAAGGACCTCCTCCCGGCTCGCGGGGGGCAAGCACCTGGCAGAAACCCAGCCCCCCGGTTCTGCCAGCGAGATCCTTCCGTCGGCGCCAAAGTCCATCGTAGGAACAGGTTGCGGAGCGGCGCCTCCCTCAGGAAGTCGGATGTCGATGGTTTGTAGTTGAAGCCCCGTCCGGCGAGCGCAGCGAGCCCGGGACGGGGCTTGTCGCTTTCCCAGCAGCGGGTTCACCCGCTCATCGCGGAGTATCGGACGACCCCGCAAGGGCGAATGAATTCGCTGCAACAACCACGCGAAGCCCGCCTTCGCGGGCTGGCGGGGCGCGGAGCCGGGGCAAGTGCCTGCCACGTGGCCATGTATCGCGGTTCAACCTCCCCCAGGGGTTTTGGGGGAGGTGGGCGAGTAATGCGAGCCCGGAGGGGGCGCCGCCCCTCGCGCCGATCCCATTCGAAGCACCGCGTACCTTCCGCCGCTCACTCTCGCACTCCCGCACTCCCGCACTTTCCTCACTTGTCCCCCGCTCTGGCACGCCCCTTCCAACCATTCCCGGCGGACCCATCATTTCAGAGAGGCGGCGCTTGATGTCGGAGAACGGGGAAACGGGCACGGCCGTGGCGGCCGTGCAGCCGCAGACGCCCACGCAGGACGCCAGCGCGGTGCGCGCGGCGGAGCTGGCGCGGCTGCTGGAATCGCGGCGCGGCGAGCGGCACATCGTGGCGCTGCAGGACTTTCCGGACCCCGACGCCATCTCGTGCGGCATGGCGTACCGCGAGATCGCGCGCCGCTTCGACATCGACGCGGAGCTGGTGTACGACGGGCAGATCAGCCACGCCGAGAACCGCGCGCTGGTGAACCTGCTGGAGATCCCCGTCCGCGAGTACGAGCCCGCCATGGACCTGGGCGGCTACGCCGCGGCCGTGTTCGTCGACAACCAGGGCGCCACCACGCACCTGACGGACCTGCTGAAGGCGGCGGGGGTGCCCACGCTGGCCGTGGTGGACCACCACGACCCCGACGACGTGCTGGACCCCATCTTTTCGGACGTCCGCCCCATGGGCGCCGCCGCCACCATCTTCGCCGAGTACCTGTCCAGCGGCGCGCTGATGACGCTGGAGCCGGGGAACGAGCACCACGAGCGGCTGGCGACGGCGCTGATGCACGGGCTGCACAGCGAGACGGACGGGTTCGTGCGGGCGCGGCCGCCGGAGTACCGCGCGGCGGCGTTCCTGAGCCGCTTCATCGACGCGGACCTGCTGGAAAAGGTGCTGTGCGTGCAGAAGTCGCGCGGCACCATGCGGGTCATCGAGAGCGCGCTGCACAGCCGCACCGTGCGCAACGGCTTTTCCATCGCCGGCGTGGGCTACGTGCGCTGGGCCGACCGCGACGCCATCCCCGTGGCCGCCGACTTCCTGCTGACGGAAGAGAACGTGCACACCTCCATCGTCTACGGCCTGCTGGGCGAGGAGGACGGGCGCGAGGTGGTGACGGGAAGCCTGCGGACGCTGAGCAGCACCATGCAGGTGGACGCGTTCCTGCGCGACGCGCTGGGCGACGACCTGCGCGGCCGCCCGTACGGCGGCGGGCGCAGCCGGGCGGGCGGGTTCGAGATCGAGCTGGGGTTCCTGAAGGGCGACGAGGACGACCCGCTGGGCGAGGAGCTGAAGTGGGCGCTCTACGACCGGCGGGTGCGGCGCAAGCTGTTTCGCGAGGCGGGGGTGGACAACCTGGACGAGGTCTGCGGGCCGGAAGGCGCCTGACGCGCCGTCAGCCGGCCACCAGCGCGGTCCACTCGCAGGCGTCGGCGCGGCGGGCGTGGCAGCGCGGGTGCTGCGCGGTGTGGGGGCGCCCCGTGTACTGCGTCATCAGCTCCGCCAGGACGCCGGTGTAGAAGGCGCACGCCGCCCCGCCCGGGTCGGCGGTGCTGGTCAGCGAGCCGCGCAGGCGCACCAGCAGCGGGCGCGCCTGCACCTCCAGCTGCGCGCTTCCCGCCATCTCGCCCATCACCTTGCGCGCGCCACGGGCGGCGGCGTGCAGCCGCATGCCGGACGGCAGCAGCTTCAGCCAGCGCCGCGACGCGCCCGACTTCTCCGCCCAGGCGTGGCGGGCCACCCGGCGGCCGGCCTCCTCGAAGATCTCGTCGGCGTCGGGGCGGCGGATGACCAGGCGGATGAGGTCCTCCACCACGGCCGGCGTCTGCAGGCTCTTCTTCTTGGTTTCTTCGCGAAACTTGTGGATCTGCAGGTACACCACGTCGCTCAGCCCCAGGCGGCGGGGCATGCTGGCGGCCAGGTTCTCCCCCTCGAGCACCTCGTCCGGCTTGTCCATGTCGCGCATGGTTTCCAGCAGGATGAGCGGAAATACGGGGGTTACGCTGGGCGTGTGGGGCCCGGCTGCGCTGCGCTTGCTCATTCCACCTGTTTCGGGGATGCCGGACGGATTTTTCGCTTCGAGAAAAGCCGCCCAATCTGTTTGCAGGACCGGTGCCGACGCAAGGGCGGCGGTGAAGGTGAACGGTTGGCGCGGTGAAGGGGTGAACGGGTGGCGGGGGGAACGGGGCGGCGGATTCCATCGGGCACGACGCGCCTGGGGCGGCAATCCAACATCTGGTGCGCGAAAGGCGTCTGATAGGGGAACGACCTGCATCGGGGGCGCCACGTATGCCCGGCGTCCTGTCACGCCCCATCCCAGGGAGAAGCGGCCATGAAGAAGATCCAGATGAAGCTCGATTCGCTCCAGGTGGAATCGTTCGAGACGGCGGAACGGTCCGAGGAGCGCGGAACGGTGGAAGGGCAGCAGATCGGCACCCGCATCGGCGGCTGCACGGAAACCACCTGCCCTCCGTACCACTGCTTCTGCACCGAAGAGTACTCCTGCCGCTGCAACTAAGCGGCTCTGGGCCGCCACGCCGATCGCGGCGCGCGGTGGCCACAGCGTGGACCCCTCTCCCGGGCTTGCCGGGGGAGGGGTTCATCTTTGCGGAGGGGGAAATCCGTGGTGCTCGGCCGGCCTTACAGGTGCGCGCGGAACGATTGGTGCCATGGGCGGCGCGAACCCGGGTGCACCGTTTCCGTTTCGATCACCGCGTAAACCAGGCAGAATGGCGTTTCCTCCCGCACACATGCTGATCGGCGCCGGGCTGGCGGAGGTGGCGCTCGCCGGAATGCGGCAGCCGCCGCCGCGCCGGTTCGCGTGGGCCGTGGCCGCGGTGCTGGCCGCCGCGCCCGACGGCGACATCATCCTGGGCATTCTGCTGGGCAGGGGCGGCAGCTACCACGGCACCTTCAGCCACAGCCTCTCGGCCACGACCGTGGTGGCGCTGCTGGCGTACGCGGCCGGCGGCGGGCGGTGGGCGGCCATCGCGGGGATCGGCTACGGCTCGCACCTGCTGGTGGACCTGCTGGACGAGAGCGGGCCCACCAACCTCATGCTGGGCTGGCCCTTCACCGGCGCGCGGCCGTACTCGCTGGGAAAGTTCTTTCCCAAGGTGCCGGTGGAGGGCGACGGGATGGTGGATACGGCGCTCAACGTGCTGCGCCCCGGCGCCATCCTGAACCTGGTGATCCAGACGGCGATGGGCGCCGCGATCTTCGGTGCGCTGCTGCTGGTGGCGCGCGCGATCCGGCGAAGGCGGGCGGGCGCGGTGGATCCGGTCGCCGCCGGCTGACGCGCGTCAGCGGCCGATGGCGCGCAGCAGGTCGTCCATGGCCAGCGAGCAGCCGCGTGCTTCGGCGCCGCGCGCGCGGCCCAGCACGCGAAAGCCCTCCGGCGAGGTGACGCCCAGGTCCGCGGTCTGGATGGCCATCACGGAGTCGAGGTTGGCCAGGTCGAAGTGGCGCAGCACGCCCGTCTCGCCGTGCGGAAGCGGGCGCAGCGTCTCGGGATCGGTGGCCTCGGTGCGCACCCACGGCGGCCCGGCGTGCAGCCGCTCCGCGGGCGCGAAGGCCGATCCCGCGACGCCGTCGTAGAACTGCGACGACATCTCCGTCATCCCGTACTCGTTCACGCACCACGCGGCGGGAATCCCCAGCCGCTCCTCCACCGCGCCGTACAGCTCCTCCCGCGTGACCTCGCGCGAGCGGCCCTTGAAGCCGCCGGTGTCCATCAGCCGCGATCCGTGCGGCAGGCGAACGCGCGTCCCCGCGTCGCGCAGCGCATCCAGCCAGTGCACCAGCGCGAAGGCGGTGCCCAGGATGCAGACGGGCTCGCCCGCCCCTTCCGCATCACGCACCGCATCCGCCAGCCGCGCGTGGTCGATGCCGCCCTCCGCCGACACGTACCATCCACTCTTCGCCGTCCCGAAATCCGCCACCACCGCGCCCGCCATGTGCGACAGCGACGAATCGCGCAGCTCTTCGGGAGGGGGGACCAGCGAGATCATCCGCATCCGCGCGCCCTCCGGCAGCAGGTGGGCGCGAAAGCCGGCCCGCAGCGCCGCGTCGTACAGCGCCAGGTCCGGCAGGTAGTGCGTGCCGCGGCGCTCCGGGCCCGCCGTGGTGCCGCTGGTGCGAAAGACCGCCACCGCGTCCGCCGGGTCTCCGCACACCAGCGCCGCCGCCTTGAACGCGTCCGTGGGCACCGCCGGGATCTCTCCCCGGTGCGCAACGGTGTGCGGCGAGACGCCGCGCCGCTTGCAGAACTGCCGGTACGGCGTGTTGCGGGCGAACTGGTGCGCGAACACCGCCCGCGCCAGGCGATCGAACTCCGCCTCCGCCATCGCCGCGCCCGTCCCGGCGGAAATGTGGCGCAGCAGGTCGTCACGCAGGGAGTCAGTCGGCATCTCGGACATCAGCGGCTTCGTCACACGAGTTTGGGACGGCACTACAGGTTCTTGAGAATCCGGATGATCCAGGGATCCACATCCCGGCGAGATACGGTTCACGCAGGTGAAGCCTCGCGCAGCTCAGGCGAATGAATTCGCGGCTGGGACAACGCGATGTCGGCCTTCGCCGACGGGTGTGCGCCGTACGGATGTTCCGGTGCGCTGGTGAAGCCCCGCGCGGTTTGCGGGGCTTTCCGCGGTTGTTGCGGCGAGTTTACTCGCTCCCGCGGGGCCCGGACCAGGCGAATGAATTCGCGGCTGGGACAACGCGACGTCGGCCTTGGCCGACGGGTTCGCGTCGTACGGATGTTTCAGTGTGCAGTTGAAGCCCCGCGCGGTTTGCGGGGCTTTCCGCGGTTGTTGCGGCGAGTTTACTCGCTCACGCGTCCTCCAGCCCCCGCGCGGTGCTCACCCAGCATCTCTTCCATGCGCGACAGGCAGCGCGAGAACTTCTTTCCGTACGACCCGCCCAGCCACTCGGCGGGAAAGATCCCCATCAGCCCCCCCTGGCCCGTGGCGGCGAAAGGGACCGCGTTGTCGTACAGCTTGTCGACGAAGTGCACCCAGCGCAGCCCTTCGTACAGGTTCTCCATGGGCCGCACCCCCTCCACCAGCAGCGCGTCCATCGCGCCGATCAGCGCGTGGTAGCGGATGGGGTGAATCTCCCCCAACCCGCGCAGCAGCTCCTCGAACGGCGCCGCCAGCGCCCGCCCGCCCGCCGCGGCGCGGGCGCGGTCCATCGCCCCGTCGTCCAGAAAGTACGCGCGGCCGGGGTCTGCCTCGAAGCGGCGGTGGCGGTAGTCCTCGCCCTCCACGCGCAGCACCTCGAACGCGGTGGCCAGCTCCTCGATCTCCGTCCGGAAATTCTTCTGGTCGAAGCGGCCGCGCCCCAGCTCGTCCGGGATGGTGTTGGAGGTGGTGGCCACGCGAATGCCGTCCGCCAGCGCCCCGCGCAAAAAGGCCAGCGCCAGCTTCAGGTTCCCCGGATCGTCCAGCTCCCACTCGTCCACCGCCACCAGCCGCATCCCCCGGAACGCCTGCCGCGCGCCCTCCACCCCCAGCAGCCCGATGGCGTACACCAGCTCGTCGAAGCTCAGGTACGCCCGCGGCCCCGGGGACGCGTGCCAGAGCGACGCCAGCAGGTGCGTCTTTCCCACCCCGAAGCCGCCATCCAGGTACACCCCGGCCCCGCGCTCCACCCCGCCGAACGCCGCGCGCAGCCGGCGCCATCCGCCTTCCGCGCGCTCCAGCTCACCCGCGATCTCGCGCAGGCGCCGCACCGCGTCCGCCTGCGAGGGGTGGCGCGGGTCGGGGCGGTAGTCGTCGAAGCGCTTGGCCTGGAAGCGCGGCGGGGGAACGAAGCCCGCCACCAGCCCGGCGGCGTCGGGGCGGGCGGGAATGCGCGAAAGCAGGTCGTCCAGGCGCAGCACGAAGGCGTGATTCCTTTCTACGGCAGCGAAAGAGCGGGCGCGGCCCGCCCGGCGCGCTCAGCGGTCCCAGACCGAGACGCTGGACATGCTGAGCTCGGCGTGCAGCCGCAGGTCCACCGTCTCGCCCGCGTGCACGCGCACCGCCGGGCTCAGGTAGCCGTACGCGCCGCCCACCGGGTCGGCCAGCAGGCGCAGGTCGCCCGCGTCGTGGGCCACGCGCGGCAGGGTGAACCGCTGGCGCGAGAGCCCCGTCACCATCCCCAGCCGCCAGCGCATCCCCGACTGCACCACGTACACGGTGACGTCCGAGAAATGGTCGTTCGCCACGTGCACCGACACCGGCGGGCCCGGCTTGCCCAGCGAGGGCGTTCCCCCGCCGCCGCACCCGGCCGTCCCCAGCGCCGCGAGCACCAGCGCAAGTCGCATCCAGCACCGCGTCCTCATCCTGCACCTCCGCGTCCGCGGAAAGGCATCCGGCGCCCGTCCGGGCACCGGGCCGGCATCGGTCAATCTACGTGCCGTCCCCGCCCGCCACACGCATCTTCGCTCGCGGCGACGCAAAGGCCCCCGCCCGTCGGCTGGACGGGCGGGGGCCTCGAGGGATGCGGACGGAGCCGGGCGCTACAGGCCGCTCCAGGGCGTCAGGAACACCACCATCAGGATGGGCACGCCGGGAATGGCCAGGATGCCCAGCAGCCAGAGGGCGATCTCCCAGTTCTCGTACTCCTCTTCAACCACCTCGGTGTGGGTGGTGGTCCGCTGGACGTTCAGGTCAGCCATGCTCGTTCCGCCATGCCACGCCCGACGCGCGGGCTCGTTCCGGTTCCGTCCGCCCGACGCTCGCGCGGGCAGGCGCACAACCTGGCATCCGCGCGCGCGGGTGTCAAGCTCACCCTCCCGCCACGATGCCCCGGTAGAACGCCGCGGCAAAGCGCGGCGCGATGGCCGCGAGCGGACGCGTGCGCTCGCCCAGCAGCCACTCCAGCTCGATCTCCTCCAGCGCGCCGATCAGCATGCGCCGCGCCAGCGGGATCTCGGTGTCGGCCCGCAGCTCGCCGCGCTCCACGCCGCCGGCCAGCAGGGTGTCGATGGCCTGCGCGTAGGTCCGCAGCACGTCGCGCACCGCGCCGCCGTAGAACTTGCTGGACTGCCGCGACTCCAGCAGCAGCACCATGGCCAGGGGCGGCTCGGCCTCGATGCTCTGGAACTGCAGCTCGGCGAAGCGCGCCAGCCGCTGCTCGAAGGGCAGCTCCGACGCCGTCACCTCGCGCACGGACGCCACGAACTCGTTCACCTTTTCGCGAAAGGCGGTGAGCAGCAGGTCGTCCTTGCCCTCGAAGTACAGGTAGATGGTGCCCTCGGCCACCCCCGCCCCCGCGGCGATGTCGCGGATGCGCGCCGCGAAGAAGCCATGCTCCGCGAACACCCGCACCGCCGAGTCCAGGATGGCGCGGCGGCGCTGCTCGCGGCTTTCGGTGAATGGGCGCTCAGTCATGCGGCGGAAGATAGTGCGGGAGTGCGAAAGTGCGAAAGTGCGGGAGTGCGGGAGTGCGGGAGTGCGGGAGTGCGGGAGTGCGGGAGTGCGGGAGTGCGGGAGTGCGGGAGTGCGGGAGTGCGTGCGGGAGTTATGGCCGGCGCCGCGACGGGGTTGGAGCTGCGGCGGCGGGCGCCCCCCCCGGCCCTCCCCGCAAACTGCGCGGGGGAGGGTGACGCGCTCGACGAGCTGTCTGGAACGCGATCGAATTCTCCCCTCTCCGTGAGGAACGAACGGGGAGGGGCCGGGGGAGGGGCCCCCGGCCGGCGCCAGTTCGATGCTCGTCGCCGAGCCTCCACCCCCAGCGGTTACCCAACCTCCCCCAGCCGTTTTGGGGGAGGTGGGCGAGTCATGCGAGCCCGGAGGGGGCGCCAGCGGACGGCACGGCACCCAGCCCCCCAACGCCAAAGTGCGGGAGCGCGAACTTTCGCACTCCCGCACTCCCGCACTCCCGCACTCCCGCACTCCCGCACTCCCGCACTCCCGTCCGTCCTAGAACCCGGGCTGCAGGGCGAACTGCCAGTGCCAGCCGCGCTCGCGCTCGAAGGCGTTCACGTACACCGCCTCGACCACGAAGTAGCCGAACAGGTTCACCCGCGCGCCCACGCCCGCGCTGGTCAGGATGCCGCGGTCTCCCGCGCCGGGCTGAATGCCGCGGCGAAAGGTGGGCGTCGACTCCACGATCTGGCCGGCGCCGTCCTGCACCTTGCCCCAGGCCGAGCCCGCGTCGGCGAACAGGAAGCCCTCGACCGGCGGAAGCCCCAGCGTGTTGCCCACCACCAGCTGGCGGATGATGGGAACCCGCAGCTCCACGTTGGCCAGGCCCACCCGGCTCCCCGTCAGCTCGTCGAAGTACAGGTCGCACTCCGGCCCGCCGTCCGGCAGCGTGGGCGCGCACGCCTCGGCCACGTTCTCACGCCCGTAGCCGCGAATCAGGAACGGCCAGCCCAGGTAGATGGCGCCCACCCGGTGCTCGTCGCGGCCGTAGCGGCCCACGTGCATGCCGCGAAACGCCAGCGTGAACGGGCGCAGGAAGACGTAGCGGCGGTAGTCGGCCGTCAGCGTGGTGAACTGCAGGCTTCCCACCGTGGGCGCCGCCTCGAAGCGGTACCGCTGCCCCGCGAAGGGCGACGTGTAGCCCATCAGCGAGGCGTCGTACACCAGCGCCGCCGAGGCCTCGGCCAGGTTGTACGCGTTGCCCTCCACCTCGCGCCGGCGCTGGTCGACGGGGCCGTTCAGCCCCACGATCTGCCCGTTCTGGATGATGGGCTCGTACACGTTCTCGGTGATCTGCTGGTCGTTGCTGATGCGCCGCACGCCGCCCGAGAACTCCACCCGCTGCACCTGCGAGAACGGGTACTGGGTCACGCCGCTGATGCTGGTGTCGAAGTACCGCAGCAGCACCTGCTGCACCACGTACTCGCCGTCCTCGTTCAGCCCCTCGGCGTAGCCGCCGTAGACGAAGGGGATGCGCTGCGCCGACACGCCCCAGTTCCAGCGGTGCTTCTGGTTCAGGTACAGGGTGCTGAACCCGATCTCGTCCACCTGCCCCTGCGCCTGCACCGTGGCGTAGACGTTGTGGTAGCCCAGGATGTCGCTGAAGATGCCCGAGATGCCGCCGTACAGCCCGCCCCGGCTGAAGCCGCCCGTGCTGACCGTGGCGCCCACGCTGGGCTGCCCCAGGTAGTCCAGCGAAATGCGCGGCCGGTACGGGATCACCGTCCAGGTGCCCTGGGTTTCCGGGTCCGGCAGCCCCGTCTGGTACTCGTTGATGGCCAGCAGCACGCGGTTGTACGGCGCCTCCTCGGGGCGCGGCACCGGCGGCAGCAGCGCCGCCAGCGGAATGCCCTGCACCCCCGCCGCGGCCGTCTGCAGCGGCGCCGGCTCCGTCCCCGCCAGCTCCACCGGGTTGCTGATGGAGTAGATGTTGAACCCGCTGCGCTCGTACGCCGTGAACACCATGCGGTCGGCGTTGTGCGACACCGAGAGCGCCGGGCTCAGGTCGGTGTAGCCGCTCACCCCGGTGAACAGGTCGGTCACCTGCGTAAGCGCGCCGCTGGCCAGCTCCACCCGGTACACGTTGGGAATGCCCGTGCGGTCCGAGATGAAGTACAGCGCCCGGCTGTCGCGCGTCCACTGCGGGTTGATGCTCTTGCCCACCACCCGGCGCGCGTTCTCGCCGTTGGGGTCGAGCGTGCGGATCTCGCCGCTGGCCACGTCCATCAGCCCCAGCCGGTACTCGCCGAAGGACAGGTTGTTGAAGTCCGTCTCGCCCCGGTCCGTGGCGAACGCGATGGTGCGCCCGTCCGGCGAGTACATGGGCTGCAGGTCGGCGAAGCGGTCGTCCGTCAGCTGCCGGGTGCGCCCCGTGGCCACGTCGATGGCGTACAGGTCGCTCAGCCCGCCCCGCAGCCCCGACACCACGATGGTGGCCCCGTCGGGCGACCAGGTGGGGTTGGTGATCTCGCTGACCCCCGGGATCTCGTACTCCTTGAGCCGGCTGCCGCGCTGGGCGTCCATCACCACCACCACGTCGCGCTCGTCGCGCAGCGCGCTGAAGGCAAAGCGCCGCGAGTCGGGCGCCCAGGTGCCCGCCGAGTTGATGTAGCGCAGGCTGCCGTAGTGGGGATCGAACGCGGTGCCCCGCACCAGCCGGCGGATGATCTCGCCCGTCTCGGCGCTGGCGATGTACATCTCCACGTCCAGGAACTCCAGCTCCGACAGGAACGCCACCAGCTTGCCGTCGGGCGAGACCACCGGCGCCACGTTGATCTGCCCGCCCTCGCCCTTCAGGGTGATGAGCGGAACGGCCTCTTCGCGCGCCTCGCGCCGCTCGGCCAGCAGCGGCAGGTAGGTGCGGCGGATGGAGGTGCCCCAGTCGTCCACGATCTCTTCGAGCGACGCGTTCAGGATGCGCTGAAAGGCGTCGGGGTAGGGCACGCCCTGCCCCACCTGCTTCAGGATCTGCCCGATGCTGGCGTCGCCCCAGCGCCCGCCCACGTACGCCCAGAACGCCTGGCCCCAGCGGTAGGGAAAGAAGCTGGGGTCGTAGGTCAGCTGCTCCACGGTGGGAATGCGGCCGGTGAGCGCCGCGTCGCGCAGCCACATGGCCGTGTGCGGGTCCACGGGGCCCACGCTCAGGTACTCGGCCATCCCCTCCACGAACCAGCCGGGGACGTTGAAGCGGCGGGCCGCCTCTTCCAGCCCGCCGCCCGCGCGCCCGAAGCCGCTGATGTCGTACTGAAAGGCGTGCACCAGCTCGTGCCCCAGCACGTGGTCCGTCTCTTCGTACGAGTTGGCCACGGGCATGATGATGCGCTGCTTGAACGCCTCGGTCACGCCGCCCGTGCCTTCGCCGATGTCACCGCCCAGGGCGACGGTCTGCTGAAAGTGCGGGTGGCTGGCGTACAGGATGAGCGGCTGGCGCTCCTCGAACTCGTGCTCCAGCACCCGGGTAAGGCGCGCGTACCAGCGCTCCGCCATGCGGGCGGCGTCGCGGGCGGCGACCTCTTCCTCGGGGTAGAAGTAGACGTCGAAGTGGGTGGTGCGCAGCACCCTGAAGTCGAACGTCTCGTACTGCACCTTGT
The DNA here is from genome assembly GCF_036399255.1 of Longimicrobium sp. GTDB lineage: Bacteria > Gemmatimonadota > Gemmatimonadetes > Longimicrobiales > Longimicrobiaceae > Longimicrobium. The sequence goes on from NZ_DASWNM010000142.1 coordinate 33,707, forward strand.
TGCGCCCGAAGTACTGCGCGGGCGCGGGTGCGGCGTTCAGGGCAACCGCCCCGGCCGCCAGGGCCAGCGCGGCGGCCAGGCGAATCCTCGGGCGTGGGGGTGCGGACATGGTGGCTCCTCGTGCCGGCCGTGGAAATTGGAACGGACCGCTGGTGCGCACAGCGGTCCGGCCGGCGGACGCGGGAGGGGCGCCGGAAGGTGGATCGCTGCGGGACTTTTCGGGGAGGAAGGTTATGCACTTCCTGTACCCCTTCCCCATGCAGGCCGCAAGCACTCAGGGCAGGAACGTCCCGCGTGCCGTTCTTTATGACACGCCAGCGGCCCCGAACCCCTATTCGGCCGTCGCCGACACTCCGTCCAGCGCCCGGTCGTCGGCCCGTTCGTCCAGCAGCCACAGGCCCAGCGCGGCCAGCGCCGCCAGCATCAGAATGCCGAGAATCCAGGGGCGCGCCCCCGGCCCGCGGCGGCGCACGTTGATGTCTGCCATGGTACGTTCGATTCTCTCGCGGTGGATCCAGGAACCCGGATGATCGGGAAGGGCAGGGAGCGTGCCCGCCACGGCGCCGGTTTCCACCAGCCCCAGCCGACGTGCTGGTGAACGGTGCCTTACGGTGTGTATGAGAATTTTTTTGAGGAGGATGCCGGCGATCCCCTGCGCCGGCGCGCGTGGGTTCAGCAGCCTCGATTCACGCCAGCAGCCGCTGGGATGCGGAGGGAAGAGCCGTTCACCGTGCGGATCGGCGCTTTCGGCGGCATCGGTGTCCGCCGCAGCCGCACCGGAGCCGGACTGCACGACACCCGATGCGCGTCTTTTGCCGGACCCGGACTGCACCCCGGCAGCGAAAGGGCGGACCGGAATCCGCGAGTTCGCGTCATCCCCCGACTATGTACGCGGCGGAGAGTCAGCCAAAGGACGCGCATCGGGTGTCCGTGAGGCACGCTCCCGTGGCACTCCGGCCGGTACGTCTACCTTACGCACAATGACTTCCTGGGTCAGACGGCGCCCTGCGCACTCTGCTGGCTGAAACAGTCTGTCATTCCGAGGCCCGGCCACAGTGCCGTCAGACGACCGCGCCGCAGGTTGCAGGGCCGAGGAATTTATTGTCGGCCCAGGCGAGGCGGGACGCGGCAGCCCGCGCCATCGCTGCGGTGGCGAAACCGCCTGACAGGGCCAGTTCGGGGTGTCGCGGCACGCCACGAGGAAACGGAAAGTAGATTCCTCGGTCGCGCGCCAGGTGCGGAGTGGGCGGAAGGTTTCGTGCGGCGCTCCCTCGGAATGACAGCTCGGGGTGACATCCGGGGTTTCCATTCGGCGAGGCGCCGATCAGGACCTGCTGATACAATGCGCTCTGGCGCCGACCCGAGGGTCTCGCCGGCAGAATGGGCTGGATCACGACTCGGGATCTAGCCCGTCGTGACCGAGAGTAGGTCCTTCGGTCGCGCGCAGGCGGTTGTGTGGAATCGGGTTACACGTGGTGCGCTCCCTCAGGAAGTCATCACTTCTTCGTGAGTTTGGGGGTTTGGCAACACCCTCTCAGGAAGTCATCGCTTCTTTGTCAGCTTGGGGGTTGGCAACACCCTCTCAGGAAGTAAAGCGGCTCGTGAGAGTGGAGGCCGCTGAATCCTCCGATCTCAGGCCTGAGTGACCACCCAGCCGAGCGATTCGTACGCCCGGTCCAACCCTCCAGGAAGCCGAAGCGGCTCGTGGGAGGACCCCGCCGAATCCCCCGATCCCTCGTCAGGCCTGGGTGACCAGCCAGTCGAGCGCTTCGGACTCCTGGTCGAACACCTTGATGTTGCGCTTGGAAAAGAGGATGACGGCCTGGTAGGCGATGCGGTGCAGGCCCGACATCCCCACCACGGCGCTCGCCTTGACGTACGGGGCGTTGTGGGCGGCCAGCTCCTTCATTCCCTGCAGCACCGCGGCGTTGTACCGTGCTTCGCGCACCACCGTCATCACCAGCAGCGAGGCGGGCGGCTGCCGGGCGACCACCTCCATCGAGTGCCGGATGTCGCGCAGGGCTTCGGCGGGATCCTTTACCCCCGCATAGTCCAGCAGCAGGATGCGTTGGCCCCTGTGCTCCATGAACCGGGTGCGCTCCATTGTGTCTCCGCGGGGTGGGAATTGGGCGGTTGTGTGGCGGTGGGACGAATGGCAAGATAATCCCCCGCGCGCTCCCGTCCACGGTGCGCCACGAAGCGGTCAGCACGGTACCGGAAGTGGTCGCCGCCGGCGGGTACCGATGGACAGAGTGTCCGCGAATTCATCACGCCGCAACGCCGAGCATGCGATGTCGGAAACCGAAGAGCCCGCCCGCCCCGCGCGCCGCTGGGAGATGACCGTGCCGGAGGCGCGCGAGATCCAGCAGGCACTGCGCGGCCGGCTGATCACGGAGCCGCCGGCGGGGTTCGCGCCGCGGTTCGTGGCCGGGGCGGACGTGTCGATGGAGCGCTTCGTCCACTACGGCTACGCGGCCATCGTCGTCATCGACCTGCAGACCATGGAAACGGTGGACGAGGCGGCCGCCGCGATGGAGCTGCGCTTTCCCTACGTCCCCGGCTACCTCTCGTTTCGCGAGATCCCGCCCCTGCAGGCGTGCTGGGACGCCCTGCGCGTGCGCCCCGACCTGGTGGTGTTCGACGGCCACGGCTACGCGCATCCGCGCCGGTTCGGGCTGGCGTGTCATGGCGGGGTGGCCTGGGACGTTCCAAGCATCGGCTGCGCGAAGAACCCGTTCATCGGCACGCACGAGCCCCTGGGCGACGAGCGGGGGGACACGCAGCCGATCGTGCACGAGGGGGAGGTGGTGGGGCGCGTGGTGCGCACCCGCGCCAGGACCAAGCCGCTGTACGTGTCGGCCGGGCACCGCATGGACCTGCCCACCGCCGTGGAGATGGTGCTGCGCCTGTCGCCCCGGTACCGGCAGCCGGAAACCACCCGGCGGGCGCACGAGCGGGTGAACGAGATGCGGCGGGCGGACCGTCCCACTACGTGACGTAAACCGGGATTCATTTCCGGGGAAAGCCGCGCAATCCCCCTCCCGCACGGGCGTGTACGGCGTTAGGTTGATGCACGGGGCCCGCGGATTTGCGCGGCGCCCGCCCCCTCCGGGGCCCGTTTCAGCCCCTCCCGTCCCCACGCCGGTCAGAATACGGCCGGCCCACGCGTTCCACCCCGACCAGTGAGCGCACAGCTCTAAGGACGGCACCTCTTGTCCCCTGCTACGCCCTCACCGGAACCGCGCATCAACGTAACGCAGCTCTTCACGGAGCATTACGATGCGCTGTACCGATACCTCGTGCGCCTTACGGGCGACAGCGACCTGGCGGCGGATGCCGCCCAGGAAGCGTTCGTCCGGCTGGTCGAACGGCCGCCGCAGGACCGGCACCTGCGCGCGTGGCTGTTCGCGGTCGCCACCAACGTGGTCCGCGACACCGCCCGCGCGCGGGCACGGTGGATGAAGCTGCTGAGCGCGTCTCCGGACCGCGCGCCGGTGGGCGACGTTGCGCCGCTGCCCGACGCCAACGCCGAGAGCAGCGAGCGCCGCAAGGTAGTGCGCGCCGCGCTCGACCGGCTGTCGTGGAAGGAGCGCACCGTGTTGTTGATGAGGGAGGAGGGCTTTGCCCACCACGAGATAGCGGACGCGGTAGGGACCACGACCGGCTCGGTGGGCACCATGCTGGCGCGCGCGCTCAACAAGCTGTCGAACGAGCTCGCCACGACCTCGGAGAGCCTGAGATGAACCTGACCATCGGGTCCCGCCCCCAGCACCTGGAGGACGGCGACCTTGTTGCATACATGGACCACCAGATGGACCGCTCCCGGCTGCGCTGGGCCAGCGTCCACCTGGAAGCGTGCGCCGAGTGCGCGGCGCGGCTGCACGGAATGCAGTCGCGCGCGGGCTCGGTTGCGTCGTGGCTGGGCGCGCTGGACACGCCCGCGTCCGACGAGCGCAAGGCCCTGGCGATGGCGGCGGTGGAGCGTGCGCGCTTCCGCCGGCGCCCGTCCACCGTGTGGAGCCGCGGCACGCTGGCCGCCGCGGCCATGATCGCGCTGATGCTGACCGTGAGCTTTGGCACGGTGCCGGGGCGCGCGCTGATGGGGAACGTGGCCGAGCGGCTGGGCCTGGGGCGGCCCGACCCGCGGCCCGTGGAGTCGGCGCCGGTGCTGGTCCCCGACGCGGGACAGCGCGCCACCCGGCCGGCCGAAGCGGAGCCGGCCGCGGACGAGTCGGCGGCGCCCGCCGCGCCGGGACGCGCGCGCCGGCCGGGGCTGCCGCCGGGGATGTCGGCGCCGGTGCGCTTCAACCCCGCGGGCAACTACGTGCTGCTGGAGGTGGAGTCGCGGCAGCGGGTGGGCGCCATCACCATCTGGGTGCAGGAAAGCCCCCAGGCGGTGGCCCAGGTGGTGGCGGGCCGCACGGGCGAAACGCTGGAGCCCACGCCCGACGGGCTGCACCTGCGCAACACCCGCACGTCGCGCGCGGACTACACCATCACCGTGCCCACGCGCTACCGCTTCATCCGCCTGAAGATCGGTGATGAGCCGGAGACCACCATCGCGGTGTCGCGCGCCAACCGCGCATGGCTGTGGACGGTGAACCTGGCGGCCTCCGAAGGCTGATCCGCGCCTTCGGAAAAAGCCGCCTCACGCGGAGACGTGAAGGCGCGGAGGAGAGGTTTCCTCCGCGCCTCCGCGTCTTTCGTGTATCACGGGCGTGGATACATGATACCGAATCCCGCAGTCTGCCGTCTCACACGGAGGGCACGGAGAGAGTACGGAGGAGAAACCTATCCTCTTGTCTTCTCCATGTCCTCGGTGTAACGCCGAATCCGGGAAAACAACACCTTCATGCGTACAGAGGAACAGAGTCAGACAGAGGAGCGAAGATGATATCCTGGCTCGCTTTCTCTGTCTGACTCTGTTCCTCTGTACGATCATTCTTTTTCAGGATCTGGTCTGAGGATAGTCGGCTACGGCTGGTTCAGCGCGAGGGGCCCCCGTTCCCGAAGGAGATTCTTCGGTCGGCGCACAGGCCGTGGTGCGTGAAAGACAGGTTCGCGCGGCGCCTCCCTCAGAATGACAGGTGTTTTCCTGGATTGGCATCCAGAAGGCCCGGGAAAACCCACACGGACGAACGAAGGCCCCCGCCGCTGCCGCGGTCAGGGGCCTTCGTTCGTCCCTCGATCCGGATCACCGGTCGCGCGACGACTCCACGATCAGCGTGTAGGCGCCGGTCTGGTCGGCGCTGAAGGAGTTGGCGCGGATCACGTACTCGCCGTCCTCGGGAAGCGTGACCTCCAGCAGCGAGTTGGTTCCCTCGCCGCCGTCGTCCATGGTGGCGATCTCCTCGAAGTCGCCGCAGCCGCCTTCCATCCGCCCGATGGCCACGAAGGTGTCGAAGTCCTCGGACTGCATGCGGATGCGCACCTGCTCGCCCGCGCGCCCGCGGTAGCTCCACAGCTCGTAGAACGAGCCGTCGGTCTCGAGCATGGCATCGTCCTCGTCCAGCTGCCCTGAGGCCGGCTGCCCGGCGGTGAGCGGGCGCGGCGCGGCGGGGGCGCGGGCCACGCGCTCATCCACCCGCAGCGTGTACGCGCCGCCGTCCTCGCCGTACGAGCTGGCGCGGATCACGTACTGGCCATCCTGGTCCAGCACGTGGGACAGGCGCGAGTTGGTGCCCTCTTCGCCCCCGTCGTCGTCCGTCGTCAGCGAGGTGAAGACGCCGTTGTCCATCCGCCCCAGGTTCAGGTAGGTGTCGAAGTCCTCCGAATCCATCCGCGCGGTGATGCGCTGCCCGGAGCGCCCGGCGAAGGTGTAGACGTCGTAGATGCGCTCCTGATCCTCTTCCACGTTGTCGGTCTCGGTAAGCTCGCCGGTGGCGGTCTGGCCCATGGAGAGGGGGCGCGCCTGGCCGGTGGTGGGCTCCGGCGCCGTCTGCAGGTTCAGCGTAAAGGCGCCGGTCCCGTCCTCGCTGAACGACTGCGCCACCACCAGGTAGATGCCGCTCTCCGGCAGGGTGACGCGCAGGCGCGAGTCGGTGCCCTCGCCGCCGTCGTCGTTCGCGCGCACCTCGTCCATCAGCGGCCCCACCACCCGTCCCACGATGAGGTACGTGTCGAAGTCGGACGACTGCAGGGTCGCCTGCAGCCGCTGCCCGCGCGTGCCCTCGAAGCGGTACGCGCGAAAGCGTCCGCGGCCGAACACCGTGGGGTCGCCCGCCTCCAGCGCGCCCGTCACGCTCTGGCCAACCTGGATGGGCGCCGTGCCGGGCTGCGCGCGGAGGCCCACGGGAAACGCGGACAGCAGACAGGCCGCCGCCAGCGCGGCGCGGTGCAGGTGGTTCATGGGCCTCCGGGGGCGATGAAGGTGTGGATGAAAGCTCGTCGTCAGCTGCGGGGGTGCAGCCCGGGCCGCGTGCCGATAAGACGGTGCGTCGTCCAGCCGCGTGGCAGCGGCGGCCGGCGCGGGCGACTGCTACCGGTTCGCGATGCACAAAGTTCCGGCGGATCGGGAATCCGCGCGGGAACGAACCCGGCACGTGGCGATCAATCTAGGGCCCTCGTCCGGCGGCGCCAGAATGACGAGGCTGCGCGGGTTCACCTGGGGGTCTGGTGCTGATCCAGATCAGAACAGCCGCCTGACTTCCTGAGGGAGCGCGGCGTGGAGCCCTCCGTCGCCACAATGGCTGACGCGCGACCGAAGGATCTCGTCTCGGCTCGCGAGTGACAGGCTCCTCAGCAGAGACCCGGCCCCACGGTTCTGCCGGCGAGATCCTTCGGTCGGCGCCAGGGTGAATCGTACGGGCAAAGTGCGGAGCGGCGCCTTCCTCAGGAAGTCATGATACTGGATCCGGGAGAACAACACCTTTATGGATACAGAGGAACAGAGTCAGACAGAGGAACCAAGATGATATTCAGCTGGCTTTCTCTGTCTGACTCTGTTCCTCTGTACGATTATTCTTTTCAGGATCTGGCATGAGGCTCAGGAAAGCCGCGAGAGCGTCCGCTGATCCAGTATGACGGCCCGATGCACAAACCCCCCCGCGGCGCACTGCCGCGAGGGGTTCTCTGATTCCGGTGCCTGAAGCTTACCGCGCCGAGCGCGCCAGGCCGAGCGCGTAGTCGGCCCACCAGCCGCCAGCGGCGGGGCCGCCGTTGCAGGTGCCGTCGCTCTCGCCCGGGTGCTTTACCCACAGGAACGCATCCACCAGCGCGTGGCCGGTCTGCGTGGTGGGCGCCGCGCCCAGCGCCTGCCCGGCGGCGTTGCACCAGTTGTGGCCGTTGGCCGTGCCCGCGCCGTTGCGGCTGGTGTCGATGACGAAGTGCTTGCCGCCCACCCGCCGCGAAAGCTGCTCGCCCGCGGCGATGGCGCGAGGCGTGGCGATGAAGTTGGAGACGTTCAGCGCAAACCCGTCCGCGCGATCGATGCCCGAAGCGCGCAGGCGCTCCGCCATCTCGTCGTACCGGCCAAAGGTGGGGCTGCCGCCGTCCAGGTACACCGTGGCGCCGGCCGCCTTCAGCGCGTCCACCGCCTCGCCCAGCAGGCGGAACCGCTCGTCACGGCGGGCGGGGGTCAGGCAGTCCGTCACCATGGTGGCGTCGGGCTCAAGGATGACCACCGCGCGGCGGCCCTCGATCCCCGCCGCAAAGGCGCGGATCCAGCGGCGGTAGCCGTCGGCGCCGCGCGAGCCGCCCGCGGAGTACTGCCCGCAGTCGCGCTGGGGGATGTTGTACGCCACCAGGACGGGAATCGCGCCCTGCGCCGTGGCGGCGGAAACCAGCCCGTCGACGTCCGCGCGCACGTCGCGGTTCCACTCGCCGAACCAGGTGGCCTGCGGCTGCCGGGCGATGCGCTCGATGAGCGCGGCGTCCCGCGGGCGCGAGCGGCGCCAGTCGGCGGCCTGCCGCGCGGCGTGCGTGCCGGGATTTACGTAGAAGCGCGCGCGGGCGATCGGGTTGGGCAGATCGACCGCGTCGGTGGCGACGGCGGCGCGGGGAGTGGCGGCCAGGGTGCCCAGCGCGACCAGCAGCGCGGGGGCAAGGCGGCGAACGGACGAACGAAGGGCACCCGAAAGGGCGCCGGAGCGGATCTCTGCCATGTTGTCCACCTCTTCGGTAGCCCGGCTGGCTTGCGGCGCCTGCAAAAGGCGCCCACGGAAGCCCCGTGGCTTTGCGTCCCCGTATTTCTACGGGTTTGCCGTTGTCGGAAGGTGCCCGGCCGGGAGGCCGGGACGCCGTCTTCGCTGGAACCAGCAGAAGGCGGTGTTGTTTCAAGTGCATGTAATTTAACGACTTGCGCAGCTTCGGTCAATGAGTTGGGATCTGATCCCGTAGCAGAGACACAGGTGGACTCGACGACAGGGATCGACCTGGCGCCCGCCTGCGCCCCCCTCTCCCGGCCTCTCCCCCCTGAACTGCAGGGGGGAGAGGTGACGCGAGCCGAAACCCGCGGAGCGCGATCGAATTCTCCCCTCTCCGTGAGGAACGAGCGGGGTGGGGCCGGGGGAGGGGCACCCCGGCGGACGCAGCTTCGATCCCCGTCGCAACGCCCGCTTTCCATCCTCCACACCGCGCCTTTCCATCCACCCGGCCGCCATCCATCTTGTCCGCGCGTCCGTATCCACCTGACTCCCATCCCGATGAACCTGGATCCCGTGGTCCTGGAGGGCCGCCACGCGCGGCTGGTGCCCATGACGCCGGAGCACGTTCCCGCGCTCTGGCGGGCGGCGGGCGATCCGGAGCTGTGGCGCTGGACCTCGTCGCAGATCCATTCCGAGGACGACGTGCGGCGCTACGTCGAGGCCGCGCTGCGGGCACAGGCGCAGGGGACGGCGCTTCCCTTCGTCACCACCGTCGCGGCGACGGGAGAGGTGGCGGGGAGCACGCGCTTCGCCAACGCGGAGGAGCGGCGGGTGGAGATCGGGTGGACGTGGATCGCGCGGCCGTGGCAGCGAACGGCGCTGAACACCGAGGCCAAGTACCTGATGATGCGCCACGCGTTCGAGACCCTGGGCTGCCTGCGGGTGGAGCTCAAGACCGACGCGCTCAACGAGCGGTCGCGGCGCGCCATCCTGCGCATCGGCGCGCGGGAGGAAGGCATCTTGCGCAAGCACATGGTCACCGAGGGCGGGCGCGTGCGCGACACCGTCTACTTCTCCGTGACCGACGACGAATGGCCGGGGGTAAAGGCGCGCCTGGAGCAGATGCTCGCCGCGCCGCATCCACGGGACCGACGCAATCCCATCCACGCAGCAACCTGACGATGCACATCCGCCGATTCGCCCCCGCGCTCCTGCTGGCGCTGGCCGCCGCGTGCACGCCCGCGCGCCCCTCCGCCCTCCCCGCGCCCGCGCAGACGCCGGCGGCGGTATCGCTGTCGTCAGCCGCGCAGCCGGCGGTCGCGGCGGCGCTGGACAGCATCTTCAACGACACGGCGTTCGCCAGCGCGCACTGGGGGGTGCTGGTGCGCTCGCTGGAGAGCGGGCAGACGCTGTACGCGCGCAACGCGGGCAAGATGTTCGTCCCCGCCAGCAACATGAAGATCGTCACCGCGGCCGCGGCGCTGGAGGCGCTGGGGCCGGACTACCGCTACCTGACGCGCGTGGCCGCCAGCGGCCCGGTGCGCGACGGCGTGCTGCAGGGCGACCTGATCGTCCATGGCAGCGGCGACCCCACCATCTCCGAGCGCTTTCACGGCGACGTGCGGACGGTCTTTCGCGCCTGGGCCGACTCGCTGCGCGCGCACGGCGTCCGGCGCATCACCGGGGCGGTCATCGGCAACGACGACGTGTTCGACGACCTGCCGCTGGGCCGCGGCTGGGCCTGGGACGACGTGGCGGACTCGTACTCGGCCGAGGTGGGCGGGCTGCAGCTGAACGAGGGATTCGTCACCGTTCTGGTGACGCCGGTGCCGGGGCAGCGCGCCGCGGCGGTGACCACCCGCCCCGTCTCGGACGAGTGGGTCCCGGTCGCCGGCAACGTGTGGATGGCCCCGGCGGACAGCGCGCCGCGGATCACGGTGGACCGCGCCGACTCACTGGGCGCCGTGGCCGTCTCGGGCACCCTTCCCGCCGACACCACGTACCAGCAGGAGGTCTCGGTCCGCAACAACACGCGGTTCTTTGCCTCGGTGCTGCGGCAGGCGCTGCTGGAGGCGGGGATCGGCGTGCGCGGGCAGAGCCTGGACGCGGACGACGACCCCGCGCGTGGCAAGCCGGCGGCCACCACCCCGCTCTTCACCCACACCTCGGCGCCCATGCGCGAGATCCTGGCGGCGTTCATGAAGCCCAGCCAGAACCAGATCGGCGAGCTGCTGCTCAAGACGCTGGGGCGCGAGCTGCGCGGGCAGGGGACGGCGCGCGCCGGGGCCGCCGCCATCGACAGCATGGCGGCGGCGTGGGGGCTGCCGCGGCGGCTGCTGGCGCAGGCGGACGGCAGCGGGCTGTCGCGTTACAACCTGGTGGCGCCGGAGTTCCTGGTCGCCCTGCTGGAGCGCGAGGCGCGCAGTCCGCACTTCGGCGCGTTCCACGACGCGCTCCCCGTCGCGGGGCGCGACGGCACGCTGGCGGCGCGGATGCGCGGGACCCCGGCGGCGGGGAACGTGCACGCCAAGACGGGAACGCTCAGCGGCGTGCGCAGCCTGTCCGGCTACTTCACCACGGCGGCCGGGGAGCGGATGGTGTTCTCGATGATGGTGAACCACCACACCCTCGGCGCCCGCGACGCCGACCGCCTTGCCGAAGCCGCGCTGATGCGCCTGATCGCGCTGGACCGCCGCACGAGGCCGTGATCGATGGGCTCGTGCCGCTCCATTTTTCCGGCAGCTGACTCAAACCGTAGCAGGCTGGAGCCATGACCGAGGTGCAGACCTACGCTGATCTGCAGGAGGGCGAACAGGTCGAATTCAAGGTGAAGTTCAACGACAAGGCGCTGGAGGATGTCTGCGCGTTCGCGAACACGCGCGGAGGCATCCTCTTCATCGGGCTGGATGATGAAGGGGAGGCCGTCGGGCTCTCCAGGTCCGATTCGGTTCTGCGTTCCGTCGCCAGCACGATCTCCGACAGCCTGGGGATCGCGCCGCGAATCGAATGGAACGAGATGGACGGCAAGAACGTGCTGGTCGTCAGCGTGCCGGCCACGGATTGGCTGGTGGCCTGCAAGGGTCGCCATCTGGTGCGCGTGGGCAGCACGAACCGTGAGCTTTCCCGTGAAGACGTCGGCCGTCGGATGCTCCAGCAGATCGGAAGCTCATGGGATGCGCTCTCGACCAATCATGGGGCAGAAGCGATCGATCCTGACGCGGTGCTCGGTTTTGTGGCACTTGTAAAGAATCTCGACAAAGGCCGGCTTCCACACCTGAGCGCCGATCTGCCGGCCGAGGCGGTATTGGACAAGCTGGATTTGTTGAAGGGAAATCACCTTACCAATGCTGGGCTTCTCCTCTTCGGCATTGAGCCGCAGAGGATCGTCCGGACGGCTCGCGTGCGCATTGCCAAGGTGCGGGACGGGGAAATCCTCGCAGAGCACCTGCAGGACGGGACCATCTTCGAGCAGCTGGATGGGACAATGGATGCCCTGCGGATGCGGTTTCTGGACGTCCGCTTCGAGGTAGGCCAGGGCGGTGGCGGCATGGAGGGAATGCAGCGGCAGGAAATCTGGGAGTACCCGTACGTCGCGCTCCGCGAGGCGCTCAACAATGCGCTGGTGCACCGCGATTACATGACGTCGGGTGACATCCAGATCCGGGTCTATGATGATCGGCTGGAGATCTGGAACCCGGGGCCGCTCGTCAACGACCTCACTCCCGCGCTCCTTCGCATCGATCCGCACCCGTCGCGGCGCCGCAACGAGCTGCTGGCCGACGTCTTCTACAAGTCAGGCCTCATCGAGCGCTGGGGGACAGGGACGCTGCGGATGATCAAGGCGTGCCGGCAGCAGAGGCTGCCCGAACCCGAATTCATCAACAACGAAGGCGGCGGGTTCAAGGTGGTTTTCCGAAAGGATGCGTTTTCGGCGGACCAGTTGAGGCAGCTGGAACTGAACGAACGGCAGGTCCTGGCCGTGCTTCACGTAAAGACCAACGGCGCGATCACCAACTCCGAGTACCAGAAGCTAACGGGCACCGAAAAGCGTACCGCGTCGCGCGATCTGGCCGATCTAACCAACCGCGGTCTCCTGGAACGAGTGGGCGCTACAGGGCGCGGCACCCGCTACCGGCTGAACCGTGAGGCGTAAACGCTCACATGCACTACCCAGGGTAGTGCGCGCCGGGATGGAGAAGGGGTCACAAAGGGGCCAAAGGGGAAATCTCGCCTCCGCGCGATTGGGACCCGGCGTTTTCAGAACCTCCGGTCCATCACCCCGCTTGCCAGTATGACCCGATTGTCCCCAATCCGACCCCATTCGCCAGGCCTCGACGATGCAAGCTCACAGCCAGGACGGCCGGGACTCTCGCGAAGTCCCGGCCGTCTTATTCCGCCGAAGAGCACGCCAGCTACGCGCGCGGCGCCCGCGGGTCGCGGTCCCGGTCGCGCGGGGCGTGGGGCGGCGGCGGGGGCAGGGTGGGGCCGCGGCCCCCGGCGCCTACACCGGGGAGCGTGCCCGTGGCGATCTGCTCCAGCCGCTGCACCCGGTTGTTCAGCCGGCCCACCAGGATGCGCGTGGCGCGCAGGTCGTGGTTGCTCTCGATCAGCATGAGCCCCATGTCGGCCGCGCCCCACAGCAGGCCGGCGAACACCACCAGCCGCGTGGCCTCGACCAGCAGCTGCGGAATGGCCGACTGCCCCTGCTGCACCAGCCCCAGCACGATCTCGGCGATCAGCAGCAGGATGAGCAGGATCGACAGGATCTTGAACAGCCGCGCGATGTAGCGAAGCCCGGCGTGCGGCTCCAGGTCCTCGTCCCGCACGTCCATCTGGGGAGGAAGGGCGGCCGTGCGTCCCTCGCCGCGCTCCTCCTCGTCCCTGCGCTCCACGCGGATCCCCGCGTCACGTCCCTCGTCCGCCACCGTTCGCTCCTGGTTCCGCGGTTCGCGTCATCCCTCCCCCATCCCACAAATCCCTGCAGCGCCCGCCTGGCTACCAGCGGGCGCGGAACCCCCGCGTGTCGATGTGCACCATTCCCTGGTGCCCCCCGGTGGGCGGATAGTAGTGCATCCCCCCCACCATGGCGGGATACTTCTGCTCCACCCGGTCCACCGCCGCCCCGATGACCCGCGCGTCGGCCAGGTTGATGCGCCCGTCGCCGTTCAGGTCGTCCATGATGCCGTTGTTGTCGTTGTCGATGGCGATGTCCATGGCGTCGCCGTACATGTGCCTCGACAGCTTGCCGCGCCCCGCCGTGTTGCCGCCGCCCGCGTTGTACGCCGGCGTGCGAAAGCCGCTGACGGCAAAGATGTTCTCAACCGGGTGCCCCATGGCCTCGAGCTCCTGGACCACCAGCTCGATCTTGTCCAGGATGCGCGGCTGCACCACCACGTACTTGGGCCACACGTTCTCCTGGCCCTTGGTGATGAAGTCCTTGAGCTGGATGTGCTCCGAAAGCCAGGTGTCGCGGTTCCGCGGCGTCACCTCGATCATCCCCGCCGGCGGGCGGTAGATGGGGTTGGTGGCGCCCCCCTGCTCGTTGGGCCAGTTGCCGATGCGGTAGTTGCCGATACGCCCGCCGCGCTTCTGGGACAGCGGCACCAGCGTGATCACGCTGACGTCCGCGGCCGGGCGCACGGCGTCGCGCATCTGCAGCATCACGTTCCAGATGCCGGAGCGCCCCGGCGCGCCGCTGGCGGGCTGCGCGCCTCCCGCGGCGCTGTCCGTGGGGGTCAGCACGATCTGCGCGCCCTTGGGAAGCGACCCCGCCTGCCCGGGAAGGCCGATGCTGTCGCCCGGCTCGACGATGTCCACCTTTACGGCGCCGCTCAGCCCGCCCACCTGCTTTTCGAACTGCGCCTCGAAGCTGCGGACGAACTCGTCCACCAGGAAGGCGGGCTCGGGGGGGGCGTTGGGCGAAAGCGGGCTGCGCGTGAGCTGCGTGCTGATGCGCGCCACGGGCGGCCCGTTGGCCATCAGGTCCGCGCGCGGCGCAAAGCCGATGGTGTAGATCCACCCGACGAGGAACAGCCCCGCCAGCAGCGTGGCTACGCGGTTGAAGGCGCGCTCCTGCTTTGCCGAGAGTCCGGAGCGCTCCCACCGCGAGGCCGGCTCGCGCACCAGCGGAAATAGGAACGGGTCCTGTGTGTATTCCATAGGGCAGGCGGCTGCTTCATCATCCGTGCCGCCGCCGGGCCGTGCGGCGGGTCCGCGGATGCGGTTCCGTGCCTGGCCGGGCCCCTCCCGGCCGCTCGCCACGCGCAAAACGCAAAGTCCCGGCCAGTGTAAGGCATTGCGCACGCTCGCGTTGGTCCGGAACCCGGAGTGCGCGGAGTCCGGGAGAGTACGCAAAAAGCCTCGCGCAGAGACGCGGAGAGAACCGTTCTGCGAAATCCGTAGAACGAATCGTTCTCGCACAGAGGCCACGGAGGACACAGAGGGACAAAGCCCGTGCCCTCCGTGTGAAGCAATCGGCTGCTAATCACACCGATTGTTCAGTCGGTTCGGTATTCTTCCTTTTTCTCTGTGCGCCTCTGCGAGGAGCTTTGTCTTTGAGATGTTGATCTGGATTGGCGGGGGCGGAGAAACGACCGCGGGGCGCGGACGACCCGAAAGGGACATCCGCGCCCCGCGTCGGAGCGCTCTCCACACCGCGGCGGCTTACATGCCGGCCGCGCGAAGCTGGTCCAGGTCCAGCCGGGACGGAGGGGGAGAATGCTGCGGCCGCTTTTCACCTTCCGGCGCGGGCGCCTCTTCCTGGCGCTGCCGGGCGACGGTTAGGCTTGCCACGATGGCCGCGATGGCAATGAGACTGACACCCAAGGTGCGAATAAGCCCTCCCGTCATCGGAGGTGAGTGGCGCGCCGTCTGGTGCGACCTGCACCAGAAACCAGCGAATTCCGTGCCGAACGATCGTTCGTTACCAGACACGGTCCGAGGGGCGACCCTCGTGTGGCACAATCCGCCGTTCCTGCTCGCCGTATGCACCTACAACGCGCGAGACACCTGTTCCCTGACACCCCCTGCTTTCGTCCGTTTACCGGCCACCGCCCGGAACCCGGCCGGTCGCCTGTCCATCGTCGGGGACAGGGCGCCGGGAAACGTGCTGGCGCAAAGCGGCCGGGCGGTACCTGTCACAGGCGGTGAAAGGTGGTCGGCGCGGCTTGCCGGGCGCGGGAGCGGCGCGCACATTGGCCCGCCCAACGGAGGTGATACGAGATGAGCGACGCGCAGCGCGTGCGGGACCCCGAGGGGCGGTTCACCCTGGTGGCGCCGCCGGGATGGTCCGCCGCCGCGGACGAGGAGGACGGCGGGGTGGAGGTGTGGCCCGAGGAGGGCGCGGGCACGCTGCACCTGATCTCCTTCGACGCCGGCGACGACTTTGCCGACCCGGCCGAGGAGCTCTACGCCTTTCTGAGCGACCGCGACGTGGAGCTCGAGGAGGACGACGTGACCGACGTCGCCCTGGAGGACGGCGGCGAACTGGCCTTCGCCGAGTACGAGGCGGAGGACGAGGACGAAGGCGACGCCACCTTCTGGCTGGTGGGGGTGGCGTCCGGGCCGGGCGCGCTGGTGTTCGCCACCTACCTGTGCCCCGCCGGCGAGCACGAGGCCGAAGCGGAGCGGGTGCGCGCCGCGCTGGCCACGCTGCGCCTGTCCGCCGCCGACTGACGATCATCCATCGAACGAACCGACAGGAATCCCAAGATGGCACTGCAGCCGGGCGACGCCGCCCCCGACGTGACGCTCCCCTCCACCGACAGGACGCAGGTGTCCCTGGCCGGCCTGTGGGCCCAGCAGCCGCTGGTGCTGATGTTCTTTCCGCTGGCGTTCACCAGCACCTGCACCGAAGAGCTGTGCACCATGCGCGACGACATCGGCGCGTACACGGGGCTCAACGGGCGCGTGGTGGCGGTGAGCGTGGACTCGCCGTTCGTGCTGGACCGCTACCGCACGGAGATCGGGGCGGACTACCTGTTCCTCTCCGACTTCAACCGCGAGGCCAGCACCGCCTTCGGCGTGCTGCGCGAGGCGCCGGTGGGGCCCGGGCTGCGCAACGCGTCGGACCGCGCCGCGTTCGTCATCGGCACCGACGGGCGCATCCGGTACACGTGGCACAGCACCAACCCCAGCCTGCTGCCCCCGTTCGACGAGATCAAGCAGGCGCTGGCGTAGCGAAGTGCGGGAGTGCGTGGAGTGCGGGAGTGCGGGAGTGCGGGAGTGCGGTAGTAGGATGAGGGACGACAAACCGCGCGGCAGGCTCTGGTAGCGGACGCGCAGCTGCTTGGGACGCCGCAGATAGCCGGGCCGCCGAGTCCGCGAAGGCGGACTTTGCGATGTTCTAGCGGCGAATTATGCCCATTGCGGATGATTCGGTAATCGCCGGGTTGCGGACGCGCAGGTGCTTGGGACGCCGCATATAGCTTGGCCGCCGAGTCCGCGCAGGCGGACTTTGCGATCTTCCAGCGGCGAATTCATTCGCTCAAGTGGGCGGACGGCACGTTACCGGATTAGAATCGCAACGAGCATCATTCGCTCCAGCGGCGGACGGCACGTCACCGAACAAGGCTCCTCGATGGCCTTCATTCGCTTGTGTGGGCGGCGGCGCGATGTCCGGTCAGGATCGCGTGGCATCCGGCCGGGGGTTCCGGCGGCCCGCGCGGCGGCCGGGTTCGTGCTCCAAATCTGTCCCCCCGCGCCACGGCGCGTTAGATTGTCCGGCTCCACCACAGGGAACGCAGGACGATGGCAACGCTACCGCACAACAAGCTGATCGCCGTGCCCACGGGCGCCGCGCAGGCGTTCGACGCGCCGGAGCACGACGAGCACCGCAACCCCGGGACGGAGCTGGACCTGGACTGGGTAGAGGCGGTGCGCGTGAACCGCAGCGCCGTGGAGCGCCGCGCGGCCACCCTCTCCGGCCGGCGCACGGTCAAGAAGCAGTGGCAGGCGGCGTGGCTGCTGCGCGCCATCACCCTGATGGACCTGACCACCCTTTCCGGCGACGACACCCCCGGCACGGTGCGCCGCCTGTGCGCCAAGGCGCGCCAGCCGGTGCGGCCGGACCTGCTGGCGGCGCTGGGCGCGCAGGACCTGCCCATCCGCACCGCCGCCGTCTGCGTGTACCACTCGCTGGTGGCCACGGCGGTCGAGGCGCTGCGCGGATCGGGGATCCCGGTGGCGGCGGTGTCCACGGGCTTTCCCGCGGGCCTTTCGCCCTGGGAGCAGCGGGTGGAGGAGATCCACGCCTCGGTGGACGCGGGCGCGGAGGAGATCGACATCGTCATCACCCGCGCGCACGTGCTCACCGGCAACTGGCGGGCGCTGTACGACGAGGTGCGCGCCTTTCGCCAGGCGTGCGGGCCGGCGCACCTCAAGACCATCCTGGCCACGGGCGAGCTGGCCACGCTGCGCAACATCGGCAAGGCGTCGCTGGTGTGCATGATGGCGGGCGCCGACTTCATCAAGACCTCCACCGGCAAGGAGGCCGAGAACGCCACGCTGCCGGTGGGGCTCACCATGGTGCGCGCCATCCGCGAGTACCGTGAGCGCACGGGGCACGTGGTGGGGTTCAAGCCGGCGGGCGGCATCAAGACCGCCAAGCAGTCGCTGGACTGGCTGATGATGATGAAGGAAGAGCTGGGGACGGACTACCTGCGCCCCCACCTGTTCCGCTTTGGCGCCAGCTCGCTGCTGGGCGACATCGAGCGCCAGCTGGAGCACTACACCACCGGCCGCTACAGCGCCGCCCACCGCCACCCGATGGCGTAGGCGATCCGCTGCAGGTCCAGAAGAACTACGCGGCGCGGGGGATGCGAATCCTCCGCGCCGTGTCGTTTTCCGTACGCACTGGACAGTTCCGGATTTCCGACTAGATTTGACGGCAAGGAGGTGATCCCATGAGTCGACCTGTCGAGCTGTCGGACGAGCAATACGAACGGGTGGAGGAAGCGGCGGCCACCGAAGGCATTACGCCTGCCGAATGGATCGCGCGGCATCTGCCGACGTGCCCCGAAGTTCAGCCGGCCACGAACGGAAAGCCGGGGAAGACCCTGGCCGAGCGGTTCGCCGGGCGGGTGGGCTTAATCGACAGCGGTGGGGACGGCAGGCTGTCGGAAGACCACAGCAAACTGTTCGGAGAGTACCTCGAAGAGAAGCACCGGGCAGGCCGCCTGTGACATTGTGCGACACGGGTCCGCTGGTGGCGATCATTGATCGGCGTGACATCCATCACACGACGTGTGTGGCGGCGTTGCCCTCCATTCCCACGGGCGGACTGGTCACCACGTGGCCATGTCTGGCGGAAGCGATGCACTTGCTCTGGCGAGCAGGGGGTGCAGCTGCGCAGGAAATGTTGTGGAACTATGTGGCAGAGGGGTTGATCGAGCTTTACGAGCCCGCCGAAGGAGAATGGGAGCGCATGCGGATGCTGATGCGCCAGTACAACGATGCGCCCATGGATCTCGCCGACGCATCTCTCGTCGCGGCGGCGGAGCGGTTGGGAGTGGGGCAAATCTTTACCGTTGACCGGCACTTCCACGCGTACCGCATCCACGGCCGAGATGCGTTCGAAGTTGTGCCCTGACAACCTTGCGTTGATGAAACAGCGAAGCCCCGCATCCCGGCGGGGCTTCGCTGCATTGTAGCCGGCTTGGTAAATCAGCTGCCGACGCCCGCCATGGCGCCGGCCTTTCCCGCGCGGCCGGCGGGGTGGCGGCCAGCAATGCGCTCGGCGACCAACGTTGCCAGAGGCAAAAGGAGCAAATTCATGATGATAGTGGCGCCGCAGGTGTCTGATTCCGTACGCACTGAACGGACCACCCGGTTCCAATTAGCTTCCGGGTAAGGAGGTGATCCCATGAGCCGATCCATAGAACTGACCGACGAGGACTACGCTAAGCTCGAGCGCGCCGCCGAGATGGAGCGAGTCACGCCCGCGGAGTGGGTTGCACGCCGCATCCCGAACTGGCCCGAGCCGCTGACGTGTGCGGATGACACACCCGCGCGGACGATGGCTGACGTGCTGGCGGGGCGGATTGGCCGGTTCAGCAGCGGAAACGGGCCACGGCCGGGGACGATGGCGGAGCGTCTCGCTGGTCGCACAGGGCTGTTCAGCGGCAGCAACGGCTTGCCCAGCTCCGACGACGTGGCGCAGTCGTTCGCGGAGCATCTTGAAGCGAAGCAGCGCGAGGGACGCCTGTGACCCTTTGTGACACAGGTCCCATGGTTGCGCTGATCGACCGTGATGATCCCTACCATGAGCGTTGCACGGCCGCACTCTCGAAGCTTTCCTCGGAGGACTTCGTAACCACGTGGCCCTGCCTGACCGAAGCGATGTACCTGCTCGGCTCCAGATACGGATACGCGGCTCAGGCGGTGCTGTGGAAATACGTGGTCGACGGGGTCATCAAGTTGTACGACCCCGAGAAGGGCGAGTGGGAGCGGCTTCGGACGTTGATGCACACCTATGAGGATTCGCCGATGGACTTTGCCGACGCGTCGCTTGTGGCTGCCGGAGAGCGTCTGCGACTGGGCCGTGTGTTTACCACGGACAAGCATTTCTACGCGTATCGACTGTACGGCCGCGGCGCATTCGAAGTCATCGCCTGACATGACCCATCTGTCTCCGGAATGCAACGAAGCCCCGCCTGATCAGCGGGGCTCGTTGCATTCTGGATGAGTGGTTGATCAGCTGCTCACCGCCGCGCCGGCCATGGCGCCGGCGCTTCCCGCGCGGCCGGCGGGGTGGCGGACGGCGATGCGCTCGGCGATCACCGTCGCCAAGGCCATGATGGTTTCCTGCGGGTTCACGCCGGGGGCGGTGGGGACCAGCGATCCGTCGGCCACGTAGAGGCCGGGAACGCCGTGGCGCTCGCCGTCCGGCGTGCAGCCGCTGGTGGCGGGGTCGGTGCCCATACGGCAGGTGCCGTTGACGTGCGCCGAGAGCACGCCCAGCTGGTTGGGCCCGCTGGGACGCCGCGCCATCGCCCCCAGCTCCGCGGGGGAGCGCATGCGCACGGTGTGCGTGTGCAGCGTGCTCACCTCTTCCGCGCCCATGGCGAAGTGGATGCGCGCGGCGGCATCCATCCCCCGCAGCAGCCGCGAGCGGTCCGCCGCGCCCAGGCGGTAGCGCAGCCGCACGCGCCCGTTCCGATCCACCGACACGCTTCCGCTGGACCGCGCCCGGTCCGCCCCGTCGCGCACCAGCACGATCATCGACGCCATCCGCGGCGCGGCCTCCATCATCTCCCGGTGCGGCGCGCCAAAGCCGGGAAGGGTGGCCGCGCTGAGCGCGGGGTAGAAGGGCGGCGTCTCGATCCAGAAGCCGTAGCCGTCGCTGCCGCGCATGAACTCGTCGCAGACGGAGGAGAGCGGGACCCCCGCGCCGCCGTGCATCGGCTGCGCGTAGCGGCCGGCGACGGCGGTGGTGGGGTGCAGGCGCAGAAAGCTGCCCACCCCGCCGCCGCCCATCCCCGACCGCTGCAGCAGCGCGGGCGTCCCCACCGCGCCGCCGGCCAGGATCACCACCGGCGCCTCCACGGTCAGCCGGCCCCGCGCGGCGCCGGTCTCGCGGTCCAGGATGGCGGCGTGCACCCGCTTGAGCGGCGCCGCGCCGCCCTGCTCGGCCACCTCGATGCGCTCCGCCCGCACGTCGGCGAACAGGCGCGCGCCCGCGGCCAGGGCGGCGGGCACGTACACGTCCGCCGCCGCGCGACGGGCGCCGTAGCGGCACCCCAGCCCGCAGAAGCCGGAGCGCACGCAGCCGTGCGCGTTGATCTTCAGCGTCGACGCGCTCCACCCCAGCGCGCGGGCGCCGTCCAGGAGCAGGCGGTTGGCCGGCGAGTGCGCGTCGTCGGGCACCGGGCGGGTGTGCGTCTCGTCCTCGATGCGGTCGAACACGGGCGCCATGTCCGCCGGGCGCATTCCCACGATTCCGTGCGCGGCGGCCCACTCGTCCAGCACCCAGTCGGGGGTGCGCAGCATCGCCAGCCAGTTGACGGTGGTGCCGCCGCCCACGGCGCGCCCCTGCAGCATGGGGATGGAGAGGTCGTCCGTGGCCCGCGCGCCGCCGTCGGCGAACAGGCGCGGCGTCATCTCGGCCTCGCGCTCGGTGAACTGGTCGGGCCGCCAGAACGCGCCCTCCTCCAGCAGCACCACCTCGTGCCCCGCCTCCGCCAGGCGCGCGGCGGCCACGGCCCCGCCCGCGCCGCTGCCGATGACGCACACGTCCGCCCGCACGCGGGTGTCGCCGCGCAGGCGGGCGCCTTCGATGATGCTGCTGAGCGTGGGGTCGCCCGAGAGAAGGTCCAGCTGGGGGCGGATGGAGATGACGCGCACCTTTCGCGCGCCCTCGGTGCGCGCGATGGGCTCCGCGTCGGTCGAGGCGCCGGGGAGCGGGCCTTCCCACGGCACCTCGGGCGCGCGCGTGTGCAGCGGGCCCGCGTAGCCGATGGCCGGGTGTGCGGCGGGATCGGCGTAGTACGTGGAGAGCACCAGCCGGCGCAGCGCCTGGAACGCGGTGCGGAACAGGGGAACGCGGCTGGTCTCCCATCCGCGCAGCCACGCGTCCTGCCGCTGCGCCGAAAGGTCCGCGAAGCCCCCCGGGCGCCACGCGTTCAGCAGGCCGGCGGCGGGGGTGCCCATCATCCACAGCACCCCGGCCACGCTGCGGGTGTGCTCGGGGTCCATCGCCTGCAGCCGCACCTCCACGGCGCGCGCCAGGCGCACGGCGGAGGGGTCCGGCTCGCCGGGCAGGGGCACCATGCGCCTGCACAGCGCGATGAGCGTTGCGAGCTGCCGCGGAGAAAGCATTCGCTCAGGACTGGAGGGGGCGCGACACGGCGAGGCGGGTGCGCTGAAGGTTGCGTGTGCGGGGCCCGTTTGTCAACGCGTGCGGCGGGAGTGAGCGGGACGCCGCGGAGGGGGAGGATGAGCACCCAAACCACCCCGTGGCAACGGGATAGATGCATCCGGGGCGGCCCGTGTCTTGCAAAACTCCGGCGCTTCCCGCCCCGGCGCGAAGGGCGGGCTCCAAGAGCGGTGAACCCGAGGGGAAAGGGAGCGGACGATGAGCTACGGACGAGACTACGGGAACCGGAACTTTCTGGAGCGGGCGGCGCACACGGTGCGCGGCTGGATCGGCAACCGGGGCGGCGGCGGGGACGGGTTCTACGACGACGAGTTCCGCGGCGGCGGAATGAACCGCGGCTACGACCGCGGCTACCGCGAGATGGGCGACGTGAGCGGCTACGGCGGCGGCGCCATGCGCGGCGGCTACGACGCCACCAACTGGCGAGGCTACAACGACGACTGGAACCGCGGCCCCATGGGCGGCGGCTACCGCGGCGGCGGGGAGGGGTACCGCACGGGCGGCTACCAGCCGGGGCACGGCAGCTGGGACGTGGACTGGGACGACAACCGCTCCGGCGGCTACGGGATGGACCGGGGGATGAACCGCGGCGGGATGGACCGCGGCTACACCGGCGGCGGCATGGACCGCGGATACAGCGGCGGCGGGGAGCGCGACCACTACATGGGCCGCGACTTCATGACCAACCACCCGCACTTTGGCCACGACTGGCAGAGCGGCCACTCGGACGACGCCAGCGGGGACATGAACCGTGGCGGCGGCTGGGACCGTCCGGGCGGGATGATGGGCCGCGGCACGATGGGCGGGATGAACCGCGGCATGCAGGGCACGGACCGCGACCGGGACGACGATCGCGGCGACTGGAACCGCGGCGGGATGGACCGGGGGATGGGCGGCGGCGGAATGCTGGGCCGCGAGGGCAGCATGGGCGACGTTTCCGGCGGGACGATCGGGAACTACGGCGCCTACGGCAGCTACGGCCTCGAGCGCTTCCGCAGCGCCAGCGGCGGCGGCGTGTCCAGCGGACAGTACTTCCGCGGCTACGGCGTGGGCTCCGGCTACCGGCCGTAATCCACGCATCGGCTGAAGGTGCGGCAAGGCGGGCCTGGGCTTTCCGGGCCCGCCTTTTACGCGGACGTCGGATCAGCAGGCCGGGATGAGCGGGTAAACCCGCTGCTGGGAAAGCGACAAGCCCCGTTCCCGGCTCGCGTGCGCTCGCCGGACGGGGCTTCAACGGCTCATCGGCCCAGAGCTCTACGAGCCGTTCGACTGTTTGACGAGAAGGTCGTACGCGGCGCGCTGGGCGGGGGAGAGCCTGGGCGGAATGCCGAGCACCAGCGCGGGGCGGGCGGCGTTCTCGGGAAGGTGCAGCACCATGGCCTCCAGCGGCACGGGGCGGGTGTAGTCGCGCGCGCGGCCGCCGGTGTCGATCTGCACCGTGCGGCCGGGGACGGCCAGGCTCGCCAGCAGCCGCCCGTACTCCAGCCACTCCGCCACCGGGTCCGACGCCTCGTCCGCGACGGTGGGGATCAGCGTTTCTTCGAAGTAGCGCAGCGCGCGGCGAAACGCGTCCGGATTGCTGCCCTTGAGCTCGCGCAGCTGGTCGCGGAGAAAGCTGCGCGGGTCCCGCGCGCCCGTCTGCTGCCGGGCGCGCTCGAACCGCTGGTCGGCGCGCGCGCGAAGGTCTTCGTCCATGGCCGCCATTCTACGCGCGCCCGCGCCGCCCCGCTACCGCCGGTCCGCCAGCCGGTACACGAACTTCAGGCCGGACCACACGGCATCGATCGCGCAGACCTTCACGTCCACCATCCCCGCCTGCAGCCCGATCGCGCGCACCACGTCCTCCGTCACGTCCGTGGGCACCTTCGCCGCCTTCTTGGGCCAGCCGATCCACAACGCGCCGGACGGATGCACCCGCGCCCCCAATCCACGGAACGCCGCCTCCAGCTCGTCCGCGCGCTTCGTGAAGAAGACGATCAGGTCCACCGCCTCCTCATCGTCCCAGACCAGCACCACGCCGTCCGGCGGCGCGCCCAGCGCCTCCGCGAAGCCCTCGGGCGGATGGAGTAAAGCGATGCGCTGGCCGGACTTGATGCCGAGCTTCTTCGGCAGGGGCGTGCCGGAGTAACCGGCGGGCTGGGACGTCACGAAGGGAGAGGCTGGGGGAAAGGATGCGGAGATGCAAATGTTTGCTGTCGCGTCCGGAATGCATCTTGTATCGTGCACCGCTCCCCGCGCAACACACCATTCGCCGCCACCGAAGGGAAGCCACCATGCCTGGATTCGTTGCTTCGCACACGTCTCCGGCCAACGGCGGCATGGGCACGTTCGAGCTGTCGTGGGAGCTGTTCGGGGAGTTCTGCCGCGCGCTGGCGGTGCGGGTGTCGCAGGAGTACCAGCCGGACCTGGTGATTGGCCTGGCGACCGCGGGCGTCATGCCGGCCGCCACGGTGGCCACCATGCTGCAGGTGGACTTCGAGGCGATGAAGGTGACGCGCCGCGAGCGCGGACAGGTGGTGCACGCGTATCCGCGGGTGCTCTCGCCCACGCCCGTGTCCGCGCGCGGGCGCCGCGTGCTGATCGTGGACGAGATCACCACCAGCGGCGACACGCTGCGCCTGGCGCTGGCGGCCGTGCGCGAGGTGGGGCCGGCGCAGGTGCGCACCGCCACCAGCTTCGTGCGCCCCGGCCGCTACCGGCCGGACTACTTCACCATGGAGACGGATGCCCTGGTCGTCTTTCCCTGGGACCGCCAGGTGATCGAGAACCACGAGCTGGTCACCCCGCCGATCTACGCCTGAACCGGACGTCTCCCACCCCGGGAATCATCCCCGGAACGTGACTTCCTGAGGGAGCGCACCACGTGGAGCCGGTCGACTGCACAACACTTGGTGCGCGACCGAAGGACCTGCTCTCCGTCACTGCGTGGCCGGCCCCGCCGTGACGCAGCCGGCCCCTCGGTTCCGCCGGCGAGATCCTTCGGTCGGCGCCCGGGCACTGAGGCAGGGCAGGATCAGCGCGGCGCCTCCCCCAGAGGGTGTTGCTGAACCTGACCCCGTGATTGGCTTCCTGAGGCTGAGGGAGGCGCCGCTCCTCGATCTGCGGGTACGAAAAACCATGGCGCCGACCGAAGGACCTCGTTGGCACAAACCGAGGGGCTGGTCCCGCGGCATGAAGCCGGCCCCGCCTCGCGGGAAAGCAGGTCCTTCGGTCGCGCGCAGGCGGTTGTGTGGGATATCGGGTTCCAGGTGGTGCGCTCCCTCAGGAAGTCATCGCTTCTTTGTGAGTTTGAGCGTTTGGCAACACCCTCTCAGGAAGACAATCGCCGAGAGGTCTGGCCGACACCATCCTGCTCCGCCGATGTGAAAAAGGCCGCCCCGCAGCAGCGGGGCGGCCTTTTCGCATCATCCATCGATCCGCGAATCACAGCATCTCGTCGCCGCGGATGCCGGGGAGCAGCTCGCGGCTGCCGAGCGTGTCATCCTCCATCAGGCCGCCAAGGATGCGGAGCGCCGGGTCGGTGGGGCCGCCGCCGCCCATGTCCGTGCGCGCGTTGCGGGGGCGCGGAGCGGGGGCGGTCGCCGCGCCGGTGGGCACGCGCGGCCTCGGCTCGGCGGCGCAGGCCTCGCCCTCGCAGGCGGGCTGCCGGGTCGCCGCCACGCGTGCGGCGTTGCCCGTGCGGCCGGCGTACTCGCCCAGCGCCAGCGCGGCGGCGCTGCGCACGCGCGCGTCCGTATCCCCCATCGACTGCACCAGCGGGCCCACCACCCCGCCCACGTCCATCCGCCCCAGTGCCGAGACCGCGCTGCGGCGCACCTCGGGATCCACGTCGTGCGTGGCGCGGATGAGGGCGGTGAGCATGGGCTCGTCCGGCGGCCCGAAGTCGGGGAAGCGCGCCGGCGCGGGCGAGCCGGACGCCGGGGACGCGTGCGGATCCTTTACCCGCACGTTCAGCCGCAGGTCGCTCGCGGAGGCCAGCGGCACGCTCACCGCGCCCTCCCGCTCCGCCGGCGACGACTCCACCGTCCACTCCAGCGCGTGCGGCGGCGGCGCGGCCGCGACGGCGGGGTGCACCGCCACGGCGGGGGCCGGCGGGGGCGCCTCGAAGCCCTCGGGCGACGCCGCCGCCAGGGGGAACAGCGCCACCGCCGCGACGCCGCCCGCCACCAGCGCCGCGCGCCCGGGGACCGCGGCGCGGTCGCGGGCGGCGTCGAGCACCGCCAGCACCCGGCCCTCCAGCTGCGAGCGGCGCGCCATCGCCACGGCGGCGGCGGCGGTCAGCGGGCGCGGGCGAAACGAGCGCGCCACCTCCAGCAGGTGCCCCGCGTAGTCCGACGCGCGGGTGCCGGCGCGCAGCACCCGGTCGTCGCACGCCTGCTCGCGCTCGATGCGCATCTGCCGCGCGGCCCACCACACGCCCGGGTGAAACCAGTACGCCGCGCAGCACAGGCTGGCCAGCGTCTGCCACAGGCAGTCGCGCCGCGCCACGTGGGCCAGCTCGTGCAGCAGCACCACGCGCTTGCGCTCCGCCGTCCATCCGTCCGCGTCGGCGGGCACCAGCACGGCGGGGTGCAGGATCCCCCACGTCATGGGCATGGCGGCGCCGTCCGCGCGCAGCAGGCGCACCCGCTCGCGCATCCCCAGCTCGCGGGCGGCGGCGTGCAGCCGGTCCATCCACTCGCCGCGCGTCACCCGCCGCGCCCCGCGCGCCACCATGCGCACGGAAACCATCGCTACCCCGTACCGCCCCATCGTCACCGCCGCGCCGGCCAGCCATACCGCCAGCACCAGGGTGCTCCAGTCCACCCCGCCCCCCGCGCCTGCCGCCGCGGCCGCCGCGGCGCCGGCGGGCGCGTCCACCGCCACCAGCCGCACGAACGACAGCTCCCAGCGGGGAATGAGCAGCGAGGCGGCGGGAAGCGCCAGCATGGCGGCCAGCGCCAGCGCCCACACCATGTGCCGCGCCGCCGCGCTGCCGCGGCGCAGCGCCAGCGCCGCCAGCGCGGCGGCGCCCAGCAGCACCGTGCCCCGGGCCACCAGCCACAGGGCGGGCGCCAGCCAGGGCGCGGCCACGGACGAGGGAAGCGGCAGGTCCATGCTCACCTCCCCTGGACGCGCGCCTGCTCGATCAGGTCGGCGATGCGGTCCAGCTCCGCGTCGGACATGCGGTGGTTGTCGGGGTCGAGCAGCGCCGCCACCGCCGCCTCGTTGCTGCCGCCGAAGAAGGTGCGCACCATGTGCGTGAGCGCGTTGGTGCGAGCCGACTCGCGCGGCACCATGGGCAGGTACAGGTAGCGCGGGCCATCCTGCTCGTGCCGCAGGTGGCCCTTTTCCTCCAGGATGCGCATCAGCGCGCGCACCGCCGAGTAGCTGGGCGGGTCCGGGATGCGCTCCAGCACGTCGGTCACGCTCGCCTTGTTCAGGCGGTAGACCACGTCCATGATCTGCCGCTCGCGGCGGCTCAGGTCGGTTGCGGTGGGGCTCGTAAGCATGGGCGGGGGATCGGGCTCCGATTGCTAAAGCGCTGGCAGCGCCTGAAGGTTCGTCTCGCGGGCGCGACAAGTCAAGCTCGGCGAGCGCGGGCCGCGCCCGCGAGAGCCCGCGGAGGCGCGGGAAGGGCCCTCCGGTGACCGGCGCGGGCCGCCGTTTCGTCACGGCGCGGAAGGGTGCGCGCAACAAAGGGGTTGCGCTCGGCGCACTCTTACGGAACATTCAGGGGCTGGAAGCGTTTACAGTCGTAAACCGTTGCACGGCCTTCCGTTCGTTTGGCGACATGCCCTTGATTCCGCCCCTCCGCTCCCGCCGCAGCGCCGCCCTCCGGCGCACCCGTGTGCCCCCCGCGCTCACCCATGGACCCGAGAGCATGCCCGCCGCGGGCATCCTGGACGAGGTTCCCGGCGACCTGGGGGTGCTGCTCTGGCGTTCGGTCCGCAACGTGGCGCTGTGGGCGTCTACCCCTGCAGCTCAACGCGGCGCCCTCTTCTGCGGGGGCGCCGCCGACGTTCGCGAGGCGGACGTGGGCCGGCTGCCGGTAGAGCCGGAGCTGGTGGCGCCGCTTTCGGTGATGGTGCGGCTGCTGGAGACGCCGGCGCGGATGGACGTGATGCGGATGGTGAACGCCTGCCGGCGCGTGTCGCTGTGGGCGGAGCAGCGCGGCTCGCTGGCCACGGCCCTGGAGTTCATGCAGGCGGCGGCGCAGACGGCGCCGCAGGTGGCCGCGCTGGCGTACGCGGTGGGCCGCCTGGCGCGCCGCCGCGCCGAGTACGACCGCGCGGAAAGCTGGTACGGACGGGCCATCGTGCAGGCGCGGCGCACCGGCGACTGGCGCACCTACGCGCTGGGCTACTCGGGCCTGGGCAACCTGAACACGCAGAAGGGCAACTTTCCCGTGGCGCGCCGCGCGCAGATGCGCGGCCTGCGGGCGGCCCTGCGCCACAACCTGACGGACCTGCAAGGCATCGCGTTCCACGACCTGTTCGTTACGCACATCGAAACGGGAGCCGGCGCCGATTCCACGTCGCTCGCGGCCCGTGCCTTCGCGGCGTACGGCGCGGACCATCCGTTCGTGCCGCGCCTGGCGTACGACCTAGCGTACCACTGGACGCTGCAAGGGTACTTTGAACAGGCGCTCAGCGTGGCAAGCGCAATGGAACACGTATTCGACGCACCCGCGGAGCTCGCGCTGGTTCTGGGGCTGGTTGCTCGCGCGGCGGGAGGCACGGCGAACGTGCGCGTGTTCGAAGAGGCACGGACCCGGCTGGACGACGTTCTGGGCGCGGGGGCGGAGTACGATACGGCCGCGCGTGCGCTGCTGGGTGTATCGTATGGGGCGGGAAGCCTCAAGCGTTGGGAGCTCGCCGAGGCGACCGCCCTGCGTGCCCTCGAGATCGCCAACCAGAGGCGGGAGGGGCGGGTCGTGATGGCGGCTGAAGCGGCACTCAGCTTCGTACGTTCGCGGCCTGAGCCTTCCCCCCGGATCGAGCCGGAGGAGGTCCAGGCCGTGCTGGCCGGAGAGTTCGTCCGGGCGCTCCGCCGGCGCCCGGCCTTGGCGGGCGCTTAGGTGCCGGTACCCATCGCGCCGCCGCCGCGGTTGGGGGTGGTGGTGTCCGGCGGGGGAGGCACGGCGTCGAGCGCGGCCGGGGCCGCGGTGGGACGCTCGGACGCGGTGGGGGAGCCGGTGCAGCCGCCGATGGCAACAGCCACCAGCAGCCCCGCGAGCAGGCCGCGGATCTTCATAGGGTGCTTCTCCAACTGGATGTGGAAAAAAGGCGCGGAGTTCACGCCTGCGGCAGAAGCTAGGGGATTGCGGCACCCTACGAACGTACATCACCCGTCGTATATCGCATAGTTCCCGACAGATCGAGCACACTGCACCGGGATGGTGCAGCAGATCAAAAAATGTCGTAAGTCATTGCGACTGCCGAAGCTGCAAAGCGGTCGCTCCCATCGGACCGTAACAATCCGCCGGACCGGCGAGCGGCGCGGGCCGGGAGCGGCCGCCGAAAACGGGAACGTGGAAGCCGTCGGCGGGGGTGGCCGTCCGTACGGAGCAGGGAGGATCACGAGGCGCAGGCCGGAATTCCGGCGTGCGCCTTTTCGCGTGCCGGAACGCGGGTGCGGCCGGTCATCCCGGGCATTCGCCGCTCGTCCCCGCCCTCCGCCGCCTGTCACACGGGCGAAGGCTCGTGACGTTGAGAAGGTGGCACCGGCTACAAGGTGCATCCTTCCCCGCATCCCCGAAAGGAGGATCGATCGGGCGACTCGAATCCTACGGAATCCGACATCATCCACCCGACCGGGTAAGGAGCCTGCCATGAAACGAGCCTTGGTAAGACCGCTGTTCATCCTGCTCGCCCTGCTGTCCGCACGCCCCGCCGCCGCGCAGGAGGCGGCCACCGTCACCGGCCGCGTCAGCAACGCGCAGGGACAGCCCGAGGCCGCGGTGCTGGTGCGCATCGAGAGCCTGAACGCCGGCGCCAGCACCGGCGCGGACGGCACCTACCGGCTGGTGATTCCCGGCGCGCGCATCCGCCCCGGGCAGTCCGTGCAGATCACGGCTTCGCGCCAGGGCCTGTCGCCCGTCTCCCGCAGCATCACGCTGTCGCCGGGCGCCACGCTCACCCAGAACTTCGTCATGGCCGCCCAGCTCATCCTCATGGAGGAGGTCGTGGTCACGGGCGCCGCGGGTGCCATCCAGGAGCGCAAGGTTCCCTTCGAGGTCGCCCAGGTGTCCGGCGCCGACATCGTGGCTCCGCCGGCCAGCGCCGCCGCCGCGCTGCAGGGCAGGGTGGCCGGCGCCACGGTGGTGCAGGGCGCCGGCCAGCCGGGCACCGCGCCCTCGGTGCTGCTGCGCGGGCCCAAGAGCATCAACGCCGCGGGCCGAAGCCAGGAGCCGCTGTACGTCGTCGACGGCGTGGTGGTGAGCGGCGCGGCGATCCCGCAGCTGGACGCCGCGGACGTTGCGCACGTCGAGGTGGTGAAGGGTGCCGCGGCTTCCTCGCTGTACGGATCGCGCGCGGCCAACGGCGTGGTGCAGATCACCACGCACAGCGGGAACGGGGGCCGGTTCAACACCGAGGAGTACAATCCCATCCAGGAGAACCCGTTCCTGGCGGTGGCGCACAACCCGCTCAGCACCTTTGCCATCGACGTGGACCCGGCGTCGTACAGCAACGTGCGGCGCTTCATCCGCGACGGGCAGGCCCCGCCGCGCGACGCGGTGCGCATCGAGGAGATGGTGAACTACTTCAGCTACGACTATCCCGATCCGCGCGGCCGGCACCCGTTCGCGGTGGTGGCCGAGGTGGGCGCCGCGCCGTGGAACCCGCGCCACCGGCTGGTGCACGTGGGCATTCAGGGCCAGCGGATGTCGCAGGCGCAGCTTCCGCCCAGCAACCTGGTGTTCCTGGTGGACGTGTCGGGCTCCATGCAGTCGCCGGACAAGCTGCCGCTGGTGCAGGCGTCGCTGCGGCTGCTGGTGGAAGAGCTGGACGCGCGCGACCGCGTGGCCATCGTGGTCTACGCCGGCGCGGCGGGGCTGGTGCTCGACGCCACCCCCGGCGACCGGCGCGAAGTGATCCTGGACGCCATCGAGCGGCTGCAGGCGGGCGGCAGCACCGCGGGCGCGGAGGGGATCCGGCTGGCGTACGAGGTGGCCGCCCGCAACCACGTCCGCGGCGGCAACAACCGCGTCATCCTGGCCACGGACGGCGACTTCAACGTGGGCACCAGCAGCGAGGCCGAGCTGGTGCGGCTGATCGAGGAAAAGCGCGGCCAGGGGACGTTCCTCACGGTGCTGGGCTATGGCACGGGGAACCTGGCCGATGCGCGGATGGAGCAGCTGGCCGACCACGGCAACGGCAACTACGCGTACATCGACGGGCTGGTGGAGGCGCGCAAGGTGCTGGTGCAGGAGATGGGGGGCACGCTGTTCACCATCGCCAAGGACGTAAAGCTGCAGGTGGAGTTCAACCCCGCGCAGGTGCAGGCGTACCGGCTGATCGGCTACGAGAACCGCCTGCTGCGCAGCGAGGACTTCGCGGACGACCGCAAGGACGCCGGCGAGCTGGGCGCCGGGCACTCCGTCACCGCGCTGTACGAGGTGGTGCCCGTGGGCGCCGACAGCGACGTGCGGGTGGGCGACGTGGCCGCGCTGCGCTACCAGCGTCCGTCCACGGAGCCGGTGACGGCGTTCCGGGGGGAGATGATGAACGTCAACATCCGCTACAAGCAGCCGAACGGGGCAGAAAGCGTGCTGCTGTCGCACCCGGTGCGGGCGGCGGCGCGCAATGCGCGGAACTCCGACGACTTCCGCTTTGCCGCGGCGGTGGCGGAGTTCGGGATGCTGCTGCGCGGGTCGGAGCACCGCGGAAGCAGCAGCCTGGACCGCGTGCTCGCCCGTGCCCGCGGCGCCCTGGGCCGCGACCCCAGCGAGCACCGCGCCGGCTTCATCCAGCTGGTGCAGGACTACGCGCGCCTGCAGGCCGACGGCGAGGAGCTTGCCGCGCGGCGGTAGTGGGATGTCGGTAGATCAGCAGAAGCGCGCGCCGGAGGGAAGTCCTCCGGCGCGCGCTCCGTTGAACAAAGGCGGATGTGTGGAGGGGGGGGTTCCAAACGTGGATGTCACACAGGGGCGTGACTTCCTGAGGGAGCGCACCGCGTACAATCACAATCTGCAAACAGGCTGCGCGCCGAAGGATCTACTCCGCCGTGCCGTGGGACCGGCTTCAGGACGTGAAATTAGCCCCACGGTTCTGCCGGCGAGATCCTTCGGTCGGCGCAAAAGTCCATCACATCAGCAGGTTGTCGGACGGCGCCTCCCTCAGGAAGTCAATCGGTTCAGCGACACCCTATCAGCCCAGCGTGACGGCGAGATGCCCTGCGGCTGCATCGTGTTCACCGGGACGGATGGTGATCTCGACGTCGTTCCCCAGCGCGAGCACGCAGCGCGTCAGCCGGTCCTGCGTGAACCCGGTGAGCCGCCCGCGAACGATGGCGGACACCTTGGGCTGATCCAGCCCCATGATCTTCGCGGCCTCGTCCTGCGTCAGCCCGCGACGCTCGATGGTGTCGCCGATGGCCTGAGCGAGCCCTGCCTTGACCAGCGCCTCGCCGGGGCTGGGCAATCCCAGGTCGGCGAAGACGTTGCCCGATCCGCTCTCGAACCGCGTGGGCTTCTCGTCCGGATTCTTGTTGCTCATCTCTCTCCTGCGTTGCTACGGCAGCCCCTGAGCGCGTCCCTGTACCGCCTGGCGATCAGGTCCTCTTCATGTCTCGGAATCTCGCCGCCCTGCCTGGACTTTTTCTTGTGACAGTAGAGCACGTAAACGTAGCCCGGACACTTGAGCGTGTAGTAGAGCCGATACGTATCTCCAGCTTCATCGGAAGCGAGTTCGACCACTCCGGCGAGCCGTCCCCTCATCGCCGATGCATTTCGAGCCATCCGGCTCTGCTCCGCCAGAAACAGCCCCTGCCCGAACTCCGATTTGACCTCGTCCGGAAATCCGCGCAACGTTTCCCGCGTCCCCGTCTCCCACTCCACCCTGCGCGCTTCGTCCATGCGTCCTCATAATGCTAGATTTAGCATGCACTGTCAAGGCGGACACCCGCCCACAAGCGGAGCGATGCCGTGGCGCGTTCACTCCGCTCACATGTGCGCAGGAATTTCGTGGAAGAATTCGTTCTTTGGAAGAGGTCAATGAAGATGGCATGCACCACGGGCTTAGGCGTTTCCCACTCCGCCACGCCCGCAGGGTGTCAGCAAAAGAAGGCGCGCCCCGGACCATCCGGGGCGCGCCTTGTGTGTCGAATCCAGCAAGGGTGGATTCAGGCCATCGTCACGCGCCGAACAGCTGGCAGGCGTTGGCCAGGTCCACGTTGCCGCCGCTGACGATGATGCCGATGCGCATGCCGCGGAACGCGTCGGGGTCGGCGAGCAGGGCGGCCAGGGGGACGGCGCCGGAGGGCTCGACCACGATCTTCATCCGCGTCCACAGGAAGCGCATGGCCTCGACGATCCCCGCCTCGGTGACGGTGCGCATGTCGGAGACGTGGGCGCGGACCAGGGGAAAGGTGATGCGGCCCAGCGCCGGCGTGCGCAGGCCGTCGGCGATGGTGGGCGGATTGCGCACGGACTGCACGGTGCCGGTGCGGAACGAGCGGGTGGCGTCGTCCGCCAGCTCCGGCTCCACGCCGATGACCCGGCAGCCGGGCGAGGCCGCCTGCGCCGCCAGGGCGCTGCCGCTCAGCAGCCCGCCGCCGCCGCAGGGGGTGAGCAGCGCGTCCAGCGGCCCGGTCTCCTCGATCAGCTCCAGCGCGGCGGTCCCCTGCCCCGCCACCACGTCGGCGTAGTCGTAGGGCGGAATCAGGCTCATCCCGCGCTCCTGACTGAGCTGCGCCGCCAGCTCTTCGCGAGACTGCGTCTCCTTGTCGTACAGGATGACTTCGGCGCCGTAGCCGCGGGTGCCTTCGATCTTGGACGCGGGCGCATCCTCGGGCATCACGATGGTGGTGCGGACGCCCAGCAGGCGGCCGGTGAGCGCCACCGCCTGCGCATGGTTGCCGGACGAGTACGCCAGCACGCCGCGCGCGCGCTCCTCGTCCGTAAGCCGCGAGACGGCGTTGTAGGCGCCGCGGAACTTGAAGGCGCCGCCGCGCTGCAGGTTCTCGCACTTGAAGAAGACGGTGGCGCCCAGCCGCTCGTCCAGCGTGCGCGACGTCATGACCGGCGTGCGGTGCGCCACCCCTCGCAGCAGCTCCGCCGCCGCGCGCACGTCGTCGGCGGTGGGGAGCGCGGGGGCGTCTGTGAACAGATCCGAAGCCATCAGACAATGCGTCAGTGTGTGGCCGTGTTCTACCGACG
Organism: Longimicrobium sp.; assembly: GCF_036399255.1. Classification (GTDB taxonomy): domain Bacteria; phylum Gemmatimonadota; class Gemmatimonadetes; order Longimicrobiales; family Longimicrobiaceae; genus Longimicrobium. Next base: position 68,025 of record NZ_DASWNM010000142.1, read on the forward strand.
GCCGAAGTACTCTGCCGGGGCAATCCACCCGGCAAAGCGGGAACGTGCAGAGATGCAGACGACCCGCCCTGAAGGTACAGGAGGCGGGTCGTTTCTGCAGCGGGCGTGCTCGGCGAGCGCCGTGTCGATCTCAGCCTGCCGCGAGTCGCGCCTTGTAGTCCCTGGGACACCACAGCTTGCCGTCGTGGGTCGTCAGATCGGTGTCGGGAAACTCCATGCCGCATTCAGAGCACAGTGCGATATCCGGCCCCTGTGTGGTGTATTCAGCCGGCTTCACGTACGCGGCATGCAAAAGCGCAATCGCGTGAATGATGAGCCAGGAGCCGTCAGAGGTTGCCTTGATGAATGAGACGACGAATAGAATCAGCGTTCCGGTTCCGAAGTAGCCCTTGTAGATATGTCCTCCGCCAGCAATGAAGAAGCTCACCACGACGGCGATTCCATTGGTGCGAGGCCTTTTCCCCGGAGGCGAGAACCGCTCGGTAGCGAATGTGACAAGTGAAGCAACGATCAGAACATTGAGGATGAGTCCAAAAGTGATCAATTCAAACATTGTTGCGACCGGGTGAGAAGGAATGGATCCGTCCGCAGGCGCAGAGCTAGAGGCACCGGCGTTGAACTCGTCAGGGTCCGAGCCCCACAACGTAATGGCGCAAAATGACGCAAGCAAGGCTCGTCTGTGCGATGAGCTCAAGCATCGCTTCGCTCCTCCGCGCTTCCCTCACTCGTTCACGTGCAGCCAGTCCAGCCTGGCTTCGGGGGCGTAGCGCTCCAGCAGCCTGCCGGTTTCGGCAGGGTCCGCCAGGAGCTGGGCGATCTGGGCAAGCGCGCGCAGGTGCTCTTCCGCGCGCTCGGCGGAGCTGACGAGGACGAAGAGGAGGCGCGCGGGGCGGCGGCCGTGCGGAAGGGGCACGCCCTCGCGGCTCACCCCCAGCACCAGCACGGAGCGCGGCAGCCCCGGCAGCCGCGCGTGGGGCAGCGCCACGCCGGGCACGATCTCCGTGCTGTAGGCCTGCTCCGACGCCTCCAGCGTCTCCGCGACGGCGCGCGCCGTATCCGCGTCGAACACGGAGCCCAGCATCTCGCGCATCGCGTCGCCGAAGTCCGCGGACTGCACGCGGACGACGCGCTCGGGCACCAACGTGCCGGAGATCGCTTCCACCGCCCGGTCCGCCGGCGCCTCGGACTCCGGCGCGTAGACGGCCAGGAAGCTTTCCGGCGCAAGGTCCGCCAGCTCGCCGGGCAGGCGCGCCAGCCGCGGGTGCCACGCCACCGTGCCCCGCCGCGCCCCCATCAGCACCACCAGGTCCTCGCGCCGCAGCGACGCCCGCAGCCACGCGTCCAGCGCGCCCCAGTCCGCCACCGACTGCCACTCCGCCGCCGCCTGCGGCCGCACACCGGCGTGCACCGCCTTCAGCCGCTCCGCGTCCCGGCCGATCACCACGCCCGCCATCCCCGCGCCGATGCCGGCGGCGATGCGGTTCACGGCCGAGAGCGCCGCCTGAAAGCCGGGGTGGCGGTCGATGCCGGGCGGACACAGCACCACCAGCCGCCGCGTCACGCTCAACGGGTGGCCCAGCTTTGCCACCAGCACCATCTGCCGCGTGCGCTCCAGCAGCTGGTCCAGCACCGTGCCGAAGATGGCGCGCGCCCCCGTCCGCCGCCCGTCCCAGCCGATGATGACCTCGGTGCTGCGCGTTTCCGCGATGCCGCGCACGATCCCCGCGGCCACGTTGGCGTCCACCCGCGTCAGCGGCGCGGTGGGCACCTCGGCGGCGGCGGCGTGGTGCACGGCGTGGCCCAGCATCCGCTCCGCCTCGGCCACCCACGCCTCCGTCGCGCCGCCCTCCTGGGGCGCGACCGTCAGCGGATACAGCGGCTCGTCGCCGTCGCGCCCGCGCACCACGAAGGCCAGGTCCATCAGCGCTTCCGCCGTGGCGGGGTTGGCCAGGGGGATCAGGATGCGGCGCGGCGCCGAATCCGGATTGTACGGCTTCTGCTCCTCGCGCGCGGCCAGGCGCCGGCCGAAGCGCTCCACCGCCCAGGGGCCGGCCAGGCAGGTGGCCAGGATCATCAGCACCACGCCGTTGACCTCGGTCTGGTCCAGCAGCTCCAGCTCGTAGCCCACGAGGACGATGGCCAGCGTCCCCGCCGCGTGCGGCACCGTCAGGCCAAAGACCACCCATCCCTCGTCCGCATCGTAGCCGAACGCCTTTTCCGTCACCCTGGCCGCCAGCCACTTGCCGGCGATCACGCCCACGGTAAGGACGATGGAGATGGTCCACGCCCGGGCGCTGTCCAGCGCCCGCACGTTCACCAGCATCCCCACGGAAAGCAGGAAGAAGGGGATGAAGATGGTGTTGCCGACGAAGTGGATGCGGTTCATCAGCGGGCCGTGGCTGGGCACCAGGCGGTTGAGCGCCAGGCCGGCCAGCAGCGCGCCCACGATGGGCTCCACCCCGGCCGCGTGCGACAGGTACGACACGGTGAACAGCGCGGCGAGCACGAAGATGAACTCCGCCCCGCCCTCCCCCGCCTGCCGAAAGAACCAGCGCCCCAGCCTCGGCAGCCCCCACATCACCACGCCCACGTACACGCCGAACGAGACCGCCAGCCGCGCCCAGAACCCCAGCGTCGGCGCGCCGCCGCCCGCCGAGTTGGCGACCACGGCCAGCAGCAGCAGCGCCAGGATCTCGGTCAGGATGGTGCCGCCCAGCGCGGTGGTCACCGCCTCGTTGCGCACGATCCCCAGCCGGCTGGCGATGGGGTACGCCAGCAGCGTGTGCGAACTGAACGCCGACGCCAGCAGCAGCGCCGAGCCGGTGGAGTAGCCCAGCGCCAGTCCGACCGACAGTCCCAATGCGGCGGGGAGCCCGAACGAGAGCAGGCCGAAGACGATGCTGCGGTTGCGGTAGCGGTTGAACTGGTGCAGGTCCAGCTCCAGCCCCACCATCAGCATCAGGTAGAGGAGCCCGACGGTGCCCAGCAGCACGATGGTCTGGTCGCGCGCCAGCAGCCCCGCCCCGTGCGGCCCCACCGCCGCGCCCGCGACGATGAGCCCGATGACGCCGGGGACGCGCACGCGCTCGGCCAGGATGGGCACGGCAAGAAAGAGGAGCGTCGCCAGCGCGACGATCAGGACGGGGTCCGTGAACGGCGGGGTGGGGATGATGGACAGCAGCGGTGCGGGCATCGGCTTCCTTGGCCGTGGGTGGTTGAGGCCCAGGTCAGGGAGCAGGGACCGGTGCCCTCCTCCAGACGGCTATGCGGGTGCTTCGGCGTTTTGCCGCCGCGGGTTCCGTGCCGGTCGTGCAGTGACTACAAAGGATTGGGAGTGGTTCGTAGCACAACGAACGGCATCGAACTGCGTCCGCCGGGGGCCCCTCCCCCGGCCCCTCCCCGCTCGTTCCTCACGGAGAGGGGAGAATTCGATCGCGCTACGATTGGGTTCGGCGCGAGCGGCGGGCGCCCCCCTCTCCCGGCCTCTCCCCCATACACTGCATGGGGGAGAGGAGAATTCGATCCCGCTCCGGACACCCTGTCGGGCGCGACACCCTCCCCCGCGCGGTTTGCGGGGGAGGGCCGGGGTGGGGGGCGTTCGCGGACGCAGCCCGATGCCGTTCGCGCGCCTCAGTACTTCGGGATCGACGGGTCCACCTGGTCGGACCAGGCCAGGATGCCGCCCTTGAGGTTCAGCACGCGGTCGTAGCCGTGGCGGCGCAGAAAGCCCAGCGCCTGCGCGCTGCGGGCGCCGCTGCGGCACTGCAGCACGATCTCCTCGTCCGGGCTGATCTCGTCCATCCGCTCGGGCACCTGCTTGAGCGGAATGAGGCGCGCGCCGTGCGCCTCCAGGTTGCCGATCTCCCATTCGAACGGCTCGCGCACGTCGATGATGGTCAGCCGCTCGCCGCGGTCCAGGCGCTCCTTGAGCTCCGTCGGGGTAATCTCGGGCACGTCGTCGTTCATCCGGTTCTCCGTCACGGCCTCCGCGGGCGCGTACCCGCAGAAGCGCTCGTAGTCGATCAGCTCGTGGATCGTCGGGGCGTCGCCGCAGACAGGGCAGGCCGGGTCGCGGCGCAGGCGCATCTCGCGAAACCGCAGCCGCAGCGCGTCGAACAGCAGCAGGCGCCCGATGAGCGAATCGCCCTGTCCCAGCAGCAGCTTCACGGCCTCCAGCGCCTGCACGCACCCGATGATCCCCGGCAGCACGCCCAGCACCCCGGCCTCCGCGCACGACGGCACCTCGCCCGGCGGCGGCGGCTCGGCGAACAGGCAGCGGTAGCACGGCCCGCGCCCGCCCCAGAACACCGACGCCTGCCCCTCCCACCGCAGGATGGAGCCGTAGACGCACGGCTTTCCCTCCAGCACGCACGCGTCGTTCACCAGGTAGCGCGTGGGAAAGTTGTCCGTGCCGTCGATCACCACGTCGTACCCGCGCACGATCTGGCGCGCGTTGGCGCTGGTCAGGCGCACGGGGTGGCCCTCGACGGCGACGTGCGGGTTGATCCCGGCGATGCGGTCGCGGGCGGAGTCCAGCTTGGGGCGGCCCACGTCCGGGGTGCCGTGGATGACCTGGCGCTGCAGGTTGGTGGTATCCACCACGTCGAAGTCCACGATCCCCAGCGTTCCCACCCCCGCCGCGGCCAGGTACATCGCCACGGGCGAGCCCAGCCCGCCGGCGCCCACCAGCAGAACGCGCCCCGCCTTCAGCCGCCGCTGCCCCTCCGGCCCCACTTCGGGAAGGATGAGGTGGCGGCTGTAGCGGATGGATTCGTCCTGCGTGAGCGCGGGCAGGCTGGCCGGGTCGCGAGTCTCCATAGGGGACAGGTTACAGGGGACAGGGGACAGCCAGCAACACCCGGCGCGACGACGTTGCGCGCAGAGCAGCAGCTACCCTTTGTGGATTCGGGATGAGACGCAGACGCCGCGGGAGACCGCGCGGCAAGAGTTCCGACCGTCGCGCCAGGTCAGGTGAGCACGGCGCTACATCAAAAGTCTGTCATCCCGGGGCCCGGCCACGAGAAACCGTCCGCACACGCAAGTGGTTGCAGGGCCGAGGGATCTACTTTCTGGCTGCTCGAACTCCGACGCGGCAGCCCGCACCGCAACTGCCGCCCGCGGCATGGCCGGACGAAGCCGATGGTCCTGCGCATAAGAGCGTGTTAAGAATCCGACGCCGCGCATCCAGGCAGATCTACCAGCGCTGTCATTCCGAGGCCCGGCCACGCCGTAGCCTGCTTTCACACCAGATGTTGCAGGGCCGAGGAATCCCCTGTCGGATTGCTGGAGGGCAGACGCGGTAGCCCGTGCTTACCTTGCGGCTACGACACGGGCGGACAGGGCCAGTGCCGGAGCGGTGCGGCGGGGCACCAGCGGCAGACAGTAGATTTCTCAGTCGGCGCGCCGGATTTCGTGCGAGCCGATGGTGCGGTGTGGCGCCTCCTTCGAAATGACAGACCGGCGCGAGCGCAGGGATTCTTAAACACATTCTAAGGGGCTGGCTACCAGAATCCCGAGAGTAGATTCCTCAGTCGCGCGCCCGGTCTGGCGGTTGGAGAGGGTTCAGCGCGGCGCTCCTTCGGAATGACAGATCCGGGCGAGGGGGCAAGGCGGGAAGGTTACGCCCGATACGGCTCCAGCACGGCTTCGACTTCGCCGCGAAGCCAGTCGTCGAGGGTGCCGGAGCGGTAGACGGCCCAGGTGGAAAGCGCGCCGGTGTAGGCCGTCTGCACGGTACGCGACAGGTCGTCGGGGTCGCACTCCGCCAGCTCGCCCGCCTCCACGGCTTCGTCCAGCAGCGCGCGGATCTCCGCCAGCATGGTGCGGGCGTGCCGCAGCGCGTGGGCGTGAAAGCCGTCTTCGTCCAGGTGCATCTGCTCGAACGCCAGCAGGTTCGCCAGCGCCTCCGGCGTATCCACCTCGTGCGCAATGCTGGCCAGCGCGTGCAGAAGCGCGTCGAGCGACGAGGCGTGCAGCTCGCGCGCGGCGGCGAACCGGCCGGGGACGCCGGATGCGCGGTGCTCCGCCAGCGCCAGCAGCAGCCCGCCCTTGGAGCCGAACCGCTGCACCAGCCCCGCCGGAGAAAGTCCCGCCTCCTCGCCGATGTCGCCCAGCGTAAAACGCCCGGAGCCCACCCGCGAGATTACGCGGGCCGCCGCCGTGAGGATCTCTTCGTCCGACGTGCTGCGGGGCCGCGGAGACATGCGCGCACTTTCGTGAATGTGTGTTCATTTACAATCGTGCACAGATGCGGACACGTCAAGCATCTGGTGAGCCGATCGGCAGCGAAGGCTGCAAATCGGCTGAAGCGTCAGGCGCCACTCTCCGTCGAGGCCGCGGCGGCCATCTGGTCCAGCAGCGCCAGGCGGAACGGGTCCTTGTCGGGAAGTGCGGCGCGGGCGCGCTGGATGCGCTCCGCGGCGCCGGCCCGGTCGCCCTCCGCCAGCGCGACGGCGGCCTCGGCGCGCAGGCGGTCGAACGGCTTTACGGCGGGTGCCTTTTCCGGAACCTCCGCCAGGTACGCGCGCGCCGCCGCCGCATCGCGGGTCACGAAGCCGTCGAAGAACGCCGCCTCCGCCATCAGCGCCGGCACGAACGGCTGCGGATACTGGTCCGCCAGCTCCAGCGCCCGGTGCAGCGCCTGCCGCGCGCGGTCGGTGTCGCCGCGGTCCAGGTAGTGGCTGTACGCAAGCAGCCACGCCGAGCACTCGTCCGGTCCACCGTCGCGCAGCGCGGTCACGGCGCGCACCGTTTCCTCGGGCCAGTCGCGCGGCGCCGTTTCCGCCATCGACAGGGCCACCAGCGTCATGATCGCCGCCTGCCGCTGTGCATCCGGGCCGCCCCGCGCCAGCCGCAGAAGCTGCGCCCCGTCCGACGCAAAGCCGCTGAACCGCATGGGCACCAGCGTCACCAGGCCCACCCCGCCAGACATGATCACCAGTACGCCCAGCAGCAGCCGCGCCAGCGGCGCCCCGTCCGCCATGGGCCCGGCCAGCGCGGCCGCCCCGGCCAGCAGAAAGCTGGTGCCCGGCCCGCCCGCCACCATCAGCGCCATCCGCCTGCCCAGCGCGTCAGTCCCCGTGGGCATCATCGCCGCGATGCCGCCGTACAGCGATCCGTCGCGGTTCAGCCCCACGCGCACGCGGTCCGCGGCGTTGCGCTCCACGCGCAGCGGGCCCGCCACCAGCAGGTGAAAGCGAAAGCGGCCCATCCACCCGCCCGCCACGTGCCCGGCCTCGTGCGCCAGGATGGCCAGCCACGCCGCGGCAAGGGCGGTCAGCATCACCACCACCGTGGTCCACGGGCCGTACGCGGCGCGGAGCGCGGCCTTGCCGCCGAGCCCCGTGACGCCCCCGCCCAGCAGGCGGATGGCGCCCGCGGCCAGCAGCGCGCCCACGACACCGCCGGCCATGCCGGTCAGCAGGGCGCGCCAGGCGGACTTCTTTGCGGGCTTGCGGATGATGGGCGGCCGCGGGACGGGACGGGCGGCATCGATGCTCAGGTCCATCGGAACATCCAGGTAGAACGGGGCGGAACTCTGATTCGGATCGGCGGAATTCTACGATGCGCGGGCGCGGAGGTTTCGTCCAGCGGGTGCCGGCGCGCTTGACGGTCGCGGTGTGCGCGGCCTATATCTTCCGGCGAAATCCGGCCCCGGCCCAGAACCGCTCGGAGAGCACCATGGCGAACGTCCCGCAGGACCTCAAGTACACCAAAGAGCACGAGTACCTCAAGCCCGCGGGTGAGGACGGCGTCTTCTACGTCGGCATCACCGACTACGCGCAGGGCGAGCTGGGCGACATCGTGTTCGTGGAGCTGCCCAGCGCGGGCGCCACGTACGACGCGCACCAGACGTTCGGCACCATCGAGGCGGTAAAGGCGGTCTCGGACCTCTACATGCCCGTCGCGGGCGAGGTGGTGGAGGCCAACGCCGCGCTGGACGCCAACCCCGCCGTGGTGAACAGCGATCCGTACGGCGAGGGGTGGATGATCAAGGTGCGCGTCACCGACGCCGCGTCGCTCGACGGCCTGCTGGACGCCGCCGCCTACGAGGCGCTGATCGGCTGAGAAAGGCAGTGCGTGAGTGCGGAAGTGCGTGAGTGCGGGAGCAGCTCTTTCCCGCGCCGTGTGCTTTTCCACTGACGCACTCACGCACTAACGCACTCACGCACTCTTCTCATGGCGATCCTTACCTGGCACGGACACTCCTGCTTTACGCTGGAGCACGACGGCACGCGCATCCTCATCGATCCCTGGATCGACGAGAACCCCATGGCCGACATCAAGAGCGGCGACGTCGGCAAGATCGACTTCATCCTGGTCTCGCACGGCCACGCGGACCACTTCGCGGACTGCATCAAGATCGCCAAGGCCACCGACGCCACCGTCATCTCCACCTTCGAGCTCGTGGCGTTCTGCCAGAAGCAGGGCGTAAAGAACGGGCACGGGATGAACATCGGCGGCGCGTACCTCTTTCCCTTCGGCCGGGTAAAGCTCACGCCGGCGGTGCACACCGGCAGCATCGACGGCGACGACGAGGGCGCGTTCACCACCGACTGCTGCGGGTTCCTCATCAGCCTGGACGGCGGGCCCACCATCTACCACGCGGGCGACACGGCGCTCATCACCGACATGCAGCTGCTGCAGGGCCGCGTGGACGTGGCCATCCTCCCCATCGGCGACAACTTCACCATGGGACCCGAGGATGCGGCCCGCGCCGTGGAGATGATCCAGCCCGAGATCGTCATCCCCATGCACTACAACACCTTCCCGGTCATCGAGCAGGACCCCGCGGGCTTCCGCGAGATGGTCGGCGAGTCGGCCCGGGTGGAGATCATGCAGCCCGGCGGCACCTTCGAGGCCTGACGCCGCACCCGGCCCGGTCGACGGCTCTTCCGCCCTCCGCCTGCACTCCAGGCGGAGGGCGGATTCGTTTCGTCCGGCGCCGGCGGGTGAGGGGCCGCGTGGCAGGGCCATTGCACACGGGCCGCGCGCATGGGAAGTTGAGGGAGTCCAGAAACGGAGGGAGCGGTACGATGCGGATGAACATCGCGAAGCTTGGGGCCGTCCTGCTGCTGGCCGGCGCCGCGGCGTGCGGAGGCGGCGGCGAGAACGAGGGCGATCCGGCGGACGTGCCGGGCGTGGACGCCTCGGGCACGGCGGACACCGAGATCTTTACCGACAGCCCCGACACCACCGGGGTGCCCGTCGCCGGCCAGGGCGGCACCATGGCCGACAGCACCGCAACGGGCAGCGGCGGCGCGATGAGTGGTGGCGGGGCGACCGGCGGCACCACGGGCGGCAGTGTCGGGAACGGCGGCGCGCAGGGCGGCGGCGCAAACGTCGGAAACGGCGGAGCGCCCGGCCAGACCACCACGCCCTGACGCACGGGGCCCCGCCTCCACGCGCGCGACATTCACCAGGAGATTCAGACGATGGTGGGACTCATCCTGCAGTCGCGCGCGCTGGAGGCGGGGTACGCGCTGGCGGCCGCCGCGGCCTGCGCGGTGGTCATGTGGAAGTCGATCGAATACATCGTCACCACACGCCGCAACAGCCGCGAGCGAAACCAGGGATCCGATCCCGAGGCGTGACGGGATACGAGTCGCCCGCCCCCGCCGTCCCCCTCGCGGAGCTTGCCGCCCGCATCGGCGACGTGGTGGATGCGGGCGCCTTTCCCGATGATCCGCCGCTGGTCTACGTCCCCTCTCCGCGCCCGGTCGCGCGCCTCGGGTTTGCGCTGGAGCCCGCGCCGGACCTGGCCGCGTGGGTGGATGCGCAGCATCTCGACGCGCTCTTTCTGCACCGGCCGTGGGGCGTGGAGGATGCGGGGCTCCCGCCCGACATCGGCACCCTGGCCTCCCACGCCGCCTTCGACCACCGCCTGACCATCGGCGCCAACCCCGGCCTGCTCTTCGCGCTTGAGATGCACGACGTGCGGCCGCTCGGCGGCGGCGCGGACGGGGCGCCGGGGATGGTGGGCTCGATCGGCATGGCGGAGCCCGCCGCGTGGATCGCGCGCTTCGAGGCGATGTTCGGCGGCGTGGAAGAAGTGGTGCAGGGCGACGCCGCGCCCATCCGCCGCATCGCCGCCGTCGGCGCGATGACCGACGCGCTGGTGCGCGAGGCCGCGGCGCTGGGCGCGGACCTGTACCTCACCGGCCAGATCCGCCACCCCGCGCGCCCGGCACTCGCCGAAACGCGGATGGCCGCGGTCGCAATCGGCCACCGGCGCATCGAGGAGTACGGGCTGCGGCTGCTGGCCGACGCGCTCGCCTCCGCCTTCCCCGGCCGCCTGTCGACCGTCTTCCATCCCTGACGGCGCAGTCCGTGCCTCACCCTCCCGCACCACCGCCCACGCCCCTCCCGGAGAGCCCGATGGAGCCACAAGACCACACGGCGCGCGAGCGGGCCCTGCGCCGGCTGGATTCGCTGGGCTACGTGCTCGACAACTCCATCCCCATCCCCGGCACCGGCAGGCGCTTCGGGCTGGACGCGGTGATCGGGCTGATTCCCGGCGTGGGCGACGCGACGGGCGCGGTGATGTCGGCGTACATCGTGGTGCAGGCGGCGCGGCTGGGGGCGCCGGCCTCGTCGCTCGTGCGGATGCTGCTGAACGTGGGGATCGAGGCGCTGGTGGGCGCCATCCCCTTCGTGGGCGACCTGTTCGATGCGTGGTTCAAGGCCAACGCGCGCAACGTGGCCCTGCTGCGCGGCGAGCTGGACCGTCCCGGCAGCACCCGCCGCTCCAGCACCGCCGTGGTGGTCGCCGTCGTCATTGCGCTCGTCGTGATCCTGGGCGCCATGGGCTGGCTGGCGTTCTCCCTGTTCCGCGCGCTCTGGCAGGCGATCACCTGAACGCAGGCGATCGCTGCGCGCACCTGCTGGATGAGAAGAGTTGTCATTCCGAGGCCCGGCCGCGCTGCAATCGGACGATCACGCCGCGGATTGCAGGGCCGAGGAATCTAATGTCGGCTCGCGCGAGGCCGGACGCGGCAGCGCACGCCATCGCCGCGGCGGCGAAACAGCAAGACAGGGCCAGTGTGGGGGCATCGCGGCAGGCCACGAAGTGGCGGACAGTAGATTCCTCGGTCGCGCACCGGGTTCCGTGGTCAGGCCAGGTGCCGGGTGTGCGCTCCCCTCGGAATGACAGATTGGGGGAGAGCAGGCTTTTCTTGTACTCCAGCGGCACTCCGCGCACCTGCTGGACGAAGGGGATTGTCATTCCGAGGCCCGGCCGCGCCGCAATCGGACGATCACGCCGCGGGTTGCAGGGCCGAGGAATCTACTGTCGGCTCGCGTGAGGCAGGACGCGGCAGCCCACGCCATTGCCGCGGCGGCGAAACAGCGCGACAGGGCCAGTGTGGGGGCTTCGCGGCGGGCCACGAAGAGGCGGAGAGTAGATTCCTTGGTCGCGCGCCGGGTTCGTGGTCAGGCTAGGTGCCGGGTGTGCGCTCCCTCGGAATGACAGATTGAGGGGGACCGGCTTTCCAGTCCGGGAGCGCACCACGTGCAGCCGAACGCTGCACAATCGCCTGCGCGCGACCGAGAATCTCGTCCGCATCGGCAAGGGGCCGGCTTCCGCGCACGGAAGCCAGCCCCTCGGTTCTGCCGGCGAGATCCTTCGGTCGGCGCCACAGCCCATCGTGCCGGCGGGCCGCGGAGCGGCGCCTCCCTCAGGAAGTCAATTGCGGCAAGAGGTTCAGCGACTCAGGAGTCAGCGGCTGGAGCCGCCGGCCGGGGGCATGGGGTCGCTGCGGTCGCCGGGGCGGTTCTCCATCCCGCCGGAACGGCTGCTGTTCATGGCGTCCTCGCGCCCCGCCTGGCCAGGACTGTCGAACACCTCGCGCTGGGTGATCTGCCCGCCGTCCGCCCGCTCCCGCTCGGTCACCGGCCCGCCGCGCAGCCCCTCATCCCCCTGCGTGCCTTCGCGCTCCACGCCCCCGCCCCGCATCCCCTCGCGCTCGGCCGGCGCCTCGTCCAGCCCCCGCTCCACGCTGCCGGGATTCACGTCGCTCTGGCTCTCGCGGTCCTGCATGTCCGCCTCCGTGTGCGTGATGATCGGCCCCCTCAAGGGGTCGCCACCCGTCGCAAGCGGCAGGCCGCGGAAGCCCCAGCATCACCGTGTTACCATCATGGGAAAACTACATCCTTGACAGCCGCGGAACCGCCCGTTACCATTTTGGTAATCCGAAGGCAGGTCGTGGCGGAGGAGATGGAAAAGCGAGCAGATGCGGATCATCACCGAAACGCGACTGACGGCGTTCTGGACGGAGCATCCCGATGCGGAAATCCCGCTGAAGGCCTGGCGGCGCCTGATCCACGCGGCGCGGTACAGAACGCCGCACGACGTGCGCGCGGACTTCCCCACCGCCGACTTTCTGGGCAACGGCTTGACCGTGTTCGATATTGGAGGCAACAAGTACCGGCTGGTGGTCACCATGCGGTACGACCTGCAGCGAGTCTACACCCGCTCCGTGCTCACCCATGCCGAGTACGACCGCAGAAGCAGGACCGGCGACCTGTAGGCGCCGCGTCAGAGACGACAACGAGGGTGGCTCGATGAAGACGGTGCTCGACTGTCCCACACCGCACGTGCTGCGCAGCAGGGATGAATACGATGCCGCGGTGGCGGAGATCGACCGGCTCGTCGACATCCATCCCCAGCCCCCCAGCCCCGGCTACGACCGGCTGGAGCTGCTGTCGCTGCTGGTGGAGGACTACGAGGCGCGCCACCACCCCATCGACGACAGCGGCCTCACCCCGCAGGACATGGTGGACTTCGTCCTGGAGCAGCGGGGGATGACGCGCGCCGAGCTCGCGCCGCTGATGGGCGGGCGCAGCCGCGTGTCGGACTTCTTCAACGGCCGGCGCGCGCTCTCCCGGGGGCAGATCGAGGCGCTGAGATCGCACCTGCACATTCCCGCGGATTTCTTGTTCTAGGTACCCGCTCGTATGGGGCCAGCGCTGTGCACTTTTATGTCCACTTTGCTTCGGCAAGGCGGACGGTGCCGCCCGGCAACCGGCGCCGCGCCGGTCCATCTCCGGGGTTCGCTCCACCGCACGTCTTCCCTCCCCGCATTCCCGCCGATCCGCCCGGGAGGTGGCACATCGGCCGCGGACGCTGTATCTATGTAGGCTGATTCCACCCGCGAGCAAACCGGAAGCACAAGGCATTGGCAACTCCCTGGATGCGGTTTGACCGCGACCTGTGGCGCGACCGCGCGCGCGAGGGCTGGACGCGCCTGCGCGGCGCCTGGCACGACCGGCAGGAGCGCAAGATCGTCATCGGCCTGGCGGCGCTGTCGCTGGGGTCGTGCGGCACCGGCGGAATGGTGGCCGCGTGGACGCGCGCGTGCGCCGGCACCTGCCCCACCGCCGAGAGCATCGAGAGCTTTGCCCCGCGGCAGGCCAGCCTGGTGCTGGACGCCCGCGGCGGCGTGCTGGGCCAGTTCTACCGCGAGCGCCGCACCGTCATCGACATCGACAGCCTGCCGGCGCACGTGCCCATGGCGTTCGTGGCCATCGAGGACAAGCGCTTCTTCGAGCACGAGGGCGTGGACCCGGTGCGCATCATCGCCGCGGTGCGCGACAACGTGATCAAGGGGTGGGGCGGGCCCGGCGGCAGCACCATCAGCATGCAGCTGGCCCGCAACCTGTTTCCGCAGCAGCTCCCCGCCAGCGAGACCTCCGTGCGCCGCAAGGTGGCCGAGATCAAGCTGGCCATGCAGATGGAGCGGCGCTTCGAAAAGCGGAAGATCCTGGAGCTCTATCTCAACCACATCTACCTGGGCGCCGGCGCGTACGGGGTAGAGGCGGCGGCGCGCAGCTACTTCGGCAAGCCGGCGCGGCAGCTGAGCTACCTCGAGGCGGCCACGCTGGCCGGCCTTCCGCAGGCCCCCAGCGCCTACGACCCGCGCCGGCACCCCGAGCGCGCCGAGCGGCGGCGCAACGTGGTGCTGGAGGCCATGGCGCGCGAGGGCGTCATCACCCGCGCGCAGGCCGAAGAGGGGAAGCGGACGCCGCTGGCCCTGTCGCCCCCCGGCGGCGCGCGCGGGGCCCCGTACTTCGTCGAGGCCGTGCGGCGCGAGCTGGAGGCCCGCTTCGGCGAGCTGCTGTACACCGGCGGGCTGCGCATTCACACCGCCATCGACCCCGTGCTGCAGCGCACGGCCGAGCAGGGGCTCGAAGAGCACCTGCGCCGCATCGAGGCCGGCACCTACGGCGGCTTTCGCGGCCCCAGCTACCAGCAGTTCACCGCCGGCCTCAAGCCCGGCCAGGCGGTCACCCACACGCCGTACCTGCAGGGGATCGTCGTGGCCCTGGACCCCGCCACGGGGCTGGTGCGGGCCCTGGTAGGCGGGCGCGACTTCCAGCAGTCGCAGTTCAACCGCGCCACGCAGGCGCTGCGGCAGCCGGGCTCGGCCTTCAAGCCGTTCGTCTACGCGGCGGCGCTGGAAAACGGCCGCGCCCCCTCGTCCGGCATCTCGGACGGGCCGCTGTCCATCAGCGTCGGCAGCGAGGTGTGGTCGCCCAAGAACTACGACGGCAGCTACGGGGGATGGACGTCGCTGCGGTCGGCGCTGCGCAACTCGCGCAACCTGGCCACCATTCGCCTGGGGCGCGAGACGGGGATCGAAAAGGTGCGCGACCTGGCCCGCCGCACGGGGCTGGGCACGCGCATCCCCGGCTACCCGTCCAGCTACATCGGCTCGGGCGGCGTGTACCCGCTGGACATGATGGCCGCGTACGCGTCGTTCTCCAACGGCGGCTGGCGGGTGGAGCCGCAGTTCGTGGCGCGGGTGGAAAACCACCGCGGCGAGCTGCTGTGGGCGCCGGCCCCGCCGCCGCAGCGCGCGGTGGAGCCCGGCATCGCCTGGATCCTGACCGACATGCTGCGCGAGGTGGTGGACCGCGGCACCGGCTACCTGGTGCGCGACCCCTCCGTGGGCGGCCTGTCGTACGACGTGCCCGCGGCGGGAAAGACGGGGACCACCAACGACGCAACCGACGTGTGGTTCGTGGGATACACGCCGGACCTGCTGGCGGGGGTGTGGCTGGGCTTCGACAACCCGCGCCCCATTGGATCGGGGGCCACGGGGGGAACACTTGCCGTGCCGGTGTGGGCCCGTGTTATGCGTACCGCATACGCCAACCGCAAGCCGCCCGCGCCCTGGACCCGTCCGCCGGACGTGGTGACGCGGCGGGTGAGCGGGCGGACGGTGTACGCCGAAGGGTGCGGCGGTGGCACGCCCGACTACTTCGCGGCCAGGCACGTGCCCGAGGCGTCGTGCCCGCAGCCCCGGGCGGCCCCGCAGTTCGTGGACCCCACCCCGGAGCTTCCCGGACGGCCGGTCTTCCCGGGGCAGGCGCGCGAGCCGCGCCCCGAAGACTTCATCACCCCGGACGAGCGGCGGTGACACACACATAGATCAGGACCGGGACGAGTAGATGAAGCGCAAGCTGCTGATCGCACTGTCGATCCTTCTCGGCCTGGGCCTGACCGCGTTCGGCTGGCTCTGGTTTGGCCCCTGCGGCCTGGGCGGATGCGCCCCCGTGAGCCAGCTTGAGCAGTTCCAGGCGGAGGGCTCGCAGCTCTTCGACCGGCACGGCAAGCCCTTCGGCACCCTGGCGACCGTCAACCGGCGCGTCGTCCCCCTCGATTCGCTTCCCGAGTACCTTCCCCAGGCCGTGCTGGCGGTGGAGGACCGCCGCTTCTACGACCACGGCGGGGTGGACTGGCGCCGCTTCATGGGCGCCCTGCTGCGCAACGTGCGCGCGGGCGGCGTGGAAGAGGGCGGCAGCACCATCACCATGCAGCTGGCGCGCAACCTGTTCCCCGAAAAGCTGGACTACCGCGACCGCTCCATCCGCCGCAAGGTGCTGGAGGTGCGCGTGGCGCGGCAGATCGAGCGCGCGCTGGACAAGCGCAAGATCATGGAGCTGTACCTGAACCACATCTACCTGGGCGAGGGCGCCTACGGGGTGGATGCGGCGGCGCAGACCTACTTCGGCAAGCCGGCCACGCGGCTCACCCTGGCCGAGGCGGCGCTCATCGGCGGGCTGCCGCAGTCGCCGTCGCGCATCAACCCGCGCGAAAACCGGCAGGCGGCCCGCACCCGGCGCAACCTGGTGCTGCGCGAGATGGCCAAGGCGGGGTTCATCACGCCCGAGCAGGCGCGCGAGGCCACCGAGTCCCCCATCCGCCTGGCCCGCCGCACCGACAGCGGCACGGGGCGGGGCTCGTACTTTACCGAGCGGGTGCGGCGCGAGCTGGAAGAGCGGGTGGGACCGGAGTTCTACACCTCCGGCCTCCGCGTGTACACCACGCTTGACCCGGCGGCCCAGCGGGCGGCGGAGGAAGAGATCGCAAAGCAGGCCGACGCCATCGAGGCGGGCGGCTTCGGCGCGTACCGGCACCCGACGTGGCCCGAGGCCAAGGGCGAGACGGAGGAGGGCGCCACCACCTACCTGCAGGGCGCGGCGGTGGTGATGGAGGTGCGCACCGGGGCCGTGCGCGCGCTGGTCAGCGGGCGGGACTACGAGGACAGCAAGTTCGACCGGGTGTGGCAGGGGATGCGGCAGCCCGGCTCGGCCTTCAAGCCGTTCGTCTACCTGACGGCGCTGGAGCGCAGCGTTCCCCCCACGCGAAAGATCCAGGACGCCCCCGTGCGTCTCGTGCTTTCCGGCGGCGAGGTGTGGTCGCCGCGCAACTACACCGGGCGGTACGACGGGCCCATCACCGTGCGCGAGGCGCTGACGCGCTCCAAGAACACGGTGACGGTGCAGCTGGCGCAGGAGATGGGGATGTCGTCGGTCATCCAGACGGCGCGGGAGATGGGGATCACCACCCCCATCCCCAACGTTCCCTCCACGGCGCTGGGCTCGGCCGAGGTGCGGCCCATCGAGCTGGTGCGGGCGTACGCCGCGCTGGCCAGCGGCGGATGGCTGCCGGAGCCGCACGTCATCGAGCGCATCGAGGACCGCCACGGCGAGGTCATCTACCGCGCCGAGCCCCAGCGCGACCGGGTGATCGACCCGGCCGCGGCGTTCGTGCTCACCACCATGCTGCGCGACGTGGTGGACCGGGGCACGGGAACGCCGGTGCGGGCGGCGGGCTTTCGCGGCCCCGCGGCGGGAAAGACGGGGACCACCAACGGGGCCACCGACATCTGGTTCGTGGGGTACACGCCGGAGCTGGTGGGCGCCGTCTGGTTCGGGCTGGACCGTCCGCAGACCATCGTCCGCGAGGCGTCGGGCGGCACCATCGCGGCGCCGGTGTGGGGGCGCATCATGTCGCGCATCGGCGGCCGCGGGGGCGACTTCGCGGAGCCGCGCGGGGTGGTGACCGAGACGGTGGACCGGGCCACGGGGTACGTGGTGGACCCCGCCTGCCCGCCGCAGGGCGAGACGTACACCGAGTACTTCGTCCACGTGCGCCCGCCGCGCCCGGTCTGCTACCCGGGGAACCAGTACCCGGCGATGGCCTTCGACACCGTGTTTTCGGACGAGGAGCTGGGGGCGTACAGCTACGAGGCCTACGACCCCGACACGGTGGGCACGGGCGACCTGCGCAGCAAGGGGATCGACTGGCCGGAGCTGGAAGAGCGCCGCCGCCAGGGCGAGGCCCAGGGCCGCCCGCTTCCCGGCAGCGTGAACACGGATCCCACGACCGGCGCCCGCCCGCCGGTCGGCGGAACGCTTCCACCCCAGCAGCAGCCGCAGCGGCCCCCACCCCAGCAGCAGCCGCAGCGCCCGCCGCCGCAGCAGCCGCCACCCTCGCAGCCCACGCCGGAGCCGGAGCCCGCCGAGCCGGAGCCGGCGGAACCGGAGCCTCCGCTGCTGGGCGAGCCCGTCACGCCGCCCCCGCCCGACAGCACCGGGGCGCGAGCCGGCTCCCGGGGCTGAGGCGGACTCCGCAAAAGACAGGATCACCCAGAGGGAGCAGAGGACGCAGAGAAACGACTCCGCTTCCTCTGCTTCCTCGTGATCCCGGACCCGGGAAAACAAAGACCCTCGATCGTTCTTTTTCAGGATCTGGTTTGATACGGCTCTTTCACCGGGGGACGGGGTGAAACTCCCGGCGTGCTACGGGGTTGTAGACGGGCGCCGCGCTCCGACCGGGGGCGCGGCGCCTCGTTGCCGGAGGGTCCGGCACGCTTCCGAATCCAGAGGGGGTGGGTCGCTTGGCGGGTTCCATTCGGCGGGTTGCGGCGGTGGCCGCCGTCGTCTTGATGATGCCGCTGGCCGCGGCGGCGCAGGCGCGTCCCGCGGCCACCGAAGTGCCCGGCGCGCGCGCCAAGCCCCAGGCGCGCGAGTCGGTCATCAACTGGTACGGCGAGCTGCAGAGCATCAGCACGCACCTGCAGCGCGTGCACGACCGCGCCCTGCAGGACGCCGAGCTGCTGCGCGCCCGTACCCAGTTCATGGCGGCGGTGCAGCGCGCCATGGACGCGGCCGACCCCGAGCTTCCGCGCCTTGCCGCGCGCGTGCAGCGCATTCCCGCCGAGATCACCGCCGCCCGCCGCCGCGGCGACGCCGAGCGCCTGCCCGCGCTGGAGCGGGAGCTGGCGCAGATCCAGGCCCGCTTCATCCGCGCGCGCTCCGACGCGCTGCGCCAGCCCGACATCGCGCGGCAGGCGCGCGCGTACGAAGAGCGCCTGCGCCGGCGGATGATCCAGATCGAGCCGCTTACCGAAAACCTGCTTTCCCGCAGCGGCCAGCTGCAGCAGCTGATCCAGTCTTCCCTCCCCCAGCGCCACGACGAAGACTGATCCGCGCCCTCGATGATGATTGAATGAAGACGGCCTCCACCCTCGCGAGTGGAGGCCGCGTATCATTTCACCCGGAAAAGCGGGGGAGTACAGAGGGGCAGAAAAAAGCCAGAGGAGCAGAGAAGGCCGATTTTCTCTGTTCCTCTGCCTGTTCTCTGCTCCTCTGTACTTTCGATGTCGTTTTTTCGAACTTGAGATGAGATCGAGGCAGCGCGTCGTGTCAGCTGTCTGTCACCGCATCTCGTCCAGGATCTCGCCGATCACGCCCAGCGCGTGGTCCGCCTGCGCGTCCGTCAGCACGAACGGGGGCGAGAGCGAAAGGACGCTGCCGTGGATGCCGCCGCCCAGCAGCAGCACCCCGCGCCGCAGCCCCTCCACCACCAGCCGCCCCGCCAGCTCCGGCGCCGGCTCGCGCGTTCCGCGGTCGCGCACCATCTCCATCCCGATCAGCATCCCCCGCCCGCGCACCTCGCCCACGTTGGGGTGGCCGGCCGCGATGTCGATCAGCCGGCCCATCATCCGTGCCCCCAGCGACGCAGAACGCTCCACCAGCCGCTCGTCGCGCAGCACGGACATGGACGCCAGCGCCGCCGCGCATCCCACCGGGTGGCCCAGGAAGGTGGACGTGTGCAGCGCCTCGCCGGTGGACCGCGGCCAGGCATCCATCACCGCCTCCGTGCCGATGCAGGCCGCGAACGGAAAGCCGCCGGTGAGCCCCTTGCCCACCATCATCACGTCCGGCACCACGCCCCAGTGCTCGCACGCGAACCACCGTCCCGTGCGCCCGAAGCCGGTGTAGATCTCGTCCAGCATCAGCAGCAGCCCGCGCTCGTCGCAGATGCGGCGCAGGCCGGGAAGAAAGCCGTCGGGCGGCACCACGTCGCCGCCGCGGGCCTGGATGGGCTCCACCAGGATGGCGCCGATCCCCTCGGACGCGGAGCCGGGCGTATCCAGCGTGTGCTCGATGAGCCGCAGCGTGGCCGCGCACACCTCCTCGGGGTCGCGCCCGAACGGCGAGCGGTACGGGTAGGGATAGGGGACGAAGACGGCGGCGGAGCCCAGCTGCGCCGCGAACGGCGCGCGAAAGTCCTCGCGCCCGCTGACGGAGAGCGCGCGATAGGTAAGCCCGTGGTAGCCGCCGTGAAAGGCCAGCACCCGCGGCTTTCCGGTCGCGAGCATCGCCGTCTTGAGCGCGGCCTCCACCGCCTCCGCGCCGGAGCTGGCCAGGATGCTCCGGGTCAGCCCCCCCGGCGCCACCTGGGCCAGGGCGCGCAGCAGCTCCACCTTGACCGCCGGGGGGTGCACGTCGCCCATGCCGTGCAGCAGGCGCGCGGACTGGCGCTGGATGGCCTCCACGATGCGCGGATGCGCGTGCCCCGGCCCCGCCACGGCAAAGGCGGCGGTCAGGTCCACGAACACGTTGCCGTCCACGTCGCGCACGTTGGCGCCGCGCGCCTCATCCCAGAACACCGGAAAGTCGTCCGCCAGGTACGTGACGTTGGGCGACTCCCAGCGCGCCAGCTCCGCCGCCAGCGCGCGCGAGCGCGGCCCGGGCGGCGGGACGGCGAGGGACGGCAGGGCGGTTCCGGTCAGCGGGGACACGAGTGCGTGAGTGCGTGAGTGCGTGAGTGCGTGAGTGCGTGAGTGCGTGAGTGCGTGAGTGCGTGAGTGCGTGAGTGCGTGAGTGCGTGAGTGCGTGAGTGCGTGAGCAGAGGAGTTTGCGTCGGCGGGACGAGCGGGGCAAGCCGGCGAACAGAAAAAGGACGGGCGCCGCGGAAGTCCGCGGCGCCCGCCTGTGTCTCCTGTACGGCACCTTCCGCCACACGCCGCACCCCCCCTCGCGACGATCCCGTGCAGGCTATTCCCTATTCCCTGTTCCCTATTCCCTAGATTCCCTATTCCCTCATCTCCGCGGGCCGGCGCAGCTTCTGGGCAAGGTCGGCGATCAGCAGCTGGGTAAAGGCCAGCGGCACCAAGCGGCCCGCGTCGCCCTCGTCCCCCTGGTACATGCCGTAGCTGGCGGAGGCGTACGTCTCGGGGAACCGCTCCTGCCCCCACGCGTCCACCACCTCCTGCGGCAGGGTGCTGTCGATGCGCACGATCAGCTCGCCGCCGTCCGCCTCTTCCAGCGCGCCGTGGCTGCCCAGCCGCGCGGCGATGCCGTTGCCGCGCACCGCGTCGGCGGCGGCGCGGCGCAGGGTGAGCGTGGTGCGCACCTCGCTGTCGGGCGCGTCCCACTCGGGCACCTCGTAGCGCACCACCAGGTCGGCGCGGTCCGCCTGCGGCAGCACGTAGATCTTGCTGTCGACCAGGTGCCGGGCAATGCTCTTGAGCACCTCGGCCTCGCTGTAGCCGCGCGACTTGGTGTCGCGGCGCAGCTTCCAGCGAAACAGCAGCTCGGGCTCGGGATACAGAAAAGCGGCCAGGTCGTACGACGACCGCATCTCCTCGGTGGGAAAGCCCAGCAGCCCGCGCACGATCACCACCTCTTCGGGCTCCAGCAGGCGCAGGGGGCCAAAGGTGCCGTCAGTGTGGTCGTAGCTGCGGTTGCGCACCGGGCGCCCGCGGCGCAGCAGGTTCAGGTGCTCCTGCACCAGCGACAGGTTGTGCACCATGGGGTTCAGCGCGGTGAGCCCCAGCTCCTGGCGCTCGGCGCGCGAGTAGCGGTGGTAGTCGTCCAGCTCCAGCGTGGTCACGCGCGCGGGGCCGATGAGCTCGCGGACGCCGCGCGCCACGGTGCTCTTGCCGCTCCCCGAATCGCCGATGATCCCCAGCACGAAGGGGTGGTGGCGCGGCGCGTCGCCCTGCTCGTCAGACATGCGCACTGTTCCGGGCCATGAACGAACCTCCGGATGATAGAGGGTGGGCGTACATCATAGCGGGGCGGCGTTCGGCGCGCGAGAGTTGAGAAAATAGCAGGCGTTCCCCGTGCGTGCACGCGGAAGTGAACGGCCCGTTCGGCGCGGTCCACGAACCCCCGATGTCGCCAGACGTTGGGTTGGATGCGCGGGACGGGCGGATGGATGCGTGGGGGGTGGCAGAGGGGTCCGGAACGAGTCGCCGTGGGCGGGATTGCATCCCGCCCACGGCGATGGTCATCCTGCGCTGCGTCGCGACACTAACAGCACACTAACAGCACTGGGTGTCGTCGCAGTTGGTGGCACAATCCGACGCGCAGAAGGTGTAGTCGAACGATCCCGAGCAGCCGTACGGGTGGCAGGTCTGGGAGCACTCCACGAAGCTCTCGCAGTGGCCGCAGGTGTAGATGCATCCCGTTCCTTCGTGCCCGCTGTGTCCCTGCACCGTCCCGCGCTCATCGCTCTCCTTCGTCGTGTCGAAGCTCTCGACCGACAGGTCTTCCAGGCGCAGCTTCTTCATGAGGTGCTCCTTTGGAAAGGAAGGGTGGGATGGGCGGATCCTCCGTGGCGCGCTGCCGCCGGCCGGCTCCGCCCCGCAAGCGCAGCCAGCCGGACGGCCGCCTGCGCATGATGAAGACCCCCCCGGCTGCCCGGGGCGAGCTTGCACGAAGAAAGAGAAGAAAGAACGGGCACGGTCGCGTTCCGTCCAGCGGTGCCGCATAATCATCGTGAACGCGCGCGCTGTCCGTCCCGCCCCGATTGTGCAAGAAGGGACAAACACCCCGGATTGTGACACGCCCCTCACACGCTTCCGTCATGTCATCCTACTGCGACGCCGCGCCCGGGCATCCGTTCCATGGGCCGTATCACGAGCACGAGTACGGGTTTCCCCTGCGCGGCGACGCCGAGCTGCTGGAGCGGCTGGCGCTGGAGATCAACCAGGCCGGGCTCTCGTGGCTGACGATCCTGAAAAAGAAGGACGCCTTTCACCGCGCCTTCGACGGCTTCGACGTGGACCGGGTGGCGGCGTACGGGGACGAGGAGCGCGCGCGGCTGCTGGCGGACGCCGGCATCGTCCGCAACCGGCTCAAGGTGGACGCGGTGATCCAGAACGCGCGCCGCATCCAGCAGCTGCGGGGGGAGCATGGATCGTTCGCGGGATGGCTGGATGCGCACCACCCGCGCGAAAAGGCGGAGTGGATCAGGCTGTTCAAGAAGACCTTCCGCTTTACCGGCGGCGAGATCGTGGGCGAGTTCCTGATGTCGCTGGGCTACCTCCCCGGCGCCCACAAGCCCGAGTGCCCCGTCTATCCCCGCGTCCTCGCCGCCGGCCCGCCGTGGGCGCGGAATGCGCCCGGCTGAGCACTTCGCGTCCGCGGATCCCGGGATGCCTCAGAGGGTGTTGCCAAACCTCTCAGCGTGATTGACTTCCTGAGGGAGGCGCCGCGCTGTAACTCGCTTGTACACTGCACCTTGGCGCCGACCGAAGGACCTCGCCAGCAGAACGACGGGGCTGGTTCCGTGCCCTGATCTGGCCCCTGCGCCGCCGGGACGAGGTCCTTCGGTCGCGCGCAACCTGTAGTGTGACTTCTGGTTACACGTGGTGCGCTCCCTCAGGAAGTCACCGCTTCGTTATGGATTCGAGGTTTAGCGACACCCTCTCACACGGAGTCAACGAAGTCAACGGAGGGCAAGTACTCCGTTAACTCCGTTGGCTCCGTGTGAGGCCCGGTTCTTCCGTGTGAGGCCCGGTTCTTTTGAGGATTTCGGTACGAAGCGAGGCCGCCCCGGCGTACCGGGGCGGCCTCGTCGTCCCTCGAAAGGGCGAACGGCGCTCAGTCCAGCGGGGCGCGTCCGGCGCCGGCGCGGCGCGCGCGGAACTTGTCGTACGCCATCAGGCCCAGCGGAACCGCCCAGGTGGCGGCCTCCACCATCCGCACGCCGCGCGCGGCCCGCGGGCTGCGGCGGCCCATCCGGTTCATCGCCCAGGTGGCGGCGCCCATCATCGCCATGCTTTTCATGTTCCGGCGCCCCGGCACCAGCATCCGCATCAGACCGTTCATCGCAGTTCCCTCCGGTTGTCGGCTAAGTGCCTGTGAGCCTGCGTGTTGTGCAATGTCCGGGCCGTGCTCCGGCATCCCCGCTCTGGCCGCCGCCCCGCCGCCGCGCTACTCTGTGCACCCATTCCGGACCTTGATCCCGCACGACCTGAAAATCGCATGAACGACAGGGCCGTCGAACCGTTCAACTGGCGCACCTGGCACGCCGTCCTCGTCATCGGCGTGCTGGCGCTGTTCCTGTTCAGCATCAAGAGCATCCTCAATCCCTTCATCCTCTTTCTGCTGCTGCTGTTCCTGGTGCAGCCGTACTCCGGCACGCGCTACCACGTGATGCTGGTGAGCACGGCCGCGCTGCTCACCTTTGTCTGGGTGCTCGACACCACCGGGTTCCTGCTGGCGCCGTTCGTCCTGGCGCTGGTGCTGGCGTACATCCAGCACCCGCTGATCGCGCGGATGGAAAAGCGCGGCGTCTCGCGGCTGGCCGCCACGCTGATCCTGGCGCTTCCCGCCATCGGGGTGATCTGCCTGATCCTCTTCGTGGGCATTCCGGCCCTGAGCGCGCAGATCGCCGACTTCATCCGCGGCACCCCGCAGCTGCTGCAGACGGCCACCACGCGGCTGGAGCAGTGGCAGGCGCAGCTGCAGACCCGCGACCTGCCCTGGCTCGACGAGCAGGCGGTGCTGGAGCGCATGCGCTCCGTGCAGCCCGAGGCGGTGATGGCGTGGATGCAGCAGCGGCAGGAAGCCATCGCCCGCGGCGTGTGGAGCGGGCTGCTGGGCGTGGGCGCGGGGGTGGGCGCGGTGCTCAGCCTGTTGAGCTACGTGTTCCTTACGCCCATCATCACCTTTTACCTGCTGCGCGACTGGCGCAGCATCCTTCTGAAGTTCAGGGAGCTGGTGCCCGGGCCGTACCGTGACCGCGTGGTGGGTTTTGCGTCGGAATACGACCGGCTGCTCGCGCGCTACCTGCGCGGCCAGGTGCTGGCGGCCGCCATCGTGGGCGTGCTCACCTGGATCGGCTTCTGGATCGCCGGCTTTCCCTATGCGCTGCTGCTGGGCGCCATCGCCGGCGTCTTCAACATCATCCCGTACATGGGGCTGGTGGCCAGCCTGATCCCCGCGCTGGTGATCGCGCTGTTCTCCGCCAATCCGCTGGTGGCGCTGCTCAAGATCGCCGCCGTCTTTGCCGTGGTGCAGGTGCTGGACTCGTCCGTCATCGGCCCGCGGGTGGTGGGCGAGGCGGTGGGGCTGCACCCCGTGTGGGTGCTGCTGGCGCTGGCGGTGTCGGGCTACTTCTTCGGCTTCGTGGGGCTGCTGATCGCCGTGCCGCTGGCCGTGCTGGTAAAGCTGCTGCTGGGATACGCGCTTACCCGGTACCGCGGCAGCAGCCTGTTTCGCGGCGAGCAGCCGCTGGTGGTGGATTGATGGAAGGTGCGGGAGTGCGCCGGAAGTGCGTGAGTGCGTGAGTGCGTGAGTGCGTGAGTGCGTGAGTGCGTGAGTGCGGAAGTGCGGAAGTGCGGAAGTGCGGGGTTGCGTTCCCATTTTGCAGGTGCACGCGAACCTGGCGCAAGGACGGGTCAGTGGCGCCGGAGGGGTTTGCTACGCTTGGGGATCATCTCAGGCACCGCCGGATACTGCTAGGACTGACTCTTGATGCGGCAGGTGCGGCTGTAGGTGTGGACGGGAAGAAATTCAGCCATTGGGAACGTCTCTCCGTTCGGCGGCCGCGGGGGTGCAATTGGTCGGCAGTGACAACGTTCTTAGGGTACGATCCACGCTTAGCCGCGTGAAGGTCGACCACTACGACATAGGCGAGGCGGGAGCGAAATGCTCCCGCCTTTTCTTTGCCCTTGGGAGAGCCCCCGGTTTTTGTGACGTTCTGTACACCCCCAAAGGGCGGGTAAATCGGACTTACCTCACGGGGTTGATCACCCCTGTGATTGCTGCCTTAACCCCTTCTTCCCCCCAGGCAGCACTACCCGCCCTGCTGCTTGCCCCTGCACTCTCGCACTCATCGTTTCCGTTTGAGGGAGCGGGTCAGTAGATCGCGGATGCGCTCCCGCATCGAAGCATCATCCGACGACGGTTCGTTGATCCGCACGTTCACCTTGTACCCTGAAACTACCTCACCTGAGGGTTTGTCTTCTGCCCATGATCGGATCAGCTGCGGCAGATCCTCAGGCGCTGTAAAGAGGAGGCGACTTAGCTCTGAGGCTGCAAGAACTTTCCGCACCGCCGCTTCAGCTCGTTTAAGCTTCTTTCCATCCGGACTCGTCAGCACCACGACATCAAACCCGGCAGCAAGGCACTTCTGGAGATTTGCCACCTCGTGTTCAGTCGGTGTTGTCACCGTGACCTGTACCGCTGCCCTAAAGCCTTCCCGCTCAAGCACTACATCGACCCGGCCGACTCCATCGAGGATCGGAACTTCGATGCTGACCCGGAGGTTTTCTGCGTGGCCGAACCCCTTAACAAGATTCTGCAGATACCGATGCTCCTGACCTCCAGCGCCCGGTAAGCTCGGCGGCAGCTTTACAGGGGGCGGCGGCGCTGCTGGCTCTGGCGCTCGGGGATGTGCTTTCGGTTCAGCAACGGGCGGGCGAGTGTCGGCTGGCGGTGTTTCTGCCGCATCGCGTGCAGGTTCATTCTCCGAAAGCTCTACCGCATGCTGTGCTCGGGAAGCATCGATGATGTTGCGAAGCGTTTCGCGCCCTGAGGCCGGGTCAACTTCAGCAGCAGCAAGTGTTTTCAAGTTGAAATCATACTCTGCCCGCTCGACCCGAACGACTGCTTCACCTGTTGAGAGATTGAGGAGATCGGCCGCTTCAAAATGCGAGAAGCCGGAGGATAGCGCTTTAGCGTCGCTGTCGCTTGCGCGAAAAACGATGCGGGTTGCCGCACTTAGGGCTGCATCGGCCAACTCGTCTGACTTTCCGCTCAACTGCGATAGCTGCTGGTGAGCGAGTGTGAGGCCCAAGGCATACTTACGCACCCCGGTCAGAAGATCGGCAACAGAGGGAGTGACGAAGTGCTGGAACTCGTCCAAGAACACGAAGAACGGCACACGGTCAGAACTCGCGGTGTCCTGACGGGAGAGCGCTGCCTGTTGCAGCTTGGAAACGATCAACGCGCCTAGGAGATAGCTGTTCTCAGCGCCGATTGCCCCTTGAGACAGCTTGCAAAGCAGGATGCCGCGACTATCCATCACCTTCCGGAAATCGACGCTTCCTCGGGTTTGAGATACCATGCGCCGGATGAGCTTCGGGCGCAGGAAGGCATCAAGGCGCGTGAGTATCGGCGCCTGCGGTTTGCCTGACAGCAGGGGAAACTCGCGCTGCCAGTAGTAGACGATCTCCGGATCCCGGACTGAACGCAGAAACTCGGCACGATACTCTTTCTCGACCAGGAAGCGCCGCAGCTCAGGCAGCGCACCCCCAACATCGCTTTCCAGGAATGCGAGGATAGCGTTTGCAAGCACCGCGTTCATCTGATCGCCCCAGCTCGTTGAGAGCCGGCGAAAGACGGCAACCAGGTCTGAGGCAAGGAGCGTTCGTTCCAGATCGCTACTTGCCGAGAGGATATTTAGGGGGATCGGGTACTGCTCATCTGTGGGGTCAACCAGGAGAACGTCCCCGATGCGGCTTTCCGGCAGTCGCATGCAGACGGCATCCACCAGGTCGCCGTGCGGATCAAGCACTGCGACCCCGTGTCCGGCCTCTATGTCTTGAAGGATGAGGTTTAGGAGGAGCGTAGATTTCCCGGTTCCCGTCCCGCCGATGATGTAGGTATGGCGGAGCCGCAGGGAGAGCGGGACCGAGATCTCTGTTTCAACTCCATCGTGCCTGTTCGTGCCCAGGAGCGCTCCATCGGCGCGCATGAACGCTGGGGCGGGGTGACTCCGCCGCTGCTTTCGGACGAATCGCGGCGCCAGAACTTTCTCACCCGGCAGGTGGACGAGAGTTGCCAGTTCCTCAGCGTTGAGGAGCATTCCCGTGCGATGCGCCGTCCGCTGGATCAGGTCTTCTTCTTGTGCGTCAGCTGACCAATCCGCGCCGTCGAGCGCGATCAGCTCGTTTGTGCCTGTCACTGAGTGAGGAGCGAATGCCCCCAGGACCGATCGAAGCAGCTGTATACGTCGCGGATGCCCTGCAGCTTTCACAGCGATGCGCGGGCGCACGGCAAAAAGCGGTTTGCTGACCTTGCGTTTGGCGGCTTCCGCCAAGCCCTCTCCAAGCAGCGTCAGCGGTTCACCATCGTTTCCGTGCACCGAGGTGAGGATGCTTTGAGGCCACGGAGCTTTCGCCGCGGTGAATAGCACCTGGAGAATACCGACCTCATCCTCTTCAAGCCGGCCGAGCGCGGTTATGGCTGCGGCAAGCGGATCAAGGGCGTGCAGCCGGAGAGAGGGGAGCGGTCGCATGAACTCTTTGGAGAGCCCAAGATCGACTACGAGCCCATCGTGCGGCGAATCGTACCAGCATTCGGCAAGCGTGACATCATCGAGCACCAGTGCAGCGTCCGGCGCAAAGGCAGCCAGGCGCGCGCTCAGGTGCTCTGCATCACCCTCCGCGCAGGCAAGGATGAGCCAGACACCATCGAGGGTCGCTACTAGCTCGAAGCTGACTGGATGCAGACAGAAGCGGAAGGAAGCAAGAAGTTGCTCTGCTGCCTCTACCCGCAGATTGAAGTCTTTAGGGAGAAGGACCGTAAACTCGGTTATGCCTCCCGTGTCCCGCGCTTCCTGAATCGGGTGTTCAGGCGGGTCGAGTGCTTCAACGAGCCCTGCGGAAAGGGAGGGGAGCGGTTGGAAGGAATGCCGCGCGTCGTCAGGTACCGGCGCGCGGATGACGGTGTGGGACAGGAACGGGCGGAATGGGGGCTCAAGTTCCACCGGATGCGGGAACACGAGCCACCCCCGCCCGCGCAGCTCAAACCTGCGGAACTGCGTAATCAGCTGGTCGGCGAAAGAGCCGTAGGGGAGCCCCACCGCAGAGCGCCTATCTCGCGGCGTATATCTCTCGCATGACCGGCCGGCGCAGTGTATCGGGGATCCGGGAGCCCGTAAGGGTGGTCATCTCGTCGATTTCGGCAAGCACCGCGTTGTGCACCAGCGCATGGAACATGGCTGCCGAATCAACCCGGAAGTACGTCACAGGCGCGAAGAAATGCAGCAGGGAGCGAGCGAACCAGCCGATGAAGGGCACGGGAGCGAGCATTTCAAGAATGCCGTCGCGCGAGTTGGAAAGCCACGACGACACAAAAAAGCTGTTGCCCACGGGGGCCGCGCAGAGGTCGAAAATGTAGTCGCCCCGACGAATACGCAGATAGTCGCGTTTCTCGGTGTGAATACCCCCTTCGTGCCAGGCCACGACTTTGATGTGCAGCCCTGACAGGTTCTCCTCTTCCAGCCTTGAGCGCACCCGGTCGTAGAACTCGCGCGGCGTGCAGCGCACCCCTTCAAGCGATTGATGCCAGTGCGATAGCGAGTCATCGACAGACTGCTTATCCGTGCGGATGACGACGGCGATCAACAACACTACCACAATGCAGAAGACGATGAAGTAAATCATAGCGACCTCAGGAAGAATGAAAGGTGGTGAATGAAGCGGATCACAAACGTCTAGTGCGACAACCTTCTTCTGTCAACAAAAAAAGCATGAGGCCCCGCTCGGAGCCTCATGCCTGAAATCCCACACCGCGCTGCAGCCGATGATCCCGTTACGGGTAGATGCTGCTGCTTGGGAAGCGTGCTTGAATGTCGCGGTGAATGGCGGGCAGGCGCGAGCACTGGAAAGCTTCATAGCCAGGGCGGTGCCCTTCCTGTTCAATGCTCCACCGGCCGTTGCGACGAGTGATGTTTGCGACTTCTTCGGCGGCTGTAAGCCAGTTGTTCGCGTAGCATCCGCTACCATCTTCGCGGGTACACTGTAGCGACCGCCTCAGATCGAAGACCGCCTGGACTTTGCCCGTCCACTCGACCGGCTGGGGATTTACGCCGTTAAGCCGGTCCGCCTCGGATATGCTCCTGGCAGGTATGTAGCGTGAGCTGACCACTTCAAACGAAGGAAACGATCTCGCCATGTGGATGGTGCTGCTACCGCGCTTCTGATCCTGCCTTATTCACCCCAAACCGGATCCGTGAGTCATAGCTAGAAAAAACCCATGTCGCATCTTCTTGGGTTGCAGTAAGATGGGTGGTGTCGAAGCAACCATCCGTCCACAAGCCCGTGAATCTACGACATGGGTGACTC
>NZ_DASWNM010000143.1:0-49440 GCF_036399255.1 Longimicrobium sp.
TGCGGGGCTTTCCGCTTTTCCAGCCGCGGGTTCACCCGCCCGGGAACGAGGCCCGCGGCAACACGGCCGACGCCGCGCTCCGTCCGAATGACGCTCGGGTGCGTGCCGACACAGAAGCCCCGCGCAGTTTGCGGGGCTTTCCGCTTTTCCAGCCGTGGGTTCACCCGCCCGGGATCGAGGCCCGCGGCAACACGGCCGACGCCGCGCTCCGTCCGAATGACGCTCGGGTGCGTGCCGACACAGAAGCCCCGCGCAGTTTGCGGGGCTTTCCGCTTTTCCAGCCGCGGGTTCACCCGCCCGGGAACGAGGTCTGCGGCAACGCGGCCGACGCCGCGCTCCGTCCGCATGACAGTGTGAGGCGTGCGCGAGCGGGATCGAAGTTCAACCTCCCCCAGGGTTTTTGGGGGGAGGTGCGAGCCTGAGCGAGCGGAGGGGGCGCGCCGCGCCGTCCGGAGCGACACACGGCCAGACGATCCACGACCGAGTCTCCCGCACTCACGCACTTCCGCACTCCCGCACTGCGTCGTCACAGCCCGGACCGCGGCGGGGCGACGGACTCCATCAGCTTCGCGATCACGCGGTCGGGCGAAACGCCCTCGGCCTCGGCGTGAAAGTTCACCAGCACGCGGTGGCGCAGCACGGGGGCGGCCACGCGGCGGATGTCGTCGGCCGAGACGTGGAAGCGGCCGGAAAGCAGCGCGTTGGCCTTGGCGCCCAGGATCAGCGCCTGCCCCGCGCGCGGGCCGGCGCCCCAGCGCACCCAGCGGCGCACGTCCTCGGGCGCACTGGCGTCGCCGGGGCGGGTGGCGCGCACCAGCGCGGCGGCGTAGGCGAACAGGTTGTCGGCCACCGGCACCTCGCGCACCCAGCGCTGCAGCGTCATCACCCGCTCCGCGTCCAGCACCGGCTCCACCGCCGCGTCCTGCACGCCGGTGGTGGAGCGCAGGATCATCACCTCCTCGTCCGCGGAGGGGTAGTCCAGGCGGATGTCGAACATGAAGCGGTCCAGCTGCGCCTCCGGCAGCGGATAGGTGCCCTCCTGCTCCACCGGGTTCTGCGTGGCCAGCACGAAGAAGGGGCGCGGCAGAATCAGGTCCTCGCCGCCGGCGGTCACGCGGCCCTCCTGCATGGCCTCGAGCAGCGCGGCCTGCGTCTTGGGCGGCGTGCGGTTGATCTCGTCCGCCAGCAGGATCTGCGTAAAGATGGGCCCGCGGATGAAGCGCGCCGCACGCCGCCCCGTGG
The DNA here is from genome assembly GCF_036399255.1 of Longimicrobium sp. Classification (GTDB taxonomy): domain Bacteria; phylum Gemmatimonadota; class Gemmatimonadetes; order Longimicrobiales; family Longimicrobiaceae; genus Longimicrobium. The sequence continues at coordinate 1,243 of NZ_DASWNM010000143.1, forward strand.
TCCGGTCCTCCTCGATCACCTCGGTGCCGGTGATGTCGCCGGGCATGAGGTCGGGGGTGAACTGCACGCGGCGGAACTCCAGCTCCAGCGCCTCGGCCAGGGTGCGCACCAGCAGCGTCTTGGCCAGGCCGGGAACGCCCACCAGCAGCGCGTGCCCGCCGGCCAGCAGGCACATCATCACCTCGTCCAGCACCTGCTGCTGGCCCACGATGCGGCGCTGCACCTGCGCCTTGAGCCGGCCGGCATCGGCCAGCAGGGTTCCGACTTCAGTTTCGGCGGTGACCAACGCGGATCCTGTAGGCCAGGGAAATGGGAAGGAGCTGTTCCGAATACCGTGCACGGGATGCTAAGTTCCTAGCACCCCCCGCGCAACGAACGAGGTGCGAAACGGTGCCACGAAAGTACGAGCGCACCGGAGTACGGAACAGCGACCGCGGCGTTTCGGGATAAGACGCGCAGCCCGCCCGGAACGTTGTCGCGGAGTCCGGCGGCGGCGGGTAGATCGGCATCGAACTGCGTCCGCCGGGGTGCCCCTCCCCCGGCCCCTCCCCGTTCGTTCCTCACGGAGAGGGGAGAATTCGATCCCGCTTCGACAGGCCGTACCCGCATCCGGCCTGCCCGGAGCGCACCGGAGATTCCGTGCGCGTCACCTCTCCCCCGCAGTTTGGGGGAGAGGCCGGGAGAGGGGGCGCCCGTCGGACGCAGCTCGTATCCAGTCGAACCGCCGATGGCTCTCCCCACCTCGCACTCCCGCACTCCCGCACTCCCGCACTCCCGCACTCTCCCTTTTTCACGCCCCTCATTGACGGAAGCCGCCTCGTTGCGCAGGTTGATGCCCCGCCGGACCAACACGTTCCGCCCCGCCGGACCTCCGGCCCTCTCACGCACCCGCTAAACCCGACCCGATGTCAGGATTTCTGCAGCGGCTCACCCGCCGCAAACCCATCAGCGAGCTGCTGTCCGAAGAAGGCCATCCCAACGCGCTCAAGCGCGAGCTGGGGGCCGGCGACCTGATCATGCTGGCGATCGGCGCGGTGATCGGCGCCGGCATCTTCTCGTCCATCGGCACCGCGGCGGCGGGCGAGATCCTTCCGGACGGCACGGTGGTGCGCTACGGCGCCGGTCCGGCGCTGGTCGTCAGCTTCGTCCTGCTGGGGCTGGTGTGCGGGCTGGCGGCGCTCTGCTACGCCGAGCTGGCCTCCATGATTCCCCAGGCCGGCAGCGCGTACGCGTACTCGTACGCCACGCTGGGCGAGCTGATCGCGTGGATCATCGGCTGGGACCTGATCCTGGAGTACGCGGTGGGCAACGTGGCGGTGGCCGTGGCGTGGAGCGGCTACTTCAGCTCGTTCCTCAGCGGGTTCGGCATCACCCTGCCGGACTTCCTCACGCACGGCTACCGCGCCGTCATCAAGAGCAGCGACCCCGAGGTCCGGGCGCTGCTCGAGACGGCGCCGCGCATCGGCAACATGCCGATCCTGCTGAACGTCCCGGCGTTCGCCATCGTGCTGGCCATCACCTGGCTGCTCATGCTGGGCGTGCGCGAGAGCGCGCGGGCCAACAACATCATGGTGGTGGTGAAGCTGCTGGTGCTGGCGCTGTTCGTGGGCGTGGGCGTAATGCACATCGACACCGCCAACTACGTTCCCTTCGCCCCCAACGGCTGGCGGGGCATTCACCAGGGCGCGGCCATCGTCTTCTTTGCCTACATCGGGTTCGACGCCATCAGCACGGCGGCGGAAGAGACCAAGAACCCGCAGCGCAACATGCCCATCGGCATCCTGGGCGGGCTGGCCATCTGCACGGTGATCTACGTGGTGGTGGGCGCGGTGGCCACGGGGCTGGTGCCGTACGCGGACCTCAAGGGCGCGGACCCGCTGGCGCAGGCGCTGCAGATGGCCGGGCTGGGGACGGCGGGGTGGATCGTGTCGTTTGGCGCGGTGATCTCGCTGACGGCGGTGCTGCTGGTGTTCCAGTACGGCCAGCCGCGCATCTTCTACGCGATGGGCCGCGACGGGCTGCTCCCCAAATGGTCCACCAGGGTGAGCAAGAAGGCGCGGGTGCCGTACATCACCACCCTGGTGACGGGCCTGGTGGTGGCGACCGGCGCCCTGTTCGCGGACGAGAACGAGATCTACGACCTCACCAACATCGGCACGCTGTCGGCGTTCGCCATCGTGTGCATCGGCGTGCTGGTGCTGCGCATCAAGGACCCGGACCGCCCGCGCCCCTTCCGGGTGCCGTTCGTGTGGCCGGTGACGCTGGGCGGCGCGGGTGCGTGCATCTACATCATGATGGGGCTTCCCAGGCACGCGTGGGAGCGGTTCGGGATCTGGATGGGGATCGGCCTGCTCCTGTACTTCGTCTACGGCTACTGGCACAGCACCCTGCGCTACGGCGGCGGCGCTGGCGAGCCCGACGCGCCGAAGAGCTGACGCGGCGGGTGGGTTGATGCGGATTCGAGGCGGCGGCTCCCGGACGGGGGCCGCCGCCTCGTTTTGGGCGATTCGGAGCATCCAGGACAAAACTCCTTGCCTCCGGCTGGATCAGCCCTTAACGTGCGATCAACGCGTCTTTACGGACTTTAAGCGACGGCACAGGTTCCTCATCTCGCGCTGTACCCGCACGTTCCTCTCCTCAGTTCTCACTCGCTGGAGGCCCCATGATCAGGGTATTGCTCGGACGCTTGGCGGGGCTGGCGGTGTTCGCATCCCTGGCATTCGGCGCGGTCGCGGTCGCCGACAGCCCCTCGGTCGCGCAGATCACGGTCAAGTGCTGGAAGGAGTACTGCATCAAGGATCCGGACACGGGTTTGGACAAGTGCGCGAAACAGCAGATTGCCTGTCCCGCCGAATCATGACCGTACGTCGCATGGCTTGCGTCAGGCACTTTCGTTCGATCGCCGCGGTCACGCTGCCGCTCGTTGTTATCGCGGGGTGTGGAAGTGAGGGCAAGCCCGGCGGGGATGCCTCTTCCGTCGGGCATTCCATCATCAGCAATGACAACCGGGAGAACGTTCAGCAGTGGACCCTCTCCCCCACCCCCATGCTCGACATCGGCGCAGGCGAGGGCCAGGCACTGGTGATGGTGACGGCGGGGCTGATGCACGGCGGGCAGATCATCGTGGCTGATGTGGGCGCGGGAACGCTGCGATACTTCGACCGCGCGGGCCGCGTGGTTCGCAGTGTGGGATCGCCCGGCTCCGGACCGGGCGAGTTCCAGTTCATGGGCTGGCTGGGCCTTCTCCCCGGCGACTCGGTGGCCGTGTGGGATCCCTCCCTTCGGCGCCTTTCCGTTTTCAACGCTGACGGTCGTCTTGCTCGCATGGCGACCCTGCGTTTTACCCAGGGACCGCTACCAAGAGTGCTCGGCACGTTCGACGACGGGGCGCTGCTCATCGCGGACCCGGCGGCCTCGACGCAGACGGCTCCGCCGGGGACGGCCTGGCGTGACACGCTCGTGTACCTGCGGGTTGCGCCGGATGGCACGATTGCCGACACGCTGGGCCGCTTCCCGGGCGCCGAGTGGTACGCCGCCGGCGCGACGGGGCGTGTTCACTCGCTGCCCTTCGGCCGCCAGGCAGCGGCGGCGGTGCAAGGAAACCGCTTCTATGTGGGCACGGGTGACGGCTATGAGGTCGCCGCGTTCGCCGCTGACGGGACGGAGCGGGTGCGTTTCCGCAGGCCGTACCGGCCGGTGAGCCTCGCGCCAAAGGACGTAGACGACTACCAGGCCGCCTCGATCCAGGTCGGAGGCACCCCGGAGGAGCGGCGTGAGCGTGCGCGGGAGTTGCGCGAGGCGCCGTATCCCCGCACGCTGCCGCCGTACACGTCCCTCGCCGTCGACACGCGCGGGAACGTGTGGGTGCGCGAGCCGTACCCACCCGGCAAGCTGTACCAATCCAGCCACTGGTCCGTCTTCGATACCACCGGGCGGTGGATCGCGACGGCACAGGGGCCGGGGCGCTTCAAGGCTCTCCAGATCGGGCCCGACTGGGTACTGGGCACGGAAACCGACGGGGACGACGTGGAGCACGTGCGATTGTACGCCCTTTCCCGCAGCGACTGAAGTCTCGATTGGCCTTGTGCTCATGTGCTCGGACCGTCAACGTTGATCCATGCGCCGGCGAGGCTGCCGGTTTCCGTCCGCCACCTGTACGGGAGGGATCATGAGGCACCGTATCGGCGGCGCAGGCGTGTTCGCGGTCGTCCTGCTCGCGGCATGCGAGCCCACGGTTTCGCCGCAACTGGAGCCGAGTCCCGCCCCCGCGCGGACGACGACGTTCCTGGGCAGCGACGCCGAGATCGACCGCGTGCTGCAGGCGCTGCATCCAGGCAAGCCGGTAGACCCGCGCGACCGGGACGCGCTTCGCCAGCTGGGTGCGGTGATGGACCGAATGACGGAGGCTCCTCCACTGGAATCGTCCGGCCCACCCCCGGTCTCCCCCGCGATGGAGCGTGCGCTACGGGATATGGTCGCGGCCGACGGCGACGTGGTGGCAATCACGCGGATTCTCCAGCGACTGGCCGCGGAGCGGGACGTGGAGACACGGTAACCCGCGTAATTCCGCAGGTGTCGGCAGGCCGGGTGGAACCGCGGCACGCGATTGGGACCGCCCCTTCTGCATCATCTACCTGGCCACCGTTGGATGTCTTGGCCTGCCGGTATGGCCCTTGCTCCCCCGCCCGCCCGGCTCGCGGCCGGTCCGGCCGCGCGGGGGAACACCGGCGAAGGAGGCGGGATGAAGGACATGCGGACGACGCAGGACGTGGACGCGGCGCTGGGCCAGGACACGGCGATCCTGTTCAAGCACAGCACGCGCTGCCCCATCAGCGCCGCGGCGCGCGGAGAGATGGAGCGCTTCATGGAGTTGCACCCCGACGCCCCCGTCTACACGGTGGACGTGAACGACGACGCCGAGGCGTCGCAGTACCTGGCCGAGAAGACCGGCATCGAGCACCACTCGCCGCAGGTGATCGTCGCCCGCGGCGGCCAGCCGGAGTGGCACGCGAACCACTTCGACATCCGCGCCGGTGACCTGGAGCAGCGGGTGGGGATGGGGTGAGCAGCAGGGGTCAGACGGCTCGCATGGGCAAGTAGTGCCCGCGGCTGGAAGTCGGAAGAAAGCTCCGCCTCGGCGCGCATCTGCGGCACCGGGCGGAGCTTTCGCCTGCACCGGAACGCCTGGACGGTTGCGGGTACATCGAAAGGGCATGATCATCCATCCTTCCCGTCCCATTCCCTCTCCCGTGCACGAACCTCAATGCAGATGCTCATTCGTCTCGCCGCGCTGGCCCTGCTCGCCATGCCGTCCGCCGGGAAGGCGCAGGAGATGGTTCTGAACCCAGACGCAATTTTTCCCGCCGTCGATACCCTCTATGCGGTGGCCGGACCAACGCACGCAGATACCACCGGCGTTTCGATTCAGTCCTTGCGCCGGGTAACACACGACGGGATGGAGGCCTGGGAAATGGCATTCGCCTGGAGGAGCGCCCGGCGCCAGATGGCCGACACCACGTTCTTTGCCGTGCGGACGCTGGCGCCCATCGCACAACACCGGGTCGCCGAGGAGCACCGGATTGACCTGCGCTTCGACGGACCGGTCGTACGCTCCAGCCGATTGCAATCGGGGGCAGACGCACCTGTGGAGCGAGAGTTCCGATTCGAACAGCCGGTGTATGCGGGGTCGATGATGGACATCGTCTACCGCGCCCTTCCGCTGGCGGAGGGCTTTCGCACCCGGATCCCGTTTTTTATTCCGGAGCAGGGTAAGGTGTTCTGGTTCGACGTGCAGGTGGCGGGGGCGGAGGACGTGCAGGTCCGTGGCCGGGCGGTGGCGGCCTGGCGCTTGGAGGCCCTTGTAGAAGGTTATGTGGACACGTTGTGGATCAGTCGCGAATCGCGGCAGTTGCTGAAGATGGAGTCCGGCGACGGTTCCTGGATGATTCGCTGATCCAGCCGAGACATTGCGAGTGAGGGCCTACCCGCCGCTCACTGCGGGGACGATGGTGATGGTGCTGCGCTCGCCGACGGGCGTCCCCAATCCGTCCAGGAAGCGGATGTTGTCGCCGTCCACGAACACGTTCACGTGCTGGCGCACCTGGCCACGCTCGTCCATCACCCGGTCCACCACGCCGGCGTAGCGGCCCGCCAACGCGTCGAGCACATCGCCCACGGTGCCGCAGCGGCCGTCGACCGTCACCTCGGGACTGGCGCCGGCGTACGGCTGCAGGGCGCTCGGCAGCGCGATGGTGATCGGCATCAAATGCATCCCGCGGGAGAGGATCGAGGCCGCTGGACCGGAGCGCGGGACTGGCCACCCGCATCAGAAAGCGGATTCCTCAGTCGGCGCCTCGGTTTCCGGTACGGGACGGTGCGGCGCGGCGCCTCCTTCGGAATGACAGATCCGGGGTTCATCCAGGTCATGCGTCCGCCCCCACGACGGCGGCGCGGACGCAGACGATGGGCGGCAGCGCGCCGCTGATCTCCATCCACGTCTCGCCCTCGTCCGCGGAGCCGAAGAGCTTGCCGCTGCGCGTGCCGAAGTAGATGCCCGCGCGGTCGTGGCCGTCGGCGCACATGGCGTCGCGCAGCACGCACTCGTACGCGTCCTGCTGCGGCAGCCCCTCGGTCAGCGGGTGCCACGAGGCGCCAGCGTCGCGGGTGCGGTACACGCGCAGCTTCGCGTCGGGGACGATGCGGAACTGGTCGGAGTCCAGCGGGACGATGTAGACGGTGTCGGGGTCGTGCGGATGCACCTCCATGGCGAACCCGAAGTCGCTGGGAACGCCGTTGGCGATGTCGGTCCACGTGTCGCCCCAGTCGTCGCTGCGGTACAGGCCCCAGTGGTTCTGCAGAAACAGCCGCTCGGGGCGCAACGGGTGGTTGACCACCTTGTGCACGCACTGGCCGAACTCGGGGTGCTTGTCAGGCAGGAACTCCGCCCGGACGCCATGGTTGCGGGCCGCCCAGCTGCGCCCGCCGTCGTCCGTGCGATAGAAGCCGCCGGTCGAGATGGCGATGCCCATCCGCTGGGGATCGGCCGGGTCGACCACGATGGTGTGCAGGCACAGCCCGCCGCCGCCCGGCTGCCACCGCGGCTGGTGCTCGTGGTTCAGCAGCCCCTCCACGGGGCTCCACGTCTCGCCCGCGTCGCGGGACTCGAAGAGGGCGGCCGGCTCCACGCCGGCGTAGACGACGTCCGGCTCGTCCGCGCGGCCCGGGCGCAGCTGCCAGATGTTGGCCAGCGCGCGGTCCGAGTCCTCCGGAAAACGGACGTTCTGGCGGTCCGGCGCGCTCCACGTGGCGCCGAAGTCGTCGCTGGCGCGCACCACGCTCCCCCAGTGCATGCTCTGCCCGCCGGCCAGGATGCGTCGCCGCCCGCCCCGCTGGTCGAACGCCAGCGCGTACACGGCCTCGCCGCGAAAGTGCGGCCCGTCCATCCGCCACTCTCCGCGCTCCCCGTTGGACCACAGCAGGAACGCGCCCTTCATGGTGCCCACCAGGAGCAGGACGTCGCCCGCCCCGGGCGCGGGTGTGGAGGCGGATTCCATGCGGCTTCTCCGGCGCGGAAGTGAACGGAGCGAAAGGCCCGGCGCCCATTCTAACACGGACGGCGCGCCGTGCCAAGAACTTTCTTCGGGAGATTGCCGGTTTTGTAGAGACCGACGCTGAACAACGCCGTCGGGCAGGGACGAACGGCGCAGAGTCCGCCCTCCAGGAGCGAATGAATTCGCCGCTGGAAAGGCGCAAAGTCCGCCTGCGCGGACTGTAGCCGCCTGGACCGTCTCGCGGATCAGGCTACGAGAATTCCAACGCCGGATTCCCTCGGTCGAGCGCAGGCACTGGAGTGACGGAGGATGCGGTGCGGCGCTCTCTCGGAACGACACTCCGGAGCGTCTGATCGACAGCCCCGCGCAGTTTGCGGGGCTTCCCGCTTTTCCAGCCGCGGGTTCACCCGCCCCGGAGAGAGCCGGGCTCCCGCGCATCACCCGCCCGTGAAAAGAGCAGGCGGATGATACGGCCATGCGCGCATCACCCGCCCGGAAACGCCTCAGGACGCCGGGCGGATGATGCGGTAGCGCGCCTTGACCAGCTGAAAGATGCCGTAGGCGATCAGGCCCAGCGCCACCAGGCCCAGCAGGTACCGGCCGTACGCCGCCTCGCGCAGCGTGACCAGCGCGCCCTGCAGCCCCTGCGCGCGCGACGGGTCGTAGCGCAGCGCGGCGGTGATCACCAGCCAGCCGATGATGCAGAACACCACGCCCCGCGCCGTCATCCCCGCCTTGCCCAGCCCCACCACCCGCCTGCGCGTGGCCACCGGCGAGCCCTCCAGGTTCAGCCGCTTGGCCAGGTCGGACTTGAAGGCGCGGTAGATCTCGTACAGCCCGTAGCCGATGATCGCGGCGCCTGCCAGGCCCACCGCGATGCGGCCGAACGGCTTGTCCATCACCATGGCGCTCCAGTGCTGCGCGCCGCTCCCCTGCCCTCCGCCGCCGGAGCCGCGCACCATCCGCACCGCCTCCAGCGTAAGGCCGGCGTACACGAACGCGCTGATGCCGTAGCCGACGCGCGCGCCGATCCCCTTCACTCCGCCGCCCTTGTGCTCGGGATCCAGCAGCGCCTGCACCACCCGCCAGAGCACGTACCCCGCCAGCCCCAGCGCCACGATGCCCAGCAGCACCTTGCCGAACGGCTGGTCCAGGATGGTGCTCAGCGCCCCCTCGGACCCCGTCACCTGCTCGCCGCGGCTGAGCGCGGCCTGGGCGGCGACGAAGCCGATGATCACGTAGACCATGCCCTTGGCGGCGTACCCCAGCCGCGCCAGCCCCTGCACGGCGGGCGAGGCCTCGCGCACGGTGCTGCGGGCGTGGTGCCGCGCTTCGCGAACGGGTGCGTCGAACAGCGCCATTGCGTGCCTCTCTATGGGGAGCCTGTGGATTCGGATGATCCGTGTCGGACGGCACAGGTGCAAGGACCGGGCGCGGTGGTGCTACGCCATGGCGGCCCGGCGGCACGCAACCGCGTCACGCGAGCGGCGGAGGCGGAGGCCCGACGGACGAGGACGCCGGGCGGGATTCCACTCTGCGTCCCCACGTTTCCGCTGGCATTGGACCCCGCGCCCCGCGCGCGCCGGATTCGGGAACGGGGCTCAGAGGGGGCGGAAAAGGAGGAAGAGGAACGAGGCCAGGCCGATGGCCACGATGGCTCCGCGCACGCGCTGCTGCCCCACGCGCTGCGCCACGCGTGCGCCGCCGTAGCCGCCCAGAAGCCCGCCGGCCGCCATCGCCAGCGCCACGGGCCAGTTCACGATGCCGCTGACGGCAAAGGTGAGCGCCGCCACGCCGTTCATGCAGCTGGCGCCCCAGTTCTTCAGGCCGTTCATCCGGTGGATGTTGGCAAACCCCATCATCCCCAGCCCGGCCAGCATCAGGATGCCGATCCCCGCGCCGAAGTAGCCCCCGTACACCCCGATGCCCAGCTGCGCCGCGAAGACCATCCACGGCGCCACCTGGGGATCCGCACCGGCCGCTTCCGCCGCGGGCGTTCCCGCCCCGGCGCCCCGCGCGCGCAGGCGGCGCATCAGCGGGCCCTGCGCCAGGAACAGCAGCGTGGCGCCCAGCACCAGGAACGGGACGATGCGCGCAAAGCGGTCCGGCGGGGTGTGCAGCAGCAGCCACGCGCCCAGCGCGCCGCCCACGATGCTGGGCACGGTAAGGCGCACCACCCAGGCGCGCGCGCCGCGCAGCTCGCCGCGGTACCCCCACATGCTGCTCAGCGAACCGGGCCACAGCGCCACGGTGCTGGTGGCGTTGGCCACCAGCGGCGGCACGCCCAGCCCCACCAGCGCGGGAAAGGTCAGCAGCGTGCCCCCGCCGGCGATGGCGTTGATTGCGCCCCCCAGCACCGAGGCCAGGAACACGGCCGCCAGCGCGAGGGCGGAAAGAGGTTCGTTCGGCATCCGCGAAAACCTGCCGCCCCGGCCCCGCGCGGGCAAGGCGGTACGCGTCAGGTCAGACCGCCGCGGAGGGCGGGCGCCGCCGGCCGGCGTGCCGCAGGGCGCGCAGCTCGGCGGCGAACTGGTCGAAGGCGGGGCCGAAGCGCTGGTCGCGCAAGGCGAGCGCGGGCGTGCCGGCAAAGTTCTCGATGGCGCGCCTGAGCGAGTTGTGGTCCTTGTATCCGCACGCCAGCGCCACGTTCAGCACGGTGCGGTGCGCCTCCTCCAGCAGCGTGAGCGCCAGCAGCACGCGCACCCACCCCAGCAGCCGGCGCGGCGGCGGCAGGTCCAGCTCGCGGCACCATCCCGCCGCCGTGCGCACGTACACGCCAAAGATGCCGGCGAACGCCTCACGCCCGCCCAGGTCCACCACGGCTTCCGCGGCGGCGCGGATCAGCGTCCGGCCGTCTTCCGGCACCCAGACGGGCAGCCGCTCCTCGATGCGCCGCTTGAGCGGACGCGCGTGCGCCCGCCGCAGCACAGGCACCAGCGCCCGCACCCCGCCGGTTCCGTCCATGGTGGCGATCTCCGCCAGGCCGGTGTCCAGCAGGGCGCGCACCTCCCCGGCCGTCGCTTCTCGGAACTCCAGTGCCGCCACCACCGGCACGGACGGCGCCGCCCGGACCAGCTCCCCAGGCTCCACGGCTTCCGCCTCGCCTCCGCGGGCGCGCAGCAGGACCACGGCCGATGGCGGTGCGGACCTGGCGAGCTCGTGCAGCGCGGCCAGCCCACCGGCCCGCTGGACGACGTACCCGCCCACCGCCCTGGGTTGCGCGGGAAAGTGCGACTCCAGCACGAGCACGGTGCGGCACGGGTGCTCCACCAGCCCCAGCGGCGGAACCCGGGAAGGCTTCATTTCAGGCTGCGGGTGTGTTGCAAGTGGACACGCGGCAGGCGCATCTTGGGCGCGCCCAGCACTCGCTCACGCTCTCTTCGGAGGCCCCAGATGCGCCGACTCACGATCCCCATCGCGCTTGCGCTGATCCTCCTTGCCGGCTGCGATACAGCCAATCCCGTGGATCCGCCCGCGGCCGCGCCGTCCGGAATCTCCACATCGCTGCAGAACGACAGCACGCCTCCAATCCAATCCGCCGCGGAGGGCGGCATTCTGATCGGCTCGGGTACATGAGCCCGGCGCAACCAGACTAGTTCTCGGGCGTGGGTGCGCCACTCCTGACCAGCGGCTGGGCGCTGAGCGAACGCGCCAGATCCGTGGCAAGGTCGCCGATTCGAGGACGCAACGCGCGGGTGTGGCGATCGGCGGTCTGCCGCCGCCCAAGGTGGTCGAGCGACGACTCAGCACGTGCAAGCGTGTCGCCTTCGCGCAGGTCCTGCGCCGCCTCACGCGAAGTGGTAAGCGCGCGTTCCGCGTGTTCCCACAGCCCCAGGCTCAGCGCCCCAAGCCCCAGTTCAAGCGGAGCGGCGGCACGGAGGTGGTTCGCGGCTCCACCGTCGATCAAGGTCCAAGCGTCGGTCCAGGCGCGATGGAATGTCTCCGACTCACCCACGGCCCCGGCAGCACGCGCGGTGCTCGCGATTACGCGGAGCTGCCGGTCTGGATCGGTGAAACGCGCATGGAGGGCCTTCAGCACGGCGAGCGCGCGCCCAAACTGCCCCTGCTGCATCCACAGATGCGCGACGTCGAAGGCCAGGTTGACGAGGTCGGGGTGATCCGGTCCGTACGCGGCAAAGGCCCTGGATGCGTGAGCCTCGGCGTCTTCGAAGTGGCCGGCGTAAATGGAAACGGCGAGAAGGTCATGCTGCGCCTTCGCCAGCCTGTCGCGCAGCCGTTTGCGCCTGGCCAGCCGGACCGCAGAAAGCAGCAGCTCCCGTCCGCCGGAAAAATCACCCAGCCGGACCTTCAGATTTCCCAGGCTGTTGATGGCCTGGGCCTGCAACTCCCAGTCACCCGTCCACACGGCGACGCGCCGTGCACGCCGCAGCCACGTCTCGGCGCGGCCGAACTGCTGCTGCTCGCGGTAGATCTTTCCGCAGATCCACGCCAGCCGGGCGTTGTTGGGCCAGACCACCGCCGCGGCTTCGGCGAAGAGCGCGGCGGTGCCGTGGGCGTCGCAGCCCAACGCCCAGTCCGTGACCGCCAGGCAGGCGCGGGAAAGCTGCTCCGGGTCCACCTCCGCCGGCCGCGAAAGCTCGCCCGCGACGACGGCGACCGGCGCCCACAGCGCCTCGTCCACCCCGCGCGCGGCCAGCACGTCGGCCTCCCAGCCTTCTACGCCGCTCCCGTCGAACACGGCGCCGGACACCTCGGGCCCGGCCGCCCACGCAAACGCCAGCCGCAGCGCCTGAAAGACGTGCAGCGCAAAGAGCTCGGGAACTTCGTGCAGGATGACGGCGCCGAGCACCGTCGCGTCCGGGACGGCCAGCGGGTAGGCGAACTCGAGCGGGCTGGGCGGCAGCTCGGCTTTGCTGCGGTGTCGCACGCTCGACATGGGGGGCGCGGCGCGGGTGCACGGGGCGGCCCGACGTGGGCGCGACAATCGGCGCCTATTGTAGAGGCACCGCCCCGCGTGCGTCTACGGCCTGAAATGTAGCCCGCGCGGCGATCACCCTGAACGCAAAGCGGGCCCAGGGCGCCTGCGCGTTGAGCCCGCCGGAATCGAATGCTGAAGCGGCTGGCTTGCGCCTCGCCCCCTTGAAGGGTGTTGCTGGACCTCGGCCCATGACTGGCTTCCTGGGAGGGTGTTGCCAAACCTCACATCCATGACGAAGCGGTGACTTCCTGAGAGGGTGTTGCCAAACCTCGCCCCGCAATTGACTTCCTGAGGGAGGCGCTGCTCCGCAACCTGCGGGTACGATGGACTTTGGCGCCGACCGAAGGATCTCGCCGGCAGAACCGAGGGGCCGGCTGCCGCGCCCGAGGACGGTCCTTCGCGAAGGCGGACGAGGTCCTTCGGTCGCGCGCAGGCGGTTGTGTGGCTTCTTGTTACGCGTGGTGCGCTCCCTCAGGAAGTCATCGCTTCTCTGTGAGCTTGGGGGTTTAGCAACACCCTCTGAGGGAGCGCACCACGTCCAACCAGAAGTCACACTACGGATTGCGCGCGACCGAAGGACCTCGTCCCGGTGGCGCAGGGGCCAGATCAGGGCACGGAACCAGCTCCGTCGCTCTGCTGGCGAGGTCCTTCGGTCGGCGCCAGGGTGCAGTGTACAAGCGAGTTGCGGGGCGGCGCCTCCTTCAGGAAGTCAATTCACGCTGAGAGGTTTGGCAACACCCTCTGGGGGAGGCGCCGCTCCTCGGTTGCGGGTACGGAAAGCCGTGGCGCCGACCGGAGGATCTCGTCGGCAGAATGGCGGGGGTGGCTTCCATCCCCGGCAGCCAGCCCGCGCGAGGGGCAGACACGCCGCGGGCGCCCATCCGGAGCACCCGCGGCGGGTCCCGCGGCGGGGGATGATCAGCAGATTCTCATGTCCTGCGAGTCGCCCCAGCACTGCGTGCCCTCGGCGGCGTCGCAGGTGTAGGCGGGCGCGCAGGTGCCGCACTCCGTCGCGCCCAGCATGCAGGTGAGGTCGGCGCAGCTCACGCCGTGCATCGTGCCGGTGCCGCAGCCGGCCATCGTTTCGTTGCAGTCACCCGAGCACGCCGTGCCGCACGTGCCTTCGTCGGTGTAGTCGAACCCCGCGACGGTTCCCCGCTGCTCCGCATGCTTCGACGTGGTGAACGAGTCTACCACCAGGTCTTCGATCCGCAGCTTCTTCATCGTGTGCTCCTTGAGACGGTGGAATGCAGGCCGGCGGTTTGCCGGCAGCGCCACGGCCGGGTCCAGCCATGGACAGGTTTAGATAAGAGATCTACATCTACAGATCAAACAGAACAAATGAAAAGCGGACGACCTGCTCCGTCCGACACTAACGAGCCATTGCATGAAAGATGCCATGCCACGAAGCAGCAATCTACCCGGTAGCTCTCACAGGGCACCGTGGAGTTCATGCGGGTCGCGGGTGGGGGAAAGCCCTTCGAACAGGGGGGTAACGTTGCACCGCCGCCCCCCGGAATGGGGGACGGCGGTGCCCGAAGCGCGGCCCGGCAGGGGGTGGATCAGCCGCAGATGATCTGGCCGATCTCGGTGCAGTTGCAGGTGTTGCCGTCACAGGTGGTGCCGCACGTAAAGTCGCAGCTGGCATCGCAGGTGGATCCCGACGGGCAGCCATTGCAGGTGCCGTTACACGACGCGTCGCAGGTGCCGTTGCACGAGTTGGCGCACGTGCCGGGACAGGTGGCGTTGTTGGTCGGATCGGTACAGTCGCAGATGATCTGGTGGCAGGTGGTCTGGCTCATCTGGTGGCCGTCCACCGTGCCCAGGCGCACGCTCGCGGGCAGCGTGCTGAACGACTCGACGGAGATGTCTTCCAGGTGCAGGCGAAGCTTGTTCATTGGACGTTCCTTGCAGGAGGTAGGAAAGGCAGGTGAGCCGGGCCGCGATCCGGCGAGAATTCCCAATTCCGAACACCAATGTGACGGTTTGAGAGCGCTCCCATCCGCGTACCGGCGCGAAACACGCAAAGTTCCCGCTCATCCTGTCCTGAACCGGCCGAGTGTCGCCAGCCCTCGGCGGTTTCAGGGACGATCCCGGCGCGGGGGTCGGGGACCGGTTCTTCCCCAAATCCTCCTATCCTGCCAGTTGACATGGACTTAACTATTGTGTAAATTGATAGCACGATCTGACACGGCGGGGGGCTCACGTTTGAGCCGACACCCTTGAAGCAGGGGACTGATCCCGCGGCGGATGCGGAGCTCGCCAAACCGAGCATCGCTGAAGCTCGCGGGGATGCCACCCGACCGATACACCGCGTATCGTGCTTCAAACCCGCCCCCGGCCGTGTCCAGCCTTGACAGAAAACGTGCTCCCGTACCGTTCATCGATGCGGGAGCATTGAATTTCCTCCATAAAAACAGACGTTTGCGTGCGCGGGCTCTTCTGGGTTCCGCGCACCTGGACGACGACAACGAGGTCAGCGATGCGCAACGACAACCTGCTGATGCTCGCCGCCGCCGCCGCCTTCATCGGGGCCAGCGGCGCGCTGGCGGACCGGACGGACCGCGCCGAGAGCAAGCCCACCGCCGCCGCGGCCATGCGCACGGCGCCCGCCCCGGCGGCGCCGCGGCCCACCAGCCCGGTGCTCAAGACCGCGCGCGCCGTGCTGAGCGGCGTGGGCGTGGAGAGCGCGGTCGAGAAGACGCAGGTGCAGGTGGCGCTGGACGCGCTGTCGGGAAGCGTGCGCAAGCAGAGCGACCCCGCGGCGCTGCGGATGGCGTTCCAGGCGTACTACAACTACAAGGCGGCCAACCCCGAAAAGGTGCGCAAGCCGTACCTGTACTACGTGGACTACGGCCTCAGCAACACCACGCCGCGCGGCTACGTGTTCGACATGAAGTCGCTGAAGGTGGTGGACGGGCCGTTCAACGTGGCGCACGGCCGCGGCTCGGCCTCGCCCAGCGAGAGCAAGCCCAGCCGCTTCAGCAACCGCCAGGGGAGCAACGCCACTTCGCTGGGGCTGTACCTGGCGCAGGAGACGTACGGCTTCAGCGGCAAGTCGGGCGGGCGCTACTACACCAGCGTGGGGCTGCGCCTGCAGGGGCTGTCGGGCCGGTACAACAGCGCCGCCCGGGCGCGGGGCGTGGTGGCGCACGGCGCGCCGTACGTCACGCCTTCGCGGGCCGGCCGCAGCGAGGGGTGCCCGGCCATGGAGCAGGACCGCGCCCGCGAGCTGCTGCCCAGGATTGCCCGCGGCGGCCTGGTGTTCCTGTTCTCGCCGCTGGACAAGACGTGGATGCGCTCGGACCCGTGGGCCAGCCGCGACGTCCGATCGTCCACCCGCTCCAACGGCTGATCCGCCCCTCCGGCGCGAACGATCAAGACCCGGCGAGGATTTGCTTCCTCGCCGGGTCTTTTTCGTTGTTCCCCTTCCTCCTTCGTCAGGGACGGTTCCAAAGATCGCGCATCAGGTGGTCGTAACGGCTGTTTCCGGTGCGCGCGCAGATCATCTGCCGATCCGCATCCCTCTCGAAAACATGCGGATGGCTCCTGCCCATTCCACCTGTTTCGCGTTCCCGACACCCCACGCCGGCTCGTGCCTCGCGGGCCGGCGCGCCATGCCTCCGCTCACCACGGGTCAGTTTCGGATCGTGAGAGCAGCGGAAACGGCACGAGAAAACTCCGTTGACTCCGTTGACTCTGTGTGAGGCCATTCTTTTCACGTCCTTCGGCCGCTTCGCCGGTTGCATTTAGCAGCGCGAAAAATCAGTATTCAATGCTCGTGCAGACCGCGACGCGCGGCTTGCCTCCACGAACGCAGGAAACCACGCGGTGCGCCATGTCTCCCAACACCACCCCGCCCGCGCCGCCGCCCCGCGCGGGGTGGCGGACACGGCGGAAAGGCGTACGTTGAGCGCATCGCTCTCCCCATCGTCGGGCCCCGCGGCACCGGGCGCCGGCGCGGACCCCACCCGGGTGCTGCCCCGCGGAATGAATCCGGACCCTTCGCCGCGCCCCGTGCGCCGCGGCCTCTCGCTGGAACACCGGCTGCCGCTGCTGATCACCGCGCTGCTGGTGGCCACCATGGCCGCCGGGCTGTTCTTTGCGCACGCCGAGGTCAAGCAGGCCGCTACCCGCGCCACGCTGGAACGGCTGCGCCTGGTCACGCAGCAGCTGTCCGCCCTCAGCGCGCCCAACATTCCCCCGCGCCTGCAGGGAATGCGCGCCGCCGCCGCGAACCCCGCGGTAGTCGCCGTCCTTGACGCGCCCGAGACGGCCCCGCGCGCCGCCGCCACCCAGGCACTGCGGGAGCTGCGCACCGGCGCGGACCCGGACGTCCCCGTGCTGCTGTGGGACCGCGCCCGCCGGCCGGTGCTGCAGGTGGGCGCGTGGCCCGGCGTTCCGGCCCCGGGCGCGGCCCCCGCCGTGCCCCCCGGTCCCCTTCCCGACAGCAGCGGAGTCGGCCGGTTCTTTCGCATCGGCACGCTGCACTACTTCTGGCTGACGGTGCCGGTGCTGCGCGGGGCCGACACGCTGGGATGGGTCGCGGAGCTGCGCAGCGTGGGGGGACCGAACACGGCACCCATCCGGTCGCTGATCGGCGGCGGGGTGGACGTGTTCTTCGCCAACACGGGCGACCGCACCTGGGTGGCGCTGGACGGCACCGCGGCCCCCGTCGCGGCCGCCTGGCCCTTCCTGGGCGCCACGCGGTACGAGATGGGGGGCGGGCACCACTTTGCGCACGCCACGGCCGTACCCGGCACGCCGTGGAGCTTCGTGGGCCACCAGAGCCTGGGCGCGGTGATGGAGCGCCCCGACACCTTTCTGCGCCACGCGGGCGTGGCCGCGGTGCTGCTGTGCCTGGCGGCCGCGGCGGCGGCGTGGCTCCTGAGCCGCAGCATCACCCAGCCCGTGCGCCGCCTGCAGCTGGCGTCCGAGGCCATTGCCCGTGGCGACTACGCGCAGCGCGTGGACCTGCGCCGCACGGACGAGCTGGGAATGCTGGCGCGCGGCTTCAACTGGATGGCCGAGCAGGTGCGGGCCAGCACCGACGAGCTGCGCGACCAGTACGAGAACGCGCAGTCGCTGGCCGAGGAGCTGGAGCACGCCAACGAGCAGATGGAGGCCGCCCTGGCCGAGGCCGACGCGGCGCGCGAAGAGGCCGAGGCGGCCAACCGCAGCAAGTCGGACTTCCTGGCCACCATGTCGCACGAGATCCGCACCCCCATCAATGCCATCGTGGGATACACGGACCTGCTGCTGATGGGGCTGGAGGGCCCCGTGACTCCCGGACAGGAGCAGCAGCTGTCGCGGGTGCGCTACAGCAGCGAGCACCTGATGGGGCTGGTGGACCAGCTGCTGGACTTCGCGCGCATCGAGGCCGGGTCGCTGCGGGTGGAGCGCCGCACCGCCGACGCGGGCGAGGCGGTGGCGTCGGCGCTGTCGGTGCTGAGCCCCGAGGCGGCGGAGCGCGGCGTGGCGCTGTCGTCGGAGTGCAACGGCGACGGGCGCTACGTGGGCGATCCGCAGCGGGTAGACCAGATCCTGCTGAACCTGCTGAGCAACGCCATCAAGTTCACGGAGCCGGGCGGCCGCGCCCGCGTGACCTGCGCCCCCAGCAGCGGGACCCTGCCGGACGCGGCGGGCTCGGGGCCGTGGGTGTGCCTGCGGGTGGAGGATACGGGGATCGGCGTGGCGCCCGACCAGCTGGAGCGCATCTTCGAGCCGTTCGTGCAGGTGGAGAGCGGATACACGCGGCGGCACGGCGGCGCCGGGCTGGGGCTGGCCATCAGCCGCCGCTTTGCCCGGTGGATGGGCGGCGACCTGACGGTGGAGAGCACCCCCGACGCCGGCTCGTCCTTTACCCTCTGGCTCCCCGCCGCCCCCGGCCCCGAGGCGTAGCGCACGTTCGGAGAACGGTTCATACCGGAATCTGCCCAACCTGTCATTCTGAGGGAGGCGCCGCGCAGCGCTCTCTTTACGCTCCAGAGCATGGCGCCGACCGAAGAATCTTTATCCGAAGCGGCAGGATCTTTCCGTCACGCGGGGTTCCCCGGACGCTGCCCGGGAGAGGGTTCCGCGCGAGGGGAGGGAGATTCTTCGGTCGCGCCAACAGGCTCCGCAGTTTTCCGGGAGCCCGGAAGGTGGCGCTCGCTCAGAATGACAGGTGCTTCTGCGGATTCCGGATGGGAAGGCACCAGACCTGGACAAACCTGTCATTCTGAGGGAGGCGCCACGCAGTGCTCTCCCTT
The DNA here is from genome assembly GCF_036399255.1 of Longimicrobium sp. Taxonomy (GTDB): domain Bacteria; phylum Gemmatimonadota; class Gemmatimonadetes; order Longimicrobiales; family Longimicrobiaceae; genus Longimicrobium. Next base: position 19,983 of record NZ_DASWNM010000143.1, read on the forward strand.
CGCCCGGGAGCATGGCGCCGACCGAAGAATCTTTATCCGAAGCGGCAGGATCTTTCCGTCACGCGGGGTTCCCGGGCGATGCCCGGGAGAGGGTTCCGCGCGAGGGGAGGGAGATTCTTCGGTCGCGCCAGCGGGTTCCGAGGCTTTCCCGTAAGCTCGGGGTGGGCGCTCTCTCAGAATGACAGGTGCTGTTCTGGTTTCAAACATCAAGACCAAAACATCGAAGACGCGGATGAAGGCTTCATCCGCGTCCTCTCTTTTTCTCCGCGAAATGCAGAGGAAGCCGGTGGATCAGGTGCCGGCGATGGTGACGTAACGCTCCAGGCGGGCCACCTCGGCATCGTCCACGTACTTGCCGATCTCGCGGCGAAACTGCTCGATGCCGCGGTACGGGCGGTACTCCTCGAACTCGTGCCGCATGCGCGCGCTCATGTTGGGGATCAGCTCGATCTCCTCGGCCGTGGCGGTGTTCAGGTCCAGCGGCTTCCACAGCTGCGTGTACACCTGGTCGCGCTGCGCCTCGCTCAGGCTGGCCAGCACGGTATTCACGCCGCGCATGTCCTGGTACGGCCGCCCGGCGATGATCGCGTCCGCCAGCTGCGGCGTAAGGCCCGGCACCGCCGCCAGCTGCTCGCGCGTGGCGGTGTTGGGGTCCAGCATGGCGCCGGCGGCCGGCGCGGGCGCCGGCGTGGTGGCGGCCGGGGCGGCGGCGGCGGCCGCGGGCGAATCCGTCGCGGCGGGGCCCATGGTGGTGGCGGTGCCCTGGACGCCCTCGTCGGTCTCGGACTCGCCTCCACAGGCGGCGGTGGCCGCCAGGGCGCAGAGCGCAACGGTCAGGATGGATCGGTTCATCGGGTCTCCGTGTGGATAGGTGCGGCGCCCCGTGCGCCGCGTGGTGCCGGCTCGCGGCGCAGCGCCGGATGCCGGTAGGTGCACGCCAGGCCCAGCAGGCCGAAGTGGGCCAGCGTTCCCGGCGCCAGCGCGGGGGTGGCGCCGCGCAGCGCCTCCCACACCAGCGTCAGGCCACGCAGCCCGGGGTCCATCTCGCGCTCGAACTCCAGGTTGCCACGCAGGTGAAGATACAGGCCCAGCACGCCCGCCGCGACGAACACCGCCATCGCCGCCTGGAATACCCGCACCGTCGCCGCGGCCGGACGGGCCAGCAGCGCGGCTCCGGCAAGGAATCCCAGGGCGAGCACCACCAGCGGCACCCACTGCCACACGGAGTCCACGTGCTCCAGCAGCACCAGCTCCGCCGCCAGCCCCACGATCCCGAACAGGACCAGCGCCACCAGCAGCCGCCGAAGCCCCCCGCCGCCTTCCCCGCCCCACCCAGCGCTATCCCGCATGTTCGTCCTGCGTCGGTGTTCGATACGGATGCTCATCTACCATGGACGCGCAGCCCGTCGCAAACGTTAGCGCCGGCCGGGGGATGGACTCGACGAATGGGATCGAACTGCGCCCGCGAGGGGCCCCTCCCCCGGCCCCTCCCCGTTCGTTCCTCACGGAGAGGGGAGAATTCGATCGCGCTGCGAACGATGTCCGCGTGCCGCCTGCACCACCTTTGGCAGGCACCTGCCCGAACTGATTCGGTGATCGCCGGGTTGCGGACGCACAGGTGCTTGGAACGCCGTACGTAGCCGGGCCGCCGAGTCCGCGAAGGCGGACTTTGCGAATTTCCAGCGGCGAATTTATTCGCTCCCGCGGGCGGCCGGCACGTTGCCGCACTCGAATCGCAACGAGCAATCATTCGCCATCGCTACCAAGCCCCGCCTCCAGCTCGCGCACCTTGTCGGCGCGGTGCTCGGCGAGGACGGTGCGGACGGTGCCGGAGCGGCCGCGCATCACCAGCGACACGGTAGTGGCGCCGGCGGGGGTAAAGCGCACGCCGGAAAGGAGCACGCCGTCCGTGATCCCCGTGGCGGCAAAGAACACGTCGTCGCTGGCCACCAGGTCGCCCGCCGCCAGCACGCGCCGCACGTCCATCCCCGCGGCGCGGATGGCGTCCGCCTCGTCCGGCCGCTGCGGGGCCAGGCGGCCCAGCATGGCCCCGCCCAGCGCCTGCACCGCGCACGCCGCGATCACCCCCTCGGGCGTGCCGCCGATCCCCATCAGCAGGTCCACCCCGCCGCCGCCGCGCGCGGCCATCAGCGCGCCCGCCACATCGCCGTCCGTGCGCAGCATCACCCGCGCCCCCGCCGCGCGGATGGCGGCGATGCGGGCCTGGTGGCGCGGCTTGTCGAGCACGAAGACGGTCAGCTCGGCCACAGGCTTCCCCAGCGACTCCGCCACGGCGGCCAGCACGCCGGCCACGGGCGCGTCCAGCAGCGCGGGATGCAGCGCGTCGCGCGCGGCGGGGCCCGCCACCAGCTTCTCCATGTAGAACGCAGGACCGGGCGACCACATGGTGCCGCGCGGCGCCACGCCCAGCACGGAGATGGCGTCGGGGGCGCCGCGGGCCAGCAGGCTGGTGCCTTCCACCGGATCCACGGCCACGTCCACGCGCCGCCCGCGTCCGGTGCCCACGCGCTCGCCGTCGTACAGCATGGGCGCCTGGTCCTTGGCGCCCTCGCCAATCACCACCACGCCGTCCAGGTCGGCCGTGGCCAGCACGCGGCGCATGGCGTGCACCGCCGCGCCGTCGCCGGCCTCCTTGTCGCCGCGCCCCACCCAGCGCGCCGCCGCCAGCGCCGCGGCCTCCGTCACGCGCACCAGCTCCAGCGCCAGCGTGCGCCCCGAAGGCTCCACGCCCCGATCTTCCGCGTTCGTATCCACCCGTCTCCATCCGGTCGATTGAACCCCGTCCGGCCGGCAATCTGCGCGCCCGGCGTCCATCCCCGCCACTCGTTCGGCCCTGAACGAGGAAACGGCGGCCCCTCGAAGAGGAGCCGCCGCTGTCCGTTCTGCGCAATGGGTCTGGAGATTACCCGACCGCGGACGGCTCCGGCCTGTCCGCGGACGCCTCGTCCTCAGCCGTCGTCTCGCCCATCGGTGCGCGCTCGGCGGCGGCCGGCGCGGCATCCGGCGGCGGGATGAAGATGGAGGGGACGCGGACAGTGGAGGAACCCGCCGCCGGCACGTCGCTGGCGGGCGCGGCGGGCTGCGGCGGCGGGGCGTCCCCGGCCGAGGCCTGCGTCTTGACCTGGGCACCGCGCCCCAGGATGTAGCCCGCGATGCCCGAGAGGATGGCCGCCAGCTCCCGCCCTTCCAGGATGTTCAGGATGCCGAACAGGATGATGGCGATGATGAGCACGAAGATGGTGACGAACTGCAGCCCTCCGTCACTCAGCAGCAGCGAGCCCACGCTGTCGCCCGCCTTCTTGTAGATCGTGCCGAAGAACGCGACGATCATCACGCCGATGAGCAGGGCGAAGAACGCGCTCACCAGGGTGCGGAACTTCTGGCTCTGGTATTCCGGCGCCAGCGCGTTGTCGATGGTCGATTCGGCGGAACGGATGTCCTGTTCCAGCGTGTGGATAGACGCGGCGATCACCCGGGAAACACTGTCGGTCTCGGCCCGCGTCTGCCCGGCGGCACTGTCCTGCTGCGCCAGCCGCAGCCTGGCATTGCTCAGATCGGCCAGCGGAATGACCCCGGGTGTGGGGATCCCGATCAGGTTGTCGAACTCGAAAGGGTATGTGGCGTCGATTTGAACGTTGCCCGCCGAGTCAGGCTCAATCTTGAGGGCTTCGTTCAACATGACCTGCAGGGAAATCCGTGCCTGGCGGTCAGCCTCCACCTGCTGGACGATCGACTCCAGCTGCCTCTGGCTGGAGTGCTCATGGACTACCGCCGTCTGCTTTCCCGTTCGGTATTCCCGAAGGCGCCTGAAGTCCCGGCGCGACTCCGCGTCGGGAAACTGGGCTTCCCAGTCGCTGGCGATGGAGTCGGCGCTCGGCATCGGGGGCGGGGGATCCTGCGCGTGCAGAGCCCGAGGGGCCAGCAGCGTAAGGACGCAGATGAACGCATACCGCTTTTTCATGAGACAGGCTCCATCTGAGGGATGAGCTCGGCGGGGAAACCAGCGCGGAACCGGCAGACCTGATCGAGACGTCACATCGTCCAGGGGCAACCCTCGGGCCGCGCGCAAAAAACGCCGAACTTGTTGCAGATACGGACGATACACGGGTGCGAAGCCCCACCCCGTTCCCGCTCCGTTGCAGCACCCCGATGCACATGTAACGTGGGCGGCTCAAGGCCCCCTGAGAATCCGTCCCTACCGATCTCGACCGGTTGCGCCCTGAACGAGAAGCGGCGGCCCCTCGAAGGGAGCCGCCGCGTTCATCCGCCGGCCAGCCGGAGTTACCGGACCGGCTTGTCCAGGTCGCGCTGGATGCCGCCCAGGCCGTCCTGCAGCTTGCCCTTGAGCTGGTCGACCTTGCCCTCGGCCTGCAGGCTGCTGTCGCCGGTAAGGCCGCCCAAGCCGTCCTTCAGCTTGCCCTTCAGGTCCGAGAGGTTGCCCTTGAGCGAGTTCTCGGCACCGCGTTCCGTCAGGCTCTTGTCGTCCATCATTCCCTCCAAGGGAAGGTGTTCCGTCACCCCATCCGTCACGGTGTGGGAGAAAGGCAAGAGCCGTACCACATCCGCCTAAATCGTTGCCACTGCATCACATCGAGCGCCAGCGCCGGAACAGGCGCGCCGCATCCACCGCCCGCTGTTCCCGGCGCGCTACGGCCGCGGCCCCACGCGCTGGACGATCCAGTCGCCGATGCGCCGCAGCGCGGCGGGGCTGAACGTCTCCTCGATCTCGGCGTACTCGCTGGGGGCGCCGGTGCGGGCGGTCTGGAACAGGTGGTTCAGCCCCGGCAGCTTCTCCGCCGTGACGTCGCGATTCCCGCCCTCGGCCAGGGCGCGCTGGATGCCGGCCAGGTTTTCGTCCGCCGGCACCTGCAGGTCCAGCGAGCCGTTGATGGCCAGCACGGGCACCCGCGTGGCCCGCAGCGCGGGGGCCGGGTTGTAGCGCAGGAACCAGCGGTACCAGGGCGAGATCAGCGTGTTGATGGCCGCGTTCATCGCCCCGTCCGAGAGTCCCCCCTGCGCCCGCTCCTCCGGCGTGAGCGACGCCTGGAAGCGCGCGCCGATCTCGCGCATCCGCGCGTGGAGCGCCGCGCTGTCCGCCGTGGCGGCGATGGCGGCGAACAGCTCGCGCTGCAGCGCCGACGTTCGCTGCACCTCGGCGTCGGCGTCGCCGCCCGCGCGGCTGATGAGCGCGCCCTGCATCACCAGCAGCTCGGCGGAGGGAATGCCCGGGCCGGCCAGCAGCACCAGGAACGCCACCTCCGGCGTGCGCGAGGCCACCAGCGGCGCAATCAGCCCGCCCTCGCTGTGGCCCACGATCCCCACCCGGTCGTCCGCCACCTCCGGCCGCGCCCGCAGCCACAGCACCGCGGCCGCCGCGTCCCGCGCGAAGTCCTCCGACGTCCCCGCGGCGAACGAGCCGGTGGATGCGCCCACGCCGCGGTCGTCCAGGCGCAGCACGGCGATGCCGCGGCGGGTGAGGTAGTCCGCCAGCACCAGGAAGGGCTTGTGGCCCAGCAGCGTCTCGTCGCGGTCCTGCGGGCCGGAGCCGCTCACCAGAACGACCGCGGGATGCGGCCCGTCCCCCGGCGGCAGGGTGAGCGTGCCCGCCAGCCGCACGCCGGGGACCGACTGCACCGCCACCTGCTCTTCGCGATACGGAAACGGCGGCTGAGGCAGCTGGGGCCGCCGCACCACCATCCCCGCGTCCGCGCCGCGCACCATGGTCAGCGGCAGGGTGCCGGCGCCCTGCACCCACTCCCCGCGCAGGCTGTCGCGCCCCACCAGCACCGCGCGGTAGCGGGCCAGGATCTGCGGGACCTGAAAGGAGACGGAGTCGCCGTTCACCGTGACGATGGCGGGGAACGCGGAGCCGTCCTGGTCCACGCTGACGAAGCGGGCCGTCAGCGTGCCGGCGCTGTCCGCTACCGTAAGGGTAAGCCGCAGCTTGAGCGCCTGCACCTCCAGCGCCCCGCCCCACCCGCCCACCAGCCGGCCGTCCTGCGCCGCCGCGGGATGCGCCACCGCCAGCGTGGCGGCGGCAAGGGCAACACCAAAGAACCTCATGGGCGTTCTCTCCATCTCGATGGGGATCGCGGACCGGCGCGCCCGCGCCATCCGCGTGTGCATCTACGGCTTCGCGGCATGAGACGATTCAGCGCTGCGCGGCCGTCAGGAATGTAGAGGCCGGAGCCAGTGGACGTGTTCGGACGGATCGCGGGGTGTCGTCCGTCGATCAAGCCGCCACTGCCGTACCCCCGAGATGTCATTCCGACGGAGCGCCGCGCGAAACCGTCCGCACCATCGAACCCGGCGCGGGACCGAGGGATCATGCTCGTTGCGATTCTATTCGGTAACGTGCCGTCGGCCCGCGGAGCGAATGAATTCGCCGCTGGAAAATCGCAAAGTCCGCCTGCGCGGACTCGGCGGCCCGGCTCTATACGGCGTCCGAAGCACCTGCGCGTCCGCAACCCGGCGACGACCGAATCAGATCCGCAATGGGCATCATTCTCGGTTTCCTCGGGGCCTGCCGCGACGCCCCGAACCGCCCCTGTCCGGCGGTTTCGCCGCCGCGGCGGTGGCGCGGGCTGCCGGTCCGGCTTCGACAAGGCCGAGAGTAGATTCCTCGGCCCTGCAACCTCCGGCGCGAGTGCCCAGTGGCAGCGTGGCCGGGCGTCGGAATGACAGTTTCTGCCTCGTCAGCAGGGTGTGTCGAGCACCGCTGGAGTCGGGAGGACCAGCTTCCCTGTGAATCACCCGCTCAGCCGCCGGCGAGGCCGCGCACGACCTTGACCGTCGTGATGACCTGCCCCGTGTGGCGGGATGTGTGCTCGCCGGCGTGGTACAGCAGGCCGCGCACGCTGCTGGGGAGCCGCGCGCGGCCCACGTGGCGCGGCTCGTCGAGCGAGGCATCGGGCGTTGCGCGCAGCTGGTCCAGCACCCGGTCGACGGTGGCGCGCGCGTGCGCCAGCAGCTCGGCCGCGGAGGCGCCGGGTTCCTGCTCGGAACGCAGTGCGGCAAGCTGCGTCCGGGACAGCGCCTCGCCACGGGCGTACGTCGTCAGCCGGTCCAGGCTGCCGGCCAGGTGGCACAGGTGGAACCCCGCGGACGCGGCGCCGCCGGGCTTCGTCCACAATTCATCGACCGACAGGCCGGACACGGCGCCCTCCAGGTCTTCCATCGCCTGCAGCAGCGCGTGCGCCACCGGCTGCAGCGCCGGGCTGATGCCATCCACCGTCACGCCGCGCATCCAGAACTCGGGCTGGCTCATCCTCATCCCATCCACGATTGGACATCCGCTCTCCATCCACCAGGCCGGAATTTCGTCCATCCGCCCGCCGCGCGCCAGCATCCGCCTGATCCCGCCGTACAACCTTTGTGGCGCGTCTTCTGCAACAGCGGGGTGGCTCCGTACAGGACGAACGCGTGACCGGAGGGAGCAAATGGGCAAGCTGGGTGGCAAGCTGGTGTGGATGCTCGCGGGGACGGCGGCGAGCAAGATGGCACGCAAGTACACGCGCAACGCGCTGCACAACGAGCGTGGCGCGCCGCGGCTGCCCCGCAGGGCGCGGCGGGAAAGCGGCCTGGGGATGATGCTGGGCTGGGCCATCGCCACCGGCGCCATCATGGCCTTGGCCGACGTGCTGAGCGAGCAGGGCAAGGAGTCCGTCCACGCCAAGTAGGCCGCGGCGAATCGCCGGGCGAGGGCACGGAATAGGAAGATACAAAGTACGCGATGAGGTCCGCACCGGCAGCGCGCCGGTGCGGACCTTTGCGTCGTGAACTCTTGTCTGGTCCTGAAGCCCGTGGAACGTGCCGGGGCACACCTCACGCGGCAAAAACGGATATTGTTGACAAGCAGCAAGATGGCCATTAACAGTTCCGCCTCAAAGGAGCGGGCGTACAATGACTCCGTTTCAGGTCATACGGGCACGCGGAGTTCGCGGTCACCCTCGCGCTGGTTCGCGAAGGGCACGTTCTCCCCATGACTCCGCTCCGCTCCGACCCAACAAGCTCTCCGACTCATCCAATGGCCTGGCTCACTCGAATGAAGATTCGACCCGCGGTGGTGCTGCTGCTGACAGCGTCCGCCTCTTGCCGTCCCTCCAGCGAAGCAGGTCCGGGGAGCGCCGCTATCAAAGACACCGCCGCCTGGAAGCTGGCCACGCAGCCGCTGGTGTACATCGGATCAGCGGGCCAGGGCGGCCATGAGCTGGACCGCGTGTACGGCGGCGTCGCAAACCCGGACGGATCCGTCGTCGTCGGCAACTCGGGAACGAGGGAGCTCCGGTTCTTTGACCCGAGCGGCGCGCTGCGCCGGGCCGCGGGCCGCGGAGGGAGAGGGCCCGGCGAGTTCCAGGCGATCAACTGGCTTCGGCCGTACCGCGGCGACTCGCTGATTGCGTTCGACCTCAGAAGCCAGCGGTTCAGCGTGTGGAGTGCGGCGGGCGAGTTCGGCCGCGTGTTCCAGCCGCCCGCGCCGGCACCGTCGACCCGCGCGGTCGGCGTGTTTTCCGACGCCAGCGTACTCATCGCGACGGACCGGCCCTACGACCCGCGCCAGGGCGAAGGCGTGGTACGGGACGAATTCGAACTGTCCCGCATCAGTCCCACGGGTGCCCTGATCGCGAACCTGGGGCGGTTTTCCGGTACGGAGTGGCTTCTGTACCGGCACCCGGCGGCGTTCGGCGCAACACAGCCCCCTTTTGGCACGGTGGCGCACGTCGCGCTGGCCGGCGACCACGTGGCCTACGCCTCGTCCGACTCGGGCCGCGTGGCGCTGCACGATGCGGCCGGGCGTCTGGTGCGCACCATCCAGGTCCCCGTGCAGCCGCGCAAGGTCACGCCGGCGATGGTCGAGCAGGCGCTTCAGGACATCTCGGACGAAGGAGAGCGCCGCGCCGTGCGCCGCCACCTGGACGGATTGCGGAACGCCACCGAGCCGGCGATCCGGGCGTTGCGCGTGGACCGCGGCGGGCGGCTCTGGATCCAGACTCCCGCCTCGGCGCCGGAGACGAGCCGCTGGCTCGTCTACGATGCGTCAGGGCGCCAGGAGGGAAGCATCCTGATGCCGTCCAGCCATCTTCCGCTCGACATCCATCCCGACCGGCTGCTGGTGAGAGAAACGGACGCGGACGGAGTGCAGCGCGTGTCCCTGCGCCAGGTGGTCCGTTGATCCGCGCCGCGCTCGTCCTTTGCGCGTTTTTGCTCGTCGCTGCCACGTCGCTGCACCTGTACCGTGATACGCGGTCCCTGCTGAGGACGCCCGAATCCATCCCCGCGCTCCTTGCCCGCCAGCAGGCTGGGGAGGCTGGTGTGGTCATCGTGATGCAGCCCGAAGACTGTCTGGGCGCCGGCGAGCTGGTCGCACGCTGGAACGACCTGCACAGGGCGGGAAGATTCCCGGTAACGGCCCTGGTGGTCGGCTCGGGCGATCTCTCTCCGCGGCAGCAGGCGGTCTTCAGGCAGAACGGCGCAGCGTTTCCCCTGCGCCCCATTGCGGCGCAGGATGCCGGGCGCGTGGCCGAAAAGCTGGGATACGTCTCCACGCCCTTTGCCGTTGTGCTCGACCGCCAGGGCCGGGTCGCCGCTTCGTTTCCCGGCCTGCAGAACATGTCGCCCGAGGTACTGGAGCAGCTGATCAGCGGCACCTGAAGGCAAGCGGGGTACGCGATGAGGTTCGCACCGGCAGCGCGCCGGTGCGGACCTTTGCGTCCGACAAACCCCGCCTGGATGAGCGGGTAAACCCGCTGCTGGGACAGCGACAAGCCCCGTCTCGGCTCGCTACGCTCGCCGAACGGGGCTTCAACCGCTCGCGTGGGCAATCCCGGCGCCCCCCTCTCGAACCCCGCCACGCCCACCACCCTCGCCCGACCTGAAAACCCGCCTGTCCGCGAAGGCGGACTTCGTGTGGTTGTTGCAGCGAATTTATTCGCCCTTGCCTGCCCTTGCCCCATTGCCTCCCCCTACCTCCCCACCTGCCTGCCCTTGCCGCCTTCGGCCATCTCCGCCCTTCCCTCCTTACACTTTCCTTACGCCTTCCGAACGCGCGGCAGACCGCATCCTTTGCGCGGCGCATTAGATTGTTCGCCGAGACGATCCATCGCCGCCCCGCCTGATCCGTCCGCGCGCCATTTCGATGCCCGACATCTTTTCCCGAATCCGCCGCCCCCGCGCGGTCACCGCGACCGGCGCGCTGCTGGCCGTGGCGCTGCTGCTGGCGTGCGCGGTGGCGTACCAGGCCCACCGCGCCGCCGGCGCGCACCGCGAGGCCACGCGCCGCCTGCTCAACGACCACGCGGCGTACGCGGCCGCCGAGTTCGCCCGGCGCGCCGCGGCAACGCTGGAAGCCGGCTTCGTGACCCTGCAGCACTTTCCCACCAACGCGCTGGAGGAGCGGCCCGCCAGCACGCCGCTCCCCACCGCGGCCGCGTTCCGCGACGCCATCGGGTGGCAGGACTACTGGTGCCAGTGCTTCGACGCGGTGCAGCGATACTTTGCGCTGGACCTGCGCGGCGGCGGGCTGGACGTGGCCGGGCCGGCGCTGGACGCGGGGACGGCCGCGTGGGTGCGGCGCGAAGTCACGGCGCACGCCGCCTGGCTGGCGCGCAACCCGGCCGCGGCGCAGGTCAACACCTTCGACCGGGTGGAAGGGCGGCAGCACACCAACAGCTACCAGCTGCGCGTTCAGCAGGTGACGGTGCGCGTGCGCGGCAGCGGCCGGGCCGCGGAGGCGCTGCTCTTTACGGTGGTGTTCGACGACCAGGACCGGCCCCGCGCGGCGTACGGGCTCATGGCCCCGCCCGCCGCCATCGCCGCCCCCATCTTTCGACGCGTCATCGACCGCAACGCCCTGCTCCCCGCCTCCGTCCACCGCGGCGCGCCCAACGACTCGCTGCTGCGCGTGGTCGTCACCGGGCCGGGGGAGGGCGAGATCTACCGCTCCGCGTCCGGCTCGGCCGCCGCGGCGCGGGCGACGGAGCCGCTGCCGGGCGCGTTCGGCTGGCTGTCGGCGCGGGTGGAGCTGCGGCCAGAGGCGGCGGCGCGGCTGGTGGAGGGCGGCGTCCCCGCGTCTCCTCTGCCCCTGCTCCTCGGCCTGCTGGCCGCCACCGCCGCCGTGGTGGCCGTCGCCTTCCTGCAGCTGCGGCGGCAGCACGAGCTGGCGCGGCTGCGGGCCGACTTCGTGAGCGGCGTGTCGCACGAGCTGCGGACGCCGCTCACGCAGATCCGCATGTTCAGCGAGCTGCTGCTGGGCGGCCGCCTGCGTACGGACGACGAGCGCGACCGCTCGCTGCGCCTGATCGACCGCGAGGCACGGCGGCTGGCGTACCTCGTGGAGAACGTGCTGGACTTCAGCCGCGCCGAGCGCGGCACGCTGGACGTCACGCCCGAGCCCGTCCGCGTGGCCCCCGCCGTGGAAGAGATCGTGGAGGGCTTTGCGCCCGTGGCACGCGCGCGGGGGATGCGCATCCGTACGCAGGTGGACGGGGACGCGGCCGCGCGGCTTGACCGCGGCGCCTTTCGGCAGGTGCTGCTGAACTACCTGGAGAACGCGGTGAAGTACGGCCCCGCGGGCCAGACCCTCATCGCTGGCGCGGCGCGTCACGGCGGCGCGGTGCGCGTGTGGGTGGATGACGAGGGGCCCGGCGTTCCGTCCGCCCAGCGCGAGCGGATCTGGGCGCCGTACTACCGGCTGAACCGGGAGACCGACCGGGTGGTGGGCGGCAGCGGCATCGGGCTCAGCGTGGTGCGCGGGCTGGTGGCGCGCCACGGCGGCAGGACGTGGATAGAGGACGCTCCCGGCGGCGGCGCACGCTTCATCGCGGAGTTCCCGGCCGCGCGGGTGCCGGTGGATGAGGAGAAACCGATGCCCGAGATGGCGGAGGCGGGGCGATGAGGCGCGTGCTGATCGTGGAGGACGATCCGGACCTGGGATTCGGCCTGCGGACCACGCTGGAGATCGAGGGATACACGGCGGACGTGGCGGAGGACGGGCTGCAGGGGCTGCGGCGGGCGCGGGAGGATCGCCCCGACCTGGTGATCCTGGACCTGATGCTGCCGGGGATGGACGGCTACCGCGTGCTGCGGACGCTGCGCGCCGAGGGCAACCGCGTCCCCGTGCTCATCCTTACCGCCCGCGGCGAAGAGGCGGACAAGGTGCTGGGCTTCCGCAGCGGCGCGGACGACTACGTCACCAAGCCCTTTGGCCTGCTGGAGCTGCTGGCGCGCGTGGAGGCGCTGCTGCGCCGCGCGGGCGGCGGCGTGGGGGAAGCGCCCTCCATCGACCGCTTTGGGGAGGTGGAGATGGACCGCGCGGCCCGCACCGTCACCCGCCGCGGGGAGACGGTGGCGCTGGCCCCGCGCGAGTTCGACCTGCTGCTGGCGCTGTACGACCGCAGCGGCGGCGTCGCCAGCCGGCAGGAGCTGCTGCGCGAGGTGTGGGGCCACCGCGGCGCCGTGCTCACCCGCACCGTCGACATCCACGTGGCCGAGCTGCGCCGCAAGCTGGAAGACGACCCCGCCGAGCCGCGCCACATCCTGACGGTGTGGAAGAAAGGGTACCGGCTGCGGCGGTAGAATCGAAAAACCTTTGTGCCCGCCACACGCCACGGGCTGAAGCCCGCGGCTGGAAAGGCCAGAAGCCCCGTCTCCGCTCGCTGACGCTCGCGGAACGGGGCTTCGTTGTGTGAGGACTTGGGGTGCTTATCCCAACCCCTCCCCCGCAGTTTGGGGGAGGGGTCGACCGCCGTTGCGAGGAACGAGCAAAAGGCCGGTCGGGGGAGAGGGCCTTCGGGTCTGGCGTGAAGCCGCGTCGGACGTCACTTTGTGCACTTCATCGCCTTCTCCGCCCTGGCCACGGCGCTTATGTCCAGCGAAACATTACCCGTCCTGCTCACCTCCGACCTCCTGCTCCGCCTGGCGGGCGAAGTGACCTACCTCCGGGGGCTGGCGTACGCCAACGAGGGCCGCGTGGGGGAGATCGCGATCCAGGACGGGGTGCTCGTCGCGCACGTGCGCGGCACCGAGACCTATACGGTTCGCCTGGACACCGAGAAGCCCGGGCTCTCCTACGATTGCACCTGCCCCGTGGGAGACGAGGTGCGGTTCTGCAAACACTGCGTGGCCGTGGGTCTGGTGTGGCTGATGGCGCGTGGAGAGTCCCTGGCCCTGACCCCGCGTCCACTACCCGCGGAACCGCCGATGGACCGGGTGCGCGCCTTTCTCGAACAGCAGGACGCCGAAACGCTGCGGACGCTCCTGCTGGCCGAGGCGGAGGCCAACGAGAACCTGCGCGAGCGCCTGCTCCTTCGCGACGCCGCCGGCGGCGCGGACGCCGCGTCGCTGAAGCGGCTGCGCGCCGCCATCGACAGGGCGACCACCATCCCCGACTTCATCGACTACGACGAAGCGGCTTCGTACGCGGGAGTGCTGGACGAGATGGTGGACGCCATCGCGTCGTTCGCGGAGACGAACCCGGCCGCCGCCATCGAGCTGGCGGAGCACGCCCTCTGGCAGGTCGAAGAGGCGATCCAGTCCGTCGACGACTCCGACGGCATGGTGGGCGACGTGCTGCGCGGTCTGCAGGAGATCCACCTCAATCTCTGCACGCATGTCCGCCCCGATCCGGCCGCGCTGGCCCAGCGGCTGTTCGAGGGCGAGATGCGCTCGGAGTTCGACACCTTCTACGGCGCGGCGGAAAGCTACGGAGAACTGCTGGGTGAGGCGGGGCTCACCGAGTATCGCCGCCTGGCGAGCGCGGCGTGGGACCGACTTCCGGCACTTGGCCCCGGCGAGCGCGACGAGAATGCCGGAACGCGGCGGTGGACGCTCACGAAGATCATGGAACGGCTGGCGAAGCTGACCGGCTCGCTGGAGGAACAGGTCGCGGTCCACAGCCGCGACCTCTCGGGACCGCAGGCGTTCCTGAAGATCGCGGAGCTCTACCGTGAGGCGGGAAACCACGAAACGGCGATGGACTGGGCACGCTGCGGGCTGGACGCGTTCCCGTCGCACCTGGATCAGGGACTGCGCCGGTTCATGGCGGATGAGCACCATCGGCGGGGCGAGCACGAGCGGGCGATGGAACTGGTGTGGCCGGTGTTCGAACGTCACCCGCACCTGGCCGAGTACCAGCTTCTCAAGGAACACGCCGACCGGTCCGGCGCATGGACGCCGTGGCGGGAACGCGCCCTGGCCCGCATGCGCGAACACGCAACGCAGCGAACCGCGGGAATGATCCCCCTGCCCGGCCGGGCGCCGGACGAGCGGTCGGAACTGGTGCGCGTGTTCCTGTGGGAGCGCGACACCGAAGCCGCCTGGCGCGAGGCACAGGAAGGCGGCTGCTCGGCGGAGCTATGGCTGCAGCTGGCCCGCGTCCGCGAGGAGGAGCATCCGGACGACGCACTGGCCGTCTATGTAAGGGCGGTGGACCGCGTCCTGGTGCAGACGGGCGACCGGGCGTATGCGGAAGCCGTCAAGCTCCTGCCGCGGGTTCGTGAGACGATGGGCCGTGCGGGCCAGGACTTTTCGGCGTACCTGGCCAGCTTGCGTGACGCCCACAAGCGCCGGCGCAAGCTGATGGAGATGATCGACCGCTTCGAGCAGCGTCCCGTGCGCCGCTGACCCGCGCAGATCCACACGCCCAAACGGACCCGCCCCGGCGCCTTTGCGGCGCCGGGGCGGGGGGTGGTCGGCCGCGCCGCCGTCCTGCAGGACTACAGGATGCAGCTGCAGTACCACTGGTCTGCGACCTTGTAGTGGTAGACGGGCTGCGTGCCTTCGCCATACTTCTCCGTGCAGAACTGGAAGCAGCCCTGTCCCGGCGGCGCCCACTCTCCACCCGGCGACGCGACGGCCTGGCTGGCACCAAAGCTGAGCGCGCCAAGCACCAGCGTCCCGCAGACGCCACGGACGAGTCTTTCGGTCATACGGCGCATCGGTTCTTTCCTCCCGTTCGAGTGACGCAGGGGTTCGACGGAATGCCGTCCCTTTTGCATCATCGTACGTTGCGAATACCATTTTGTCAATCGTTTTGTGGAGCCACCGATTGGATTTTCCCGCCACTTTCACAACGCGTTATCCGCCACTTCGAGTGTCAAATACCCGTCTGCGGCGGCGGCGAGACGTCTTGGCATCGCTCACCAGGGTCCGCGCGCGACGTGCGGTGCCACTCCGGGCCTGACCGCCCTCGCCACGATCCACACCTTCCTTACCGATTCCGAACAACCTCCGTACCGCACGGCAGCCTTCGCCCTGCACTCGCCGGCTACACTGGACGCACGTCGTCGGAACGACGCCCGCGCACCGCGCGGATTCCCATCACCGTCCAGAAGCCGGATTCCATGCCCACTCCGATCTTTCTTTCCCGCGCCGCCCTGCTCGCGGCGCTTTCCCTGGCCGCCGCCGCCGCGCCGGCTTGCGCCCAGGCCCCGCTCGACGGCGCCGCGCAGGCGGAGATGCCCGCGACCGCCGCCGGCGCGCTCGCGCAGTCGCTCATCGCCGCCATCAACAGCCCGGACCAGGCCGCCGTCGCGCGGGTGCTGGATGAAAAGCTCTCCACCACCACCCGGCAGCCGCGCGACGAGATCGCCGGCATCCTGCGCGGGCTGCGCGAGCAGGGCGGCGGCGTGACCGTGGGCGCCGCGCGCACCGGCCGCGGCGGCGCGGCGGTGATGGAGTTGTGGGGGCGTGCCGTGGAGGCGGGGGTGGAGCTCGCCGTCTGGGCGGACGAGGCGGATTCCACCCGGCTGGGGCGCATCTCCATCAACCGCTCGCTACGTCCCGGCGCGGCGTTCCGCCCTTTTCCCCGCGAGCGGATGGACGACGCGCGCATCACGCGGCTGATCGAGGACGAGCTGCGGCGGCTGGAGGCGGCGGACCAGTTCAGCGGCGTCGTGCTGGTGGGCCGCGGGGACGACATCCTCTTCCAGGGCACCTATGGTCTGGAGAACCCGCTCACGCGCCAGCGGATGACCACGCGCAGCCGCTTTCACCTGGCCTCGCAGGGCAAGATGTTCACGAGCGTCGCCG
Organism: Longimicrobium sp.; assembly: GCF_036399255.1. GTDB lineage: Bacteria > Gemmatimonadota > Gemmatimonadetes > Longimicrobiales > Longimicrobiaceae > Longimicrobium. The sequence goes on from NZ_DASWNM010000143.1 coordinate 36,030, forward strand.
TCGCCCGGCTGGTGGAACAGGGCAGGATCTCGCTGGACGACACTGTCGGCGAGCTGCTGCCGGGGCACCCGTGGACGGAGGCCGCGCGGGGCATCACCCTGCGCCAGCTGCTGTCGCACACGGGCGGGCTGGGCGGCCTGTTCGACCGGCCCAGCTACGTGGAGGGGCGGATCTTCGGCACCGCGACGGAGCGGCTGGCCATCTTTGCGGCCGAGCCGCTGCTCTTTGCCCCGGGCGAGCGCTACGGCTACAGCAACGAGGGATTCGAGACGCTGGCCGCCATCGTCGAGGCGCAGACGGGGGAGCGCTTCAACGACCACCTTCGCGAGCAGGTGATGCGCGCCGCCGGGATGCGGACCGCGCTCCCCGACGCGCCCGCGGACTCGCTGGCGGACCGCGCCATCCCCTCGCCGTACGCGGAGGACGACCTGTTCGGCGTGCGGCCGCGGGTCACCGCCAGCCGCGGGTGGAACGCGGGCGGCGCCGGCGGCGGCCACGCCAGCGCGGAGGACATGTTCCGCTTCGTCCGCGCGCTGGTGGGCGGCCGGCTGGTGAGCCGCGCGATGGTCGACACGCTCACCGCCGGCCGCGTCCCCATCAGCGCCGACGAGCAGTACGCGTACGGCTTCATGACGCGCGTGGTGAACGGCCGCACCGTGTTCGGCCACAGCGGCGGAGGCCCGCGCGGCGTGGCCATCTGCAATGACCTGGACGTGTTCGCCGACGGCACCTGGACGGTGATCGTGATGAGCAACTACGACGCCCCCTTCTGCGCCACGCTCAAGCGGTCCATCACCGACATGCTGGCGGTGAACTGAGGATGACGGCACACGACGGTGGCAAGAAAACACCACCAGTAGGAACTGGGAGACGAGCTACCACAATATGATGTATAGACCCGGATGAAGAGGGGTTGACCTCTGTCGCGTTTTGGATTAGATATTATTCGGGCTTTGTTCGGATACGTTCACAAGGAGAATAGCAGTGGGAAAGAACCAGCACGTAGTCCCCCATCCGAACGGGTGGGCAGTGAAAGGGGCAGGCAACAGCAAAGCGACCAAGGTCGTAGGGACTCAGGCTGAGGCGATCGCCGTAGGCCGTGAGATTGCGATCAACCAAGGGAGCGAGCTGCGGATCCACCGCCCGAACGGCCAGATCCGTGACAGCTGGAGCTACGGGAACGACCCGTATCTACCTGAGGGATGAAGCCGGTTGGAGTACCGACACGAACGTAGCGCCGCAACCGGCTTGGTTGCGGCGCTACTGTTTGTCCCCTCTGCGCTCACGCCGCTGGATTGCCGGCTCCCGCCCATTTATCTTGCGGCGTTCGCCCCTCCCCCGCCCTTTCCTCGCAGACCTCGCATGCTCTCCCGCCGCCGCTTTCTAGCCACCGCGGGCGCCGCTCCGGCCGCCGCGCGGTTCGCGCCCGGCGGCGGCAGCGATGATGGACGGGAACGCGAGGTCCCGCACAGGCGGAAGGGAGGCGCCTGAACATGGAGTTCGCGCTCTACGTGTTCGCCTACTGCACGTACACGGGCGTCACGCTGATCCTGGGCGTGGTCCCGTTCCGCGAGATCCCGGAGTGGCTGCATCCCCGGGGGTGGCTCCTGATCCCGTTCATGGGGCTTCTGATTGGCGCCGGGCCCATGCTGGGCATCTATACCTTCTTGCAGATCGCGTTTCACCTGGGCGTGCTGGCGGAGGATTCCATCGTGCCCGGTGCGCTGGTGGTATGGACGGCGGGGATGATCGGGCTGAGGCTGGACGAGTATTATCGGGAACGCCCGAAGCTGCAGGCCGCCGCAAGGCGCGGCTCCCGGTCCGCCTCCGCCCTCCTGTCTGCCGCGCTCACGCGGACCCGCGCGCTCATCCCGCGCCGCCGCCCCGGAGACGCCGCAGGGCTTTCCAACTGGCGCATGCGCGGCCGGGCCGCCCCGGCGCCCGGTCTCGGCGGCTGGGACCACGGCTCCAGCGCCGCGGCAGCGGACTCCGCGGACGATGCGTGCCCCGTTCCCGCCGCCTCCGCCGCGGACGGGAGCGCCGGGGAGGGTGATCGCGGCTGCGAAAGCCCCGCATCCTCCCCCACCCACGATCCCTGGGTCAGCACGTACGGCTCCGGTTCGGACGCCGGGCCGGACTCGGGACCCAGCGACTGAGTCACCGTGGGCTCACGGCCCGGAACAATGCTGGATTGTCCGCCCGCCGCCGATTACCTTCGGAAGCATCCGTCCCTTCCCCGCCCTTTCCTCGCAGACCACGCATGCTCTCCCGCCGCCGCTTTCTCGCCACTGCCGGCGCCGCTCCGGCCGCCGCGCTGTTCGCGTCCGCCGGTCAGGACGGGCTGCGCGAGATCACCGACGCATTGGCCCGGCATCCGGGCACACCGGAGCAGGTGGCGCGGGACGAGGACTTCTGGTTCACGGTGCAGCAGGCGTTCACGGTGGACCGGTCCATCATCAACCTGAACAACGGCGGGGTAAGCCCCAGCCCGCGCATCGTGCAGGAGGCGATGAAGCGGCACCTGGACTTCAGCAACCAGGCGCCCGTCTACACCATGTGGCGCGTGCTGGAGCCGCAGCGCGAGGCGGTGCGCGCCGGGCTGGCGAGGATGTTCGGCTGCGACGCGGAGGAGGTGGCGGTCACGCGCGGCGCGTCCGAAAGCCTGCAGATCTGCCAGAACGGCTTCGACCTGCAGCGCGGGGACGAGGTGGTCACCAGCGACCAGGACTATCCGCGGATGATCACCACCTGGCAGCAGCGCGAGCGCCGCGACGGCATCGTGCTGCGCCAGGTGTCGCTCCCCGTCCCCGCCGAGGACCCGGACGAGGTGGTGCGGCGGTTCGAGGCCGCCATCACGCCGCGGACGCGCCTGGTCCACATGTGCCACATGATCAACCTGACCGGGCAGATCCTTCCCGTCCGGCAGGTGGTGGAGATGGCGCGCCGGCGCGGGCTGCCGGTGATCGTGGACGGCGCCCACGCGTTCGCGCACTTTCCGTTCACCCGCGACGAACTGGGCGCCGACTACTACGCCAGCAGCCTGCACAAGTGGCTGTTCGCGCCGCACGGCACCGGGCTGCTGTACGTGCGCCGCGACCGCATCCCCGGCCTGTGGCCGCTGCAGGCCGCCGAGCCGCGGCTGGACGCCAACGTCCGCAAGTTCGAGGAGATCGGCACGCACCCCGCGGCCAACTTCCTGGCCATCGCCGAGGCGCTGGGGTTTTCGGAAGGGATCGGGCTGGAGCGGAAGGCCGCGCGGATGGTCTACCTGCGCGACCGCTGGGCCCACGCGCTGATGCGCCACGACCGCGTGCGGATGCACACCAGCCTGCGCCCCGGCTTTGCCTGCGGGCTGGCCAACTTCGGCATCGACGGCATCGATCCCGGCGCGCTGGTGTCGCACCTGTTCAACGCGCACCGCATCCTGGCCACCTCCATCAACCACCCGGCCGTCAAGGGCGTCCGCGTCACCCCCAACGTCTACACCACCCCGCAGGAGATCGACGTCTTCGTCGCCGCCGTCGAAAAGGTCATCCGCGACGGACTGCCGGCGGCGTGAACCCGCGACCGAACCAGTGGTGATGATACGTTTTCGTTTGGACTTGAAGGAGGACGCTTGATGACCCGGATCGACCTGCCCCCCACGCTTGAGCAGGTTCGCCTCAAGACGTTGATGATGTCCCTCTTTCCTAGCGAACGCCACATTCAGAAGTGCGTCCAGGAGTTCAGGGACGGTCTGAGTGCCGCCGACGTGCCGGAGGAGAAGAGGATCTCGTTCCTAGCCTACTTTCTCGCAGACGTGGCGTCCACGCTTCCGCACCATACGACCTTTAAGCTCCATTTGGCCGCAGAGGCGGTTGCAGCGCTAGAGCAGTTGGCCAATGGCAATGCGGATGCCGAAAGAGCTTTGGCTGACGCGCTGGGAACCTTAGGCAATGTCCTGTACGGCACCGGGAAGGTCTCACAGGCTAGCACGGCCCTCAAGCGGGCGCTAACCCTATACCAGCAGATGGATCCTGTCCAAGCTGAACAGATCCAGAGCCGGATCGCTGGCTGCATGTTTAGCTACGCGAGGTCGCTGCTAGCGCTCGGCAAGCTGGAGGAGGCGCTGGCGCATCTTTACTCGACGCGAGACAGGCAGCGGTGTCTCGCGTTTGGGGATCAGAAGTGGGACCAGCGTAATCTAGCGATCACGTTGGACCTGATCCCGACGGTGCTCCGCCGCCTCGGCCGCTATGACCAAGCGGTCCAGGCGCACCAGGAATCGATCGCGTACGGAGAAGCTCTCGTCGCGGGCGGAGATGATGCCGATTTCCGGATTCTGCTCGCCAACGCATGCGACCACTTCGGGACGACCCTTCACCTCATAGGCCACGTGAAGGAGGCGCTGGAGTGGCATCGGAAATCCTTACCGACGTACGAGGAGTTGTTCAATGCAGGGTTGATGGAATTTGCTCGTGACATCGCCGTCTGCTTGGACAATATCGGGACGGCGCTCTACGGCCTGAAGCAGTATCCCGAATCCATCCAGATCCTGCGGCGCAGCTTGGAATACCTCGATACGCATCCTATTGACCAAAACCCGGAGACTGAGCTCCTGCGCGCAGCAACTTTGGACCACTTGGGTGGGACTCTCCAAGCAACCCGAGACTTTGAAGCTGCCGCCCGGAACCACGGCGCGGCCCACCAGATCTACTCCCGCTGGGTAGCCGCGGGTCATCGTGACCGGGAGATCGACTTGGCCATTTCGGCAGCTTCGCTGGGCACAACCGAGCTTTTTCAGAAAAGATACGAGGCGGCGTATTCCCGGCTGCTTGAAGCTCGTGACCTACTCAGGTCGTGGGTGGTGGAGGGCTTTTTATACTCGCGCGAGGGGGACCTAGCCAGAGTGTGGGCGCGCCTAATCGAGTGTTTGCAGAAGATGGGGCGGTACGCTTCGGCAGAGAATGAGCTCTGGCGGGCTTTGGACGTGATACCACAGTCTGACGAAATTTTCAGGATCGGCACCCGGTTCTATTCGTCATTGATGTACATCAATGAGCAAGATCTTATCAAGGGTGGGCTCCCTCGCGACGAGATCCTTCAGGGCTTCTTGGACTTCCATCGCAGAATCGCGCCGTATCACTCGCCTACTTGGCGCGCCGCGGCGGCAAAGGCACGGCACCTGCGCGCAACCGGGGGAAGCTTGGAGTCTGCGGTCAGCGTGCTCTCCGACTCGGCGGCACGCTGGGGTGAAAGCGAGCCGCAGGCGTACCTTGAACTCGGAACTTTCCTCTTTGAGTCGGGCATGTACCGCAACTCGTATGAGGCAGTTTCGTCCGCGCTGGAGCGGTTCCATCGCCAGTTGGAACGCGAGCGATCCGGGTTGCGGAGGCGGTCGGATAAAGATATTGAGGCTGGTCTCTCCCTCGCAATCTCGGCGTTCCGCCTCGCAAGGATGATCACCGCACGCGATGCCGCGAGGGAGACCAGTCGCTTGGAGCGCGCTTGGATCTTGGACAAACAACTGCGGATTTTTGAGCCTTGGGAAACACACCTGAGCGAGGCGCAGCGTACTGAGGTTGCGGGGTTGCGGCGCTGGCTCGCGGAGGGATACACGACCGATCTCAAGATGATCAGTACCCTCCACCAGATGTACGAGCACAACTTTGAAGTACTGCTGGAAGACCGCTGGAACGAGGTCCGAGAGCAATTGCTGGGGCTGTCGCAGCGGGTCGTCGGCGGCGATCTAGACCCTGATGACGCCGAGCGCGAGGCCGGCGAGATGACCGCATCGCTGGCTCACAGCATAGAAGTGCAGCGGCGCCGGCAGCAGTCGCGCATAGAGGTTACTCGGCGGCTTGGCGTTGACCCTGACACATCGTATCCGGAATTACAATCCCTGGTTACTGCACTTACGGTGTGGAGCCTCTTGGACCGCGACGTTGATAGCCCCAAGGCCGTGCTGTCGCTGGTCGGCACGGCGGTCGAAGGGGTGCTAAAGACGCACGTCTTTCTTCCCTACCGCGCCGCCGTCAGGCGTGGGGCTGCGCAGCCAACCCTTCTTAAAGGATACTTCCAGGAATTCCTCACAAAGGATGATGATAAGTTAATGTTGGGAACAATGTGCGAACTCTGGCACCTGCTCGTAACCGCTACCGCCGAGAGTTGCGATACCAGAATTGCGGGGCTCGTGGCGTGGTTGCATGCGACGATGCCTAATTCAGGCTCGCTACATGATGCCGGGCTCGACACGCTCGACGCTATTCGGCGGCTGCGGAATCGGGGACCACATTTTGGAGAAGCTGCTACGGCCGACGACGTGAGGGAGATGCTGCACTTAACCCTTAGCGGTCCGGCCGCGCTGCTCCCCCGCGTTTACGCAGCCGTTTCAACCTAGACGTGTCACAGCGCACCAAAATATCGTTGCTTCTCCACGACCGCGTGCGGATGCACACCAGCCTGCGCCCCGGCTTTGCCTGCGGGCTGGCCAACTTCGGCATCGACGGCATCGACCCCGGCGCGCTGGTGTCGCACCTGTTCAACGCGCACCGCATCCTCGCCACCTCCATCAACCATCCGGCGGTCAAAGGCGTCCGCGTCACCCCCAACGTCTACACCACCCCGCAGGAGATCGAGGTCTTCGTCGCCGCCGTTGAGAAAGTGATCCGCGACGGGCTGCCGGCGGCGTGACTTCCTTCACGCGCCGTCAGACAATGACAAAGCCCTGGTATCAGCGCGCCACAGTTCCCGTGCTTTCCGTGGTAGGCGGGATACTGTTGTTTGGTGCCGCGCTCGACGCTGTGAGCAACGCGTACACGGTAGTTTCGCCGACTGTCACGTACGTGGGATCAGCACTCCTGATCTCGTCTGCCGTCGCGTTACATCGCTACCTACGCAGACAGCCACTTCTCTGGGTGTTGAAGGATGGCTCGGGAGTTCGGATTTCGGGGTTGGGACATCGACCGCTCTATGCGATGATGGGTGCCCTCCTGCTTCTCTGGCTACCGCGGGCCATGGAAAGGAACACTTCAGTCTCACGGCGCGCACCCCCTGCGCAGGATACGCGGTTCGCCGATTCCGATGTGGCCACAGAGAGCAGCAGTCCAGGTGTTCCGACCCAGGAGGGCCTGTGGTGCTACAATGACTTTCTCGACCAGGACGAGATCGCGGGCACTGACGAAATAGACCAGTTTTCGAGCTTCCTCACGGAAAACGAAGGAAGCATCGTCCGCCTGAACCTGATGATCTGCCGCGAGGCGGTCCACGACCATTATAGCCGTGAGCACGATATTCTTATTGTGGATTCGGTGCGTATTGGGAGGTGGCCAGTGGAAGGCTTTGACCTCAGAGTAAAGCAGCGTGAGAGCGGAGACATCCTCTGGCAGCCGCAGGCAACGGGAGCATACGATGCGCTACAAGGATACTTCGTCATTCTCAGAGTATCGGCGGTTGCGCCTCAGTCGGGATGGCTAAACGTCGATGTGCGGCCAGTCCGGATTGAAGATGTGCTGCTAGGACGCGCAGGACAGTTGCGGCGCCCCACAAAGGGTGCGTCAGTGAAATCTCAAGCTACGGAGTAGCCTCGCCTGACGAGGACTGGCGAAATCTCTGATGCACCGCCAGCTCAACGTGTAGCGCGTTCCTTGGCCGGCGGGCGGCGCTCGGTGCTCTCGCAGCGCCCGGATGTGGTCGCAGCCTAGTGCCCGGCATGTAGAGGCGTGGAAGGAGCCACCGGCGCATACAACGATCAGCGGCCCTCGCGCCACTCAGCGACGCACAGGTGGCGAGCGGCTGAGTGTCGGGGGGATGGATGATCTCGCTCGCCCCGCCCGCGCCGCGCACCGCCGGCGCGGCCACATCAGGGGAAACGGGCGATGCCATGATGCGATCCGCGCTCTGTCTCGCGGCGCTGTTGATCACGGGCGGCGGCTGCGGGCACGTCCCGGCTGTCCCGGCGAACGCTCCGCGGTCCGGTCCCGCGGCGTACGCGGTGGAGTTCCCGGTCGTCGATCATCACAAGCACCTGCCCAGCCCCGACGCGGCCGAAGTCTACAGCGCGGTGATCAGTCCGCACCGCGCCGCCGTTGCGCTTCCCGCGGAGCTCGCGCGGCTGCTTCGCGAGCGGGAAGAGCGCTGGAACGACGAGGCGGCGCTCGCCGAGCTGTACACGGACAGCACCGTCCTCTTCGAGTTCAGGGCGCCGGACTGGGTGCGCGGGCGTTCGACGACCGCGCGCCGCGTAAAAGCCCAGTTCACCAGCGCGTACGGGATGACGCCGGTGGCGTACGAGGCGGATGCGTCCGGCGGCTTCATTGCGGGATACTACACGCGCGGAGAGGGAGAGGACGCGCGGCGCTTCGGGCACTTCTTTCTCTCGCTGCGGCGGGCGGCCGATGGCGGGTGGAGAATCGCCGCCGAGAACCCGATGTTTCCCGGCCCCTTCCGCCAGGAATCGATCATGGTCGAACAGCTGGTCGCCGAGATGGACGCCGCCGGGCTTCGGCGCGCGGTGGTGCTCTCGACGGCCTACTGGCTCGCCAGCCGCTACGTGGATCCGCCGCTGCCCGACGAGCACGCCAGGGTGCGCGCCGAGAACGACTGGACCGCGCGGCAGGTGGCGCGCTTTCCGGACCGGCTGGCCGGCTTCTGCAGCGTCAATCCGCTGCGGGACTACGCGGTCCAGGAGCTGGAGCGGTGTGCGCGCGAGCTTGGCCTTCGCGGGCTCAAGCTCCACTTTCAGGGCGGGGTCGACGTGCTGAACGCGGAGCACGTGCGGACGCTGCGGGGGGTGTTTCGCGCGGCCAACGCGCTCGGAATTCCCATCGCCGTCCACGTTCGCGGGGATCTGCGGACGTACGGGCGTGAGCACGCGCGGGCTTTCCTGGAGCAGGTCCTGCCGGCCGCGCCCGACGTCCCGGTGCAGATCGCCCACCTCTGGGGCGGCGGCGCGTTCTCGGATGCCGCGCTGGAGGTGTACGCGGACGCGGTGGCCGCCGGTGATCCACGCACCCGCAACCTCTACTTCGACGTCTCCGACATCGCGCACGTGGCCCAGGGCACCGATGGATGGGAAACCACGGTGCGGCAGATGCGGACGGTTGCCCAGCGCATCCGCCGGATCGGGGTGGACCGGATGCTGTGGGGCAGCGACATGTCACCGCCCAGCATGCCCGCGCGGGACGCGTGGATCGCCTTCCGCACCCTGGTGCCGCTTACGGAGGACGAGTTCAGCGCCATCGCCCGCAACGTCGCGCCCTACCTGCGATGAACGCGCTCGCCGGACGGGCTTTGGATGATGGACCGCGGAGCGCCGGCCGGCGGAGCGAGGACGGCGGCCGCTCAGCCCGGCTCCTCATCCCACGGTTCCGCACCCTTCTCGAGATCCGCCAGGAACCCATCGTCGCCCTGCGCCTCCCACGGCTCCAGGTAGGGCGAGCGGTCGTGCGGCCAGTCCGGCGCGCGGGCCAGGCCGCCGATGAAGTCCACCATCTCCCAGAAGTTGTCGATGGCCTCCTCGCGCGTCTCCCCTTCCCCGTACACACCGGGAAAGGCGTTGGAGGATGCGAGGAACTCATCGCCCTGCGGCACCACGTCGGGCTCCAGGTTCCACCGATTGAACGTGCTCATCGTCAGCAGGCAGGATCAGGGTGGATCGATCGTCTTCTACCAGATGCTGAAAACAATAATCGTACAGAGGAACAGAGTCAGACAGAGAAAGCGAGCCGAAATATCATCCAGGTTCCTCTGTCTGACTCGGTCCCTCTGTAGCCATGAAGGTGTTGTTTTCCCGGATCCGGTATTCAAGACGTGAAAGACATCACTCCGGCACAAACTTCCGCCACTCGTCCGATTTCGCAACGCCGTTCTCGTCCGGCCGCGCATGTCGGCTCGATGGCGTCAAACGACCCTTTTGAGATATTTGTTGACAGGTAAACCACAAGCGCCTACCCTGTATTGTTCCTTGAGTCGTCCTCCTGCCCGGGAAGGATCGTACGATGAAGCCGAGAACGAGCACGGTGGTACTCGCGGGGGCGATCGCGCTCGTGAGCCTCACGGGCTTTACCTTCCGCAGAGACCCCGCGCCCGATCTGCAAGTGCAGGGGTGCGGCACCAACAACGGCAAGCTGTGCCAGCAGCTCTGCGCGGAGCGATGCGGGACCGGGTGCTGCGACTGGCGCTTCTACTACTACTCCACCGTGATCGAATAGCGGGCAACGGCGCGCCGCTGCGTGCCCTCGCCGCTGGCCGTCGCAATGGAACCAGGGCCGCACGTGAAAACGCGAGGCTGGATTGCCGCGGACCCGCTCGCCGCCGTTGCGACGGCGCTCCTTGGACTGGTCGCCGTCTGGAGCATCGCGCTTTCCATTCTGGTTCCCGCACCGCCCGCTCCGGCGCTGCTCACGGATCCACAGAAGCACGACACGCAACGCCTGGTGGTGCTCGTCGCGTCGCCGGGTGACGAGGCACGCGCGCGGTCGACCGCTGCGGCGAGAGCCGACGTTCCCAGGCTTCCGGTGCGCGTGATTCCGCTGCGCCCGGACCGCACCCCACGCCTGCGTGGCGCGCGGGCTGACCGGCGGCTGTGGTCCCTGCTTCATGCCTACGGCTATGACGACCTTCCCGTGCTGCTCGTGCTGGATGGGCAGGGACAGGTCGTACGGGTCTCCGATTTCTAGCCTCGTCTCTGCACCCTGGCCCCAGGCCGCGACACGCCATGCTGCCGCCCTCCTCCCGCGCGACCACCCGCTGTGCTGCCCTCGTGGCCCTTCTTGCCGCGCTGGGCTGCAACCGTGATTCCGCGAGCCGCGCGCCCGAAACCGCCTCGTGGCGGCTCTCCGAACGACCGCGCCTGCAGGTGGGCTCCGAAGAAGGTCCGGGTCCGGTCCTCGATGGCGTGTATGGCGGGGTGATCGGGCGGGACGGTACGGTGGTCATCGGCAACTCGGGAACCGCGGAGCTGCAGTTCTTCGACGAAAGCGGCAGGCGGACGCACGTTGCCGGACGAGAGGGAGACGGGCCGGGCGAGTTCCGCGCCGTCAGCTGGCTCCGCAGGTTCCGCGGTGACTCGCTCATCGTTTTCGACGTGATCGCGCAGCGGTTCAGCGTGTGGAGCCAGTCGGGCGCGTTCGCGCGGGAGTTCCGGATCCGGGAGGCTCAGGGGCCGGCCCGTCCCATCGCCGTCCTTGCCGACGGCCACGTTCTGGTATCCGCGGAGAACCATTACGACCCACGACGAGACAGGGGCCTGGTGCGGGACCAGATGCACCTTTCCGTGGTCACACCCACGGGTGAGCCCGCGGGCGAGATCGGACGGTTTGCGGGTGCGGAGTGGCTGCTGTACAAGGATGCGAACAGCTTTCGCGCGAGCCAGTTTCCCTTCGGCAAAGCGGGATTCGCCGATGCCAGCGGCGATCACGTGGTATACGCGTCGTCCGACTCGGCCATCATTGCGGTGTACGACCGCGCCGGAACGCGCGTCCGCGGCATTCGGCTTCCCACGGCCGCGCATCGCGAGCTGACCCGGGGAGAGATCGACGACGTGCTCGGCGAATTCGGAAACGAGGGTACGCGCCAGGAGATCCGCCGCCAGCTCCGCTCCGCGGGCACGCGCGTGCGGGCTCCGGCCGTGGGCGGCCTGCGTGTGGACGCAAGCGGCAAGGTGTGGGTCCGGATGCCGGCATCCGGACCCGGAGTGAGCCGGTGGGTGGTGATGTCGATCGAAGGCGAGGAGTCGGGAAGCGTGCTGATGCCGGATTCCTGGTTCCCGCTGGACATCCAGGACTCGCGGGTACTGCTGCGCGAAACGACGGACAGCGGGGTTCACCGCGTGTCGCTGCGGGAGGTGCTTCGATGATCCGCGCGGTCCTGCTTCTCGCCGCCTTCGTCATCGTTGGCCGGTCGTCCGTCGCCCTGTACGCGGACACGCGCGCCCTCCTGCGCCCATCGCGCAGCGTCCCCGAGCTTCTGGGACGCGGCAAGAGCGCCGGAGGGGTCGTGATCGTGCTGCAGGTAGAGGACTGCCGCGGATCGGGATCGATCGTGAGTGGCTGGAACGCGCTGCATTCCGCGGGACGCTTTCCCGTACGCGGGCTGGTCGTGGGCACCGGCGAGATGTCCGCACCCGAACGCGCGATTCTGAAAGGCGACGGGGTGCGGTTTCCGCTGGGACGGATCGCGGCGGCCGATGCCAGGTCGGTCGCCCGGACGCTCGGGTTCCGCTCAACGCCCTTCGCGATCGTTCTCGACCGGCGCGGGCGCGTCGCGGGCGCGTTCCCGACCGGCCAGGGCGTTTCAGCCGAAGCGCTGGCCCGGCTGATGGGTCGCCCGCCTTCATGAAGCGTCCACGAACTCCCGCCACTCGTCCGATTCCGCGACGCGCTTGATGACGGCGTTGCGGCGCTCCAGAAAGCGGGTCATGTAGCGACGCAGCACCAGCGTTTCGGCGATGCGGCCCAGCACGCCCAGCGGCGCGGCGAAGCGGAACTCGTCGCGCAGCACGGTGCCGCCGTCCGGCGCGGCGTCGAACCAGTGGTCGTGCTCCATCCACGCAAACGCGCCGCGCACCATCACGTCCTGAAAGTACCGCGGCCGGTCGTACGCGCTGATGCGGCTGGTGAGGCGCTGGCGCACGCCCAGGTGCCACGCGCGCCACGTCACCGTCTCGTCCAGCCCGATCAGCCCGCGGGTGCGCCCCGCCACCGGCACTTCGCGCGTCCAGTCCAGCGAGCGCGTGTGCAGGTCGATGCTGCGCGTAAGGTCGAACACGCGCTCCGGTAGCGCGGCGATGCGCGTGGAGAGGTGGATGGAAATCACGAGAAGGACTGCGCGCACACCATCAGCGGCTCCTGGGCGTCATGGCGTCCAGCGCGCGCACGTCCTCCGCACCCTCCGAAAGCAGGCGCGAGCGTGCACAGAACGTCGTGTACAGCTGCCCCCTCTCGGAACGGAGGGCATAGACGACGTACTCCGACCCGGCGCGAAAGTACACGCCGCACGGATGCGCATCACGGACCACGATCGTCCCGGCGGCGGCGGTACCCTTCCAGCGCCGCGTGACGCGGAACGTGACTGGCTGCCCCTCTTCGGCGGCCAATTCTCCGAGCTCCGTCGCCACGCCCGTGAACACCGCCTCCGCACGCGTAAAGCTGAGCTCCTGCGAGCGGATGGCGCACGAGCACAACGCCCTCTCCGCGCAGGCAGGCTCCCCCGCCAGCATCAGCCACAGGGTCAGGATCTGGAGTATCACCATCGTGCCTCGCGTAAGAGTGTGTTCAAGAATCCCTGCGCACGCGCCGGTCTGTCATTTCGAAGGAGGCGCCACACCGCACCATCGGCTCGCACGAAATCCTGCGCGCCGACTGAGAAATCTACTGTCTGCTGCTGGTGCCCCGCCGCACCGCTCCGGCACTGGCCCTGTCCGCCCGTGTCG
>NZ_DASWNM010000144.1:0-74387 GCF_036399255.1 Longimicrobium sp.
AGAGACTAGTCCCTATTCCCTATTCCCTATTCCCTATTCCCTTGTCCCTTTTCCCTTCTTCCTCCGTTCAGCCCCATCCCCTCACAACGCACTACTTCAGGTCAACCGCGGTCAGCGTGCCGTCCGACTGCGCGATGAACAGGATGCCGTCGCGGCCCACCGCCAGGTGCCCGCCGGCGGGGTGGGACCAGGTCGCCGCGCGCGCGGCGATGTCGATGGCGTACGTGTGGCTTTCGGTGCTTACGAACAGCAGGTTGCGCGTGGCCACGATCGTTCCGGTCGCCCTCTGCCCGGCGGGCGGAATCCACACCCACACCCCCGATCCGTCGCTCTCGTTGCGTGCCTCGACCTGGCCGTTGTTGATCACGTACAGCATGCCCCCGGCCACGGTCACGTTGCCCGTGTAGTTCGAGCTGCGCTGCCACCCGATGGTGCGGCTCTGCAGGTTGAACGAGACCAGCCGCCCCGCCTGCGTAACCAGCACGTTGTTCATGGAGCCCAGCACGGGCGAGGCGTCCATGCTCCACCCGTTCCACGAGAAGCCGGGATCGGGGATGCTGAAGAGCTCCGCGCCCGTGGCGGCGTTGTGCACCTGCAGCTTGGGCGAGTAGCTGCCGGTGTACGCGTACACCCGGCCGTTGTCCACCGCCGGCGTCCACTCGTCGTACTGGTTGGTGTTGGCGAACCAGCGCTGCGCGCCGTCGGTGGAGGCGAAGGCGTACATTCCGTCGTAGTAGCCGCCCGCCATGTACACCGTCTCGCCCACCACCACGGGCGCAAAGTAGCGCGACCACTGGTTGCCGTACCGCTCGCGGAACGCCACGGCGCCGGTGGCCGCGTCGAACGCGTACAGGTTGGCGTCCTGGTGCCCGCTGGTGGTGGCGTACACGCGCCCGTTGCCGTACGCCGGGGGATGCACGCCGTGGATGGTGCCGAAGGAGTGCGACCAGACGGGCGCGCCGGTGCGCGCGTTCACCGTCGCCAGCGTCTGCCCGCCGAAGTACGCGTAGCCGGAGATGAACAGCCGGCCGTCGCCCTCGGTGACGGGGTTCAGGGACGTGGAGCCCAGCGGGCTGCGCGCCCACAGCGAATCGAAGGCCGTCGGGTCCGCCGTCACCGGCACGTAGCCGGTGTGGCGGGCGTTGCCCTGGTGCGTGGTCCACATCGTGGCCTGGCTCCAGTCGGCGGTGGGCCGCGCGAGGATCTGCAGGCTCGCCGTGCCCGTCTTTCCCTCGCTGGCCGCCGTGATGGTGACCGTGCCGGCGCCCGTGCCGGTCACCCTGCCGGCGGAGTCGACCGTCGCCCGCAGCGGGTCGGAGGTGGTCCAGGTGACCGGGCGGCCCGTGAGCGGCGCCCCCGAAGCGCTGTGCAGCGTGACGGTGAGCGGCACGTTCTGCGTCTGGTACAGCGCGGTGGCCGGCGCGGCGACGCTTACCGAGCCCACCGGCTCCAGGATCGCCAGGACGAACGAGGCGCTGCGCCCCTCCACGCTGGCCGTGATCAGCACGTCTCCGGCGTCGAGCGTGGTCACCAGCCCGTCCGCCGAGATGGTGGCCCGGGAGTGGTCGCTCGCCATCCAGAACACCGCGCGGCCCCCCAGCGAGTCGCCCGCGGCGCCGCGCGCCACCGCCCGCAGCTGCACCGTCGCCCCCGCCACGACCGGTGCCGCGGGCGCCCCCACGATCTGCACCGCCGAGACCGGCTCCAGGACGGTGAGGGTGAAGGTGGCGCCGACCCCCTCCACGGTGGCCGTGATCACCGCCTCGCCCGCACGCAGCGTCCGCAGCAGTCCGGCGGCCGAGACGGGGGCCACGTCGGGGTTGCTGGAGGTCCAGGCGATCACGCGGCCCGGGAGCGCCTCGCCCGCCGCGCCGCGCGCCACCGCGGAGAGCTGGAACGAGGGCCCGGCCACCACCGGGCCGGTCGGCGCGCCGCTGATCTCCACGGCCGCAACCGGCTCCAGGACGGTGAGGGTGAAGGTGGCGCTGACCCCCTCCACGGTGGCCGTGATCGCCGCGCTGCCGGGGGCGAGCGCCCGCACCAGGCCCCCGGCCGAGACGGAGGCCACCGCGGCGTTGCCGGAGGCCCAGGTGATGGTGCGCCCGCCGAGGGCCGCGCCCGCCGCGCCGCGGGCCACGGCGGCCAGCTGGACCTCGGCCCCGCGCAGCACGGGGTTCGCCGTTACGCCGGTGATCTGCACCGACACCACCGGCTCGAGGATGCGCAGCGTGACGGTGGCGCTGACCCCCTGGTGGACGGCCATGATGGTTACCTCGCCGGCCTTGTGCGTCTGCACGTAGCCGGCGCCCGTGACGGTGGCCAGCTCCGGGTTCCCCGAGGACCAGGTGATCACGCGGCCGGGGAGCGGGGCCCCGCCGGCGGCGCGGGCCACGGCGGCCAGCTGGACGCCCGTGCCGGCGATCACCGGGCCCTCCGGCGCGCCGGTGATCCGCACCTCCTCCACCGGCTCCACCACCTGCAGCACCAGCGTGGCGCGAACGTCCTCGACGGTGGCCGTGATCTCTACCGGGCCGGCGCGCAGCGTCTGCACCATGCCGGCGGGCGAGACGGTGGCCATGTCCGGGTTTCCCGAGCTCCAGGCGACGGGGCGCCCGGCGAGCGCGGCCCCCGACGCGCTGCGCGCCACCGCGTTCAGCTGGATGGCGGCGCCCGCCACCACCGGGGTCCCCGGCCCGCCGGCGATCTCCACCGACACCACGCGCTCCACGATCCGCAGGGTGAAGGGGGTGCTGACCCCCTCGTTGGCGGCCGTGATCACCACCTCGCCCGCCCCGAGCGTCTGCACCCTGCCGCTGTCCGAGACCGTCGCCAGCTGGGGGTTCGCCGACGTCCAGGTGATCACGCGCCCGGGGATGACGGCGCCCGCCCCGTTGCGCGCGGCCGCGGCCAGCTGCACGACGGTCCCGGCCACCACCGCCTCCGCCGGCCCGCCGGTGATCTCCACCGTCGCGGGCGGCTCCAGCTTTACCCGCACAGTGGCGGTGGCGCTCTTCTGCTCGCTGGTGGCCACGATCACCACGTCGCCCACCTTTCGCCCCGCGACCACGCCCTGCGCGCTCACCCCCGCGATGGTGCTGTCGCTGGAGATCCAGGTGACGGGGCGGTTGGCCAGCGCCTCGCCGTCGGCGTCGCGCGGGGTGGCGGCCAGGGTGGCGGTGGCGCCCACGTACAGGGTGGCGGGAATGCCGCTGATGTCCACCGAAGCCACGGGCTCCGTCCGGGGACCGGTGGCGTCGCCGCAGGCGATGGCGATCGCCGCCAGCACAACGCCACACGCCGCGCGGCGCATGGAAAAGAAAGGCTTTTTCACGGGGAGAGAATGAAAAGTTTCTGAATCGGGCGGCGCCTGGCGCGCCGGGGACGGCGGGTGCGAGGGGGCAAGGGGCCCCCTGCGACCGACAGGAAGGAATGGCCGTCGGGGCGGCCACACAGGGGCGACAAATATCCCATGGATCGCGCCGGAGCGCAATACGCATGTTTTTCCCGCCGCTCCCGGCGTGTGTTCGAGAATCAGCTTGGCCGCTTCACTTCCCGCTTCACTTCCCGGCCGAAGGATCCGGCCGGCGGCACGAATGGGCTGGATCGCACCCCGGGATCGGCCGTCGTATCCGAGAGCAGATCCTTCGGGTCGCCCCCCGTAGGATACCGAAGCCGGGAAAACAACACCTTCACGAGTACAGAGGAACAGAGTCAGACAGAGGAAACCCGGATGATGTTTCAGCTCGCGTTCTCTGTCTGACTCTGTTCCTCTGTACGATCATTCTTTTTCAGGACCTGGGATGAGGATGAGACAGCCCGTGGGGGAATGCACGATCGGGCCGAGAATCTGGGATCATCAGGAAGCCGGCGGCTTGCGTCAGGAGCCCGGAACCCTGGACACACTCCTCGAGGGCCGCGGATGGAGCGCGGCACGAGGCCGGATGCGGAGCCGCGCGGAGGATCTCCCGTCATCCATTTGCGTCCCGGCGTTTTTCATCATCATCATTGTTGCGGGGCGGAATGCGGCGTAAAATGGGTCACGTGGAACGCGGACAACGTACGTTCCCGTTCCACGCGCCGTCCGGCCGGCCGGCGGCTCGCCACCCATCCGCAGGAGAGATCCCATGAAAAAGCTCGCGCTCAACCTGGACCAGCTCACCGTCGACTCGTTTGAGACCTCCGCCAGGGCCGCCGAAAAGGGCACGGTGGTCGGCGAGCAGCAGTGCACCTGCCCCACGGCCTGCGAAACCGCCTGTACCTGCCCCGGCTGCCCCACCTGCGTGCAGACGGACTGTGGCCAGGCCTCGTGCAACGGGACCTGCGCCGGCTACGACACGTGCCATCCGTGCAACACGGCCGCCGGCAACTACACCTGCGACTACAGCGTCACGGCCGGCTACCCGGGCTTCTGCGAGTGCTGCCCGCTGTAGCTTCCATCCCCGCCGCGCCGCGCTGACGGCGGCGCGGACGGATGGACGAGGCGGGCCCGCGCACCGCGGGCCCGCCTTTCTTCGTGCGGAGCCACGGGTGCCAGGGGCGTCCCGCCGCCGTGCTTCCCGCGCCCCGGGGAAAGGCGCCGGTATCTCGCGGCGCGTTGTGCGCGGGCTGTCATAAAGCGGAACGGCCGTGCGTTACTCCATATCGCAGCACCCCACGATCGACCGCACTGCCGCAGGCCCTCCATGCATCGATCCCGCCCCGCCGGCCCCCGGCGTGCCGCCCTCGCCCTGCTCCTTGCGCTGGCCGCCTGCGACGGCCGCGCGGCAGACCCCCTGGCGCATCCGGACGACCTGCAGATGACCATCGTGCGCGGCGGCGGGCAGCACGCCTCCGTACGCCCCTTCGGCGAGCAGCCGGCGGATTCGCTGGTCGTCCACACCCCGGTGGTGGTGCGCATTGCCCTGGCGACGGACCTGGAGGCGGAGGACGGCGTCACGGGGCCGTCGGGCGGGGTGCGCCTGCCGCCCGTGACCGTGCACTGGCGCACGCTGGACCCGTTCTGCCAGGTGGTGGAGGCGACCACGCAGGTGGAGCCGGGAAGCGACAGCACCGTGAACCGCTACGTCCGGCCCACCCGCTCCGGCGTCTGCCGCCTGGTGGCCGAGGCGACGGCGGAGGGGCGGCCGGTGGGCAGGCCCGACACCGCGGCCATCCACTTCAACCCGGGGCCGCCGGTGCGGATCCAGGCGCCCGCCGCTGCCATGATCGAACCCTTCCGGGGAGCGGAGATCAACCTGTTTCCCGTCGGGCTGTTCGATGCCCACGGCAACTTCGTGCGACCCTCCCGCATCACCTACGAGCTGTCCGGGGGCGCACCCCAGTTCTACGTCGAGCATGCGTTCGTGGACTGGCTGCGCACCCGGGGCGAAGGGATCGGCGAGGTGACCGCCACCGCCGACGGGCTCAGCGTCCGGGTGCAGGTGTGGGCCCTGGAGGTGATGGGGCGGTCCTCGTGGCGCCTGTCGTGGGAATGCTATGGCATGGACCGTCCGGACGGGGTGCGCGTGGACAGCGTCCATCTCCGCATGGACACGGCCCAGCCGAGCTACGGGGGCCTTTCGCCGCGCGGGGTGGCGCTGACCCTGACGGGCACGCTGGTGCGGCGGGAGTGGGTCCGCGGGGAGCCCGTGCGCGAGACCCGTACGCCGGAGGCCCAGGTGTTCGCCGCCAAGAAGCCAGGGGTGGTGGAGTGGTCCGCCACCCAGGCGGCGCCCGAAACCGCCGCCGGGTACGTGGGCGGCACCCTGTGCCAGCCGGACCCCGGCGGCGCGGCGTGGAGCCGCACTTCGCCCGCGCAGCTGATCCGGCGGCCGCTGGACGTGCCGCGGTGAAGCCGCCCGCCCTGACCCGCGCCCGCCGTGCGCTGGCCGCGCGTCCCTCATCCGCCCCGGGGCCTCTGCCGCGCATGCGCGTTCTGCCTGCCTGTCTGCTGCTTCTGCCGCTGGCCGCCTGCGACGGCGGCGGGGCAGCCCCGGTCGCGCACCCCGACGACCTGCGGATGACGATCGTGCGCGGCGGCGGGCAGCGCACCTCCGTACGCCCTTTCGGCGAGCAGCCGGCGGATTCGCTGGTCGTCCACACCCCGGTGGTGGTGCGCATTTCCCTGGCGACGGACCTGGAGGCGGAGGACGGCGTCACGGGGCCGTCGGGCGGGGTGCGCCTGCCGCCGGTGACCGTGCACTGGCGCACGCTGGACCCGTTCTGCCAGGTGGTGGAGGCGGCCACGCAGGTGGAGCCGGGACGCGACAGCACCGTGAACCACTACGTCCGGCCCACCCGCTCGGGCGTCTGCCGCCTGGTGGCCGAGGCGACGGCGGAGGGGCGGCCCCTGGGCAGGCCCGACACCGCGGCCATCCACTTCGACCCGGGGCCGCCGGTGCGGATGGAGGTGATGCCCATTCGCCTGATCGAGCCCCGGGGCGTGGCGCTTTCCTCGTTCTTCTCGGCCCTGTTCGACGCCCACGGCAACTTCGTGGACACGCCCGGCCGCACGTACGAGCTGACCGGGGGCGCGCCCCAGTTCTACTTCGAGCGCCACTTCGAGGAATGGATCCACGCCACGGGCGAAGGCTACGGCGAGGTGACCATCCGGCACGGCGCGCTCAGCGGCCGGGTGCCGGTGTGGTCCATGGTGAACCTGGGCAGGTGGCTGTGGCGGCTGTCGTGGGAGTGCTACGGCCTGGACCGGCCGGACGGGGTGCGCGTGGACAGCGTGCACTTCAGCATGGACACCGCCCGGGTGTCGCACGGCGCCTTTTCGCCGCGGGGAGCGATGCTGACCCTGTCGGGCACGCTGGTGCGCCGCGAGTGGGTGCGCGGCGAGCCCGTGCGCGAGACGCGGACGCTGGACGCCAGCGTGTTCGCCGCCCGCAAGCCGCGGGTGGTGGAATGGTCCCCCGGCCAGCCGGTGACGGAAACCGCCGGCGGGTTCGTGGGCGGCACCCTGTGCCAGCCGGACCCCGGCGGCGCCGCGTGGAGCCGCACCGCGCCCGTGCGGCTGCTGCGCCGGCCCGAGGCGCCCCAGTGAAGCCCCCCGCCCTGACCCGCGCCCGCCGGCACCCGGCCGCGCGTCCTTCATCCGCCCCAGCCCCCCTGCCTGCCATGCGTTTGTTGATCGTCTGCGCCCTGCTGCTGCTGGCCGCCTGCGACGGCGGCGGCACCGGCGCCGCGCCCGCCGGCGGCGAGTTCATCGCCGCGCTCAAGTCGCCCCACGGCCCCGAGGGCGCCGTGCTGCTGGAGGTGGCCGGCGAGGGGCTGACGTTCGTGGGCACGTCGTCGGCCACCCTGTTCAAGCAGCCGGTGAGCGGCGGGTGGCGGGTGATGCTGGTGCGCGAGCCCGCGGGGGTCATCGAGTTCCGCGTGCACGTGGCGCCGGGGAACGAGCTTCCCTCCGTGCGCGTGCTGCAGGTGGCCGGCGCCGACGACCGCGTTCGCCCCTCCACCGACGGCTACTCGGTGGCGTTCACGCCCGCGCGGGGAGACGAGTGATGCGTACCATGCTGATGCGGGCGGCCCTGGCCGCCCTGGCCGCGCTGGCCGCCGTTCCCGCGGCGGCGCAGGACGTGGAGATCCTTTCGCAGCAGAGCGGAATTCCGCTGCCGCAGGGGTACTGGGACCGCGTTCGCCGGGACCCCGGCTTCTTCGAGACCCGGCGCGGCTGGCGCAACCGCCTTTCGGCCTCGCCCGGGGGGCCGTTGGCGGCGACGGCGCCCGCGCGGGGCAACCTGCGCATGGCGGTGCTGCTGGGGCTGTTCTCCGACTCGCCCGAGCCGGTGGTGACCTCGGCGGCGCTGCAGCAGCAGCTGTTCGGCACCAACCCGATGGGCAACCTGACGCAGTACTACCACGAGATCAGCCTGGGGCGGATGAACATCACCGGGACCGTGGGGCCCTGGGTGCGCACCTCGCTTCCCCGCGCGGAGGTGGTGGGCCAGTCGTACGGCCTGGGCATCGACGCCAGCCTGGGATGGTACCTGATCGACGTGCTGGCCCGCTCCGACCAGCACATCGACTTCGGACAGTTCGACAACGACGGCCCCGACAACGTGCCCAACAGCGGCGACGACGACGGCTACGTGGACCTGGCGGCCTTTCAGTTCAACGAGGTCGCGGCGTCGTGCGGGGGACCCGGCGTGTGGCCGCACCGCTCGTGGCTCACGGGGCTCATCGGGGTGGCGTACTCCACCCGGGACCTGCGCCCCGACGGGCATCCCATCATGGTGGACGACTACCACATGCAGAGCTCGGTGGAGTGCGACGGCACGCCGCAGAGCATCTCGGTGATGGCGCACGAGACGGGGCACGCCTTTGGCCTTCCCGACTGGTACGACGCCAGCGAGGGGCTGCTGCCGGCCGAGCGCCGCTGGGTGCACGGGTGCTGGACGCTGATGGCCGGCGGGTCGTGGGGATGCGGGGACGGCGCGTCGTTCGGCAAGACGCCCCGCCCGTCGCACCTGGGCCCGCTGGACAAGATCGCGATGGGGTGGGCCGCCGCCACCCGGGCGCAGCCGGGGTGGCGCCGCACGTACACGCTGAACCCGGTGCAGCAGAGCGGCGACCTCCTGCAGGTTCCGCTGGTGGGCGAGTTCGAGTTCCTGCTGCTGGAGTACCGCCCCAACACGGGCTTCGACTCGGAGCTCCCCGCGGGCGGCGTCCTGGTGCACCACATCGACCTGTTCCGGCCGCTGCGCCTGACGTGCTTCACCTGCCCGCGCCTGTACTACTGGTCGCTGCTCGAGGCCGACGGCGACGGGGCGCTGCGGCGCTCCGCCGGCGAGGGCGGCAACCGCGGCGCGGCCGGCGACATCTTCAACGGCCGGCGTCTGCTGGACGACCGCAGCCAGCCCGTGCTGGCGCTCAACTCCGGCCAGCCCGCCGGCGTGGCCATGGAGATCGACGTGTCGGGCGGCCAGGCGCGCATCACCGTCTCCACCGTGCCCACCGTGGCCACGGCGCCGCTGCTGGCCCCCCTGCTGGGCTCCGCGGGCGGCCCGCTGACCGCCGACGAGCGCGCGGCGCTGGACTACTTCGGCAACCGCGACGGGGCGTACGACCTGGGCGACCTTCGCGTGTACATGCGCTACCGCCCCACCACCGTGCGGCAGGGAGCCTAGCCGCCCTCCCGCGCCCGTCCGGATCATCCCGCCTCTCGTTTCTGCGGGGAGCAGCGGGTGATGCGGACGCGCCGCGGCGGTGGCGCATCGCTCCATCCCACGTTTTTAGGCCCACGCCTTCACGCAGGTGTCCTCCATGCACCCAACCCGCTTCGCCGGCCCCGGGCGCCTTGCCGCCGCGCTCCTCCTCCTGCTGGCCGCCTGCGGCGACGGCGGCGGTCCCGTGCCCGTCGCGGACCCGGACGACCTGGAGATCAGCATTCTGGACGGCGGCGGCCAGCGGGCCACGGTGCGCCCGCCGGGCGATCAGCCCGCCGACTCGCTGCTCGTGCGGGTGCCCGTGGTGCTGCGCGTGTCCGTGGTGCGGGACGTGGAGGGCGAGGACGGCGCCACCGGGCCGTCGCGCCGGGTGCGCCTTCCCGACGGCGTCACCGTGCACTGGCGCACGCTGGAGCCCTTCTGCCAGGTGGTGCACGCCACCACGCAGCTGGCCCCGGGCACCGACACCACCAGCAACCAGTACGTCCGCCCCACCCGCTCCGGCATCTGCCGCGTGGAGGCGGCGGCCACGGTGGAGGGGCGGCCGATCGGCGCCCCGGACACCGCGGCCGTCCACTTTGCCGCGGGACCCCCGGTGCGGGCGGTCTCGCGCGAGCCCATCGTGGCGATGACGACCGGCACGGCCGGCGAGCACGTGTTCCGGTTCATGCCCCGGGTGTTCGACGTCTACGACAACCTGGTGGAGGACATCGAGTTCTCGTTCACGTTCGCGATCACGAAGGGCGCGCCCAACTTCGCCATCCGCGACGTGCGCGGGGGCTTCGTCTGGGCCCCCGAAGAAGGGTACGGCGCGGTGACCGCCACGTACGGGACGGTGAGCGCCACCAGCGAGGCGTGGGCCCTGGACTTTCTGCCGTTCAAGTCCTGGCGGCTGTCGTGGGAGTGCTACGGCATGCAGCGCCCGGACGGCGCCGTCGTCGACAGCGTGCACCACCAGATGGACCCCGCGGCGGCCGAGTACGGCGGCCTGAACGCGCGGGGGCTGACCACCAGCTTCCGGGGCACGGTGACCCGCAGGGAGTGGGTGCGCGGACAGCCCATGCGCGAGACGCGGCAGCTGGGCGCCACGGTCTTTGCCGGCCAGCGTCCGGATATCCTGACCTGGTCGCCCGGCCAGGTGTCGCAGGCGGTCCCCACGGGCTACCGGGGCGGCACCCTCTGCGAGCCGGGCCCCGACGGTGCCGCCTGGACCCGCACCTCGCCCATGCGCGTGGACCGGCTGTAGGCGGGATCCTTCGGCCGGGGTCCCTGGCAGGGATCGAGCCGCGCCCGCGAGAGCCCCCTCTCCCGGCCTCTCCCCCCAGCTTCGGGCCCAGCTTCGGAGGAGAGGCGGCGCGCTCGGCGGGCCTGGCGCCGTGTCGACGCGAGATGCCCACGCCCACCCCCTCCCCTGGGGCTGCCCGGGGCTGGCGGCAGGGCGCATCAGCACGCGTGCGGCGGCGCGGCGGGACATTGTTTTCCGGTCCTGAAGTCTTCGGCTCCATCCCCCTCCAGGTACCCCATGCGCCGAACCCGCCCCGCCCGCTCCGGACCCCTTGCCGCCGCGCTCCTCCTGCTGCTGGCCGCCTGCGGGGACGGCGGCGGCCCGGCGCCCGTCGCGCACCCGGACGACCTGGAGATCCGCATCGTGGAGGGCGGCGGGCAGCGGGCCACGGTGCGCCCGCCGGGCGAGCAGCCGCCGGATTCGCTCGTCGTTCTTACGCCCGTGGTGCTGCGCGTCTCCCTTTCGCCGGACGTCGCGGACGACGACGGCGTGACCGGGCCGGTGCGCCGGGCGCGCCTCCCCGCCGTGACCATCCACTGGCGCACGCTGGACCCCTTCTGCCAGCCGCTGCACGCCACCACGCGGCTGGCGCCCGGCAGCGACACCACCCTCAACCACTACGTCCGCCCCACCCGCACCGGCATCTGCCTGCTGGTGGCGGAGGCGACGGTGGAGGGGCGGCCGTTCGGCAACCCCGACACCGCGGCCATCCACTTTGCCGCGGGGCCGGTGACGCAGGTGGTTACGTACGGCCCGGTGCTGATGGAGGCCGGCAACATCGGGCTCCAGACCTATTTCTTCGAGCCTACCCTGTTCGACGTCTACGGCAACGCGTGGATCGACGTCGAGTACACGTACGAGATCGCGGCCGGGGCACCGAACTTCGCCATCCGCGACGTGCGGGACGGCTTCGTCTGGGCACCGGCCGAAGGGTACGGCGCCGTGACCGCGACGTCCGCCCCGGGGGGGCGCGTCACCACCGAAGCGTGGGCGATCACGGTGCTTCCCAAGAAGTCGTGGCGGCTGTCGTGGGAATGCTACGCCATGCAGCGCGCGGACGGCGTCCTGGTCGACAGCGTGCACCACCGGATGGAACGGGCGTCGGCCGGGTACGGGGCCCCCCTGACGGCGCTGGGGCTGACCACCGGGTTCCAGGGCACGCTCACGACCAGGGAGTGGGTGCACGGCCAGCCCGTGCGTGAAACGCGGGACACGGACGGCACCGTGGCCGGCGCGCAGCGGCCCGGGGCGCTGCACTGGCCGTCGGGGCAGGTGTCACCCGCCGTTCCCGGCGGCTATCGGGGCGGCACCCTCTGCGAGCCGGGACCGGGCGGCGCCGCCTGGGGCCGCACCTCGCCCGTGCGCGTGGAGGCACTGTGAAGCCGTGTATCGGCGTTCACCGTACCAGGATGGAGGGAGGGCCGATGCGCGGGATGATGCGGATGGCCGCGGCGGCGGCGGTGCTGGCGGCGGCGCCGGCCGCGGGCCAGGACGTGGAGCTGCGCCCGGGGATGCGCGTCCACTCGCTGCCGCCGGGCTACCGGGAGCACGCGGGCCAGGCGCCCGCCTTTCCGCGGCCGGGGCGCGGATGGCCCGCCGGGATCGCCGCCCTGCGGGGAACGCCCGCCGCCGCGGCGCCGCGCCGCAGCCCGCGCATGGTGGTGATGCCGGCCCTGTTCGCCGACTCGCCCGAGCCGGCGGTGAGCGCCGCATCCATTCAGCGCACGCTGTTCGGCGACAACCCGGACGGCAACCTGACGCAGTACTACGAGGAGATCAGCTTGGGGGCCATGCGCATCACGGGGACGGTGACGCCCTGGGTGCGCAGCGCGTACACCCGCGCCCAGGTGCTGGGGGAGTCGTACGGCATGGGCAACGATGCCCTGCTGGGATGGTACCTGAAGGACGTGCTGGAGCGCGTGGACGAGACCACGGACTTCGCCCTGTACGACAGCGACGGCCCCGACGGCGTGCCCAACAGCGGCGACGACGACGGCGTCGTGGACATGGCGGCGTTCCAGTTCACCGAAGTCGCGGCCCCGTGCGGCGGGCCCGGCATGTGGCCCCACCGCTACCGGATGGACGCGTTGCGGGGCGCGCCGTACTTCACCGATGACCCGGGTGCCGGCGGCCGCCGCATCCGCGTGGACGACTACCACATCCAGAGCGCGGTGGAGTGCGACGGGACACCGCAAAGCATGGCCGTGATGGCGCACGAGACGGGTCACAAGTTCGCGATGCCGGACTGGTACCACGCCGCCGGCGGCGACCATCCCGCGGACCACCGCTGGATCCAGGGGTGCTGGACGCTGATGGGCGCCGGTGCATGGGGGTGCGGAGACGGCTCGACGTTCGGCAAGGTGGCGCGCCCCCCGCACCCGGGGCCGCTGGAAAAGCTCGCCCTGCAATGGACCGTCCCCACCGTCGCCCAGCCCGGGTGGCGCCGGACGTACACGCTGCGGCCGGTGCAGCAGAGCGGCGACATCCTGCACGTGCCCATGGCGGTGCCCTGGGAGTTCCTGCTGCTGGAATACCGGGTGAACACCGGCTTCGACGCCGGGCTCCCCGCGGCCGGGGTGCTGGTGTACCACGTGGACACCATGCGGACCGGGCTGCCGTGCCTTACCTGTCCGCGGCTGTACCTCGCGTCGCTGGTGGAGGCGGACGGCGACGGCGCGCTGCTGCGCACCGCGCGCGAAGGAGGCGACCGCGGCGTGGCGGGGGACGCCTTCGCCGGCCGGCGGCTGCTGGACGACCGCAGCCGGCCCGTCCTGCGCCTGAACACCGGCCAGCCCGCCGGCGTGGCGCTGGAGATCGACGTGTCCGGCGGCGTGGCCCGCGTCACCGTCTCCACCGTGCCGGCCGTGGCGTCGGCGCCGCTGCTGGCCCCGCTGCTGGGCTCGCCGGGCGGGCCGCTGACGGACGACGAGCGGGCGGCGCTGGACTACTTTGGAAACCGCGACGGCCGGTACGACGCCGGCGACCTTCGCACGTACATGCGCTACCGCCGCGACACGGTGCGCCAGGAGGCCGCGGCCGCGGCGGGGCTCCCGCCGGCGTCCGGAGCGGGTTAGCTTTGGACGTTCGCCGCGCGGCGGGGATGGATGCGCCGAACGGCGGCCGAAGAGGAGAGGGCCCGGCCGGGGTTGACGGGATCGGAAAAAGCCGGTACATTTTCCGTTCTGTTCGCCAACGCACCGGTAGCTCAATTGGCAGAGCAGGGGACTCTTAATCCCAAGGTTGTAGGTTCGATTCCTACCCGGTGCATTCGCGCGCCGCGCGAGGCATGTTGAAGTCTGTGCGCCCGTAGCTCAGCTGGATAGAGCGTCTGACTACGGATCAGAAGGTCGGAGGTTCGAATCCTTCCGGGCGCACCTTTGCTTGAAGGACACGCGGCGTGGGCCGGAAACGGTCACGCCGCGCGTCGTCAGGGCCGGCAGGCCCGCGGACCGGTTACGCTCCTGTGGCGGAATTGGTAGACGCGCTAGATTCAGGATCTAGTGGGCGCAAGCTCGTGGAGGTTCGAGTCCTCTCGGGAGCACTTGTCCGCGGAACGCACACTGCCGGAAACGCACCCGCCCAGGTGCTGAAACTGGTAGACAGGCCAGACTAAGGATCTGGTGCCTTAACCGGCGTGGAGGTTCGAGTCCTCTCCTGGGCACTTTTTTGACAACACGGGTCGTGGGAGGCGAGTGAGGATCGCGGCGTCCGCGTGCGGGCGTCGAGGAAAGTCCGAGCTCCACAGGGCAAGGGTGCCGGCTAACGGCCGGGGGTCGTGAGGCCACGGAAAGTGCAACAGAAAACAGACCGCCGATGGCCTTCGGGCACAGGCAAGGATGAAACGGTGCGGTAAGAGCGCACCGCGCGGCTGGCGACAGGCGCGGCATGGCAAACCCCACCCGGAGCAAGGCCGAGCAGGGACGAGGAGCTGCCCGCTCCGCGACCAGTCCCGGGTAGGCTGCACGAGGCCGGCGGCAACGCCGGTCCCAGAGAAATGATCCTCCCCCGGTTCGCCGGGTGACAGAACTCGGCTTATTCGCCTCCTCCGATCCACGACACACAGTACGCGCGCTCGTAGCTCAGCTGGATAGAGCGCTAGCCTCCGGAGCTAGAGGTCACAGGTTCGAATCCTGTCGGGCGCACTGAACGAAGAAGCCCCATCGCGAACACTCGCGGTGGGGCTTTTTCGTACGTGATGATGAGTTGCTGTACTTTTCAGGCGTTTTGATGCACATTGCTGTCGCGTTTGCCGCTGAAAACGCATTCTCGTTGCATCTGGCTTCAGGAGATCCGCGTTTGCTGATCCGATTTCGCGTCGAGAACTTTCGCTCCATCCACGGCGAGCAGGAGCTGTCGCTGGTCGCTTCTCCTCTTTCGGAGCGGCAGGAAGCTCTCGTGCATTCCGACCGCTACGATCTGGATCTGCTGCGAGCGGCGGCGATCTATGGACCGAATGCCTCCGGAAAGTCCACGCTCGTTGCCGCCCTCGAGTTCATGAAGGCAGCGGTGGAAAACTCGCATCGCAAGTGGGCGCCGGACGGCGGCATCTCGCGGGCGCCATTCGCGCTCGCTCCTGCCGCGGCCAAAGAGCCTTCTCTCTTTGCGGTGGACCTGCTGCTCGGCGGCGTTCGCTACGAATACGGCTTTGTGGTCGATTCCTCGCGTGTCCTCGAGGAGTGGCTTTTTGCATACCCGAAGGGGCGTAAGCAGGAGTGGTTCACGCGCGAGGCGGGCCGGGAACAGGAAC
This sequence comes from Longimicrobium sp., assembly GCF_036399255.1. Classification (GTDB taxonomy): domain Bacteria; phylum Gemmatimonadota; class Gemmatimonadetes; order Longimicrobiales; family Longimicrobiaceae; genus Longimicrobium. The sequence continues at coordinate 15,185 of NZ_DASWNM010000144.1, forward strand.
TGATCTTCAGCCGCCTTCTCCAGGGTGAAAACCGTACGATCGCCGGTCTGACCAGACCCAACAGCCTCTTCCTCTCCGCGGCTGCGCAGAACAACCATCCCATGCTCGATCCCATCTACCGGTGGTTCTCCTCACACCTGTGGATCATTGACGAGCAGTCTCGATCGGGGCTGGAAATGGTTGCCACCCAGCTGTGCATGAACGAGCCGATGCGCACGGCTGTCCAGGCGTTTCTGGAGGCCGCGGATCTCGGGATCACGGATGTCGACGTCATCGAAGAGGATTTCACCAGCTTTGCCGTTCGCCACAACCTGGGGGCCGACGACCCGGATATGCGGGAGTTCCCATCGCGGATCGGAACCGGCGTACAATTCCGGCATCGGGCGGATTCCACGGGTGCAGGGGTCGTTCTTCCGTTCGATCAGGAGTCGCAGGGAACCAGGGCCCTGTTCGGGCTCTCCGGGCTCATTCTCTCCGTGCTGCAGAACGGCGGGGTGCTGGTGGTGGATGAGCTGGACCGCAGCCTGCACCCGCACCTTGCCCTGATGATCGTCGGATTGTTCAACACGCCCGCGGCGAACCCCAGGAACGCGCAGCTGATTTTCAATACTCACGACACCAACCTGCTGGACCGGCAACTCCTGCGGCGGGACCAGATCTGGTTCACGGAAAAGGGTGACGACGGCGCTACCCGGCTGTTCCCGCTGACCGACTACCGTGCCCGGAAATACGAAAACGTGGAACAGGGATACCTGCAGGGGAGATACGGGGCGGTCCCGTCCGTGGGTACGCCGGGCTTTCTGCAGCACCTGGGCAGCTGATGGCCAGACGCGGTTCGCGCCGCGCGGACGGCGGAAACCTGAGACGCCGCGGCCCCACGCGCGATCCCCTCCCGCTGGTCCTGGTCGTCTGCGAGGGGAAGGTCACGGAGCCGGAGTACCTGGACGCGTTCCGGATCGCGCATGGCGCCAACACGGTGCGCGTCCGGGTGGAATCTCCCGGAGGAGATCCCAGGGCGCTGGTGGAACGGGCGGTCAGGCTTCGGGACGAAGCGGATCGGGAGGCGCGGCGGGCTCGCGACCGGAACCTGCGCTACGACGAGGTCTGGTGCGTCTTCGACGTGGACCAGCACCAGCGGCTGGACGATGCGCGATCCGAGGCGGAGCGGAGCAGGGTTCACCTCGCCGTCTCCAATCCGAGCTTCGAACTCTGGCTGCTGCTGCATTTCGCCGAGCAGACGGCGCATCTCTCACCCAGACAGGCGCGCGACCGGCTTCGGAAGCACCTTCCCAGCTACGACAAGCACGTCTCGTTCGCGGACGTATCTGGCGGATATGGTGAGGCAGTGCGGCGGGCTGAGGCACTCGACGTTCGTCACACCGCGGCCGGATCTGCCGGCGGCAATCCCTCGACGGGTGTGCACCGGCTGACGGAGCGGATTCGGCAGTTCGGCAAGGAAAACCGGTTGTGAGCGCTAGCCTCCGGAGCTAGAGGTCACCGGTTCGAATCCTGTCGGGCGCACTGAAACGAAGACCCCCGCGGCTGCTGCTTCTGCAGCGCCCGCGGGGGTTTTCGCGTTTCCGGAGGATTTGCCGAATCCGTAACGGACCTGCTTCATGCCCATACCGGATCTTGAAAAAGAATGATCGTACAGAGGAACAGAGTCAGACAGAGAACGCGAACCGGAATATCATCTTGCTTCCTCTGTCTGACTCTGTTCCTCTGTACCCCCTGAAGGGCTGTTTTCCCGGATTCGGTAGCACGTGGAGACGCGGAGGAGAGGGAGGAGCCTGTCTCTCCGGGCCTGCCCGTCTTCGCGTGAGGTCATGGCGGCGATCTGTGTATGCGGAGTGTTCGGATGGATCGGGGGGGGGAAGCATGGCCTTGCCTTTGCTGGATGTACAGGCTTTGTCCGGGGAACGCTGGTCCGCCCCTTCACCCCGTGCGGTCGTTTCAGATTCCGATGCGTGCAGCAGCCACTCGCCCCCTCCGTTCTCTCCCGCCGCGGCCGCATGCCTGATCCAGGTCTTCGGGACGGGGCGGGGCACGCGGACGATCCCGCGCAGCCGGAAGTCTTTCTGGCGCGGCTGTCCGAGGCGCTGAAGGGGATCACGGATCCCGCCGACGTGCTGGCGGCCGCTGCGCGGATGCTGGGCGTGCACCTGGGGGCCGACCGCTGCGCCTACGCCGAAGTCGAAGAGGACGAGGACCACTTCGTCATCACCGGCGACTACACGCGCGGCGACATGCCCAGCATCCGGGGCCGCTTCGCCATGTCCGCCTTTGGCGCCGAGGCGCTGCGGCTGATGCGCGAAGACCAGCCTTACGTGGTCACCGACGCCCTGGCCGACGGGCGGGTGGGGGAGGCGGACCGGGCGGCGTACGCAATGACGAAGATCCGCGCCGTCATCTCCGTTCCGCTGCACAAGGACGGACGCTTCGTCGCCGGGATGGCGGTGCACCAGCGGGTGCCGCGCCGGTGGACGGACGGGGACGTGGCGCTGGTGCACGCCGTGGCCCACCGCTGCTGGGAGTCTCTGGAGCGGTCACGGACGGTGCAGGCGCTGCGGGAGCGGGAAGAGCGGTACCACGCCCTCTTCACCTCCATCGACGAGGGCTTCTGCGTGTGCGAGATGCTGCTGGACGAGCACGGCGCCCCCGCCGACTACCGCTTCGTGGAAGTGAACGCCGCGTTCGAGGAGCTGACCGGCCTGGTGGATCCGGTGGGGCGGACGGCGCGCGAGCTGGTGCCCGGGCTGGAAGACCACTGGGTGCAGACGTATGCGCGGGTGGCGTTCGGGGGCGAGCCCTTCCGGTTTCAGCAGGGCTCCGAGGCCATGGGCCGCTGGTTCGACGTGTACGCCACCCCGGTGGGGCCGCGCCGCCGGGGCGAGTTCGCCCTGGTGTTCACCAACATCACCGAGCAAAGGCGCGCGCAGCAGCAGTTGCTGGAGGCGCGCCGGCAGGCCGAGTCGCGGGCCGAAGAGGCTGCGCGCTTGGCCGCGCAGCTGCAGGAGCAGGCCGTCGAGCTGGAGCTGCAGGTGGAGCAGTCGCGGCAGCTGGCGGCGGAGCTGGAGACCGCCAACGAGGCGCTGCGGGACACCAACGTGCAGCTTACCGCCCACGCCCTGGCGCTGGCCGAGAGCGAGGAGCGCTTTCGCAACATGGCCGACAACGCGCCGGTCATGGTGTGGGTGACGGACCCCACCGGCTACTGCACCTACCTGAACCGGCGCTGGTACGAGTTCACCGGCCAGACGACCGAGGAGGCGCTGGGGTTCGGCTGGGTGGACGCGACGCACCCGGAGGATACGGAGCGGGCGCACCGCGCGTTCGTGGATGCCAACGCCGGCCGCGCGCAGTTCCGGGTGGAGTACCGCCTGCGCACCGCGGGCGGCGGCTACCGCTGGGCGATCGACGCCGCCGCGCCGCGCTTTGGCGCCGGGGGCGAGTTCCTGGGCTACGTGGGGTCGGTGATCGACATCCACGAGCGCAAGCAGATGGAGGAAGAGCGCGAGCGGCTGCTTTCGCGGGCGCGCGCCGCCCGCGACGACGCCGAGCGGGCGCGGACCGCGGCCGAAGAGGCCAGCGAGGCCAAGAGCGTGTTCATGGCGACCATGAGCCACGAGCTGCGCACCCCGCTGAACGCCATGATCGGCTACGCCGACCTGCTGCAGATGGGGATCCCGGACCCGATCTCCACGCGGGCGGGGGAGCAGGTCAGCCGCATCGGGGTGGCCGCCCGGCACCTGCTGCAGCTCATCGAGGAGATCCTTACCTTCAGCCGGCTGGAGGTGGGGCGCGAGGTGGTGGAGGCGGAGCCGGTGTCCCTGCCGGAGCTGGTGCACGAGGTTCGCGTGATCCTGGAGCCGCTGGCGGCGGAGAAGGGGCTGCGCTGGTCCGTGCACCGCGCGCCCGGGGTGGACGTGATCCGGACGGACCCCCGCAAGCTCCGGCAGATCCTGATCAACCTGGTGGGGAACGCGGTCAAGTTCACCGACCAGGGCGAGGTGGAGCTGACCGTCGACCGCGGCGGCGGCTGGGTGGTGTTCCGGGTGCGCGACACCGGAAGCGGGATCGCGCCCGAGCACCTGGAGGTCATCTTTCAGCCCTTTCACCAGCTGGTCACGGACCGCTCGCGGCGGGCGCACGGCACCGGGCTGGGGCTGACGGTTTCGCTGGGGTTGGCCCGGCTGCTGGGCGGGGACCTGTCCGTGGAGAGCACGCCCGGCCGGGGCAGCACCTTTACCCTCCGCCTTCCCGCGGATCCCTCTGACGGAAGCACCGACGCACCGGCCGTCCCTTAGCCTTGGAAGGTGTTGCTAAACCTCGCCCTACGATTGACTTCCTGAGGGAGGCGCCGCTCCGCAACCCGCTGGTGCGATGGGCTTTGGCGCCCGACCGAAGGATCTCGCCGGCAGAACCGGGGGGCCGGCTGCCGCGCCCGGAAGACAGTCCTTCGCGAAGGCGGACGAGATCCTTCGGTCGCGCGCAGGCGGTTGTGTGGCTTCTGGTTACCCGTGGTACGCTCCCTCAGGAAGTCACCGCTTCGTTGTAAGATTGAAGGTTCGGAGGTGTGGCAACATCCTCTCAGGCACTCCGTGTCGCGAACCCGTTGACGGTTGGAGGGAGGCTCGACGGGGGAAGGCCGATGCGGCCCCGCCGCATTTCGGCGGCTTCGGTCTGGAATCACCCGGTGCCGGACGGCTCCGGCGCGGCGGGGACGACGGTGGCGTGGCGCAGCTTGCGGCCGGGGGTCCATCGCAGCGCGGCGACCTCCACCGCGCGTCCGATCTCCGGCCGGCGCTGGTAGAACGCGCATCCCACGAACGATCCCTCCTCATCCACCAGCACCGCGCCGTCCTTGCCCAGCCCGGCGACGGTAAAGGTGTAGCGGTGCATGCACTTTACCTTCAGCCAGTCGCGCGAGCGGGCGCCGGGGCGGTAGCGGCTGCCCAGGCGCTTGGATACGATCCCTTCCAGCCCCGCCGCGTGCGCGGCCTGGAACAGCGCGGGGCCGTTTCCCACCAGGTGGTCGGTGTAGCGCACGCAGGCGCAGCGGTCGCGCACCAGCGCCTCCAGCATGCGCTTGCGGGTGAGCACGTCCATCCCCAGCAGCGCGTGCCCCTCCGCGTGCAGCAGGTCGAACACCTGGTACACCAGGGGCAGGGCGCCGCGCTTTCCGCTGATGGCCCGCGGCAGGGCGTGAAAGTCGGGCATGCCGTCCGGCCGCAGCGCCACCATCTCCCCGTCCAGCCACGCGGAGCGAATCCCCAGCCCCTCCACGGCCGCCGCCAGCCGCGGGAGCTCCGACGTCCAGTCGTTTCCCGGGCGGGTGAAGAAGCGGGCGCGGCCACCCTCCACTCGGCAGAGCAGCCGGTATCCATCGTACTTGATCTCGTGCAGCCAGCCGTCGCCCGGCGGGGCGGCCTTGGCCACGGTGAGCAGCTGCGGGGCGATCCAAGGGGCTGGCATGCCCGCCTGTACTCCGGATCTTTGTTCGGTGTTCGTTCGGTTTACGGAGTCGACGCAACGAGCGCAACATGTACGCGCCGCGGCCCCGAACGACCCTCGGATATCCGTCGGGACCCCGGCCCCAGGCAATTCAACGCAGCGTACGCGGAGTTGAAAACGGGTTCATCGCAGATGTGGTTGCAGGCAACACCGCGGGTCAGTCGCGCGGCGAGGCTTGCCGTCGTGCCGTCGCAAGCTCCCGCAACGGTGAGTATAGCGGACTCTTCCACAGACACCTTTGCCGTGTGCGCGCCGCAGCCGGCGGCCGCCTCCACCTGCCGCGCGTCTTTTTCAAGAGCCTGCCTCACCGTTGGGCCGGACGGAAGCGCCGGTGCGTCCGCGGGACCGGGACGCCGCTCCACCTTTCGTGCGTCCGCGAGTCCACAGGATCGCGCGGCGGGGATCGATGACGGCTGGCTCCCGGGGGCGCTCCGGCGGCAGGGGTGCCTCCCTCGAAAAACGCGGATGGCCCCCTGCCGCATCCCACCCGTCTGCCGACCCTCCGCTTCGCCTCGCCCGGGTCTCGTGCCGCGGCGATGGACCGGGTGCTTACCCCCGCCGGCCGTGATCTGCCGCCCCCGCGACGAAATCGACGAATTAAGGAGAGTGCGCGGATGGATCCGTGTCTGCCTCCACGTACGCTCATCTCTGCTCCGCGAAGGCTGCGTGGACGCGCCGTGCCCGCTGCGCGCGAAGGCGCATGCGGCGCGGTTGTCAGACTGTGGTCCCCGCGGACGTTGTAGATTCGCTCGCCGCGCCCCACTACCCCGTCCCACCCTCGAGCCCATGTCGTGAGCCGGCCGCTCCCCCGTTCTTGCCGAGGGCCCGTCCCGTCCGGCGGCCCTCCTCCTCCGCGCACAGACGCCGCCATGCCGCTCCGCACCCCCATCCCCCGCCCGCGCACCCGCATCGCCACACGCACGCGGCTGCTGCTGACCGCGCTCCTGCTGGCCCTGGCCGTACCCCGCGCCGCCACGGCGCAGGAGCCGGGCACGCTGCAGGGGCGGATCACCGACCCCGCGGGCGCGCCGGTCGCCTCGGCCGTGGTGGAGGTGACGGGCAGGTCGTTTCGCCGCGGCGCCACCACCGATGCCGAGGGACGGTACCGCGTGGCCCGCGTCCCGGCCGGCACCTGGCGGGTGCGCGTGCGGCACATGGCGTACGCCACGGTGACCGGGACGGTGACCACCCAGGCGGGCGCGGCCAGCACCTTCGACCTGGTGCTGCGCGACCGCACGGTGGCGCTGGACACGGTGATGGTGAGCGCGCGCAACCCGGCCGCCATCCGCCGCGAAGACACCGAGTTCCGCACCGAGATCAGCGAGGCCGCGCTGGAGCTGCTGCCGCTGCGCCCCGAAGTGCGCGACGTGGTGGGGCTTACCCCCGGCGCGCGGCCGGACCACGTGTGGGGCGGCGCCACCGCCCAGGCCAACCGGTACGAGATCGACGGCCTGGCCGCCGACCACCCCGGCGAGGGCGGCGACCTGGTGGCGCCCAGCATGATGTGGATCGAGAGCGTGGAGGTGCGGGGGCTGGGCGCGGCCGCCGAGTTCGGCAACTTCCAGGGCGGGCTGGTGAACGTGGTCACCAAGTCGGGCACCAACCGGCGCGAGGGCGCCGTGCGGGTGGGGATCGACGCGGGGGCGCTTTCCGCCAGCAACCTGCAGGAGTACGACGTGGCCACCGAGCCGGACTCGCGCTACGACGTGGAGGCCGAGGTGCGCGGCCCCCTGGTGCGCGACCGGCTGTTCTACTACCTGGGCGGCCAGTTCGTGCGGCGCGAGGACCTGGTGGTGAACCACCTGCGCACCCGCCAGGGCTTTCACGCCCCCGACCCGGTGCAGGCGCAGGAGCAGAAGGCGTTCGGCAAGCTGTCGTGGCACCCCCGCGGCGACACCCGCTTCGTGCTGTCGGGCGGGTACCTGGGGGTGGAGGTGGACCGCTTCGGATCCACGGGCTACGAGGACGGCGCCTTCGTGCGCAGCACCGCGCCCACCGCCTTCTACAACGCCGAGCTGCGCCGGGTGCTGGGCGCGGGGGCGCTGTTCGAGGCCACGCTGGGCGGCATCTCTCTCGACGAGCGGCGCGAGCCGTACGGCGACCCCGCCACCCCCGGCGTGGTGCTGTTCGGCCTGGGCGAGCGGCCGGCGTACCGCGCGGCGGCGTTCCGCCACCGCCGGGCTCCCTCGTCCACCACCGGCACGGCGTCGCTCAGCTGGGCGGGGCGCACCGGGCCGCTGGACCACCAGCTCAAGATCGGCGGCGAGTACTCGGCCGGCAGCTGGATCAACGAGCGGCTGCGCAACGGCGGGATGACGTGGCGCCCCGGCTACGGGCGCATCTACGACGCCTTCGATCCCGAGAACACCGCCACCTGGCGGCGCGACAACGTGGTGCCGTTCACCACCGGGGGCGAGATCCGGCAGGACGCCGACGTGCGCAACGCGGCGGTGTACGTCCAGGACCACATCGACCTGGGGCCCCGGGTCAGCGTGAGCCCGGGGCTGCGGATGGGGTGGTGGTCCGGCTCGCTGACGCCGGCGGACGCCGTGGGCCCCCGCATAAACGCGGCGGACGACCGCGCCATCGACCCGCGCCTGGGCCTTACGCTGGACCTTACCGGGCGCAACGACCTGGTGGTCAAGGCGCACTGGGGCCGCTTTCACCAGAGCATGTTCGCGCAGCTGTACGACCGCGTGCAGGGCGGCAACGTGTTCAGCAACGAGCAGACCTGGGACTACGTGGGCACCCCGGCGGACCCGGGGACCACCTGGACGCCGCGGCAGCTGGACTCCATGGCGCTGGTGGGGCGCATCAAGATGCGCGAGCAGGTGCGGCTCAACCAGACGGGCCCCATCGAGAACTACCGGCAGCCGTACGTGGACCAGTGGGTGCTGGGGATCGAGAAGCAGCTGGGCCGGTGGTGGAAGGCCGAGGTGGTGCTGGTCGACCGCCGCAACCACAACATGGTGGCGCTGCTGGACCGCAACGCGGCCACCAACTACACCCTGTTCGACAGCGTGTCGGTGCTGGACGCGGCCGGCAACGAGCTGGGCTTCGGCAACGACCCGGTGATGATTCCCGGGCTGTACCTGCCCAACGACGTGCTGGTGGACTACCTGAAGTACATGGCGCGCAACGGCGGGGGAAGCCCGCCGCCGGGGCTGGCCATGGCCGACACCATCCGGCTGCAGTGGGACCCCGACTACGTGCTCACCACCGCGCCCGACGCGCGGCGCTCGCTGCAGCAGGCGCAGCTGGTGCTGCGGATGGGCCACCCCCGCTACGGCGGCCTGGTGTCGGTCGTCTACAGCATGCTCAAGGGCAACCTGGACAACGTCTCGGGCTACGACGACGTGCTGGCCTTCGCCGGCCCGTACGTGAACCCCAACCAGGCCACCAACAACTACGGGCGGCTTTCCAACAGCAGCGAGTGGGAGATCAAGGCCTGGGTGTACGGCGCCCTGGGGTGGGGGGTGCGCGGGGGGGTGTTCTGGACGCAGTCGCGCGGCGACCGCTACTCGCCCACGGTGAACCTGTCCTCGTACTACCGCTACTCCGACGGGCAGGGACGGCTGTTCCAGCAGTACCTGCTGGTGCCGGTGAGCGGCCAGCCGGTGTTCCTGCGGCAGCGGGGAAGCGAGGAGTACAACCCCCGCTCGCTGGTGGACCTGCACCTGGAGCGGCCGGTGCGGCTGGCGGGCGCGGAGTGGACGCTGACGGCCGACGCCTTCAACGTGCTGGGGCGCAACACCGCCACCCGGTACAACACCATCGTGAACGGCGCGATCTCTCCCGGCGCCCCGCTGGACCCGGGAATCGAGCCGGAGCTGGTCTACGGCGCGGTGCGCGAGCGGGTTCGCCCCCGCAGCCTGCGCCTGGGCGCCGCCGTCCGCTTTTGAGGAAGACCACCATGCGCACCATGCATCCATCCGTCCTCCGCGCCCTGCTGCCGGCCCTGCTGCTGGCCGCCGCCGCGTGCGCCGACGCCACCGGCTCCCCCGCGCACGACGTGGGCGGCGAGTACGTCGGCGAGCTCGACACGCCGTACCTGGCCGAGGGCGCGGCGCTCATCGACCTGATCAGCCCCGACATCCGCGAGGTGTCGGCGCCGGGGCGCATCTTCGCGGCGCGCGGCGTCACCGAGCGCACCCTGCGCATCATGGTGGTCAACAACCCGCACGTGCCGGCCATCGGCGGGCCCATCGTCTTTCACGTGCGCATGCCCTCGGGCGTGGCGCCGCCGCGGTCGTCGGTGGTAGCGGTGGCCAGCCCCGAGAACGACGCCCGCAGCTTTGCCGGCGGGTACCAGGTGCGCTGGCGGCGGGTCACCCCGTCGCCCTCGTTCGCCCTGGCGCCGGGCGGCGCGCCGCGGCGGCAGACGGATCCGGCGCCCATCCCCTTCGCCCGGCTCATCGACCCGCTGTTTCCCGGCGGCGTTCCGCTCAACGGGCCCGAGGTCATCCTCGCGGACGGGCGGGGGAACGCCAACAAGATCTTCGACCTGGGCGACGTGCGCGGATACCTGTACCAGTACCCGGACCAGATCCCCCCCGCGACGGTCTGGAGCCGGTAGCTTTCCGCCGCCGTGGATGCACGAAGCCCCCGCGCGGCTCGCCGCGCGGGGGCTTTTGCGTGTGGACGGCCGGGCGTCAGCCGGCGGCCATCACGTCCAGCAGCTCGCGAAGGGTGGTTTCGCCGCGGTCCTTTGCGTACCAGCGCCGCACGTCGCGGTAGATCTCGTCCGCCGGGCGCGCACCGGCCTTCTTTTCGGTCATCACGAACTCCTGCAGCTCCGGCGGCCGCGGTCCCCACCGGCCCGCCACGCTGAAGTCCGGGCGCAGCACCAGCGCCAGGGGGATGGATCGCGAGCCGCTGGTAAGGAACGCGTCCATCAGCTCCAGGTTCTCGTCGCGCTTGACGATGCGGATCTGCACGCTGGGCAGCACCTCGGCCATGCGCGCCATCACCGGCACGGTGTTGAAGGCGTCGCCGCACCAGTCCTCGCTGATCACCAGCAGCTTCCACTCGCCCCCGATCTCCGCCCCGCGCTGCAGCGCCCAGTCGGGCACCACCGACCTGGCGTACACGCCGCGCCACATCTCCTCGTGCTTCTGCACCTCGCGGTTCAGGTAGTCTTCCCAGCTGAACGCGTTATCCCAGTACGTCCTGAAGTCCAGGTCGCTCATCTCGCCTCTCGTGATCTCCCGCTTCACCGCAGGGCCCACGGACGTCCCGCCAGCCCGCGGCGCAGCGCATTACCCATGCTTGATGATACCCCGCAGGGGCATTTCGGAGCCGGTGCGCGGCTCACGCCGAGACGCGGAGGCGCGGAGAGAACAAACTCGTTCTTTCTCTCTCCGCGTCTCCGCCCTTCCGCGTGAGGCAGATCCTGCGGGGGAGGCGGATAAGGCCAGCCGGCGTGCAAGTGTCTGAGGATGAGCGACTTGGAAGCGCCAGTCGCAGACGCGGGACACGGGTCGCGGATGGATGCGGGCGCGAGCGGTGGGCAGCGTTCTTGCATTCCCGCAAGCCGGCGCGGAGACGCCCGGGCGCTGCTCAATCTCCACCATCCAACCAGCCAGACCATGATCAGCAGACAGGACCTCGAACGGTTGATCCAGCGGCAGGACGGCGGCAAGCCGGTGCTCTCGCTGTTCCTGGACATGTCCGTCGACAGCAACAACAAGCGCACCCACCACGTCTTTCTGGGGCAGAAGCGCGCCCAGTTCGAAGAGCTGGACGGCAACCGCCCCATCCCCACCGGCAACGGCAACGAGTCGGGGATGGGCAGCCTGTTCGAGCGCGTGCAGGGGTGGATCGACGACAACTTCGAAGAGTCCAACCGCGGCCTGGTGATCTATGCCGAGGTGGGCGGCGACTGGTGGGAGGCGCTGCAGTTTCCCGTGCCGGTGCAGAACCGGATGGTGGTGGCCGACCGCCCGGTGATCGGGCCGCTGGTGCAGGTGCTGAACGACTACGAGCACTACGGCGTCATCCTGATGGACCGCGAGCACGTCCGCATTCTGAGCGTGTACCTGGGCACGCTGCTGGACGAGCTGGAGTTCCGCGGCGACCCCATCGCGCCGACGACCAACCACCACGTGCAGGCCGGGGGCTACTCGCACAAGCGCTTCCAGCGGCACAAGCTCGAGGAGATGCGCCACTTCTTCAAGGACTTCTCCGAAGAGGTGGAGCGCTTCGTCACGCGCTACCGTCCGCAGCACCTGGTGCTGATGGGAACGGACCAGAACGTGGCCCGGTTCAAGGAGTTCCTGCCGCAGCCGGTCGCGGAGATGATCATCCACACCGGCCCCGCGCCGGTGGACGGCCCCGCGTCCGAGATCCTGGCCCGCCTGGAGCCGCACCTGGCCGACGAGCACGAGCGCCAGGGGCAGGAGCTCATCGACCAGGTGCGCGACCGCGCGGCGCACGACTACCTGGCCACGGCCGGCGTGCAGGGAACGCTTACCGCGCTGCAGGAGGGCAAGGTCGACACGCTGGTGCTGGCCAAGGACGGGCAGATGCAGGGCGCTCGCTGCAGCCAGTGCGGCTTCGTCTTCGTGCGCGAGGTGAACCGCTGCCCGTATGACGGCAGCGAGCAGCTGGAGTCGGTGGACGTGATGGAGGAGATGGTGCGGCTGGCGCAGCAGCAGGGCGCCGACATCCAGTTCGCCGACGCCAACGCCATCGCCGACCTCCGCGGCGCCGCCGCCCTGCTGCGCTTCTAGCTCCGCGGGACGGATGACGAAAACGCGCCGCCGGCCTTTCGAGGCCGGCGGCGCGTTCGCGTATCCGGAAGCAGGGCAGGGCCGTGTCCCGCTATTCCCTATTCCCTGTTCCCTATTCCCTCTCCCTCAGGAGCAGATCGAGGCGCCGGGGCACGTCTCGATCGTCTGGCAGTTGCACACCGTGTAGTCCGTGCCGCCCCCCGTGCCGCCCGTCCCACCGGTCCCGCCGGTTCCGCCCGTGCCGCATCCGCAGGTGCTGCCGCAGGTATTGTTGCAGGTGGCGGCGCAGCTCACGCAGGTGCCCCAGCACGAATCCATGCAGGTGGCGCAGGTGTTGTAGGCCTGCGTGCAGCCGGCGTCGCAGCTCCCCGCCGGCGTCTGGCACTCGTCCAGGTAGTACGTGGGATTGTGGCCGGGGACCGTGCCGCGCCCGGACTGGGACCCGAGCGCGTGAAACGACTCCACCTGCAGCGCGTCGATCGACAGCTTGAGCTTGCGCATGTTCACCATCTCCGGCATACGAGGGGCGGATCGGCCCGGTGCGGGGCCGTTGCCGCAGGGCGCGGCGCGCGGAGAAGATGCCCCTTCAGGCGCGAAAAGAAAAGCCTGGGAAGATCGGTGGATGTGACGCGGCTGGTGGACGGACCGTCCTTTTCGCCCACGCGGCGGGCGGATGCAACGTAAAACTTGACAGCGCGCTGTTTCCGCCCCAACGTTCGATCCAACCTTCCCTCACAATCTGTTTCCCGCCCATGCCCTTATCCGCACTGGACGTGGACGCGCGCGAGCACCTGCGCGCCGAGCTCGAGGCGCTTGAAGGCGTCCGCCGCGCCGTCATCGACGAAGACCCGCTGCGCATCTACCTGATCTGCGAGCGCGCCGATGGTCCCACGGAGATGCTGGTGCACGGCCTGCTGGCCCGCAACGGCCTGCCCGCCGGCGCCGAGGTGCACCTGGCCTACCTGCCCAAGCCCGAGGCGCGGCGGCGGGTGCGCTTCGTGGCCGCGCGGCTCACCACCCCGCGCACCGGGCGCGCGCAGGCGCAGGTGGAGCTCGAGTGGAACGGCGAGACGCACCGGGGCGAGGTGGAGGGCGAAACCGGCAACGCCGTCGAGCTTCGCCTGGCGGCGATGGCCACGCTGCGCACGCTGGAGTCCATCCTGCACGGGCGCATGCAGTTCGGCCTCGTGGGCATCAAGAGCTTTCGCGCGTTCGACACCGACGTGATCGTGGTCCTGCTGCGCACCGAGAACGTGCACGCGCTCATCGGCGCCTCGCTCGCCACGGGTGACGTGCACCGCTCCGCCGCCCTCGCCGTGCTGAACGCCACCAACCGCGTCCTTGGCAACTACCTCGCGAACACCGAAGACGAGTAGGCGCTTCCGAGACCGTATCGCCGGCGAAACCCGCTGCAACGCCCGCGCCTGAGCGAGCGGTGAGGGCCTCCGCCGGCGCCAGCGCGATCCCGTTCCGCTGACACACGCTGCCGATCGGTGGACTCCGAAACACCGAATCGCCCCGCCGGCATGATGCCAGGCGGGGCGATTCGTTCGATGGGGAACGGACGGCGGAGCTACCGGTGCTTGTTCCGCTTGCCGAGCACCATCTCCACGTAGCCGTTGTTGGGGTCCTGCCCGGCGCGCAGCAGCTGGTCCACGCGGTCGGGGCCGCGGTTGTAGGCCAGCAGCGCCAGCTCCAGGTTGCCGTTGTACTTCTCGATGAGCGTGCGCAGGTAGCGGAACCCAATGCGCAGGTTGGTGTCGCGGTCCATCAGCGCCTCGCGCGACACGCCGCGCTTGAAGTAGCGCGCCGTGGACGGCATGAGCTGCGTGAGCCCCACCGCGCCCACCGGGCTTACCGCGCGGCGGTTGAACTCGCTCTCGGCGCGCACCAGCCCGAACGCCACGTGCGGCTCGATGCCCTCCGCCTGGGCAATGTCCTCGATGCGCTCCGCGAGGTCCGCCGGAATGCCGAACCTGGCGGAATTCTCGTGGATGCGCTTGAGCCGCGTGATCTCCAGCTGCTGGAGCTCGATGGCTCCCTCGGGCGCGGCCACGCCCAGCCGCTCCCCCCACTGGACCACGCTGCTGTCGGCGGACTTGGCGCCCAGAAAAAAGGCCGCCAGGAACAGCAGTCCGCCCACCAGCGTGACCCTTGCGGTCGCGGAGATGTCCAGCCGGGATTGTTTGCGGGCCTCTACGTCGGCCTGCAACTTCAGGATCAGAGCCTGCATATGGGTGTGCCTCCGTTGTGCACGGGTCGGCCCTCAACGGAGCAAGGGGTATGCCGTCTCAGCCCTCAGAACCCGCTTCCCACGTGCCGCTCCGTCCACCTTCCTTTCGCAGCAGCCGCACCCCGTTCACCACCATTCCGCGGTCCCGCGCCTTGCACATGTCGTAGACGGTTAGCAGCGCGCAGCTTACCGCGGTGAGCGCCTCCATCTCCACGCCGGTCTTCGCCTCCACCCCCACCGTCGCCGTCACCCGCACACCGGGGAGGGATTCGTCGGGCTTGACTTCCACCTGTACGGAGGTCAGTGGAACGGAATGACACAAGGGGATGAGGTCCGGGGTGCGCTTGGCGCCCATGATCCCGGCCAGCTGGGCGATCAGCAGCACGTTGCCCTTGGGCGTGTCGCCGGCCACGATGGCGCGCAGCGTATCCGCCGACATGCGGATTGTGCCTTCCGCCACGGCGATTCGGCGGGTGACGGCCTTGCCGCCCACGTCCACCATGCGCGGGCGGCCGCTCTCGTCCAGGTGGGTGAATCCGGGATCGTCGGACATCTTTTCCATGGCGGAACAGGATTCCACAGCCCGTTGGGACACGGGTGGGACGGTGCTGCAAACACATGGCGCGTCAAGGGCCAGGTGTGCGACGACAGGTGGATGCAGATTGGTGCGGACGGTTGATCTCGCAGCCGTCCGCCCACTGGAGCGAATGAATTCGCCGCTGGAAAATCGCAAAGTCCGCCTGCGCGGACTCGGCGGCCCGGCTCTATGCAGTATCCGAAGCACCTGCGCGTCCGCAACCCGGAGATCAACGAATCAGATCCGCATGGGCATGATTCGCCGCTGAGAACGCGAAATCCGCCTGCGCGGATCGTGGCCGCCGGTTCTCCGTCGCGCGACCGATCACGAGCAGCCCGACAGTAGATTCCCCGGTCGCGCGCCGGGTCTGGTGATGCGGATGGTTCCGCGCGGCGCTCCCTCGGAATGACAGATACGGGATGTCGGGTCCACAGCCCCGATGCGCCGCCACGGTGTCGGCCACAATCAGGGCGCGTTGGCGAGCCACGGTGTCGGCCCAACCAGCCCCGCGGTTTGCGGGGCTTCCCCGCTGTCGTTGCGGCGGCTTCAGCCGCTCTCGCGGGAGGCCAGCCCGGCTCCACGCCCCCTACGCCAGCGCCTTCCGGATCCC
This sequence comes from Longimicrobium sp., assembly GCF_036399255.1. Taxonomy (GTDB): domain Bacteria; phylum Gemmatimonadota; class Gemmatimonadetes; order Longimicrobiales; family Longimicrobiaceae; genus Longimicrobium. The sequence continues at coordinate 30,850 of NZ_DASWNM010000144.1, forward strand.
GCCGAGCAGGTCCGCCAGGATCAGTTGCGGGTTCACGTTGCCGGCGGCAAGCTCCTGCGCCTCCTGCACGCGCAGGATGGCGCGCGCCACGCCTTCCGCGCGTACGCCGGGGCGCGCGGCCAGCTTGCGCAGCAGCGCCTCGTCGGCCGAGGTGGCGAATGCGACGGAGTCGTGCGCGCCCGCGGCCACCGCCATCAGGTCGCGCAGCCAGAGCGCCAGCGCGCTCAGCACGCCGGTGAACTCGCCGCGCGCGCCGGAGGGCGCCACCGCGTTGGCCGCCGCGAACCGTCCCGCCTCGCCGTCCGCCAGCGCCGCCGCCAGCAGGTCGCGCCCCATCTCGCGCATCCGCAGCGCCGCGCCCGCGCCCCCCGCGCTGGGCGACAGCCGCAGCGCCCGCCCGATCGCGCCCTCCGAAATCCCCGCCAGCGATGCCGCGGCGGCGCGGTCCATCGACAGCTCGCGCACCAGGAACTCCGTCACGTCTTCCGCCGCCAGCCGCAGCAGGCGGATGGGCAGCACCCGCGAGCGGATGGTGGGGAGCAGCGCGCCCGGATTGGACGAGGTAAGGATGAGTGTGGTGTCGGCCGGCGGCTCCTCCAGCAGCTTCAGAAAGGCGTTGGCCGCCTCGGGGCTGCTTTCCTGCGGCACCATGGCGTCCGCGTCGCCCACCACGAACACCTTGCGCGACCCCACGGACGGGCGGACCGAGGCGATGCGCTGCAGGTTCTGGATGGTGCCCATGAAGTACGCGGGCGCCTTGTCGAACTGCGGCACGTGGTGCGGGTTGGCGCGCCGCGCCTCCAATTCGGCCCCGCGGGCCTCCTCCAGCTTGTCGCGCAGCTTTTCGGGGGTGGACGCGTCGGGGCGGGGAAGGGGAAAGAACCAGTGCACGTCCGGGTGCTCCAGCCGGTCGATCTGCCGGCAGGCGCGGCACCGGCCGCACGGCCCGCCGTCCGCCGGCTGCTCGCAGAGCACCCGCTGGGCAATCCACAGCGCCACCCGCTCCTTGCCGATGCCGGACGGACCGTGCACCAGGAGCGACTGCGACAGGTTGCCCGCGCGCGCCGCCGCCGCGAGCATCGCCAGCGCGTCCGCGTGGCCGTAGACGGGAGGAAGCGGCATGAACGGCAGGGAATAGGGAACAGGGAATAGGGAACAGCGGGCCTGAACGGCCCGGGGGGCTCTCACGCGCTTGGCCCGGGCTTCCTCCTACCGCAAGAGCGTGAACGGAACAACGTCGAACGCGTGCGGCGTGCTTCCGGGCTCACGCGCGGGGCGCATCTTACACTGCCTGTGACCGCCTGGGAAAGACGCCGGGACAGCCCCGCAGCCGTTGCAGGCTATTCCCTATTCCCTATTCCCTATTCCCTATTCCCTGCCCCTATCTTCTCCCCCGCAGCCACCGCACCGGGTCCACCGCGCCGCCGCCGGGCTCGCGGATCTGGAACTCCAGGTGCGGACCCTCCGGCGACGACTCGCCGCCCACGGTGCCGATGGTCTGGCCCCTGGCGACCTGCGTGCCGGGGCGCACGTGGACGTCCTTCAGGTACAGGTACAGCGAGTAGTAGCCGCCGCCGTGGCTCACCACCACCGTGGGGCCGTAGCCCTCGAACGGCGCCGCCATCTCCACCGTTCCCGCCTCCACCGCCCGCACCGGCGCCCCCGCCGCCGCGCCGATCCCCACGCCGTTGTAGCGGATGGTGGTGCCGTTGGGCTGCGTCGCGCGGCCAAAGTTGTAGACCAGCCGCCCGCCCACCGGCCAGTCCAGGTTCCCCACGTCCGCCGTCGTCATGGTGGACGCGGCGGGGCGCGGCGCGGCGGGACGGGTGGCGCCCGGGGCCACGGGCGCCGCGGCGGCGGCCGCGGCGCGGCGCTCGGCCTCGCGGCGGCGGCGCTCCAGGTCGGCGATCACGCCCGTCATCCGGCGCTCGTCGCGGGCCAGCGCCTCCAGCCGCGCGTTGGTCTGCCGCTCGGTGCTCCGCAGCCCCGTCAGCGTCTGGCCGCGCGCGTTGCGCAGCTCGGCCAGGGTGACGTTCTCCTGCGCCCGCTGGCCCTGCAGGTACTGGATGTCGCTCAGGCTGCGCCGCAGCTCGCGCTCGCGCAGCTCCAGCTCGCGCGCCAGCGCGCCCACCTCCTGCACCAGCCCCCGGTCGCGGCGGGCCACGATGTGCAGGTACTTGTAGCGGTTCAGCAGGTCGCTGAACGACTGGGACGAGAGCAGCACCTGCGCCGAGTGCAGCGGCCCGCGCTTGTAGATGCCGCGCAGCCGCTGGTGCAGCAGCCGGCGCTTTTCCACCAGCTCCGACTGCGTGTTCGCCATCTCCAGCGTGGTCTCGTCGATCTTCCGCGACGTCTCGGCCAGCTGCAGGTTGATCTCGCGCAGCAGCGACGACGACACCTGCTGCTGGCGCTGGATGTTGCGGATCTCGGCCGACACGTCGCCCACGCGGCTGCGAATGCGCGTCAGCTCGTCGCGCAGCTGCGTGCGCTCGCGGCGAATCTCCTGCAGCCGCCGCTGGCTTTCGGTCAGGCTGGGGGTCTGCTGCGCGCGCATCCCCCACGGCAGCGCCGCCAGGGCCAGCAGCAGCCCCAGTCCCACGAGCCGAAGGCGGCGCATCGCCCTACACCTCCCCCAGGTGGCGGCGCACCGCGATCAGGCTGCTGATCAGCCCGAACCCGGTCCCCGCCAGCACCGTCAGCACGATCCACTCGCTCGGCAGCCACTCCACCCGGAACATCGTGCTTCCCAGCAGCTGGTAGGTGGCGTACGTAAGCCCCGCCGCCAGCAGCCCGCCCAGCAGCCCGCTGATCAGCCCCTCCAGCAGAAACGGGCGCTGCACGAACCCGTCGGTGGCGCCCACCAGCCGCATGATCCCGATCTCTTCGCGCCGCGCGAACACCGTGATGCGCACCGCGGTGGCGATGACGATGGCCGCCACCAGCGCGAACGCGCCCCCGATCACCATCGCCACCCCCGCCGCGATGCGGCGCAGGGTGTAGATGGTGTTCAGCCAGTCGCGCCCGTAGCGCACGTCCTCCACGAACGGGTACGCCTGGATGCGCTTCGCCACCCGCTCCACCACCTGCGGGCTGCGGCTTCCCGCCTTCAGGCTCACCTCGAACGACGCCGGGAGCGGGTTTGACTCCAGGTCGCTGAAGACGTCCTTGAACTCCTCCATCTCGGCCATCGCCGTGGCCAGCGCCTCGGTCTTGGTCACGTGGCGCAGCGCGGCCACCTGCGGCAGGGCGCGCACCTCCTGCTGCGCCATCTCCACCTGCGCGGGGGTGGCGTCGTCGGCCAGGTAGGCCACGATCTCCACCTTTTCCTCCACCTTCTCGATCGCCCTGCGGATGTTGAACGCCGTCAGCCCGAAGAGGCCGATGACGAACAGCGCGAAGGCGATGGCGATCACCGAGAGCGCGGCCAGCAGCGGCGTGCGGCGAAAGGCCGACAGCGCCTCGCGAAGTGCGTACGGCATCAGCGCTGCCCCGCCTCGACGGCCGCCGCCGCCGAATCGTAGACCACCGAGCCCTGGGCCAGCTCCACCACCCGGTACTCGGGGTGGGCGCGCACCAGCGCCAGGTCGTGCGTGGCCATCAGCACGGTCATCCCCATGGAGTTGATCTCGCGGAACAGCTCGAACACGCCCTTGGCCGCCCACTCGTCCAGGTTGCCCGTGGGCTCGTCGGCCAGCAGCACCAGCGGCTCGTTGGCGAGCGCCCGCGCAACCGCCACGCGCTGGCGCTCGCCGCCCGACAGCTCGTCGGGGAACGCCCGCGCCTTGTGGGCCAGCCCCACCTGCGTCAGCAGCCGGTTCACGCGGGGGGTGATGGCGGTGCGCTTGGTGCCCGTCACCTCCAGCGCGAACGCCACGTTCTCTTCCGCCGTGCGGTCGCGCAGCAGGCGAAAGTCCTGGAACACCACGCCCAGCTTGCGGCGCAGCTGCGGGATGTCGCGGCGGCGCATGAGCTTGGACGAAAAGCCGGAGACGCGCACCTCGCCCGCGGAGGGGAGCTCCGCCATCTGCAGCAGGCGCAGGATGGTGCTCTTGCCCGCGCCGGAGTGGCCGGTCAGGAACACCAGCTCGCCCTTGGCGACGTGCAGGGTGATGTCGCGGAGTGCCGTGCCGGAGCGCGGATACTCCTTGTAGACCGAAGTAAGCCTGATCACGCGAGGAACTTCCGCGGGTGGGGAGAGCGCAAGCCCGGAATTCCTAAGAATTTAGTCCGGCGTGCCCGGCCTGTCAAAACGTCCGGACAGCCGCACGGCCAGCAGCATGGCCTCCTTCATCGACGACGGGTCGGCGATCCCCTTGCCCGCGATGTCCAGCGCCGTCCCGTGGTCGGGCGAGGTGCGGGGAAAGGGCAGCCCCAGCGTCACGTTGACTCCCGCCCCGAACGCCGCCGTCTTGAACGCCGCCATCCCCACGTCGTGGTACGGCGCCACCACCGCGTCGAACTCGCCCCGCACCGCGCGGGTGAACACCGTGTCCGCGGGGATCGGCCCCCGCGCGTCGATCCCGGCCTCCACCAGCGCCCGCAGCGCCGGCTCCACGATCCGCGCCTCCTCGTCGCCGAACAGCCCGCCGTCCGACGCGTGCGGGTTCACCGCGCACAGGGCGATGCGGGGCCGGCCGATCCCCCACAGCCGCCGCAGCCCGTCGGCGGTCAGCGTGGCCTGGCGGACGAGAAGCTCCGCCGTGAGCGCCGCCGGCACGTCGCGCAGCGCCAGGTGCGTCGTGGCCAGGATCACGCGCAGCGCCCCGCCCAGCGCCGTGCGCTCCGCCGCCATCATCATCACCACGTCCGCCGCGCCCGTCAGCTCGCCCAGCATCTCCGTGTGGCCGGGGTAGTGCCAGCCGCCAGCGCGAAACGCGTTCTTCTCGATCGGCGCCGTGACGACGGCGTGCACCTGGCCCGCCAGCGCCATCTCCGTCGCGCGGCGGATGGCCTCCCCCGCGATGCGCCCCGCCGCCGCGGCCCCGTCCCCCGCCCTCCATTCGCCGACGGAGACGTCCGCCCTCCCCGGGCGCAGCAGCGCATCGGGGCCGACGAGCACCCACTCCGCGGCGTCCGCCACCTCCGCGTCCGCCAGCGCCGCGCGCGTCACCTCCGGCCCGATCCCCCGCGGGTCGCCCAGCGTGATCGCGATTCGGGGGAGGGGGTTGGCGTTGGTCACGGTGTGTTGCCGTTCGGGTAGATTGAATCGAATGCCCGGATGATGGCGGAGAGAGGATGCGGAGGCAAGCGCAACGCTCACCGTACCCGACGGAACGATGGCAGCGGGGGGAGGGACTTGACGAGCGAGCAGATCCAGATACCATTTAGGGACACGAAACTCCAAATGTTTCCCCTCATCCGGAGTGCCGCAATGAGTTCATCCAGACTGTCCCTGAACCTCGACGAACTGAACGTCGATTCGTTCCGCACCTCCTCCGCCGACGAGAGCGCGGTGGAATCCGTGATCATCTACACCGTGCTTCCCCACACGGGTGGGGTGTCGTGCGGCGGCACGTGCGGCACCTGCGGGGGCACGGATTGCTGGGCCGTCGTGGACCCCAACAACAACTAGCTGGTTGCCTCGGCGCTTCGGAACAACTAACGGCCCTCCCTGCGATCAAGCGGGGAGGGCCGTTGCCCACGATGGACATCGATCTACCTGTTCGCGCTGACGATCTTCTCCAGTTCGTCCGGCTGCTGGTAGAGCGGATTGAACACCGTGAGGCCGTTCTGGCGCGCCGCCTCGGCGAGTCCCTTGTCCGCCGTAACGAAGACGAGCGGCTCCGATCTTTCCTGCGCCATCAACGCGAGTGCCGTAGCGAGGTGGATCGCGTCCGCCGCGCCGATCGTGTACTCCGGGTGCGCCTTCAGCAGGTCGGCCGCCGCCTCGATCTCCTCGTCCGTGACGGGAACGATGGTGAAGACGGGGAGGCTCAGGTCACGTCTGAAGGAATCGACGACCCTCGGGTGCAACTTGTAGTAATGCTCCTGGTGCGGCGTCCGCGCGCGGGCGTACTTGCCGAGCGCAGAGATGACCTCCGGTTCGATGAGGCTGGAGACGACGAAGCCGCCCCAGCGGTCGAAGCGGCCCGTGATGTCTCTCATCTTTCGCGTGCTGTCACCCTCGTGCAGGTAGCGCTTCGCCAGCGCGCACGCATCAAGGAAAAGGGGCATGCGTAGTGCGGCGGGGCGAGGTCAGCGCGTGCATCATCCTCTTGCAGGCGCGCACGATCCTTTCTCGGATCCGCCTGCGGAGACTTGGAGGCGGGTAGAAGTAGGCATCCGGGATTTCCGACATCGTGCCCTCTCCCGTTCCGATCCGGATGTTGTATCCGGCCGCCCTCATGCGCCGAACCCATTCAGGTTCCGCGCGCGCTTCGTCAGACATTCGATCGCCTCCCGTCAAAGGCCCGTCCCTCACTTCCTTCCCAACGTTAAAGCCCGAACAGCGCACCTGTCAAGAGTGCACGGTTTTACAGACAAGATGGACAAGGTAAACAGTTCCGGACGCAGAACAACCCTCTTCCTTGCATCGTGGAAGAGGGTCGTTGTTTACGGGGCGTCGTGCCCGCCATCAGAACCGCTCGTCGCGGACCTTTTCGTTCTTGAGGATGCGGTACAGGTCGCGGGCCCGCCTTCTTCGACACGCTCTTTCTCGGCATCTCCAGCAGTTCCACCCCAAGCAGCCGCGACGGTACTTGACCACAATCCCCGAACCAGCCCCACAAACTTGGCTTTCGACAACTATGCATTGCACCCGCGCTTAACGCCCGTGAAGGTGAAGCCCCGTCTGGCGAGCGCAAGCGAGCCAGGACGGGGCTTGTCGCAGTTCCAGCGTGCGGCTTTAGCCGCCCGTGCTGTGGCCATCCGCGCTGGGCCATCGGTGCTGTGGCCGCCGCATCGCCTGCCAAGACGACCCCTCCTCCGCGCGCGGCGGAGGAGGGCCTTTGTTGCCGTAATCATGATCATCCCTCCGTGCCCACGATCTTTTCCAGCTCGTCGGGCCGCTGGTAGAGCGGATTGAACACGGTGAGCTCGTTCTGGCGCGCCGCCTCGGCGAGTCCCTTGTCGGCCGTCACGAAGACGAGCGGCGTTCCCGCCTGCGCCTGCCGGGCGACGGCCAGCGCGGTCGCAAGGTGGATCGCATCGGCCGCGCCGATGGCATACTCCGGATGCGCCCTCAGCAGGTCGGCCGCGGCCTCGATTTCCTCGTCCGAAACCGGGATGATCGTGAACGCGCCGCGGCTCAGGTCGCGCCTGAAGTTGTCGACCACCCGCGGGTGCAACCGGTAAAAGTGCGTCTGGTGCGGCGCCTGGGCACGCGCATACTTGCCGAACGCGGAGATCACCTCCGGCTCGATGAGACTCAAAACGACGAAGCCGCCCCAGCCATCGAAGCGGCCCGTGATCTGTTGCATCCGCCGCGTACTCTCGCCTTCCTTCAGGTAACGCTTCGCGAGAGCGCACGCATCAAGGAAGAGGGGCATGGGGCTCCCGGGCATTCAGGGGCTCGAGGCGGAACAAGCTCCTGAAGGTGTTGACGATCCTCTCCTGGGCCCGTTGGCGGCGGCTCAGCGGCGGATCGAACATGACTTCAGGGATCTCGGAAAGAGGTTCGCCGCGGCCCACCCGGACATTGTATCCCGCAGCCCTCATCCGCTGAACCCATTCGGGCTCCGCGCGCGCTTCATCAGACATGCATCACCTCCTGTCGAAGGTCCGTCCCTCACTTCCTTCGCAACGTTAAAACCGGAACGGATCGCCTGTCAAGAGTGCGCGGTTTTGCGGACGAGGTGGCCGGAGTGAACATTTCCCGCCGCAGAACGGCCCTCCTTCGCAGATCGCGAAAGAGGGCCGCTGGTCATGCATCCACGAATCCGCCGCTCAGAACGGCTCGTCGCGGACCTTTTCGTCCTTGAGAATGCGGTACAGGTCGCGGGCCGCCTTCTTGGACACGCTCTTTCCCGGCATCTCCAGAAGCTCCACCTCGAGCAGGCGCGACGGGTACTTCACCGCGATGCGCCTGCCCGCCTGCACCGTGTCGCTGGGCCGGGCGCGCTTGCCGTCCAGCGTTACCGCGCCCGCCTCGCACGCCGCCTTGGCCTCGCTGCGGCTCTTGGTCAGGCAGAGCCGGTGCAGCAGCACGTCCACCCGCAGCGGCTCGGCCGCCGGCGTGCTCACAGGTTGATGGAGACGTACATGTCGCGGCGCAGCTCGGCCAGAAGGCGCTCCATCTGCCGCTGCTCGCGCATCATCTCGCGAATGCGCTCGCGCTGGTCCTCGACCGTGTACTCGCCGCTGGTCTGGCGCCCCGTCACCCGCACCACCGCAAAGGCCGGCGTGGGGCCGTCCACCTGCACCGGCCCGGCCACCGTCCCCGTGGTCGCGCCCTCCAGCGCCGTGGCGAACGCCGGCGGCAGCTGGTCGATGGCCACGTTCTGCTGAAAGCGCAGCGCGTCGGGCGTGTTGTAGCGGGCCGCCAGCTCCGGCGCCGGCGCGCCCGCGCGCAGCGCCTGCGCCACCGAATCCGCCCGCACCCGCGCCGCGTCGATGTTGGCCTGGGTGATCTCGGGGCGAATCAGGATGTGGCGCGCCTGCCGCTCGGGCCCGCGCACCTTTTCCAGCTTGATGACGTGAAAGCCGAACTCCGTCTCCACGACGCCGCTGGTCTGCCCCGGCCGCATGCCGAACACCACCCTGTCGAACTCGCGCACCATCTGCCCCTGGCGAAACCACCCCAGGTCGCCGCCGCGGTCCTTGGTGCCGTCCATCCCGTAGCGGCGGGCCAGCACCTCGAACTCCGCGCCCTCGTTCAGCTCCTTCAGCATCTCGCCCACCGTGCGCAGCGCCGCCGCCCGGGCGGAGTCGCTGGCGACCGGGCGCACCAGCACCTGCTGGAACGAGACCGACGCCGGCCGCTGGCCAAAGCGCGCGCGGTTGGCCTCGAAAAAGGCGCGGATCTCGGCGTCGGTCACCGCCGGGGGCGCCATCTCACCCACGCGCTTGCGGATGAACCGCTGCACCAGCGTCTGGTCGGCGAACTGGCGGGTCAGCTCGGCCCGGTAGCTTTCGGGCGTGCGGCCAGCCTCGGCGAGCGCCGCGTTGAACGCCGCCTCGTTGGGAAAGCGCTGGCGCACCTGGCCGATCTGCTCCTCCACCGACGCCAGCACCTCTTCGTCCGACACCGTCTCGCCGGCGGCGCGGGCGCCCTCGATCAGCAGCAGGTCGCTCACCCGCTCGTCCACCAGCTGCTGCACCATCCGCTGGTACTCGGCGGGGTCGGTGGGCACCGGGCGCCCCTCGGCGCGCATGGCTTCCACCGCCAGCAGCAGGTCGGAGCGCAGCAGGGTGGTGTCGCCCACCACCGCCACCACGCCGTCCCACAGCTCTTCGCCGGGCTGGGTGGCGGGGGGCTGCGCCTGCGCCATCGCGGGCGCGGCGGCAAGCGAAAGCAGCAGGGCCAGAAGGGTACGCATGGATGATTGCCGGGATTGCTCTTGATCGGACCAGCCGTGCGCCCGGTGCGGGCGCCGGCGAGAAAACGCGGGCCGGGAGCGGAACAGGCCGCCCCCGGCCGCGCGGTGGTTATATCCTGTTGCCGGGCCGCAGGTTCCGCGGCCCGGCACCCGACCTTACGGCGCCGGCGTCGGCGTGGGGGCCGGCTGCGCGGGCTGGGCCTGCGGCTGCGGCTGTCCCTGCGGCGGGCCGCCCTGCGAGCGCGGGTCCACGCCCGGGGGCATGCCCTGCGGACCGCCCTGCGGCATTCCGCCCTGCGACGGGCCCTGCGGCTGCGGCGGGATCGACGCGCGGATGGACTTCATGCGGTCGATCACCTTCTGGAACGAGCTGGTGTTCACGTCCGCGCCGTAGGCGTTGCGCAGGGCGTAGCCCAGCTTGCCCAGCGGGCGGATGGGACGCTGCCCGGCCACCGCCTCGGCCATCAGGGTGCGCACGGCCTCCTGGATGGCGCCCTCGCCCTGCTTGCCGCGCGGAAAGCGCCGGCCCTCGAAGCCCGCCATCCGCAGCACCTCGCGAATGGCCGAGCGCGCGTCGGTGCGGATGGAGTCCACCGCCGCGGTGCTCAGGCGGAAGTTCCTGTTGCGGGCCTCCAGCAGCAGGAACTCGCGCAGCGCCTGGTCTTCCAGGAAGGGCTTGATCTGGTCCTCGGGCGCCTCCTTCATCCCTTCGCGGTCCTGCGCCGAGGCGCTCTGCAGCAGCTCGGCGATCTCGCCGGCCGTCACTTCGCCGCCCTTGTAGCTGGCCAGCGAGCGCGAGGCCGCGCGGCCGCGCAGCGACAGGTTTTCCTGGGCCGCCAGCTCCTTCATCGCCGCCGGGGCGCCGGCCTCCACCTGCACCGTGGCCACCTTCTTCAGCGAGTCCACGAACGCGCCCACCGCCCGCTGCTGCGCGGTGCCGCGCAGCTGCGCGCGAAACTGCTCGCGGTTCTCGCCCATGGCCTGCTGGCGGCGCTCTTCCACCTTGATGACGTGGTAGCCGAACGGCGTCTCCACCACCGGGCTCACCTGGCCGGCCTGCAGCTTGAACGCCGCCTCCTCGAACTGCGGCACCATGCGGCCGCGGCCAAACCACCCCAGGTCGCCGCCGCGCTCCTTGCCCTGCGGCTCCTCGGTGAACTGCGCGGCCAGCTGCGCGAAGTCCTCACCCGCCGCGGCGCGGCGCTGGATCTCTTCGGCCTGCTGGCGCTTGGCCTGGCGCTGCGCCGGCGTGGGCTCGGGGCCGCCCTCCTGGCCGGGGCGCAGCAGGATGTGGCGGGCCTTGACCTCGGAGCCCGGCCCCTCGTTGTTCCATGCCTGCTCCAGCTCGGCGTCGGTCCACGTGGTGTCTACCCGGACGTTGGCCTCCAGGTAGCGCATGACCGTCATCTCTTCGCGCTGGTCCTCGACGAACTTTTCCATGTCCAGCACCGACAGGGTGCTGTCCTCGGCGGCGGCGGTGGCCAGCAGCGTGTAGTCCACCCACAGGTCGGCCAGGGCGCGCACCACCTGCGCGTCCGCGGGGATCTGGGGGTTGCCGGCCAGCAGCTGGGCGGCGTCCTCCACGCTCAGCTCCTTGCCGGCGGCCTTGGCGACCACGTCGGTATGGGCCGTCATGGCGCTGCCGAAGCCTCCGCACGCCCCGAGGGCGAGCGGCGCGGCGACCAGCGCCCAGCGGGACAACTTCATTACGTTCTCCGGAACCGGGTTGGTGGGATGAGTGGCGCGCCTGGCGTAGCCGCGCCGGGGTTGATGCACAGGAACTCGCGAGTGCGAAAGTTCGGAATCGCGGTGGTACACGGAAGCGGCGGAGAAGTGCCGCGGGGGGCAGTGTTCAGGATCAAGTGCCCAGGATCGAGTGCCCAGTGCCCAGGATCGAGTGCCTAGTGCCCAGGATCGAGTACCTAGTACCTAGTACCGAGTGCCTGGTGCAGATCCGGCGGACACCCTGCCCTCGTTGCGGACGCGCAGGTGCCTGTAACGCCGCACACCGCCGGGCCGCCGAGTCCGCGCAGGCGGACTTTGCGCCCTTCCAGCGGCGAATTCATTCGCTCCTGGAAGCGGCCTCGCGCCGTTCTTGTCGTGAATGCCGCGTCCCTGGAGGCGGGCTCACGTCGTCGTCGGCCGTGAATCCTCGACTCCTGAAGGCGGACTCGCGAAGGTCTCCGCGGCCAAGCACTCGATCCTCGGTACTAGGCACTCGATCCTCGGTACTAGGCACTCGATTCCAAGCCCCGGTACTCGCCCCCCAGGCACTCGACCCTGGGCACCGGGCACTCGACCCTTTTCCCTACGCCACCCGCGCCGGGTCCGCCGCCAGCTCCCGCAGCGCCGAAACCAGCGTCCCCAGGATCGGCTCCGTGCCGTGGCGGGTCAGCGTGAGCGACAGGGGCAGCGGCCGCCGCACCTCGACCGCGAACTGCCACGCCTGCAGCGCCTTCTGCAGCGTCGCCATCCGCGGCACCACGCCCTGGCGAAAGTTGATGCGCACGTCCCACGGCCGCACCAGGATGCGCTCGATCCCCAGGTCCGCCCCCAGCAGCCGCAGCGCCGCCGTTCCCAGCAGCGTCTCGGCCTCGTCCGGCAGCGGGCCGTAGCGGTCGCGCAGCTCGCGGCGCACCGCGTCGATCCCCTCCAGCGCCTCTTCGCGGCTCAGGCGGCGGTAGAAGTTCAGCTTCTGCGCCTCGTCGGGCACGTACCAGTCGGGAAGCAGCGCCGTGCCGTCCACCGACGCCTCGGCCATCCTGCGCACCGGCGCCTGGCCGCCGCCCTTCATCTGCTTGATGGTGTCTTCGAGCAGGCGCAGGTACGTGTCCAGCCCCACCGCGTGCACGAAGCCCGACTGCTGCTGCCCCAGGATGTTCCCCGCGCCGCGCAGCTCCAGGTCCTTGAGCGCGATGCGGTAGCCGCTCCCCAGCTCGGTGTAGTGCTCCAGCACCCGCAGCCGCTTCTCGGCGTCTTCCTGGATCTCGTCGGGTACCAGCAGATAGCAGTAGGCGCGGTGGTGGCTGCGCCCCACCCGCCCGCGAATCTGGTACAGCTGGCTCAGGCCGAAGTAGTCGGCGCGGTTCACGATCAGCGTGTTGGCGCGGGGCACGTCCAGCCCGCTCTCGATGATCGCCGTCGCCACCAGCACGTCGAGCTCGCCTTCGATGAAGTGCGTCATCACGTGCTCCAGCTCCTTTTCGCGCATCTGCCCGTGCGCCACGCCGATGGCGGCGTCGGGCACCAGCTTCTGCACCTTCTGCGCGACGGCGCCGATGGTCTCGACCCGGTTGTGGACGAAGAACACCTGCCCGCCGCGGTCCAGCTCGCGGCGGATGGCGTCTTCCAGGATGGCGTCGGTCCACGGCAGCACGTGGGTGATCACCGGCTGCCGGTCGCGGGGCGGCGTCTGGATGAGCGTCATGTCGCGCAGCCCCAGCAGCGAAAAGTGCAGCGTGCGGGGGATGGGGGTGGCCGTCAGCGTCAGCACGTCCACCGTGCGGCGCAGCTGCTTCAGCCACTCCTTGTGCTTCACCCCGAACCGCTGCTCCTCGTCGACGACGATGAGCCCCAGGTCGTTGAACTTCACGTCCGGCGACAGCACCCGGTGCGTGCCCACGATGATGTCCACGTCGCCCTTTTCCAGCCGCTCCAGCACCCGCGACTGCTCCTTCGCCGTGCGAAAGCGCGAGAGCGCCTCGATCTTCACCGGAAAGTCGGCCAGGCGCTCGCTGAAGGTGTGCAGGTGCTGCTCGGCAAGGATCGTCGTCGGGACCAGGACGGCCACCTGCTTGCCGTCCTGCACCGCCTTGAACGCCGCGCGGATGGCGATCTCCGTCTTGCCGTATCCCACGTCGCCGCAGATCAGGCGGTCCATGGGGCGCTGGCTCTCCATGTCGCGCTTGACGTCTTCGGTGGCCTGGCGCTGGTCGGGGGTGTCCTCGAACAGGAAGGCCGATTCCATCTCGCGCTGCCAGCGGGTGTCGGGGGCGTAGGCGTATCCTTTTTCCGCCTGGCGGGCCGCGTACAGCTCCAGCAGCTCGGCCGTCATCTCCTGGATGGCCTTCTGCGTCTTGCCCTTGGCCCGCGACCACTCCTTGCCGCCGATGCGGTGCACCCTGGGCGGCGGCGCGTCGTCGCCGTCCGCGTCGCCCACGTAGCGCTCGATCAGGTCCACGCGGTGCACGGGCACGCGCAGCAGCTCGCCGCCGGCGTACTCGATCACCAGCGTCTCGAACTCCTCCTCGCCCAGCCGCACCCGCTCCATCCGCCGGAACTGGCCGATGCCGTGGTCCATGTGCACCACGTAGTCGCCCGGCTTGAGCGCCGCCACGCTCTCCAGCGCCGCCCCGCCGCGAAAGCGCCGCCGCCGGCGAATGCGGCGCGAGCGGCGAAAGATCTCGTGGTCGGTCAGCACCCGCGTGGGCGGCTCCGCGTCCGCCAGCACGAACCCGCCGCCGATGGAGCCGATCCCCAGCTCCACCGTGCGCGCCACCTTCAGCTCGTCCAGCAGCTCCTGCAGGCGCTCCAGCTGGCCCTGGTTGTCGCACAGGATCAGCGTGCGCTCGCCCCGCGCCGCGCCCCCCTTGAGCACGTCGCCCAGCCGCCCCATGTCGCGGTCGATGGGGTCCGGCGGCAGCGCACGGAACCGCGACACCGACTGCAGCGGCGCGCTACCCGCGTCGTCGATGTACAGCTGCGGAAACGCGGAAAGCCGCTGGTCCGCGTGCGACGGCGAAAAGAAGAGACGCTCCGGGTCCTCGGGCCGCGTGCCGCGCTTGACCTCCGCGTCGTGCAGGCGGACGACTTCCCCCCAGGTGCGCTCCAGCTCCTGCCGCGTCCCCGTGCCGTGCAGGTGGACGACCACGGTGTCCTCCGGCACGTAGTCCAGCAGCGACCGCCGCTCCGCGTCACCGGAGGGCGCGGCGGCTTCGGTGGATTCGGACGATGACGACGGGGATGCGGATTTTCCGTCGCCCATCCCGTCGACCGACTTCAGGTCGACGGGAAGGAGCTGCAGGTGGTCGACGGCGCGGACGGAGAGCTGGCTGAGGATGTCGAAGAAGCGGATGGAGTCGACCTCGTCGCCCAGCAGCTCGATGCGGGCCGGCTCGGGCGTCCCGAAGCCGAACACGTCCACGATGCCGCCGCGCAGGGCGAACTGGCCCACCTCCTCAACCGTGGCTACGCGCTCGAAGCCCATGTCTTCCAGCCGCGCGGAGAGCTCGGGGAGCCGAACGGTGTCGCCCGCCTTGATCTCCAGCCGCAGGTCGCGCAGCCCGTCCACCGCGGGAGAGAGCTCCTGCATGGCGCGCGCGGTGGTCACCATCAGCCGGGCGCGGCCGCTGAGCAGCGCCTCCAGCGCCTCCACCCGTGCCCCGCCGATCTCCAGGTGCGGCTCGCCCTCCTCGTAGGGAAGGGATTCGCGCTGGGGATACAGGAACACCGCCTGCTCGCCGAGCAGCGCCTCGAGGTCGCTGGCGGCCTGGTCGGCGTCCTCGGGCCCGCCGGCGACCAGCAGCCAGATGCGCTCGGGGCGCACGCGGTGCAGCGCCGCCAGCATCACCATGACGGACGACCCCGCCAGCCCCGACGCCAGCGCGCGCTCGCCGACGCGCGGCAGCGACGCGGCCAGCGCGCGGAACGCGGGGACCGTCTGAAACGACTCGATCAGCAGGGGATGGGGCACGGCTCCTTTTCTTGGAAAGCCGGGAAGGTATCCGGGCGGGCGGGGGGCGTCAACGGATGGCGGCGGCGAACGGGTGAAGGGGTGAGCGGGTGAGCGGGTGAAGGGGGAGTCGCGACCCGCGGCGCCCCCTCCGGGCGAGCACCACTCGCCCACCTCCCCCGAAACTGCCGGGGGAGGTTGGTGTTGGGCGGGGCTGGATGTGGCTTCGAAGGGTTTCCCTGCGCCCGCCGGGGCCCCCCCACCCGGGTCCTCCCCGCAAACTGCGCGGGGGAGGGTGACGCGCTCGAAAGGCTGTCCGGAGCCGCGATCGAATTCTCCCCTTTCCCAAGGAGGCCCTCCGCGGACGGAGACCGATGCCTTTCGAATCACCCCGATCCATCGGCCGCCCCAACCTCCCCCAGCAGTTTTGGGGAGGTGGCGAGCCCAGGCGAGCCGGAGGGGGCGCTGGCGGACGCAGTTCGTCCCCATCCGAAGCACTATCGAATTCTCCTCTCCCCCATGCAGTTTATGGGGGAGAGGCCGGGAGAGGGGGCCGCCTCGGACGCAGCGCGCCCCACGTCGACGCTCCACGATCCATCGGCCCCCCTTCACCCCTTCACCCCTTCACCCCTTCACCCCTTCACCCCTTCACCCCTTCACCCCTTCACCCCTTCACCCCCTCCGCCGTCCCCTGCGGGAGAACCACCGTCCCCGGCCGTGGACGGAGCGCGGGGACGGGCACAGAGGGGAATCTTGCCAAGTCGTTGCGCCGCATTATCTTGCTTTTTGGGCCGCACCCGGAACGGCGATTGCCCTGCCACCATGGGCGTAGACCCCAGCACCACCCCGGAGAAATACTCCCATGCGATACATGATCCTGGCGGGCCTTGCGCTGAGCGCGCTGGCCGCCGCACCGGCGGCCGCGGCTCCCGCGCCCGCACTGCTGCTGGACGCCGACGCCGCCGTCCTCGAAGCCGCCACGGCCGCGCAGAGCGGCGGCGTGCAGGTGTGGATGGACCGCGACCTGTTCGGCCTCGGCGACCGCATGCGCGTCCGCGTCCGCACGGACCGCGACGCGTACCTCGCCGTGTTCCACATCGACACCAACGGTGACGTCGACGTCATCTTTCCCCGCTACGACGGCGACGACGGCTGGGTGCAGGGGGGCCGCACCCTGAACCTGGGCTCGCGCGGCGGGGTGAACCTGAACGTGCGCGGCGGCTACGGCATGGGCTACGTGATGGCCGTGGCCCTGGACGAGCCGCTGGAGATGTGGCGCGTGCGCGACCTGTACCGCCCGCGCCTTGCGTCGTGGGACGGCGACCGGTCCATCTACGGCGACCCGTTCTACGCCATGGACGAGATCGTCCGCGCCGTGGTGCCGGAGCCGTCGTACGGCTTCGAGTCGGTGGACTACTACACCTACCACGTGGGCAACCGCCGCTACGACTATCCGCGGTACGCCTGCTACGACGGCTACGGCGACTGGTACCACGACTCGCGCTACGACTACTATGGCCGCTCTCGCTGCGACCGCGTCCGCGTGATCCTGGTGCACCGGCCGTACTACTACGACACGTACCGCTGGCGCGGCGGCCGGCGCCCGTACTACGACCGGTACTACTACCGCACGGCCCGCAACCGCCCGCTGCACGGCTACAAGGAGCGCACGGACGGCCAGGCGCCCCCGGTGCGCACCACCTCCGCGCGTCGTCCCGGCGCCTCGGGCGCGCCCGAAGCCCGCGGCGGCACGGCCCGCACCGACCGGCCGGCCAGCGCCCGTCCGTCCGGGGGCGGCGCGTCCGGCGGGGGCACGTCGGCGGAGCGGCCGCAGACGGGCGGCAGCGGCAGCCGCGGCGGCGTGTCGTCGGTGCGGCGCCCGGAGAGCGGCGGCTCCACGGCCCCGGCCGACCGCCCCACCCGCGGCACGTACGAGCCCCGCGTCCGCGACCGAAGCGAGGGCCGCGGCACGGCCGAGCCCCGCGCCCGCGACGCGGGAAGCCGCGGCGGACCTTCGCAGCCGCGCCAGCCCGAGGAGTCGGTGGCGCAGCCGCCGCAGCAGGACAAGCCGGTGGCGCCGGCGCGCGAGCGCCCCACCTTCCAGCGCCGCCCGGCCGAGTCGCCGCCGCAGCGCTCGGCCGAGCCGCGGCGCGAGTCGCCCCCGCAGCGGCAGGCGGAGCCCCGTCGCGAGTCGCCTCCGCAGCGGCAGGCGCAGCCCCGCCGCGAGTCGCCCCCGGCGCGTCAGTCCGCGCCGCCGCGCAGCTCGTCGCCGCCGCCGTCGCGCGAAAGCTCGGGAAGCGCAAGCAGGCCCCGCTCCTCGGACAACTGACGGGAGCGACGTCGAGAGCCCCTCTCCGGTGCGCCGGGGAGGGGCTCTGCCGTATGCCGCGACTGCTTCGGTTCTACCGGAACCTGAAAAAGAATGATCGTACAGAGGAACAGAGTCAGACAGAGGAAGCAAGATGATGATTCAGCTCGCTTCTCTGTCTGACTCTGTTCCTCTGTACCCATCGAGCTGTTGTTTCCCGGCTTCGGCTAGGGCATGGTGGTGTCGCTGCGGCCGCCCAGGCCGAAGGTGGCGATCCAGCCGCTGCGCTCGTCATTGCCCGAGCCGCTGGTGATGCGGGCCACGCCCAGCTGGATGGGGCCCAGCGACAGGCCGCCGCTGAGCAGCGTGCCGTCCTCCATGTCGCTGGCGAAGCCGGCGCGCAGGGTGACGATGGGGATGCGCTGCTGCACGCCCAGGCTGACCTGCTGGTCCCACAGCGCGCCCACGGGCGAGCCGCCGCCCAGTTCGCTCCGGAACGCGGCGGCCAGCGTGGTGCCCGTGCCCAGGCGGTACGCCGCGCCCGCGCGCAGCACCGCCGGCAGCCCCGCGTCGCGGTCCGCCAGCACCGAGTCGGCCAGGCGGTCCCACGGCTGCGCCACGTCCACCGCGGTGTTGTAGTCGCGCTTGCTGTCGTCGTACTCTTCCAGCACCCCCTCGGGGTCGCCGTCCTCGTAGTCCTCACGGTCCAGCGTCACCGTGCGCAGCGTCAGGTCGCCGCTCCACTGCACGGTGTTGAAGGCGTTCTCGATCGCGGCGCTCACCGTAAGGCCCGGGATGGGCTCGGCCGCCACGCCCAGGTCCAGCCCCAGGCCGCTGCCGCCCTCGCTGGCGATCCCCGCGTACGTCACCCGGATGTCGGTGGGCACCCTGAAGCCGCTGATGTCGGTGAAGGTGGTGTCGGCCGCCACCAGCCCGGAGCGCACCATCTCGCGGGGGATGAACCAGTGCGCCGTGGCGCCCACGCTGACCGGGCCCACGCGGCGCCCGTACGCCGCGGCGATGTCCCAGAACCCCGCGCGAAAGCCCTCGGTGTTCTCGATGGTGTAGCTGTTCTGGGGATCGAACCCGTTCAGCACCAGGTCGACGATGCTCTTGTTGACCGTGTGGCTGCCCACCGTCTGGTAGCTCAGGCCCACGGCGAAGCGCCGCACCTGCAGCGCCACCAGCGGCGCCCGCACGTCCACGTCCACGCCCGTGCCGCCGGCGGGGATGTCGGCCAGCAGGGCGTCGCGCTCGGCCTCGCTGAGCTCGTTGTACGCCAGCAGGTCGCCCAGCTGGTCGGTGTCGATGCCGCGGGTGCCCAGTCCGATGGAAAGCGTGGGAATGGCGGCGGACCAGTGCGGGCTGTTGGGAAGCCCCAGGTTGGCGGGGTTCTGCCACAGCGACTCGGCCCCGCGCGCCACGCCGATGTACGCGCCGCCCATCCCCAGGGCGCGCGGGGTCAGCGGCACCTGCGCGGCGGCCGGCGCGGCGGCGGCCACGGCCGCGGCGATGGCCAGACGATGGATCTTCATCTATGCAAACGGGTTGGTTCGTGGGATGCGCGTACCGATCCGGGATTCCGGGAGCGGAAGGGGCGCGCGTAAAAGGGTGCGGGAGTGCCCGCGGCGGGGGGTGCGGCCGGAGATCCGGACGCAGGGTGCCGCGGGCGTGCCGAAAATAGCCGGAACGTGCGCGGGCGGCAACCGTTTTCGCTTCAGTCCCCGCCTGGATTTCTCCCGGAACCCGAGGGAACTTCGCCGGCGGGGGCTGGTGTAGACGTTGCTCGCGCGCGGGGAGAATGATGTCGGCTCCGCGTTCGTACGCCCCATCATCCGCAGCATCACCCCCGATCATCGGACCGCGATTCCATGACGACGCGCACGAAGCGGGTGTCCATCCTCGCGGGGCTGTTCGCAGTGCTTTCCGCCGCGCCCGCCGCGGCGCAGACGATCCGCGCGTCCGCGGTGGACGCGGCCACCGGCGCCCCCCTGGCGGAGGCGATGATCCGGGTGGAGGCGGAGGACGGCTCGCTGGCCGCGGCGGGCTTTACGCGTTCGGACGGGAGTGTGACGCTGCGGGTGCGGCGGCCGGGCCCATACCGGGTGCAGGCCACGCGCTCCGGCTACCATCCCGGCGCGGTGGCGGTGCAGGCGGCGGGGGGCGAGGTGCGGGTGGCGGTGCGGATGGCGCAGCGGCCGTTCGCGCTGGACACGGTGGTGGTGTTCGGGCAGACGCGCGACGAGCGGGGGCGGCAGGGGTTCGAGCGGCGGCGCTCGCTGGGGCTGGGGGTGTTCCTTGACTCGGCGTACCTGGAGCCGCGCATGGGCGGCGCGGCCTACGTGGGCGACATGCTGCGCGGCGTGCCGGGCACGTACCTGCAGCGGGGGCGCGGGGTCACGGTGCCCCGCTCGCTGCGCGGCTGGCGGTGCATGGTGATGCTGATCGACGGATACCCCCTGTCGATGCGGTTCGACGACGGCGGCAGCCGCGAGCTGCACCACGTGATCGGCCCGACCGACATCAAGTCGGTGGAGATCTACCGCGAGTGGAGCGAGGTGCCGCCGGAGTTCCAGCGCTGGGCCAACAACGGCTTCAACAACTGCGGCGTGTACCTGTACTGGACCCGCGCGGGGTGGTAGGCCGGCCGTCTTCGCGCGTTCGCCCGGCGCGGGGCGGCCTTTTTTCGGGTTCTTCGTCGATCTCGTTGCAGGGGCGGCAGATCATGTGTCGGCGGGGATGAGCACCCGATCCATCACTGCGGCACGATGCCCGGTGGAGGCAAAGCGGAGGGTCGGCGGGCGGGTGGAATGTGGCAGGGGGCCATCCGCGTTTTCCGAGGGAGGCACCCATGCCGCCGGAGCGCCCCGGGAGCCAGCCGCCACCGATATCCGCCGCGCGATCTCGTGGAATTTCGGACGCACGGAAGGTGGAACAACGTCCCGGTCCAGCGGACGCACCGGCGCTCCCTTCCGGCTCAACGGCGGGGCAGGCGCGTGGAAAAGACGCGCGGCAGGTGGAGGCGTCCGCCAGCTGCGGCGCGTACGCGGCGGGAAAGGTCTCTGCGGAGGATTCAGCGATACTCACCGCTGCGGGAGCTTGCGACGGCACGACGGCAGGCTTGCCGCACGACGGACCCTCGACGTTTGCCTGCAGCCAGATCTGCGATGAACCTTTTTCGATGGGTTCAGCCTGTGGTGCGGTCCTCTTTTCCCTTCGTGAGGCGAGACGCATGGTGACGAATCGCGGGCGGCGGTGGCTGGGGGCGGTGCTCGCGGTCCTGGCGGCGGGGCCGGCGGCGGCGCAGTCCGTCCGGGCGGTGGCCACGGACGCGGCGACCGGCGCTCCCGTGGCCGAGGCCATGGTCCGCGTGGAGGCGGCGGACGGCTCGCTGGCGGCCGCGGGGTTCACCGACGAGCAGGGCACCGTGGTGCTGCGTGTTCGCCGGCCGGGGACGTACCGGGTGCAGGCCCGGCGGTCCGGGTACACCGTGGCGGAGGTGGCGGCGGTGGAGGTGGGCCGGCCGCAGGCCGGCGTGGCGATCGCGATGACCCAGCGGCCGTTTGCGCTGGACACCGTGGTGGTGTACGGCCAGCGGCGCAACGAGCGGGGGCGGCAGGGGTTCGAGCGGCGCCGGTCGCTGGGGCTGGGCGTGTTCCTGGATTCCGCCTACCTGGAGCAGCGCAGCGGAGGGGCGGCGTACGCGGGCGACCTGCTGCGCGGCGTGCCCGGGCTGTACGTGGAGCGGCAGGGCCGGGGCGGCACGCGGCCCCGGTCGCAGCGGGGGTGGCGGTGCATGGTGATGCTGCTGGACGGCGTTCCGGTGCCGCAGTTTCGCGCGGGCACCCGCCGCGAGCTGTCGCACATCATCGGACCGCGCGACGTGAAGGCGGTGGAGGTGTACCGTGAGTGGAGCGAGGTGCCCCCCGAGTTCCAGCAGTACGCCAGCGAAGGGATCTACAACTGTGGCGTGTACCTGTACTGGACCCGCGCCAGCTGGTAGCGCCGCGGCGAAGAAAGGCGGACGTCCGCGAGCCCCCGGCCGCCCCCGGCGGGACGGGGCTTTCTCCATCCCCCTCCGCGGGGTTAACTTACAGAGCTTTGCACTGAACGAACGACCTGAATTCTCCCATCGGGAATCGCACGTTGCGACTGGACCATATCCGCAATTTCTGCATCGTCGCCCACATCGACCACGGCAAGAGCACGCTGGCCGACCGCCTGCTGGAGACCACGGGAACGCTCCAGCTGCGCGAGATGAAGGACCAGGTGCTCGACTCCATGGACATCGAGCGCGAGCGGGGGATCACGATCAAGCTGAACGCGGTGCGCATGCGCTACAAGGCGCGTGACGGCCGCGACTACCAGCTGAACCTGATCGACACCCCGGGGCACGTGGACTTCACCTACGAGGTGTCGCGCTCCCTGGCCGCGTGCGAGGGGGCCATCCTCGTCGTCGACGCGTCGCAGGGCGTGCAGGCGCAGACGCTGAGCAACCTGTTCCTGGCGATGGAGGCGGGGCTGGAGATCATCCCCGTGCTCAACAAGATCGACCTTCCCGGCGCGGAGCCCGAGCGGCGCCGCGCCGAGCTGGTGGACCTCCTGGGCGTGGACCCGGACGACGTGATCGCCGCGTCGGCCAAGGCGGGGATCGGCATCGCCGACATCCTGGAGGCGGTGGTCGCCAAGGTGCCGCCGCCGCAGGGCGACCCGGCCGCGCCGCCGCGCGCGCTGATCTTCGACTCGTACTACGACAAGTACGTGGGCGCGGTGCCCAGCATCCGCGTGGTGGACGGGGTGCTGAAGCCGGGGATGCGCATCGCCTTTGGCGCGCACGACAGCGTGTATCCCATCGACGAGGTGGGGTACCTGCAGCTGGGGCGCTTTCCCGCGCCCGAGCTGCGGCCGGGCGAGGTGGGGTACGTGATCGCCGGCATCAAGCGGGTGGCCGACACGCGCAGCGGCGACACCATCCTGGACGCGGAGAACCGTGCGGAGCAGCTGCTTCCCGGCTACCAGGAGGTCAAGCCGATGGTGTTCGCGGGGATCTATCCCACGGACACCGAGCAGTACGAGGACCTGCGCGACGCGCTGGCCAAGCTCAAGCTGAACGACGCCTCGCTGGTGTACGAGCCCGAGACGTCGCTGGCGCTGGGCTTCGGCTTTCGCTGCGGGTTCCTGGGGCTGCTGCACATGGAGATCATCCAGGAGCGGCTGGAGCGCGAGCACGACCTGGACCTGATCACCACCGTCCCGAACGTAAAGTACTCGGTGACGATGACGGACGGCGAAGAGCTGTGGGTGGAAAGCCCCAGCACGCTGCCGGACCCCACCAAGATCCACGAGATCGAGGAGCCGTACGTGCGCGCCCGGGTGATGTGCCCGGCGGAGTACATCGGCGCGGTCCAGAAGCTGTGCCACGAGCGGCGCGGCAACTTCATGGGGATGACGTACCCCGACCCGCAGCGCGTGGAGCTGAGCTACGAGCTGCCGCTGGCGGAGATCGTGCTGGACTTCTACGACCGGCTGAAGAGCGCCACCCGCGGCTACGCGTCGCTGGACTACGAGCTGGCCGGCTACCGCGCCAACCCGCTGGTCAAGCTGGACATGCTGATCAACGGCGACCCGGTGGACGCGTTCAGCGTGATCATCCACCGCGACAAGGCGTACGAGTACGGCCGCACCATCGCCGAGAAGCTGAAGGAGCTGATCCCCCGGCAGCAGTTCGAGGTGGTGATCCAGGCGGCCATCGGCAACAAGATCATCGCCCGCGAAAGCAAGAGCGCGCTGCGGAAGAACGTGACCGCCAAGTGCTACGGCGGCGACATCACCCGCAAGCGCAAGCTCCTGGAGAAGCAGAAGGAGGGCAAGAAGCGGATGAAGCAGGTGGGCACGGTCGAGATTCCGCAGGAGGCCTTCCTGGCGGTGCTGCAGATCGGGGGATGAGGCGGAGTGCGGAAGTGCGTGAGTGCGTGAGTGCGGGAGTGCGAAAGGGGTTCGCGCTCCCGCTTTCGCACGTGCGGGCGGGCTGAGCGATGGCGATGGCGCGGCCGTCCGTGATCGTTACGACGTACAACCAGCCGCGGCAGCTGGAGCTGGTGCTGTGGGGATACGGCGCGCAGACGTTCCGCGGCTTCGAGGTGGTGGTCGCGGACGACGGGTCGGGGCCGGAGACGCGCGCGGTTGTGGAGCGGATGCGGGCGGAGACGGGGCTGCGCATCGTCCACGTTTGGCACGAGGACCGGGGGTTCCGCAAGACGGAGATCCTGAACCGCGCCATCCTGGCGTCGTCCGGCGACTACCTGCTCTTTACGGACGGCGACTGCATTCCGCGCGAGGACCTGCTGGCCACGCACGTTCGGCTGGCGCGCCCCGGCCACTTTCTCTCCGGCGGATACCTGAAGCTTTCCGCGGACGTCACCGCGGCGATCGGCGTCGACGACGTGCGGGAGATGCGGGTGGCGGATCCGACCTGGCTGCGGGCGCACGGGTGGCGCGGCGGGCGGCACGGGGTGCGGCTGACGCGCTCGGCGGCGCTCGCGGCGGCGCTGGACCGGCTGACGCCCACGCGGCCCACGTGGAACGGCCACAACGCGGGGGGCTGGAAGGACGACGTAATCGCCGTCAACGGCTACGACACGGACATGGCGTACGGCGGGCTGGACCGCGCCCTGGGCGAGCGGCTGGAGAACGCGGGGATCCGCGGGGTGCAGGTGCGCTTTCGCGCGCCGGTGCTTCACCTGCACCACGAGCGCCCGTACGCGGACCCCGAGAAGGTGCGCCGCAACCGCGAGTTCCGCGCGCGCATCCGCCGCGAGGGAATTGTGCGGGCGCCGCTGGGGATCGACGAGATGGCGGCGGATGCGACGCTGCGGGTGGACGGGTAGGGAAGGGAATAGGGAATAGGGAACAGGGAATAGGGGATAGGGAATAGGGAATAGCCAGCAGGGGAAAGGCCGTGTCCGTGGAGGGGCGCGGCTTTTTGTGTCCGCTGCAAGGGCTGCAAGGGCGAATGAATTCGCTGCAACAAGCACACGAAGGCCGCCTTCGCGGACTGGAGGCAGAGGTGGCAGGGAGAGTGCTGTGGGCGTGGCGGGATTGGGGAGGGGCGGCAGGGTCGATCGGAGCAACTCTGCTGACTCCGTCTGAGTTCCCCACCTGCTGCGCAGACCCCTGCTCACCGAACCTGGCCAGCAGTAGCGGCATCCACCCCGCCGTTGCCGGCTGTTCCTGTCCCCTGTCCCCTGTCCCCTGTCCCCTATTCCCTATTCCCTATTCCCTATTCCCTATTCCCTATCGTCGGCAGTGCGTCCACTACGTGCATCTGTGGAGGGGCGCGGGCTTTCACGGCGAACCGGCGGATGTTAGGTTGCCGCATCCCCGATCCCGCCGCCCGCATGCCGCGGCACACGAGAGCAGACTGCCCATGACGCCCGGAACGGCCGAGAAAAAGTGGATCGTCGGAGTAGACCTCGGCGGCACCAACATCGTGGTGGGGCTGGTGCCCATCGAGGGCGGAGACGTGCTGGGGCTGCGCACGCTGCCCACCGACGCCCAGCGGGGCGCCAAGGCGGTGGTGGACCGCATCGTCCACATGGTGGAGGACGCGGTGGGCGAGGTGACGCAGGCGGCGGGGACCACGCGCGGGGCGGTGGCGGGGGTGGGCATCGGCTCGCCCGGGCCGCTGGACCGCAAGACGGGTACGGTGATCAACACCCCCAACCTGGGGTGGCGCAATTTTCCCCTGCGCGACCTGGTGAGCAACCAGGTAAAGCTGCCCTGCACGCTGGACAACGACGCCAACTGCGCCACCTACGGCGAGTGGTGGCTGGGCGCGGGCCGCGGCGTGGACACGCTGGTGGGCCTTACGCTGGGAACGGGGATCGGCGGCGGGATCGTGCTGGACGGGCACATCTACCACGGCTGCAGCGACGTGGCGGGCGAGATCGGCCACATGACCATCGACAGCAACGGCCGGCGCTGCAAGTGCGGCAACTACGGGTGCCTTGAGCAGTACGCCAGCGGCCCGGCCATCGCGGTGCGCGCGGTGGAGGGGATCGAGGCGGGGGCCGAGACGGTGCTGGTGGAGATGGTGGGCGGCCGGATGGAAGACATCACCGCCGCCACGGTCTACGAGGCCACCGTGCTGGGCGACGCCTACGCGGCGGAGGTGATGAAGGACACCGCCAAGTTCCTGGGCGCCGGCGTGGCCAGCATCATCAACATCCTGAACCCCGAGATGGTGGTGATCGCCGGCGGCGTGACCCGCGCGGGTGACACGCTGTTCGAGCCGCTGCGCGCCGAAGTGCGCCGCCGCGCCTTTCGCAGCGCCCAGGAGTGCTGCCGCATCGTCCCCGCCGAGCTGCCGGGGACGGCGGGGGTGGTGGGCGCGGCGGGCGTGTTCAAGCGCGAGAACTACGGGGCGGTGTAGGGGGATCCGAGAGTCCGTCGCGAGTCCCCGGCGCCCCCTCCGCTCGCTTAGGCTCGCACCTCCCCCGAAACTGCCGGGGGAGGTTGGGGTGGGGCAGGGGATCAGACGCTTCGATCGGGATCGGTCTGCATCGGCAGGCGCCCCCACCCCGGCCCTCCCCACAAACTGCGTGGGGGAGGATGACGCGCCCGACAGGCTGCCGGATCGCGATCGAATTCTCCCCTCTCCGTGAGGAACGAACGGGGAGGGGCCGGGGGAGGGGCACCTCGCCTGCGCAGTCTGATGCCTGTCGCCGAATCCGGATCTCAGCCGAACTTCAACCTCCCCCAGCAGTTTTGGGGAGGTGCGAGCCCAGGCGAGCGGAGGGGGCGGCAGTAGAAGCCCGTACAGCACCACGCAATCGCACCATCAGACGACGAGCGGATGTTCATCCTCTGCACCAACGACGACGGATACCTTGCGCCGGGGATCGCGCTGCTGGCGGACGCGGCGCGCACGCTGGGCGACGTGCACGTGGTGGCGCCCGACCGCGAGCAGAGCGCCACCAGCCACTCGCTCACCATGCACTTTCCCCTGCGCGCCCGTAAGGTGCGCGAGGGGGTGCACCACGTGGACGGCACCCCCACCGACTGCGTGGCGCTGGCCGTGGGCGCGCTGCTGGACCGGCGCCCGGACCTGGTGGTAAGCGGGGTGAACCACGGGCCCAACATGGGCGAGGACGTCCTCTATTCCGGCACGGTGGCCGGCGCGATGGAGGCCACCATCCTGGGTATTCCCGCCATCGCCGTCTCGTACACGGGCCGCGATCCGGAGCAGATGCAGAGCTACGGGCCGCTGCTGGCAAAGCTGCTGCCGCAGATGGTGCGCCCCGGCGCGTTTCCGCGCGAGACGCTGATGAACGTGAACCTGCCGCCGATCGACGCCTCCGAGGTGAAGGGGGTGCAGGTGACGCGGCTGGCGCGGCGGGTGTACATCGACTCGCTGACCAGGGCGGTGGACCCCAACGGCAAGCCGTACTTCTGGATCGGCGGGGGCGAGGTGGAGTGGTCCGCGCCCGAGGGGACGGACTTTCACGCCATCAACACCGGCTACGTGAGCGTGACGCCGCTGCACCTGGACCTGACCAACCACGCCCTGCTGGCGGACGTGGCGGCGTGGGACCTGGCGGTATGACGGACCGCTACGAAGGCCAGCGCCGCGCCCTGATCGGCACCATGCAGCAGCGGGGAATCCGCGACCTGAACGTGCTGCGCGCCTTCGACCTCATCCACCGGCACGAGTTCGTTCCCGAGGCGGTGCGCCACCACGCGTACCAGGACGCGCCGGTGCCCATCGGCTTTGGGCAGACGGCGTCGCAGCCTTCGCTGCAAGCGCTGTACATGCAGGTGCTCGACCTGCGAAAGACGCACAAGGTGCTGGAAGTGGGCACGGGGTGCGGCTTTCAGACGGCGGTGCTGGCGCAGCTGGTGGACCGCGTCTACTCGGTGGAGCGCATTCGCGAGCTGGCCACGCGCGCGCGCGAAAAGCTGGATGATCTGCGCATCAGCAACGTGGCCATCCTGGTGGGGGACGGGACGATCGGGTGGAGCCGGTACGCGCCGTACGACGCGATTCTCGTCGCCGCGGGGGGGCCGGAGGTGCCGGCGCCGCTGAAGGAGCAGCTGGCGGAGGGCGGGCGGATGCTGATCCCGGTCGGCGGGCGCACGACGCAGCAGCTGATGCTGGTGGAGCGCCAGGGCAACACCTTTACGCAGCGCGAGGTGACGGAGTGCACCTTCGTGCCCCTGCTGGGGCGCTTTGGCTGGACCAGCGAGGCGTCGTAGAGGATTTTCAGGCCCTCACCCGAAATGGCGTCCTGAGTCCCACCGGCACTCCGCGCACCCTGCTGGACGACAACAGGGTTGTCATTCCGAGGCCCGCTCGCGCTGCACTCGGACGATCAACCCGCAGGCTGCGGGGCCGAGGAATCTACCGTCGGCTCGCGCGAGGTCGGACGCGGCAGCCCGCGCCATCGTCGTAGCCGCGAAATAGCCGGACAGGGCCAGTCCGGGGCGTCGCGGCAGGCCACGAGGAGGCGGAAAGTAGATTCCTCGGTCGCGCACCGGCTCCGTGGCTGGCAAAGGTGCGGGGTGTGCGCTCCCTCGGAATGACAGATCGAGGGCGCCAGTGACGTATCTGTTCAGAGGGCATCAAGCTCCCGTCCGGCGCCGTCGGATCCGCGCCATTCCTTCGATTTCGTTGACAGTCCAGTTTGCACGCCGTACGTTTTTGCGGCACATGCCTCACGTCCTCCAGCCCCACGCCGCACGCGGAACCACGCTTCCGCGCGCCGGCCGGCCACGCACTCCCGAGCATCCATGAGCAACGGCGATTCCCTGGACGGCTTCGTCTTTCCGCCGTTCATCCCGGCCGCCGCGGCGCGCCCGGCCAGCCCCCCGGCGCCCGCCCCGCAGCCCCCGGCCGCCGCCGCAGAGCCGCAGACGGCCGCCCCCGGACGGGCGACGATGCCGTGGGACGTAGAGACGCCCATCGTCAGTGAGCCCGCCGCGCAGCCGCAGGGGGCCGCGGGCCCGGCGGAGGACGAGGACCTGCCCTGGCTGGAGCGCCCCGCGCCGCGCGAGGCGATTGCCGAGGGGCCGCCGGCCGAAGCGCCCGCCGCGCCCGCGCAGGACGAGGCGTTCCCCGACTGGCTGGCGTGGGACGACCGCGCCACGGACGATGCCCGCCCGGAGCTGGACGCCGTGGCGCCGGTGGAGGGGCTGCAGGACTTTGCCCCGGTGGAGGACCTCGGCTTCCTGGCCCCCACGCCGGCGGCGGAGTGGCGGGAAGCCGCGCCCGCGTCGGCGGATCGCTCCGCCGACGCACTGGACCCGTCCGACTGGCTGCTGGGCGCGCCCGAAGCCGCCGAGCCGCCGGCGGTCGCCGAACCGGCCGCGGAGGTGACCTTCGAGTCGCCCGCCGCCGCTGCCGCCGCCGAGCCGGCCTTCGACGTGACGGTGGAGGACGACGCGCTCACTTTCGCCGCCGCCGCACCGGCCGCGGCCGACCACGAGCCGGCCGCGGCCGATGAGGAGCCCGCGGCCGCCATCGCGGAGTCGCCGTTGGTCGCCTTCGACGACGAGCCCGCGGCGGCGATCGCGGAGCCGGCGTCGCTGGACGAGGAGTGGCAGGCCGCGCCCGCGGAGCCGGCGGTGGCGACCGCGGACGCGCATCCGTTCGTGGCGGACACGGAAGCGGTGCTTTCCGCCGAGCCGGACCCGTTCACCGCCGCCGCGCTCGACGAAGCCGAGGCCGTGGCCCCGGTGGAGGCCGCCGCCGTCGCGGGGACGACGGCCGGCGGCGTGTTCGCGGACGTGGCGGCGCGGCTGGAGGACATCGCCCGCACCCTGCGCGAGCGCCCGGACGACCTGCTCTCCGGCACCGCGTCCGATCCGCTGGCGCTGCTTGTGGCCGGTTACGTGATGGGATACGGCGCGCGACGGTAGATTCCGTCCGACGGCGGCCACGCGCGACCCTCTCCCGCGGACCGGGAGGGGGTCGCGTCCTTTTGCGCTCGGCGTGATCTGGAGGAAAGGCGCGCGGGATCTGGAGATTCGCCGCCGGGGCACCTGCGTGGCGGCTCGCGTGTACGCACGATGTCCTGATTTGGGGTTGCTTCGGGATTTATTCGGTATTATGTTGAGGGGCAGGCCGGGTGCGGAAGCATCGCGTTCCACCCCTTGGAAGATACCGAAGATGAAGGACCAGATCCCTGACGATCCGCGCACCGCGTCCATCCGGCACGTGCGGGAAGTGGCCGCGGCGCACGTGGAGAACACCTCGCTCCGGGGCGTGGCGCGCGAGATCGGCATGAGCCCCATGGGGCTCCGCAACTTTTTGCATGGCACCGAGCCGTATGCGCCAACGCTGCGACGTTTGCGCAACTGGTACGTGAAGTACGCGGCCACGCGCGCCGGCAACGTGGAGCTGGAAGACGCCACCGCCGCGCTCTCGCTGCTGGTGCACGACCTGGGCCCGGTGCCGCGCAAGCAGGCCGCCGTGACGGTGCTGGACGCCGTGGGCCGCGGCTACGAGCAGAGCGGCGTTCCCAAGCCCGGGTGGGTCGCCGAGCTGCGGGTGCGCTACGAAGGCTGATCCCTGCGTGGCGGCGGGTGATCGACATCATCCGTCCGTGCGCGGCCGATCGGCTCGCCCTCGCTGAATCCACATCATCCGCGACCCTCCCTGGCTTACCGCGCCGGGGAGGGTCGCTGCGTATTCCACTGAAAAGAGTAGGCCTCACACAGAGTCAACAGAGTTAACAGAGGGCGCGACTTCGTCGACTCCGTGCGAGGTCGAGAGCGTTGCCTGGACGCGCGGCGCGCTCGAAGTTACTTCCCTCACGGTGCGTGAAGGAGCCGCATCCCATTCTGCCGGTCCGAATGTCCGCCGACGCAGCCGCGAACCGCCCCGCCGCCATCCAGCCGACCTCGGCGTACCACGAGTTCGCGCCGCCGGACGCGGCGCGCGAACACCTGGTCTGCCTGTGGACGCAGCAGGTGGGCGGCGGGGACGTGGACCTCGAGCAGAACGTGCTGCCGGACGCGTGCGTCGACGTGATCTGGGTGAATGGCGAGCCGACCGTCGCGGGGCCGGCGACGCGGGCCAGCGTGGCGCTGCTGCCTCCGGGGACGCTGCTGGTGGGCGCGCGATTCCGGCCGGGGTGGTGTGCGGGGGTGCTGGGGGTGGATGCGAGCGAGCTGCAGGACCAGCACCTGCCGCTGGCTGACGTGTCGCCGGCGCTGGCCCGCCGCTTCTCAACCGCGGTCGCGGACGTGGAGCCGGTCGCGGACAGGCTCGCCGCCGCGGGGGCGCTGCTGGCGCGCCAGCTGGCCGGCTCGCCGCCGCCGGACGGGATCATCCGCGCCACCGTCCGCTGGCTGGCGGCGCATCCGCACGGCCGCGTGCACGAG
This sequence comes from Longimicrobium sp., assembly GCF_036399255.1. Taxonomy (GTDB): domain Bacteria; phylum Gemmatimonadota; class Gemmatimonadetes; order Longimicrobiales; family Longimicrobiaceae; genus Longimicrobium. The sequence goes on from NZ_DASWNM010000144.1 coordinate 61,688, forward strand.
CTGGGGCGGGCGCTGCACCTGAGCGACCGGCAGCTGCAGCGGCGCATGCTTTCCGCAGTAGGCTACGCGCCCAAGACGCTGCACCGCATCCTCCGCTTTCAGCGCCTGCTGGCCCTGGCGACCGCCGGAGGGCCGCACGCCGTCCTCTCCTCGCTGGCCCTGCGCGCGGGCTACGCCGACCAGGCGCACATGACGCGCGAGCTTCGCCAGCTGGCCGGCCGGTCGCCCACGGAGCTTCTGCCCGGTGCGGAGTCCGCGCTGCAGAAGGCGGAGCTGTTCTGATCCGCCCGGCGGATGTCCGATTCGTTCAAGACCTCCGCACCGCGTCCGGCTAGCTTTCGTCCCACAGGCGGACCGTTCCGGATCGCACACACCCCGATGGAGGATTGCATGAAGCCCAGGCTGGACCTGATTGGAATCGTGGTCAGCGACATGGCGCGCTCGCTGGCGTTCTACCGCGAGCTGGGCCTGGATCTGCCGCCGGAGATGGATGCGGAGCCGCACGTGGAGACGAAGCTGTCCGGCGGGATGCGGCTGGCGTGGGACACCGTGGAGGTGGTGCGCTCGTTCGATCCGGACTGGCAGCCGCCCAGCGGCGGGCCGCGTGTGGGCCTCGCCTTTCTGTGCGACGGCCCGGCGGAGGTGGACGCGACCTGGGAGCGCCTGACGGGGCTGGGATACCACGGCCACAAGCCGCCCTGGGACGCCTTCTGGGGCCAGCGCTATGCCGTGATGCACGATCCCGACGGCACCAGCGTGGACCTGTTCGCGCCGATCGGCTGAGCGGTTACCAACTCACAAAAGGCTTGGGGTACAGAGGAACAGAGGATCAGAGGATCAGAGGATCAGAGGCCCGAACGAGGGTTTCGTCTGTTTTCTCTGTCCCTCTGTACCCCAACGCAGTTCATCCGAACGTGCAGGGTGGATACGGCGCCGTGGCGCGTGTGTGCGCCGCTCGATCCCGGTGAGCCCGTAAAAGACTTGCCTCAGGCGGGGACACGGAGCAGAAGGGTTGCTCTCTCCGCGCCTCCGCCTGAGGCTGTTATCCGCGAATGTGGATCGGACCGTTCAGGCGGGCTCGATCTCAGCTTTCCAGGGCTGGCTGTTCAGCCGGGATGCCGGGCTGGTCCGCGCCCACCGTCCGGTATCCCACGTCCCGGGCAATCTGGAGGGTGTACTGATAGTTGCGGACGCTGTCCGCGGACATCGTCCAGTTGAAGATGCCTGCGAGCCCCTGGTACTGCGCCTGGCTGGGGTACGCGGGAGGATCGTCTTCGGTGTTGATGCCCCACGCCACCTGCCCCCGCGGATAGCCCAGCTTCGTAAAGTCGTCCGGGTAGGACCAGCCGTAGCACTGCGCGTTGATCAGGTCGAAGGCGCCCATGTTGTCCCCGGTTACCTCTGCCGCCCCGCCCGCGGGCGTGATGGTCAGGAAGTAGGGCTTGCCGTCGGCGGCGCTGGCGGCGTCCAGGGCGTTGCGAAGGTTCCAGACGACGCCGTTGAACTGATCCTGGGTGATCTTGCCGGAAGAGCCGTTGATGCTCTCGTCGTCGATGTCGAACCCGTCCAGCTCGTACCGCCGGATCAGGGCGACCACGGTGCGTGGAAACTGGTTCGACCCGCTGGCGTAGTCGGCGGCGATGTACGTCCAGTCGTCGTGGCCCCAACCCAGCGAGATCAGGATCTTGATCCCCGGATTGCGGTGCCGTGCCACCTGCACCAGGAGGCCCAGACGCGCGGGCTCGTCCGGCTGTCCCTGCTCCAGCTGCAGCGTGGCGCTGGTGGGGCCGGACGCGTAGGCGTGGGCGAACGCGACGAAGAGGGCGCTCACCTTGTCGAACGGCATGTTCAGGGTGGGCTGGATGTACTGCTTGGGTCCCGAGTTGTAGAGGGGGTAGTACGTGCCGGCGAAGGGGGTGGGGAAGGGTGCTCTGCTCATGTCCGGTCCTGTCTGAAAGGCGGGGGGTGATTCTGGTGTGGTCCCGGGTGGCGGTCGGATGGATATACCGCTTGGCCCCGGGATGCGCCAACGATACGTGGCCTCGGGGCGTTTTCCCAGGAGGTTGTTCCGATGGTCCTGGCCGGGATGGGTTCCTCCGTTGACCCCGGGCGTGGATTTCCCTAGATTCTGCGCCGGTCCACACCGTTTTTGCGGACGGGCCCGCCCTCGTAGCTCAGTAGGATAGAGCGCAGGATTCCTAATCCTGAGGTCGCGCGTTCGAATCGCGCCGGGGGCACTGAATGCGAACGACCGCAGCATGGCATGGTGCCGTGCTGCGGTCTTCTTTTGTCCATCGCCCCGCCGGACTCGGGGGGAGACAAGCCGTCGCGCCCGTCAGCAGTCGAACACCAACCAGCAGATCCCGTTTCGCAGCCGCTGATCGTCCAGAACGAGCTCGCGAATGGCGTCGGGGAGCTGTTCGCGCTGCCAGCGGCACTCGCGCCGGCCGGCGCTCTCACCCTGCCCTTCAGGCGCGGCCGCACGCGCCGCCTTGATCGCGTAGGCCGCGGCACCGAGTTCGTGTGCGGCGACGTGCGCCACCACGCCCGCCTGGCCGGCGGCGAATGCGGCGTGCCTGGCGGCCCCGCTCAGGACTCTTGCCGCGGCCATGGCGGAGCCGCCCGCCGCGCGGGCCTGCATCATCCTGATCTCGCCGCGCGTCCACGCCCGAACCTGCTCGATTGCCTGGCGGGGCCGCGGGTCCATGGGCTGCACCGACTCGAAGAGGTGCAGGACGTGCTCGGCGCACGCGGCCGCCCACAACGCCAGGAGCCGGTGGTCGGCGTCCGTGAGCGTCCCCCCGCGGCGGATGGTGATGAAACGGGGATCGCGGATCTTGGGGAGGATCATGGTTGCACCGGTCCGGTTGGAGCTGGAATCCCTTTCCGGGCAATGCCCGGAAAACACATCGTGGCCTCGAGATCCCGGCATGCAGCATAAAGATTCTTCGGTCGGCGCCACGCTCCCGGGCATACGGAGAGCACTGCGCGGCGCCTCCCTCAGAATGACAGTTTCGCCGGATCTGGTATGAGGATGAGCCCGCGCGTTCGAGTCGCCGAACGACCGCGGCATGGGATCATCGTACCATGGCCATCTTTCTACGATATGGGAACGCTGCCGCCACGGGCCGCGTCCGATCACCAGGTCCTTCCCGACGGAACGAAGCTGCGGTTTTCTGCCCGGCTCTGTTTGGAATCGCGAGCGCCCCCAGCCGAGTGGCTGGGGGCGCTCCGTCATCTGCCGTGCACGGGCTCGCGCGTTACGCGCAGCCGACGCAGGTCAGCTGGCGGGTGCACGGATGAAAGCGCGTTTCCGGATCGATGGGAATCGGCTCGGTCGGCAGCGCCACGTCCTCCTCGAAGGAGGGACTCGTTTCGAACGACTGCACGTCGAGGGCGAATGGGTCCAGGCGCATGGAAACCTCTTCGGGGAATGGCTGGGGGGACGCTTCTCGTGCCTGTACGCTAACGTGCAGAAGGTATCCAGGTCAACAATTTAATTTCGTGAAAAGATAGTGATAATCCGCCTGCCGGTGCCGGAGGCCACGATCCGTTCTGATCGGCACCAACGAAAAAGACCCGCGCAGACGCTGCTCTGCGTGGGTCCTCGAATGCCTTGGGATCCGCTTTTCGCGGGCGATTGCACCGGCCAGGGCTGCCGCCCGCGTTTCCGTCTGACGGAGAATATCGCAACGGGGGAGACTTGCGGCAAGGCCCCGGTGCCCATCCACACTTGTGGCCGTGCGCCGGCCCCACCCAGCAGACGGACCCGTACGCGGGAGCGGTGTTCATGATCGGCAACCCGCCCACACGTACCCGGGAGAGCCCTATAGCACGCCCTGCAGCCCGACGTGGTCCGCCGCGCCCGATCCATCGCTCCCACGCTGCGCGGAGACGGCGCACAGGCCGCCGCCCAGCGCCTAATGGCCGTCGGCCCGCGGAGCTAATTCTGATACTGGGTGCGAACCGCGGATGGGAGTCATACCGAATCGGGGAAAACAACATCTTTATAGGTACAGAGGAACAGAGTCAGACAGAGGAACTAAGATGATATTCAGCTCGCTTTCTCTGTCTGGCTCTGTTCCTCTGTACGATTATTCTTTTTCGGGTTCTGGTATCAGAGAGGGCCGGTGCGCGTGGTGGTGGCGCTGGGGCAGACGGACGTGTCGCTCCACGCGAACAGGTCGTAGCCGTGCACGGTTCCTCCGTCGCGCTCGTGCGGGGTGGTCTGGAACGACGCGACGGCAAGTTCATCGAGGTTCAGTCTCAGCTTCTTCATCGTACGGTCTCCGGTGTTCTGGTAGATGCGTGGTGGGATCTGCCCGGCTCAGAGAGGGCAGGGGCGCGCCATGGAGGTGGTGGCACCGCCGGCGCTTACGCCCGTGCAGTCCTCGTCCGGCAGGGCGGTGGCGAACGAGTCGACCGTGACCGTCTCCACGTCCAGCGTCAGCGTCTTCATCGTGCGGTCTCCTGGAAAATGTCGAGTACGTCCGCCCGTTCGCGGATTCGGTGAGCGAGTTTTGGATGAAGCGTTCAGACAGGGCAGGGGCGCGCCTCCGTGCCGGTGGCCCCGCCGGCGCTCGCGGTCGGGCAGTCCTGTTCCGCCAGCCCGGTATCGAACGAGTCCACCGCGAGCGTCTCCACGTCCAGCGTCAGCCTGTTCATCGTGCGGCCTCCATGCGTTCGATGTCGTCTCCGCTGGTGGTCAGCGAGAAGTCCAGGTCCGCGCACGGCAGGCTGGTCTCGAAGGAACTGACCATGAGCGCTTCCGTGTTCAGCGTCAGCTTGTTCATCGTGCAATCTCCACGGGTCTGATCAGCGGGGCGCGGCGCTCGGTGCCCGCCCCGACGCAAAGATGGTCTGCGGTCCGCCGGCTGACGACGAGGATGGGACGAACCGTGGCGGACGCGCGCCGAAGGGCGATTGGATGGTGCGGGCGGGGATGGTGCCGGCTGGATGCACAGACCGGTTGCCTTCTCTTTTCTCTCCGTGTCTCCGCATCTCTCCGTGAGGCAGGTCCTTTGTGATTCGGTAGATCCTTTCGCCGGAAACACGAAAAAGCCCCCGCCCGGCGTGCTGCCGGCGGGGGCTCATTGGTTCCGCGGATTCGGATCAGGGCGTCCTGGCCGGGATCTCCACCACCGTCCGGCCGCCGGGGTCCGTGGCGACGGGGCGAAAGCTCTTGGTGAAGGCGGCGGCGCGGGTCGCGACGTCGGGGCGCAGCGCGAAGTCGTGGATCCCCGTCTGCGTGAAGTTGTTCTCGTGCTTCACGGTGGCCGTCACCACCAGCCGCAGCTCGCCGGGGCCGCTGACGGTGAAGTCCACCTCGCGCGCCACTTCCTCCCCCGCGTGCGCCGTGGCGGTCCAGGTGGCCGCGGCCGGGGTGGCGACGGCGAGCCCGTCCTCGGCGCTCACGTCGATGGTCAGCGACGCCGCGTTTACCGTGGGCCGCGCGACGATGCGCACCCGCCGCCGCCCCGGGCCGGGGTCCGCCTGCGGCACCACCTCGATCTCCACCGGCGCCGTCACCTTGCCGCCGCCGTCCGCCAGCCGGACCGCCGCCGGTGCGCTGGCGACGCCGCGCGACTCCGCCGCCTGCGCGTGCGCGTCCACGGCCGGAAGGGCGGCCGCAAGGATGAAGAGGTGGAGCAGGGTGCGTCTCATGGGGTCCCCTGGGGACGATGGATGGGCCCGGCGCCGCGCGTCGGGTGGGGCTAGTACCGCGCCACCAGCGAAAAAGTGCCCTCGTGCGCGTTGGCGGGGCGCAGCTTCGAATCGTTGGCGTTGGCCCAGCTGCGCACCTCGATGCGGTAGTAGCCCGCCGGCAGGCGCCGCGAGATCTGCTCCGTGCCGCCCACGCCGTTCACCGCGTCGGAGTAGGCGACCCGCTCGCCCTCGGCATCGTACAGGAACAGGTCCAGGTCCGCGCGCGCCGTGTCGCCCGCGGCGGTGATCTTCATGGTGATCGAAACCGGCCGCTCTTCGGGGATGCTGAACCAGTAGTGCGACGACGAGCGCCACAGGTTGCTGCGCCGCGTGCTGCGGCTGTCCGCGGAGCCCGTCACCGTCCTGCCGGAGGGGATCGCCTCCGGAAACGGATCCGGCGCGGGCGGCTCTTCGCCGGGCGGATAGGTGATGCCGCGGGCCGCCAGCGCCGCCGCCATGGGCCCGTTCTGCTTGGTGGCGGCGGCCAGCGCGTTGGCGTAGCGCAGCAGGTACGCGTCGGGCTGCTTGGCCAGCGTCACGAACGCGGTCCACATGGGCGTAAAGCCCAGCGCCAGCGCGTCCGGCGCGTCCGCCGCCTCGTCGAACCAGTCCCACAGCACGGACGAGACGGAGTGCTCGCTGTAGATGCCCGGGTGGTCGCCGGAGGGCACGTCGTCTTCCAGGTCCATCTGCACCAGCACCACCTGCCGGCCGCGCACCGCCCCCGTGTCGATGTAGTGCGGGCTTCCCGTGGTGGCCGCGGCAAAGAAGTTGGCCCACCCCTCCGACCACGCCAGCCGCGGGTCCACCTGCTCGCTGAAGCTGTGGTCGCCCCCCGGGCTGGACTCGCGCGAAAAGCTCGACATCAGGTAGTGCCCGTACTCGTGGGCGATCACGTGGTCGTCGTACTCGTCGCTGTCGTGCCCGCGCCGCCCGTTGATGAACGCCACCGCCTCGTGCGGGCGAAAGAAGGTGTTGCCCGCGTAGGTGGTGTCCCAGCGAACCTCCACCCGCGGCAGGGTGACGCCCGGCTGCGCCGCGTGCACCAGCGTGTTGGCGCGCCAGATGGTGGCGGCGATGTTGAACGCGCCCGCCACGCGGCTGCTGTCGGTGGCCAGCAGGTCGCGCAGCACGGTGCGCGTGCGCGGCGGGGCGAACGGCTCGGAGACGATGGACCACTCCGCCCGGTCGCCCGCCCGCACCACCGTGGCGTTCTCCGTCTGCGCCAGCGCGCGCACGTACACCTGCGGCTGGCGCGCCAGGCGCACGGGGATGGAGTAGCCGCCCTTTGCGTCGGTGAACCCGCTGGCCAGCACCGCGCGGCCGGGCGACGCCACGATCTCCACCCGGATCCCCGCCGCCGGCGCGCGCACCGGCGCGTCCAGCCGCAGCCCCTGCGGCCCCGCCGGGATCTTTTCGTACAGGATGGTGCCGCGGAACGTGGTCGTCTGGGCCGCGGCGGGCGCCGCCCACCCCGCGCCGGCGGCCAGGCACAGAAGCAGAAGAACGCGGTTCGGTGAGCGGGTCACGCTGGATCTCCGGGGCAGGCGGCTGCGGGGCTCGCGGCGGGGAAGGGCGGGTGGATACGGCCGCGAAGCCAGAATTTCACAATCTGCTGCCGCCGGCCTCGCTGTCAACACGAAAGCGCCTCCGGGAGAGGCATCCCGGAGGCGCTTCCATCCTCAGCCGTCGTGCGTGGCGGCTGGCCTGCGTCAGGCCACCGGCACCACCCTGCCGTCGAAGATGCGGATCTTCTGACCGTCGAACCTGGTCAGCTCGAAGAACGCGTCGTCCTCGTTGAAGCCCAGCGACATCTCCTGCAGCAGTCCGATGGCGATGGCCTCGCCGAAGGGCAGCGACTCGGTGTAATCCGAGCGCCAGTGCACGCCCGCCGCGTTGCGGAAGAGGGCGATGTTGCCCGCCAGCTTGTTGAGCTCGCCGCCAACCGTCATCTGCGCCGCGTCGGCGCCGGTGTAGGAGACGAGCGAGAAACCGGTGGAGTTCGACAGCACCGGGTTCTGGATGGGCGCGTTCTCGTCGAAGAACGCCTTGAGGATGGTGACGCAGGCACCGGAGCCGGTGGCGTGCCCCGCGCCGTACGCGGGGTGCGTGGGTGCGCCCTCCGGGTACGCCTGCGGCAGCAGGTACGAATCCGGAAAGCTTTCGCCCGCCTGGCCAACGTAAGGCGCCAGGGCTCCGGTGCGCAGCGAGGCCGTGATGCTGGAGTGCAGCGGGTAGCTGCGCCCCGCCGACCCGCCCGTGTTGGTGAACAGGACCTGGTTGTGCACGCGGCCCCCGTACTCCTCGGGCCGCAGCCGCCGGTGTACCCCCCACTTCTGCCACCAGACCGCGCGCAGCGCACGGCCCAGCGCCTCGGAAAGGACCTGCAGCAGGTGGGCGGGCCCGAACGTCGCGAACCCGGCCTGGGTGCGGGAGACGCCCGGTAGCGAGTAGTAGGGATTGCCGGGGTTGCGGGCGAACTCCGGGTCCACCTGGGGCCGCCCGGTCAGCCCGCTCTGGAACGAGTGCTGGTTGCCGGCCGGCTCGGAGAGCAGCAGGAACGCCGCGTTGTAGAAGGAGTCGATCACCTGGTCGAAGTGCACCAGGGTGGCGCCGTCGCGCAGGTTGCGGATGAAGCGGCGCGAGGTGGTGTCGAACTGGTCGAGCCCCCGCCGGTCCACCCCGTTCTGCACGTCCAGCCACGCCGCAAAGCTGGTGAGGTGGTTCACTCCGGTGGCCGCGGGGATCAGCCGCTGGTCGATCACGCGCGCGCCGTAGGAGATGAACCCTTCCACCGCGTCCAGCCCCAGCCCGTTGGGCTTGCGCTGGTCGATGTTGCCCTTGAGCAGGAACTGCGAGACGTAGGGCCCCACCTGCTCGCCCGGATAGATCCCGCGAAAGACGTTCTGCGCGGTGGCCGGCACCGTGCCGCCAAAGCGGGGAAACTCGCCGTTGAGCGAGCTGATGGCCGCCGCCACGACGGGATCGGTGCCGTAGCTGCCGAAGTAGACGTCGCGGGCCAGCGCCATCCAGTACAGCTCGCCCATCTCGTGCGCCGTCACCTCGCTGTCGAAGCGCGGCGCCGGCGGAAGGGTCCGCTCCTGCGGGTCCGGCCCCGCGATGTCGAAGGTGAGCCCCGACTGTGGATTGGTGAGCTTGACCGCCGTGGCGGAGGCCAGGATGATCTCCTCGAAGTCGCCGGGGTCGCGGCTCTGCAGCGCGCGCAGCAGGGTGGCGTACGAGCCCGGGTCGGGATCGCCCAGCGCGTCGTGCTTGAGGCTCTTGGAATAAAGGCCGGCCAGCAGGCGCGTGGGATGGTTCACCTCGTCGTTGTTGTTGGCGTGCTCCTGGTGCCGGCGCTCCGCCGCCAGCTCCGCCGCCTGCACCCGCACCGAGCGCGCGGCGAGGCGCCGCTCCTCCACCTGGCGGCGAACGCCGGTGTCGGGCGCGTTCACGTTGTCGAAGATGGCGGTCCCCGGCGAGGGCACCGGATCGGTGGTGGTCGCGCCGATGCTGACCTTTACCACCGTCAGGTCGAACGGCACGGGTACGGCTGCGAGCACCTCCCACCGCGCCGCATCCGCCGACGACTCGTAGAACAGCGTGCCGCTCTGCTCGCGCAGCCGCAGCCACCGGTGGCGCTCGGGGTCGTACGCCGCCATGGCCACGTCGCTGAGAATGCCGGCCACGAGCTGGCTGGAGAAGAGCATGCCGCCCGCGATGAGGAGCGAGACTGCGTGGGTGCTGTCGCGGGTGAGGGTGAGGTACACCTCCAGCGCAGGGGAGGCGCGCAGGGCCTGCACCAGCTCCACGTGCACCCAGGAGCCCGTCAGGTCGTAGCCGGTCACCGACGTGTACCCGCCGTCGTTCGCGATCCCGCTGCGCAGCGCGATCTCCAGGCGCCGGTTGGTTTCGCGCTCGCCGCCGCCATAGGGGGCCCAGACGTCGGGGTTGGGAAAGTTGTCGCTGAAGTCGTCCACCAGGTACTGAGCGTTCGCCATTGTGCCTCCTCATGCATGGGGCCGCGCCGGCCCGTGGGCACGTCCGCTCGCGGCCGGAGCGGGCGCCGGGTGAAAGGAATGCCGCGCCCGGGGCGGGCGCGGCATTCCATCGCCGAGTTGCTCCCAGGCCCGCCGGACGCGGTGCGCCGACGGGCCTGGATTTTCAGCCCCCTTCCGTGCGGGGAACTCCGTTTGAATGCCGTTCGGACCTATCGAGCCTATTTGTGATGAATACCTAATGCCGGCTCCGGCCGCTGTCAATCGTGGAAGGGGCGGGTGAGGAGTGTCTCGCGTCGGAAGGAGGCGGAGGAGAAACCATCTGGCGCAAGAAGCAGAGGAGGCTGATCACTGCATCGCCGAACGCAGTGCCCGGCCTCCTCTGCCGGAGAGAATACGGCTTTCGACGGCTGCCCTTTACGCAAGCGCGGCGCAAGGGCAGCCGACGGGATCGCGTCAGGCCACCGGCACCACCCTGCCGTCGAAGATGCGGATCTTCTGCCCGTCGAACCTGGTCAGCTCGAAGAACGCGTCGTCCTCGTTGAAGCCCAGCGACATCTCCTGCAGCAGCCCGATGGCGATCGATTCGCCGAAGGGCAGCGACTCGGTGTAGTCCGAGCGCCAGTGCACGCCCGCCGCGTTGCGGAAGAGGGCGATGTTGCCCGCCAGCTTGTTGAGCTCGCCGCCGACCGTCATCTGCCCCGCGTCGGCGCCGGTGTAGGAGACGAGCGAGAGGCCGGTGGAGTTGGACAGCACCGGGTTCTGGATCGGCGCGGTCTCGTCGAAGAACGCCTTGAGGATGGTGGCGCAGGCGCCGGAGCCGGTGGCGTGCCCCGCGCCGTACGCGGGGTGCGTGGGTGCGCCCTCCGGGTACGCCTGCGGCAGCAGGTACGAGGACGGGAAACGCTCCCCCGTCTGCCCGAAGTACGGGGCGAGGCCGCCCGTCTGCAGCGAGGTGACGATGCTGGCGTGCAGCGGGTAGGTGCGCGCGCCGGTGACGTGGTTGTGCACCCGGCCGCCGTACTCCTCGGGCCGCAGCCGGCGGTGCACGCCCCACTTTTGCCACCACACCGCGCGGATCGCCCGGCCCAGCACCTCGCTCAGCACCTGCAGCAGGTGGATGGGGCCAAAGGTGCCGAAGCCGGCCTGCGTGCGGCTGTCCATCGTGGTGCCGGGCGGGTCGTACGGATTTCCCTGGTCCTTGGGGAACTCCAGGTCGATCTGCGCCCGGCCGGTGATGCCGCTCTGAAAGGTGAGCTGGTTGCCGGTGGGCTCGCTCATCAGCATCCACGCGGCGTTGTAGAACGCGTCGATCACCTGATCGAAGTGCACGAAGGTGGCGCCGTCGCGCAGGTTGCGGATGAAGCGCCTGGACGGGTCGAAGGTGTCGAGCCCGCGACGGTCCACCCCGTTCTGCGCGTCCAGCCAGGTCGGGAAGTCCGTCAGGTGGTCCACCCCGGACGCGGCCGGGATGAGCCGCTGGTCGATCACGCGTGCGCCGTACGAGATGAAGCCCTCGTTGCCGTCCAGGCCAAGGCCGTTGGGCTTGCGCGGGTCCGTGCTTCCCTTGACGAGGAACTGGGATACGTACGGCCCCACCTGCTCGCCCGGATAGATGCCGCGAAAGACGTTCTGCGCGGTGACCGGCGCCGTTCCGCCGAAGCGGGCGAACTCGCCGTTGAGCGAGCTGATGGCCGCGGCCACGGTGGCATCGGTGCCGTAGCTGCCGAAGTAGACGTCGCGGGCCAGCGCCATCCAGTACAGCTCGCCCATCTCGTGCGCCGCCGCGTCGCTGTCAAAGCGCGGCGCGGGCGGAAGGGTGCGCTCCTGCGCGTCCGGTCCCGCGACGTCGAACGCGAGCCCCGACTGCGGGTTGGTGAGCTTGAGCGCGGTGGACGAGGCCAGGATGATCTCCTCGAAGTCCGCGGGATCCCGGCTCTCCAGGGCGCGCAGCAGGGTGGCGTACGAGCCCGGGTCGGGATCGCCCAGCGCGTCGTGCTTGAGGCTCTTGGAATAGACGCCGGCCAGCAGACGCGTGGGGTAGTTGACCTCGTCGTTGTTGTTGGCGTGCTCGTCGTGCCTGCGGTTCCCGGCGACGCGGGCAGCCTCCTCGCGCACCTCGCGGGCGGAGAAGCGGCGCTCGTCGACCCGGCGCGCGCGGCTGGTCTCCATCACGTTCAGGTTGTCGAAGATCGCCACCCCCGGCGCGGGAACCGGCTCGTACGTGCCCGTGAAGATGCCGGGGCTGACGGCGGTGACGGCGAACGGCGCCGGGTTGCTGTAGAGCGTCGTCCACGCGCTCGCGTCCGCAGAGGTCTCCCAGAAGATCGTGCCGTTGAGCTCGCGAATCCTCAGCCAGCGATGGGCTTCGGGATCGTACGGCAGCGTGAGGAAGACGAGGTAGGCTCCGCCCGTCTGCTGCTCGCAGCGCAGCAGCCCGTCCACCAGCCCGATGCTGAGCTCGTTGCCCTCGCTGAGGTACGCGCGCAGCCGGGCCTGGCCCCTCCGGGGACCCCGCACCAGCTCCACCCAGATCATGGACCCGGTAAGGTCGTAGGTGCCCTTTGCCGTGTAGCCCGCGTAGCTGTTGGCCGCGCTGCTCGACTGCCAGCATTCCAGCCTCCGGTTCACCTCGCGCGCGTCGCCGAAGACCCACCACCGGGTGGTGTCGGCCGTGTTGTCGTTGAAGTCCTCGGTGAACTCGTGTGCCTTTGCCATGGTCGTGCTCCTGCCAGGGTGCGTGTCCGTCCCGCCGCCGATGCGCGGCGGGGCTGCGGTGCCGGTCGTTTTGCCGGCGGTGGCCTGGCTGGCCAGCTCTCTCACCGTCTCTTCCGATTATCTCACGAACACAAAAGGGCCCCCGGCCGGCGCTGTGCCGGCGGGGGCCTCGTTGGGTCCCGGATTGATCGATTGCGCTCATCCTGCCGCGGCGGCGCAGGGGTGCGCCGCCGCGCCGTCATCCTGCGATCAGACGATCACCGGCTCCACCTTGCCGT
>NZ_DASWNM010000145.1:0-67438 GCF_036399255.1 Longimicrobium sp.
CACCCATGTCGTAGATTCACGGGCTTGTGGACGGATGGTTGCTTCGACACCACCCATCTTACTGCAACCCAAGAAGATGCGACATGGGTTTTTTCTATCTATGACTCATGGATTGCGTTTGGGGTGAATAAGGCAGGATGAAATGAAGGTGTTGTTTTCCCGGATTCGGTATCATTCGCGTTCTCTCTCCAATCCTCCACGTCCTCCGCGTGATGGTTTTCCGTCTCTGCGGATGAAGTTCGCCGTGTCGAAAAGAATCCATCGCATTTACATGAACGAGTAGGATTGACTCTCCGGAAAAGATCCGTGCGACGAGACGCCAGAAACCGGCAGGGATGCAGGGGAACCGGCTCATCCAGCATCTCTGTTTCGAAACGTCCCACTGTGTCATGTCGATGCGCAATGTGTGTCATGATTGTCATGGAACCGCGCAAAGCCGGGGCGTGTAGCTGACGGGTCCCGTTCGGCAAACACCTTTTCACGGAGCCATGCCCATGCAACTGTCTCGTCTGGCAACCGCGGCGCTCGTCGCCGCACTGGCCGCGGCGCCGGCCCACGCGCAGCAGTGGGGCGGACCACTGTTCAGCTCGCCGCTGCAGCAGCCGAAGTTCGAGATCCTTACCTTCGACGCGAACGGAGCCGGCTTTGGCATTGCCGCGGCGGCGCGGCCGTTCGCGCGGGTGCCGGACCTGCGCCTGCGGGCCGGCATCATGGACGGCGTGGGCGTGGGCGCCATGCACACCGACGACGTACGCCTGGGACGGCCGCGGGCGGTGGCGTACATGGCGGGAATGGACTACTCCGTCCCGCTTTCGCCGGACGCGGGCGGCCCGGTGCGCGCCTCGCTGGTCACGGGGCTGGGGGTGGGCGTCAACGCGTCCACCGTCGTCAGCGCGCCGCTGGGCATCAGCATTGGCTACGACGGCGGGCGCGTGCGGCCGTACATGACGCCGCGCGTGGTGCTGGAGTACCACTCCGAGCCGTTCCGGCCGTACGCCGGCGGGGGCGGCATGCAGGGTCTGCACGCGCGGGCGGTGGTGGATTGGGGCGTGGACGTGGACCTGCCCATGGGCGGCACGCTGCGCGCGGCGCTCACCACCGGCAGCTATACGGGGATCGGCTTCGGGATCAGCTTCTGATCCGCATCATCCACCCCAACGCCGCGCGCCGGGAGCCTTTCCGGCGCGCGGCCGTGCTTTCGGGGGATGCGCACGTCCCGCGTGCGGTGCTCCGAGGCTGGCGCGCGGCGGGTGCGCGAGCAACGTTGCGGGGGACAGCGCCTCCCGTTCACCCGTACGCAAATCCCCCGATGGCCCAGCCATTCTGCACCGAGTGCCAGCGCCCCATGGAAGGCGGCTTTCTGCTGGACAACAACAACGCCACCCAGGAGGCGGTCAGCTGGGTCGAGGGTCCGCCGGAAAAGAGCTTCTGGGGGAGCATGAAGATCAAGGGCCGCCGCAAGCTGACCGTCTACGCCTGGCGCTGCCCCGGCTGCTCTCAGGTGCGCCTGTTCGCGCCGCAGGTGTGATGCTGATCCCGAATCCGCAAGGACGATCACTGTCATTCTGAGGAAGGCGCCACCCCGGGCCGTCGGAACGCGCAGCAGCCCTGTGCGCCGGCCGAAGAATCTCCTTCGGAAACGGGTGGCCCCTCGCGCCGGACCCGGCGTGGCCGACGCGACGATGCGCCCATCCGGCTTCGGCCGGCGCACAGGCTGAGGTGCATCTGGTACAGGACCGGGGACGCGCCCCTCTTTTCTTCATGTTCGTTGCGAATCCGCCCATCTCCTTGTCGTATTGGTAGATACGTGGCCGTGCCCGCCGATGGAGGGCGCGCGCACGGGCTCGAATGCACAAGGTATGTGCAATTATGGATCAAAGTTTGCCGATGAATCCGCCCCGGAAACCGGCCACGTATCCGGTTCATGGCACCGGGGACGGGCGCGGCTCACGCGTGCCCGCCGGCCGGACAATCATCCAAGCGGGACCTGGAGGAGGGGCGCATGATGCAGGGCAGGCGAGGAACGACGTGGACGGCGCTGTTTGCGGCCGTGGTGACGCTGGCCGCGTGCGAGGGAGAACGCGGGCCCACCGGCCCCTCCGGGCCCGCGGGACCCATCGGCCCCGCCGGGCCGGGCGGCACGCCGGGAACGCCCGGAGCCCCGGGCCAGCCGGGAGCGCCGGGCACGCCGGGAACTCCGGGCGCGCCGGGAAACAACTTCTCGGGCCGGACCATCTACGCCATCGACACGAACAACACGCTGATCACCTTTGGCGCGCTGACGCCGGGAACGCGGGTGGGGCTGGTGAACGTCAACGGCCTGGCCGCGGGCGAAACGCTGGTGGGCATCGACTTTCGCCCCTCGGACGACCGGCTGTACGCCGTCAGCAGCACCAGCCGGCTGTACACGCTGGACACGGGCACCGGGCTGGCCACGCCGGTGGGCGGCGGCACCATCACCCCGGCCATCACCGGCACCACCTTCGGCGTGGGATTCAACCCCGTCCCCGACCGGCTGCGCATTCACACCAGCAGCGAGCAGAACCTGCGCGTAAACCAGACGGCGGACCCGCTGGTGACCATCGTGGACGCGCCGCTGGCGTACGCGGCGGGCGACGTGAACGCGGGGCAGGACCCGCGCATCGCCGGCACGGCGTACACGCTGAGCGTGCGGCCGGCGCCCACCTCCACGGAGCTCTTCGTCATCGACGCGGGGCGTGACGTGCTGGGGCGGCTGAACGCCCCCAACGACGGCCAGATCACCACCGTCGGCAGCCTGGGCTTCGACACCAGCGACGACGTGGGCTTCGACATCGCGGGCGACACGGACTTCGCCTACGCCACGCTGACCCCGGCGGGCGCGGCGACGGGCCCCTCGCGGCTGTACACGGTGAACCTGCGCAACGGGCAGGTGACGGCGGTGGGGCAGGTGGGCCACGGCTCGCCGCTGCGCAGCATCACGGTGGCGCCGGGCGCGCCGCCGGCACCCAGCCGCAGCCCCCGCCCGTAAGCGCAACGCGGCCGCCCGGCATCGGTGCCGGGCGGCGGGCGCTCACGGCCGGCGTGTGCCGGATCCCGAACAAGACCGGCCTCACACGTCAGCTTCGTGTGAGGCCGGTCTGCTCCTGGCGGTAACCCGGAGGGTCTCGCCAACCCTGCCCGCAATTGACTTCCTGAGGGAGGCGCCGCCCGGTACCTGCTCCTACGATGGACTCTGGTGCCGACCGAAGGACCTCGCCGGCAGAACCACGGGGCTGGACCTCTGCCGCCAAGCCTGCCCCTCCGCGGTCGGAGAGGAGGTCCTTCGGTCGCGCGCAACCGGTTGTGCGGGTGCTGGTTACACGTGGTGCGCTCCCTCAGGAAGTCATCGCTTCTTTGTGAGGTCTGGGGTTTAGCAACACCCTCTCAGGAAGTCACCGCGCACACCCGATCTGTCATTCCGAGGGAGCGCCGCGCGAACCCGTCCGCATCGCCGCATCCGGCGCGCGACCGAGGAATCTACTTTCCGTCTCCTCGTGGTCCGTCGTGACGCCCCGGACCGGCCCTGTCTGGCGGTTTCGCCGCCGCACGAATTGCGCGGGCTGCCGCGTCCGGCCTCGCACGAACCGACGGTAGATTCCTCGGCCCTGCAGCCTGTGGCGCAATCGTCCAGCGGCAGTGTGGCCGAGCCTCGGAATGACAGTCCCGTTCTATCCAGGGAGGCGCCGCCCGGTTTCCTGCTCACACGATGGACTCTGGCGCCGACCGAAGGACCTTGCCGGCAGAACCGCGGGGCTGGACCTCTGCCGGCCAGCCTGCTCCTCCGCGGTCGGAGAGGAGGTCATTCGGTCGCGCGCAACCGGTTGTGCGGGTGCTGGTTACACGTGGTGCGCTCCCTCAGGAAGTCAATCTCCTGCGACTCCGGAGGTCCTCCAGCACCCCTCTCAGGGCAGGGTGACGGTGATCTCGATGCGCCGGTTCTGGGCGCGGTTGCGGTCGGAGTTGTTGGGCACCTTGGGCTGTGCCTCGCCGTGGCCGGTGGCCGTGATGCGCGACGCGTCCACGCCGTGCTGCGTCAGCCAGCTGACGACGGACCGCGCGCGGCGCTCCGAGAGCGCCTGGTTGTCGGTGTCGGAGCCCACGTCGTCGGTGTGGCCGTCCACGCTGATGCGCGCGCCGGGATGCGCATCGATCATCGTCCGCTTGATCTCGGCCAGCAGCACCAGCGCCTGCGGCTGCAGGTCGGCGCTGTTGGTGGCGAACAGCGCGGCGCCCGCCATGTCGGCGCGCAGGCGGTTGCCCTCGCGGCGGTACATTCCCGGCGCCAGCGCGGCAAAGTCCAGCGGACGCAGGTTCTCGGCGTCGGGCCCCCACTCCAGCATCAGCGCCACCTCCTCACGCGGGCCCTGAAAGTACTGCACGCGCACGTCGTGCAGCCCCGCCGCCAGCGTCGCCTCGCCGTCGATGGATCCCGGCCCGTGGACACCGTCGTTGTCCACCACCAGCTCCCCGTCGATGAACAGCTTGCTCCCGTCGTCCGACGTCAGGCGAAAGGTGTACGTCCCCGCCTGCGGCAGCATGATGCGGCCGTTGTAGTCGATGGCGAACCACTCGAAGCGGTCCGTCACCCCGGGAAAGCCCACCGTAAAGCTCTGCGGCTGGATGTTGAGCACCGTGGTGCTGATGGTGCCCTGCGGCCGCAGCCGCGAAAAGTCCGGCAGCTGCTCGGTTTCTTCGGGAATGAAGTACACGCGGCCCTGCAGCGCGAACGGCACCTCGCCCGCGGTGCCGAACCCGCCGCCCTGCGCGGTGGCGGGCTGTGCGGCGGCCAGCGCCAGCGCGGCGGCGGCCAGGGCAATGTGTCTGTGATGCATGCGGCCTTTCCGGTTGTGAGTGGACGGTGAAACGGACAAACGGGCGGGATATACGAGGCGGCGGGCAAAATGATTCAACCGCCGTCCGGGAACAAGCCTTTTGTTTGCCGCGCCCTCCGCGCCGCTTGCCGCGATGCGGACGGGCGTGTAGGCTGGGGACCGGTCCCGTCCTGCCGCGTTCCCCTCACCCGCGTGCCGATCGATGAGCAACCCCATCACCCGCCGTGACTTCGTACGCACCGGCGCCGCGGCCGGGGTGGCCGCCGCGCTCCCCGCGCCGCTGGCCGGCGCCCCCGCCGTCATCCTGCGCGGCGCCGCGCGGCCGGTGGTCATCGCGTCGGGGAACGGCAACCAGTACCGAAACGGCGGCCCCATGGCCGCGGTAGAGACGGCGTTCACCCGCATGACGGCCGGCGCCGACGTGCTGGACGCCATCATCGCCGGCATCAACCTGAACGAGCTGGACCCCGGGGACGCCAGCGTGGGATTCGGCGGGCTGCCCAACGCCGAGGGCGTGGTCACGCTGGACGCGTCGGTGATGCACGGGCCCCGCAAGCGCGCCGGCGCCGTGGCCGCGCTGGAGGGCATCCGCACGCCCTCGCTGGTCGCCAGGGCGGTGATGGAGAACACCGACCACCACCTGCTGGTGGGGCAGGATGCGCAGCGGTTCGCGCGGCAGATGGGCTTCACGGTCGAGGACGACCTGAACACGCCGCTCTCCCGCCGCCTGTGGCTGGAGTGGAAGCGCCGCACGGACCCCGCGCGCTTCCTGGACCCCGAGCGCCGCGCGCAGGCCGGGCACGAGGCGGGTCTGCAGATGGTGCGCGAGGGATTGATCGATCCGCTGCACTACTACGGCACCATCAACTGCAACGCGGTCAACGCCCGCGGCGACGTCTGCGGCGCCACGACGACCAGCGGGCTGGCGTGGAAGATCCCCGGCCGCGTGGGCGACTCGCCGATCCTGGGCGCGGGGCTGTACGTGGACAACGCGGTGGGCGCGGCCGGATCGACGGGGCGCGGTGAGGCCAACCTGTACAACCTGACCTCGTACCTGATCGTCGAGAACCTGCGGCGGGGGATGTCTCCGAAGGACGCGGGGATGGAGGGGCTGCGGCGCATCGTGCAGAACACGGTGGAGCGCCGGCTGCTGAACAGCCGCGGCACCCCCAGCTTCGGCATCCAGTTCTACGTGCTGAACGCCCGCGGCGAGCACGCCGGCGTCACCATGTACCCCGGCGGCACCTACGCCGTCTGCGACGAAGGCGGCCCGCGCGACGTCGAGATGGAGCCGCTGCTGCAGGGCCGCGCCGAGGACTGACAGCGGATCTCCGAATCCACACAAGAATGGTTCACGCAGAGGAAGCGGAGGAGCGGAGTGGTTTCTCTGCTTCTACTGCTTCCTCTGGTTCCTCTGATACCCGATTCTCAGCCCGATTGTGCATTCCCCACAGGCTGTCTCATTCAGACCAGATCCTGAAAAAGAATAATCGTACAGAGGATACAGAGTCAGACAGAGAAAGCGAGCCAGGATGTGATCCTAGTTCCTCTGTCTGACTCTGTTCCTCTGTACGCATGAAGGTGTTGTTTTCCCGGTTTCGGCGTTACACGGTGTCGAGCAGTGCACCCCGGATCGTGGAGGGGGTGCATGGTTCGCAAGATCGCGCATCAGGTGGTGCGGACGGCTTGCTTCCGCTCACGGTGGAGAGCATCGGGCGATCGGCATGCCCCCCCAAAAATTCTCATGGCTCCCTGCCGCATTCCACCTCTCTCCCGTTCCCGTGGGTCCCCGCCGGCTCGTGCCTCGTCGACCGGCGCGCCATGCCGTCCGCGAACGAGCCCCGGGGGCCATGGATGGGATCGCGTGAGCTGCCACGCCATCTGGCAACAGAATCCTTGTGTTGCGGCGGAGCGCGCACTAACCTGGAACGAGCCGTTTGCGACGCCGCGTACACAGGGCGAATCGCTCCGCCTGCCGCCCGGGCTCGCCCGCCTCTCCTTCCACCACCTCCCTCCGACACAGCCGCCGGCCGCAGCACCAGCAGCGCCCATCTTCACGTCCTCCCCATCCCTTCCATCTTCAGAAGGATTCCTTCCATGCATCCAACCCGGCAGGCACTGCACGGCGCGCTTCTGTGCGCGCTGGCGCTGGCGGGGTGCGGCGACGGCCGGGGCGAAACCGCCCAGGCAGGCCCGCCGCGCGACACCCCATCCACCGCGCCCCGCGATTCGCTGCTGAGCCCCGTCGTTCCCCCGGACGCCAGCTTTCCCGACAACCCCAGCACGCTCGACGCGCTGCAGCACGACTTCGACGTGTACTCGTGGAAGACGTTCGTGGCGCTGAACTGGCCCGTGGGCGCCGGCGGCCAGGCCGACGGCACGCAGACCATCGGAGCCGCCGGCGACAACGCCACCGTGTGGGAGACGTACAAGGAAAGCTACGAGGTCTTTCTTCCCTCCGGCGTAACGCCGTACCCGTGGGGCTCGCCGCGCAGCTACCCGGCGGCGTGCCAGGGGGTGGCGGCGGCGGGAACGCCGGTGTTCCGCATGCTCACCAAGGCGCCGCAGGACGTGCTGGACGTGATGCAGGAGCCGTTTCAGACCGGGCCCCTCATTGACCAGGACAGCAACTACGTCCGCTACGCCATCCACATCAACCGCGACGCCTTCGAGTTCATCGTGCGGGACTCGCTGTACAACGCGTACGCACAGACCCGCGTGGACTCGGTGCGCTTTCCCTCGGGCGACCTCGACACCGGCGTCACCGGGGCCATCGTCATCAAGTCCGCCTGGAAGGTGCTGAGCCCCGGCGACCCGCCCGGCCGCTTTCACAAGTCGCAGGTGCTGGTGTACACGGCGCCCGGCACGGACCCGGTGGTGAGGGAGTCGTGCGTGCTGCGGACGGTGGGGCTGGTGGGGTTCCACGTCGCGCACAAGACGCAGTCGGCGCCGCAGTGGCTGTGGAGCACGTTCGAGCAGGTGGACAACGTGCGGGTGCCGCCGGGAAGCGGGCTGCGCGCCAGCTTCAACAACCCGGCGTGCACCACCTGCCCGGTGAACCAGCCGCTGCCGCCGCCCTGGAACCCCGACGTAAAGGGCACGCCGTCGCAGATTACCCGCGTGATCCCCATCGACTCGGCGACGATGGCGCTGAACGCGGAGTGGCAGGGGCGGCTGCGCGCCGTGAACGACAGCTCGGTCTGGCAGTACTACGAGCTGGTGAGCACGCAGTGGCCCACCGCCAACCCCCCCGCCTCGCTCAGCGGGCCCAACCCCATGGGGAACCCGGCCCCGCAGTTCCTGGCCAACACCACCCTGGAGACCTACGTCCAGGGACGGGTGCCCAACGTCTCGTCCACCTGCATCGGCTGCCACAACAACGCCACCACGACCAACGCCGTGTTCAGCGACTTCAGCTTTCTGCTGGAGCGCGCGCAGTCGGTGGTGGCCGCCGGCCGCCAGGGAGGGAACTGACCATGGCCGCTTCCAACCTCACCCTGTTCGGCGCGCTGTCCTCCGTGCTCACCGGGTTTCCGCTGTCGCGGGTGGCGCCCGCGGTGGACCCGATCGGGCTGCCGGCGCAGTTCCTGGACTTCATCACCCGGCAGGTGGGCCAGCCCCTGGTGCAGCAGCTGCTGGACCGGTACGCCGCCATCAGCCAGCAGCAGTCCGATCCGTCGCTGCAGGCGCCGCTGGTGCAGCAGCAGATCATGGCCGACCCCGCGCTGGGGCCGCTGGCCCGCCGCGTCATCCGCCTGTGGTACCTGGGCACCTGGTACGCCGAGGAGCCGCCCACGCCGGGGGGCTCGCCAAAGGACCAGGTGGTGTCGATGAACGCGTACACCGGCGGCCTGGCGTGGGACGCCATCCAGGCGCACCCCATGGGCTACAGCGAGCTGCACTACGGCTACTGGTCGACCCTGCCCATCCTGCCTCTTCCCACCCTGACGGGAGCGTGACCGTGAGCACACCCCCCTGGGACGCGGTCATCGTGGGCGCCGGCATCGCCGGCGCGCTGACCGCGTACAAGCTGGCGGCGGCCGGCAAGCGCGTGCTGGTGCTGGACGCCGGCCCGGCCGTGCCGCCCAACCGCGGCGAGTACATGCAGCGCTTCTACCTGGCCATGAGCAAGGTGCCCGAGTCGCCGTACCCCGACATCCCCGACGCCCCCCGCCCGCGCAGCGACGACCCCGGCACGCTGACCACCAACCCGGCGCAGCCCACCCCGGGGTCGTACCTGGTGCAGACGGGCCCGCTTCCCTTCGCCAGCACCTACGAGCGGGTGGGCGGGGGCACCACCTGGCACTGGCTGGGCACCGCGCTGCGCCTGCTGCCCAACGACTTCCGGACGCAGACCGCCTACGGCGCGGGGGTGGACTGGCCCCTCACCTACGACCAGCTGGAGCCGTGGTACTGCCAGGCCGAGTCGGAGATCGGCGTGGCGGGCGACGTGCCGGCGCAAAGCTACCTGGGGCTGCGGTTCAGCCAGGCGTACCCCATGCCCGGGATTGCGCAGAGCTACGCCGACCAGCGGCTCAAGGCCGCCATCGGCACCATGACCTTCGAGGGCAGCCCCGTCACCGTGAGCCCCACGCCGCAGGCCCGCAACTCCCAGCCGTACGACGGGCGCCGGGCGTGCGCCGGCAACACCAACTGCATCCCCATCTGCCCCATCCAGGCCAAGTACGACGCCAGCGTGCACCTCAACAAGGCGCAGCAGCTGGGCGCCACCGTGTGGTACCAGACGGTGGTGGACACGCTGACGGTCGATCCCGTCTCGGGCCGCGTCACCGGGGTGAGCTACAAGCAGTACCAGGTGCCCGACGGGCCGGCGACGGCGAGCGGGACGGTGAGCGGCACCCTGGTGGTGATGGCGGCACACGCCATCGAGACGCCCAAGATCCTGCTGAACTCCGCCACCAGCGCGCTTCCCGCCGGCGTGGCCAACCGCAGCGGGATGGTGGGGCGAAACCTGATGGACCACCCGGTGCAGCTGAGCTGGGCGCTGATGAACGATCCCGTGTACCCCTTCCGCGGCCCGCTCTCCACCTCGGGGATCGAGAGCCTGCGCGACGGCGACTTCCGCAGGCAGCGCGCGCCGTTCCGCATGGAGATGGGCAACGAGGGATGGAACTGGGCGGCGGGCGATCCCTGGACCACGGTGAACGCCGCCGTCTCGGGGCTCAGCCCCACGACTGGCGCCCCGGTGCCGCCGGTGTTCGGCACCCAGCTGGTGCAGCAGGTAAACTCCCTGGTCACCCGGCAGATCCGGTTCGGCAGCCTGGTGGAGCAGCAGCCGCTGACCACCAACCGGGTGACGCTCTCGTCCGTGCGGGACAACCTGGGCAACCCGCGCCCGCAGATCTCCTACAGCCTGGACGACTACACCATGAAGGGCTTCGCGGCCGCGCGGCAGGCGGCGCAGGCGGTGTTCGCGCAGGTGGGGGCGCGGGACTTCACGGTGGTCCCCTCGGCACCCTTCGAAGCGCCGTTCGTCTTTGAGTACGATGGCCAGAGCTACCAGCTGAACGGCGCGGGCCACGTGATGGGCACGTACCGCATGGGCAGCGACCCCGCGACCTCCGTGGTGGGGCCCACGCTCAAGTCGCACGACCACCCCAACCTGTACCTGCTGGGCAGCGGGGTCTTTCCCACGGTGGGCACGGCCAACCCCACCCTCACCATCGCGGCGCTGACCCTGATGGCCGCGCCCGCCATGCTGCAGGACCTGGCGTAGCGCCGCTTCGGCGCTCTCCACAGACACGAAACCGCGCGCCGGGAAGCTCCCGGCGCGCGGCTGTTCTTGCGGATGAGTGATCGTCTGGCGGGTGCGGCTCAGCCCCGGCGTGGCTCGGGCGGGGCGGCGTTCAGGCGCTTCTGGCGGTGGATGACTTCCTTGAACTCGTAGACGATCACGCCGTCCTCCGTGACCGTCGAGGTGACGCGGACGCCGTCGTCCAGCGCGGTCAGAGTGCGCTCCGCCTCTTCCAGCGACACTTCCAGGTCCGCCGCCACGTCCGTCACCGTCAGCACGCCGCCGTGCTCCATCGCCAGCTGGATGGTGTCGTGCTTCAGGCCCGCCAGCCGCTCCCGGTCGTCCTCCGCGCTCTCCACCGCCTGCTTTTCGCGGTTCAGCGAGCGGCCCAGAAAGTAGGCGCCCACCAGGGAGAGGACGAACAGGGACATGATCGCCCCCTTGTTCTCGGTGGCGTTGCGGTAGGTGTTCAGGTACAGAAACGCCAGAAAGATGAGAAAGTAGTAGGCGACCGTCTTGATCAGCCTTTTCCAGTTGCGCGGTTGTCCGGTCATGTTCGGCGTAGCGGTGGGTGCGGCAGGCGGCGTGGAAACATGCGGAGCGGGACGGATGTGCTCGAATCTGTGCGTCGTCCGCGAAAGCTGCAAGCGGCCGGCATGACGCCCACGGATCCGGCGCGTCCGGTGCTTCCACACCCGCGCTCCGCCGGCTCTGGCGCGCGGCGCGGCGGGTGCGCTATCGTGAGCCGTCCGCCTTCCGCCGTTCGTGGGTACGGATTTCCACCATCGCGGTGCTTCCATGCATCATCCCGCCATGCAGCGCACCCGCATCATCACCTTTGCGTTGCTGCTGGCCTTCGCGGTCCCGCTGGCGGCGCAGACGGGCGCGCCCGAGACCATGCTCGCCGCGCGAATGCAGGCGTTTCTCGGCGTGATGCAGGAGGGGACGCGCGCGCAGATCGCCACGTTCTTTCCGCGGCGCGGTGACTGGACGTGGGTCCGCACGGCGCAATCCCGCCTGGGCGGCGGCGAGCGAACCGAGGTCTGGCGCTTTCCGGGACCGGAGACGCTGCGCGTGATCGGCCCGGAGGGACCGGCGTGCATGTCGTTCGACGAGCCGAAGGGAGAGTACGGCCCGTTCGAAGGATACTTGCGGATGCAGGCGCTGATGAACCGGTCCGGCTGGCGGCGCGTGCGGGGCAACCGCTTCGTTCCGCCGGACGTCTCCGCGCGCTCGCCCGTGTTCGTGGAATGGCGGCGGGAAGACGGGGAGTGGATCGTCTCCGCCTTCGGAGAGGAAGACGTCTATTTTCCCGAGGGGCCGCGGCTCCTGGGCGTCCCGGCGCCGCGCCGCGGGATGGTGGGCCGCGACACGGCCCTGGTGCCCGCGGGCGCCGCCTACGCCGCCGATGCGGACTGGTACGTGGCGAACGAGGTGATCACCCTGGATGGCTGGCGGTACGTCACGTACGGGCTGCCGCGCGGGTTCGGGCCCGGTGAACTGGTGCGGATCGGCACGCTGGGGCGGGTGGCGGTCTACGCGGCCGCGGGAGACACCGCAAAGCCAGAGATGCTGATGGTGCCGGTGCGCCCGGGCGAGTTCCAGCGGTACCAGGGGTTTCGCCCGCGGCCCTGCGGCGACGGGTAGCCAAAATTCAAAATTCTTGTCCTGACGTGATGCACGGCGCATCTTAGCGGAATCCTTTCTCTCCACGGCACCGGCCCGCGCCCGATCCCATCCCCGCGTGGCCCCCGCCGTGGCACCTGTCGCCCAGCTTCACAGGAGCGTGGGATTTGACGACGAGGAGCCTGCCCGTCCTGGCGCCCCCGCGCCGCTTTGGCCAGACCGCCCGCACCGACGCCTGGTGGGTGCAGCCGGCGGTCACCTTCACCATCCTCGCCAGCTTCGTCGGCTACGCCACCTGGGCCGCGTTCCAGAACGCGCACTACACCTTTGGCCCGTACCTGTCGCCGTTCTACTCGCCGGAATTGTTCGGCGACTCGCCGCACGCGTGGTTCGGGCCCAAGCCGGGATGGTGGCCGGCGCTGCTGCCGTTCTCGCCCGCGCTGCTCATCCTGCCCTTTCCCGGGCTCTTTCGCTTTACCTGCTACTACTACCGCGGCGCCTACTACAAGGCGTTCTGGGCGGACCCCGTGAGCTGCGCCGTGGGCGAGCCGCGCAAGAGCTACTGGGGCGAGCGCTGGCTTCCCCTGGTGCTGCAGAACGCCCACCGCTTCTTCCTGTACGTCGCGCTGATCTTCATCCTGCTCCTGGCCTGGGACGCCATCAAGGCCACGCAGTTCGAGGACGGCTTCGGCATCGGCGTGGGGACGCTGGTGCTGACGGCCAACGTGGTCCTGCTGAGCGGCTACACGCTGGGCTGCCACTCGCTGCGCCACCTGGTGGGCGGGCGCAAGGACCAGCTCTCGAAGCATCCCGTGCAGTCCAAGTGCTACGAGGGGTGCAGCAAGCTGAACCGCAACCACATGAAGTGGGCTTGGGCATCGCTCGTCAGCGTGGCCTTCAGCGACCTTTACGTGCGGATGTGCGCCATGGGCATCTGGACGGACTGGAGGATCTTCTAGATGGGCGCCTGGGATGTGGTAGAGCACGACGTGCTGGTGATCGGCGCGGGCGGGGCGGGGTTGCGCGCGGCCATCGGCGCGGCGGCGGACGGGGTGCGGGTGGGACTCGTCTGCAAGTCGCTGCTGGGCAAGGCGCACACGGTGATGGCCGAGGGCGGCGCGGCGGCCGCCATGGGCAACGTGGACGACCGCGACAGCTGGAAGGTGCACTTTGCCGACACGCTGCGCGGCGGGCAGTACCTGAACAACTGGCGGATGGCGGAGCTGCACGCCCGCGAGGCGCCGGACCGCATCCGCGAGCTGGAGGCGTGGGGCGCGCTGTTCGACCGCACGGCGGACGGGCGCATCCTGCAGCGCAACTTCGGGGGGCACCGCTATCCCCGCCTGGCGCACGTGGGCGACCGCACGGGGCTGGAGATGATCCGCACCCTGCAGGACCACGGGATTCACCAGGGGATCGACGTGCACATGGAGGTCACCGTCCTTACCCTGCTCAAGGACGGCGGCCGGGTGTGCGGCGCGCTGGCGTACGAGCGCGAGCGAGGCCGCTTTCGGCTCTTTCGCGCGAAGGCCGTCGTCCTGGCCACGGGCGGGATCGGCCGGGCGTACAAGATCACCAGCAACTCGTGGGAGTACACGGGCGACGGCCACGCGCTGGCGTACGAGGCCGGCGCGGCGCTGATGGACATGGAGTTCGTGCAGTTCCATCCCACCGGGATGGTGTGGCCGCCCAGCGTGCGCGGCATCCTGGTGACGGAGGGGGTGCGCGGCGAGGGCGGCGTGCTGGTGAACAGCGAGGGGCGCCGCTTCATGTTCGACGACATCCCCGACAACTACAAGGGGCAGACGGCGGACAGCCCCGAAGAGGGATGGCGGTACACGCAGGGCGACAAGGCCGCCCGCCGCCCGCCGGAGCTGCTGACGCGCGACCACGTGGCGCGCTGCATCGTCCGCGAGGTGCGCGAGGGGCGCGGCTCGCCGCACGGCGGCGTGTACCTGGACATCGCCTGGATCAAGGAAAAGCTCCCCGGCGCCGCGGAGCACATCCGCAAAAAGCTGCCGAGCATGTACCACCAGTTCAAGCAGCTGGCCGACATCGACATCACCACCGAGCCCATGGAGGTGGGGCCGACGACGCACTACGTGATGGGCGGCATTCGCGTGGACGGCGACACGCAGATGTCCACCGTCCCGGGCCTGTTCGCGGCCGGCGAGTGCGCGGCGGGGCTGCACGGTGCCAACCGGCTGGGCGGCAACTCGCTGTCGGACCTGCTCGTCTTCGGCAAGCGCGCGGGGGAGCACGCGGCGCGCTTTGCCCGCGAGAACGGGCCCAGCAGCATCGACGAGGCGGCGGTGGACGCGGCGGCGCGCGCGGCGCTGGCGCCCTTCGACCGCGGGACGGGCGGGGAAGGGCCCTACCAGGTGCAGTACGACCTGCAGGACATGATGCAGGACCTGGTGGGCATCGTCCGGCGCGAGGACGAGATGCTGCGTGCGCTGGAGGGGCTGCGGGGGCTCAGGGCGCGCGCGGCGGCGGTGGGGGTGGGCGGCAACCGGGAGTACAACCCCGGCTGGCACACGGCGCTGGACCTGGCCAACCTGCTGACGGTGAGCGAGGCGGTCACCCGCAGCGCGCTGGAGCGAAAGGAGAGCCGCGGCGGCCACTTTCGCGACGACCATCCCCAGAAGGACGAGGCGTACGGCAGCTTCAACCTGGTGCTGCGCAAGGGCCCGGACGGCGAGATGCAGATGACGCGCGAGCCCATTCCACCGCTGCCGCCCGAGCTGCAGCAGATCGTGGAGGAGAACCGATGAGCACCACCGAGAGCGCGGCGGGGCGGGCCACGGCGGACGGGCTGGCCTCGGTGCGCGCAGGCGCGGCGGCGGCGGCCAAGAGCGACCGCAGCGCATCGTCCGTCGCCCGCCGCGCCACCTTCCGGGTCTGGCGGGGCGATTCCAGCGGCGGCGCGCTGAAGGACTACACCACGGAGGTCAGCGAGGGGATGGTGGTGCTCGACGCCATCCACCAGATCCAGGCGGAGCAGGCCAACGACCTGGCCGTGCGGTGGAACTGCAAGGCGGGCAAGTGCGGCTCGTGCTCGGCCGAGGTGAACGGGATGCCCAAGCTGATGTGCATGACGCGCTTGAACGACCTGGACCTGGACAAGCCGGTGACGGTGGAGCCCATGCGGGCGTTTCCGCGGCTGCGCGACCTGGTGACGGACGTGTCGTGGAACTTCGAGGTCAAGAAGCGGCTGAAGCCCTTCAAGCCGCGGGCGCCCGACGCGCCCGACGGCACCTGGCGCATGGACCAGCGCGACGTGGACCGGGTGCAGGAGTTCCGCAAGTGCATCGAGTGCTTTCTGTGCCAGGACGTGTGCCACGTGCTGCGCGACCACCACAAGCACAACGAGTTCATCGGCCCGCGCTTCCTGGTGCAGGCGGCCGCGCTCGAGATGCACCCGCTGGACGTGGAGGACCGCATCGACGACCTGAAGGACGCCCACGGCATCGGCTACTGCAACATCACCAAGTGCTGCACCAAGGTGTGCCCCGAGCACATCACCATCACCGACAACGCCATCATCCCCCTGAAGGAGCGGGTGGTGGACAGGCACTACGATCCGCTGCGCAAGCTGGTTCAACTCGTCATGGGGAGGAAGCGATGATCCGCGTGGTGCACCTGTTCGACGTAAAGAAGGGCGTCAGCGAGCCCGCGTTCCTGGAGTGGCTCGACGCCAAGCTGGGGACCGCCGCGCGGCAGTTTGGCTGCGTGGACCGAAAGACGTGGGTGCTGATGGACGGCTTCGTGGGCACGTACAGCCGCCCGCAGGCCGTGCACGACCGCCCCAAGTACGCCAACGAGGCGTACTGGACGGACATCCAGGGCCCCAACCAGTTCCGCGAGTGGCTCACCAATACGCCCGAGGGCAAGGAGATCCACGACCGCTGGTTCAGCTCCATCCAGAACCACACCGTCCTGCGCTACATCCAGGGCTGGACGGGGTTGGACGCGGACGAGTAGGCGAAGGTTGGAAGAGGCTCGTGCGTCGAAGAATAGGTGTGGATCGACGCACAGGGCCGATCTGCGCCTATGTGCGGAGTTCGTGCACCGAACTAAAGACTCTACTGCTGGGATATCATGAGATACCGTTTATTGCTGCTTGTTGTATGCGTGGTCACGGGCGCTGGTTGCTTTGATCACGCGACTCAAATCCAGCGGGACGGGGAAAGAGTTGCGAATGTTCTCGCCCAAGAAATGAAGACCTTTCGAATCAGTGTTGGTAACGCACCAAAGCTGAGTGACACTACTTACGCGGCGAACTACGTCCTCACGATGGTAGGGGAACCATATCTCTTCAGACTCAGGGAATATTGGATCGAAATTGGGAATGACCCGGAGAAGATCCACACGCCTGCTATCTGCTCGAGACTCGACAGCATCCTCGATTCAAGGCTCCCCGTAGCAGAGATTGTCAAGGACTTGAACCTGGAGTTCGGGGCGAAGGTGGGTCCGACAATTGGCACATCGCTGGAGACGTTCGTTGATCTTTGGATTATGTCGACAAGGTATTCGCGCATTCGTAACAGCAGAGCACTGATTGCCGTTCGTGGATATGCAGATGGAGAGCGAAGCCGGTGGACTGATACGTTGCGCTCAAAGTATCTCTACGAGCATATCGCTGTGCTTCCGCCTGCTGATCCCGGGAATGATGTCGCGTCTGAATATCGCATGGCAGAATCGACCATCGAGATCCAGGATCGAGTCTATGATAACACGACCCTTCCGGACCTGCGAGCAGAGTTTGTCAAACGCGAGATTATAGCCCGGACGCTATCGATGTGCGGTGGGTATGAGTCTGACGTTCGCGTCATCAAAGGCCATACATTCGCTACTGCGGATCAACCACAGGAGCGAAAGGTTCAGGTATTCGTCTATTTGTTCGAGAAGTAGCGTTACCATTATTTGTATCGCCGCGGGGACCGTAAACGTCATGACAGCGCCGCTGCCAACCGTTCTCTTGGCTTCTCGAATGATTTCCGCTAACTCCGGATGATCAAGATTCTCCTCTTCGGCGCGACCGGGGCGGCGGGCGGAAGCGTGCTGCGCGCCGCTCTTGCATCTCCGCACGTTCGGGAGGTGCGTGCGATCGTGCGGCGACCGCTGGAGTTGGCGCACGAGAAGCTGCGCGTGCTCATCCACCGCGACTATCTGGACTACGGCGCGGTGGAAGCGGCGTTCGCGGGGGTGGACGCGTGCCTGTGGTGCCTGGGGATCTCGGTGCGGCAGGTGTCGGGAGAGGCGGAGTACCGCACCATCACCCACGACTACGCGCTGGCCGCCGCGCAAACGCTGCGGCGGCAGAGCCCGGGCGCGGCGTTCCACTTCGTCAGCGGACAGGGGACGCGGCTGGACAGCCGGATGATGTGGTCGCGCGTGAAAGCGGAGACGGAGCGCGACCTGATCGACCTCGCCGGCGCGGTCTGCTGGCGGCCGGCGTTCATCGACGGGGAAGACTCGGCGAACTCGCCGCGGCTCTACCAGGCGCTACGCCCCGCCTTTCGCCTGCTGCGCGGCTTTCGCGGGCTGTACGTGGCGGGCGAGGACATCGGCCGCGCGATGATCCAGGCCACGCGCGACGGCGAGCGCGGGCGCATCATCGAGAACGCCGAGATCCGCCGCATCGCGGACGAGTCGCGCCGGTGAGCGGCGAGTGTAAGGTGATTCCATGACCAGCGAGATCGTTATCCGCGTCGCGCGGCCGGAGGAGCACGCGCGCGTGGCGGAGACGTACGCGGCGTGGGGCTACGGCGGCGGCGTGCTCCCCTCCGACGTGGTGTTCGTGGCGGAGGAGGACGGCGCGCTGGTCGGCATCGTGCGGCGCACGGTGGAGGAGGGCGTCACCATGCTGCGCGGGATGCAGGTGGCGCCGGAGCGGCGGGGGCGCGGCATTGGCGCGCGGCTGCTGCGGGCGTTCGTCGAGGACCTGGACGGCGCGTGCACCTGCATCCCCTACACGCACCTGACGAAGTTCTACGGCGCGGAAGGGTTCGCCGTGGTCGCGGACGACGACGCGCCGGCCTTTCTGCAGGCGCGGCTGGCCACGTATCGCGCCCGCGGCCTCTCCGTGCTGGTGATGCGGCGCCCGGCCGGCGCGGCTCCGGGCGCGTAATCTGAGTTCGATGCTGATGAATCCCGGAAAAGAGCACTGATCCGTTGTGCGGCGGATGGTGTCACTCTCAGAGGGTGTTGCTAAAGCCCAAATCCATAACGAAGCGGTGACTTCCTGAGGGAGCGCATCACGTCCAACCAGAAGTCACACTACAGATTGCGCGCGACCGAAGGACCTCGTCTTGGTGGCGCAAGGGCCAGATCAGGGCACGGCACCAGCCCCGTCGTTCTGCTGGCGAGATCCTTCGGTCGGCGTCAAGCTGCAGTGTACGAGCGAGTTGCGGGGCGGCGCCTCCCTCAGGAAGTCAGTCACGCTGGGAGGTTTGGCAACACCCTCTCAGCCTCAGAAAGTCGATCGCGGGGGTCCGCCGTCCTGACCATCCCTCCCACCCGAATCACCGTGCCCGGTCCCGCGTACCGCATCCAGACGCCCCGCCTGGTCCTTCGCTGCTGGCAGCCCGCCGACGCGCCGCTGCTGGCGGAGGCCGTCACCGCCAGCCTGGACCACCTGCGTCCGTGGATGCCTTGGGCGCACGCCGAGCCCGAGGAGCTGGAGGCAAAGGTCCAGCGGCTGCGCGGCTTTCGCGCCGCGTTCGACATCGACCGGGACTACGTCTACGCCATCTTTACCCCGGACGAGCGCGAGGTGGTGGGCGGCACGGGGATGCACCCGCGGATCGGCGAGGGCGCGCTGGAGATCGGCTACTGGATCAGCACGCGGCACATCGGCAGCGGATACGCGACGGAAGCGGCGGGGGCGCTCACCCGTGTGGGCTTCGAGATCCACAACCTGGAGCGGATGGAGATTCGCTGCGATCCGCTGAACGAGCGGAGCGCATCCGTGCCGCGCAAGCTGGGCTACACGCTGGACGCCACGCTGCGCGCCCGCATCCGCGGCGTGGACGGCACCATGCGCGACACGATGGTCTGGTCGCTGCTCCGCGGCGAGTATGCGGATTCGCCCTGCGCCGCCGCGCCGCTGCAGGCGTTCGACGCGGCGGGGCGGACGCTGCTGTGAGCAGGGGAGGCGAATGACGCAGCGGCTGGCGCACGTGGCGCTGCTGGTGCGCGACTACGACGAGGCGCTCGCGTTCTTCACGCAGGCGCTGGGCTTCGATCTCATCGAGGACACGGACCTGGGCGGCGGCAAGCGATGGGTGCTCGTCCGCCCGCCCGGCGCGGCGGAAACGGCGCTGCTGCTGGCCCGCGCCGCGACGCCGGAGCAGGAGGCCGCCGTGGGAAACCAGGCCGGCGGGCGCGTCTTCCTCTTTCTGCACACCGGCGACTTCGCGCGCGACCATGCCCGGATGCGCGCCCACGGCGTCCGCTTCGTCGAAGAGCCACGCGACGAGGCGTACGGCACCGTCGCCGTGTTCCTGGACCTGTACGGCAACCGCTGGGACCTGCTGCAGCCGAAAGGCGATTGAGCCCGGAGCCGGATCCGTCGACGGAACCGTGAGCCGAACCTGCCGGAGCGGGATCGAATTCTCCCCTCTCCGCGAGGAACGAGCGGGGAGGGGCCGGGGGAGGGGCCCCCGTCGGGCGCAGTTCGATGGATGTCGTCGAGCCCCCAGCCTCTCAGCAACACCAACCTCCCCCAGCAGTTTTGGGGGAGGTGGCGAGCCTAAGCGAGCCGGTGGGGGCGCTTGCGGGCGCAGTTCGATGTCGTTCGCCGCGCGATCGAATTCTCCCCTCTCCGCGAGGAACGAGGAACGAGGGGGGAGGGGGGAGGGGCCCCCCCTTCGGACGCAGTTCGATCCCCGCCGACGAGCCCCTGATCCCGCGGTACCCATCATCCGACCATCCGCCTGTCTGGCGCATCCGCCGCCGCATCCGTAATCTCGATCCGCACCGAGACCGCCGCACGGCTTCACGTCCCGCATCCACCGTAATGCAGCCGACCTTCTTCGCCACGCCCGCCGAGTTCCGCCAGTGGCTGGAGCAGCATCACCAGAGCGAGCGCGAGCTGCTGGTGGGGTTCTACAAGAAGGGCTCGGGGCGGCCCAGCATCACCTGGCCCGAGTCGGTGGTGGAGGCGCTGTGCTTCGGGTGGATCGACGGGGTGCGCAGGACCATCGACGACGAGAGCTACACCATCCGCTTTACACCGCGGAAAAAGGGCAGCATCTGGAGCGCGGTGAACATGCGCCTGGCGGATGAGCTGATCCGCGACGGGCGCATGCAGCCGGCCGGGCTGCGGGCGTACGAGGTGCGCGATCCCGCGAAGTCCGCCATCTACTCGTTCGAGCAGAAGGAGGCGGCGCAGCTGGATGCGGACGCGGAGGCGCGCTTCCAGGCCGTCCCCGCAGCGTGGAGCTTCTGGCAGTCGCAGCCGCCGGGGTACCGCAAGACGGCGGTGCACTGGGTGATGAGCGCCAAGCGCGAAGACACGCGCGCCAAGCGCCTGCAGACGCTGATCGACGACTCCGCCGCGGGGCTCAGGATCGCGCTCCTGCGCCGGCCCTGAAGCGGGCCGCATCCATCCACCTCCTCACCGCGCCTGGTTCACGATGCCGACGGATGACGCCGCGGGACCGGAAGCCCGGCCCCCACAGCGCAGGAGCCATGGGACTACGCGCGGTTCGTGGAGATCTACAACCGCATCGCGAAAGAGCGGAGCGGATGGTTCCATGAGCCGCGCGGCAACACGGAAGAGGTGCTCAGGGCTCGCTATCATGCATTTCCCTGGGCGTTTCCGGACGTGGAAACGTTCGCGGATGGGCTCTACGTCTGGGACCAGAACATCAACCTCTGAGCATCCACGCTTCCCCCCTCATCCGCTTCGCCATGCAGAGCGACGACGCCGAAGAAACCGTGCTCACCTCCACCACCGCGGATGCCGGGGGCCCCGTCCGCGACGTGAAGCAGGAGCCGTGGGACTACGACCGCTTCGTGGAAACGTACAACCGCATCGCCCTGGCGCGCGGCGGCTGGTACTACGAGGCGGACGGCCGCACGCCGGAGGAGATGCGGCAGCGCTACCTGCGGTCCCCGGCGACGTTCACGGACCTGCACGTGTTCGCCGAGGGGCTCATGATCTGGGAGCAGGGCCTGAACCTGTGAGCGGACGGATGATGGAAATGGATTGGAAGCCGGTTCTCTGGCGGCATTTCGGCGCGGCGATCGACATGCTGGACAACGCGATCGCCGCATGCCCGGACACGCTGTGGGGCGATCGGTCGCGACAGCCGGAGTTCTGGTACGTGGCGTACCACACCCTGTTTTTCCTGGATCTGTACTCTTCCGGCACCCTTGAGGGCTTCGTCCCGCCCGAGCCGTTCAACATGGACGAGATCGACCCGGCCGGCGTCCTGCCGCCGCGCGTCTACACGCGCGACGAGCTGCGCGCGTACCTGCGCCACGGACGCGCCAAGTGCCGCGCGACCATCCAGGCGTTTACGGCCGAGGAGGGCGCACTCCCGGCCGGCTTTCCCTGGCTGCAGCTGAACCGCGCGGACCTGCTGCTGGACAACCTGCGCCACGTGCAGCACCACACCGCGCAGCTGAACCTGATCCTGCGGCAGGCCACGGACTCCGCGCCGCGCTGGGTGGCCGTGGCCCAGGACGAGCTCGGCGAATGAGTGCCAGCGGGCGGCGTGATCCATCAATGGCGGGGGGATGATGAGCGACGCGCTCGACACGGCCCGGCGGGTGTGCCTTTCGCTGCCGGAGGCGACGGAGCAGGCGGCGTGGGGCGAGCCCACGTTCCGCGTGCGAAAGAAGATGTTCGGGATGTACGCCAGCGGCGGCAACCACCACGGCGCGGGGCGCGACTCGTTGTGGTGCGCGGCGCCGATCGGCATCCAGGAGCTGATGGTGCGCTCCGAGCCCCAGAAGTACTTCGTGCCGCCGTACGTGGGCGTAAAGGGGTGGATCGGCATCTACCTGGATGCCGTGGACGAGGCGGAGCTGCGCTCACAGGTGGTGCAGTCCTACTGCCTGATCGCCCCCAGGAAGCTGCAGGCGCTGGTCACCGAATAAGGATGCGGGATCCCGGTTTTCCAGGCCGATGGCGGCGCGATTTCCTGAGAGTGTTTAAGAATCCGACGCTGCACATCCAGGCAGATCTACCAGCGCTGTCATTCCGAGGCCCGGCCACGCCGTAGCCCTCCTTCACACCAGAGGTTGCAGGGCCGAGGAATCTACTGTCGGATTGCTGGAGGGCTGACGCGGTAGCCCGTGCCTGCTTCGCGGCTATGACACGGGCGGACAGGGCCAGTGCCGGAGCGGTGCGGCGGGGCACCAGCAGCAGACAGTAGATTTCTCAGTCGGCGCGCAGGATTTCGTGCGAGCCGATGGTGCGGTCTGGCGCCTCCTTCGAAATGACATACGGGCGCGAGCGTAGGGGATTCTTACACACACTCTGAGAGAGGTGTTGCCGAACCCTCAAACTCACAACGAAGCGCTGACTTCCTGAGGGAGCGCACGCCCGGCAGCTTGTCGTGCAACGAAACGCGCGCGCGCGACCGAGGAATCTACTTTCCGTCTCCTGGTGGCTCGTCGCGATGCCCCGGACTGGCCCTGTCCGGCGGTTTCGCCGCCGCACGTATGGCGCGGGCTGCCGCGTCCGGCTTCGAGCAGGCCGACGGTAGATTCCTCGTCCCTGCAACGTGTGGGCAATCGTCCAGCGGCAGTGTGGGCGGCCTCGGAATGACAATCCCTGCTTCATCCACGGCGCTGGAGATCGAAATCCGTTGCGCTCGGGGCAGGGGAGTGCGCAATTTACGACACGAGATCAGCGGACGATCTCCGCATCCCGCCACACCCCCTCATCCACTACCGCCAATGCAACAGATCAAGGGAGCAATCCTCAAGACCCGCCTGGCGTTCGTCGAGCAGCACTGGGGGCGGGAAGGGCTGGACCGCGTGCTGGCGTCGCTGCCGGAAGAAGACCGGAACGCGCTGCGCACCGTGCTGACGGTGAAGTGGTACCCGTTCGGCGTGGGCGAGCGGCTGGACCGCGCCATCGTGGACGTGCTGGGCGAAGGGCGCACCGAGGTGTTCGAGCGGCTGGGCGCGGCGTCGGCCGACGCGAACCTGGGCGGCGTCCACAAGCAGTTCCTGACGCCCGGGCGCCCGCACGTGTTCCTGGGCAAAGCGCCCCAGATCTACGGCTTCTACTACGAGACCGGCCGGCGCACCTACGAGCAGACGGGCGAAAGCTCCGGCGTGCTGACCACGTACGAGGCCGAAACCTTCAGCACGCCCGACTGCCTGAGCGTGATCGGCTGGTACAAGCGCGCGCTGGAGCTGTGCGGCGTGCAGAACGTGGCGGTGGAGGAAGACGAATGCCGCGCTCGCGGCGGCGCCGTCTGCCGCTACCAGGTGCGCTGGCGCAACGAGCCCGCCGCCGTCTGACCGGACGCGCATCGCCCTCCCCCCAAACTGCGCCGGGAGAGGGGGGAGAAGGGCGGTGGATTCCTTGCCTCGTGCGGGTGTGGGGTCCCGAATCAGGCGGATCAGGCGGATCAGGCGGATCAGGCGGATCACGGAAGCGCTGACTTCCTGAGGGAGCGCACCAAGGGTAACCGGAAGCTACGCAACCAGTTGCGCGCGACCGAAGGACCTCGGTTGCCATACAGCGGGGCCGGCTTCAGGATGTGAAGCCGGCCCCACGGTTTTGCTCGGCGAAATCCTTCGGCCGGCGCCAGCGTGTATCGTGCGAGCGGGGTGTGTGCGTCCTCCTTGAATCGCAAAGCCCGCTGGCCGCACGCCCCCAATCTGTCATTCCCAGGGAGCGCACACCCCCAGTCTCTCCGTTTCCTCTGGTGCTGGCGCGCGACCGAGGAATCTACTTTCGGTGTCCTCGGGACCTGTCGCGAGGCCCCACACCGGCCCTGTCTGACGGTTTCGCCGCCGCGGCGATGGCGCGGGCTGCCGCGTCTGCCCTCGCGCGGGCCGACAGTAGATTCCTCGGCCCTGCAACGTGTGTCGCATTCGTCAGGTGGCGGCGTGGCCGGGCCTCGGAATGACAGATCCTTTGCACTCCCGCAGGGTGCGCGGAGCGGTGCCGGATACGCGAGCCTTTGACTTCCTGAGGGAGCGCACCACGGGTAACCAGAAGCTACACAACCGATTGCGCGCGACCGAAGGACCTCGGTTGCCATACAGCGGGGCCGGCTTCAGGATGTGAAGCCGGCCCCACGGTTTTGCTCGGCGAAATCCTTCGGCCGGCGCCAGAGTGTATCGTGCTAGCGCCCTCCTTGAATCGCAACGCTTGCTTGCCGCACGTCCCCAATCTGTCATTCCGAGGGAGCGCACACCCCCAGTCTCTCCGTTTCCTCTGGTGCTGGCGCGCGACCGAGGAACCTGCTTTCCGTTTGCTCGTGACCTGTCGCAACGCCCCACACCGGCCCTGTCTGGCGGTTTCGCCGCCGCGGCGATGGCGCGGGCTGCCGCGTCCGCCCTCGCGCGGGCCGACGGTAGATTCCTCGGCCCTGCAACCTGTGTCGCATTCGTCGGGCGGCGGCGTGGCCGGGCCTCGGAATGACAGAACCTTTGCACTCCCGCAGGGTGCGCGGAGCGGTGCCGGATAAGCGAGCCTTTGACTTCCTGAGGGAGCGCACCACGGGTAACCGGAAGCTACACAATCGATTGCGCGCGACCGAGGAATCTACTTTCGGTGTCCTCGTGACCTGTCGCGACGCCCCACACCGGCCCTGTCTGGCGGTTTCGCGGCCGCGGTGATGGCGCGGGCTGCCGCGTCTGCCCTCGCGCGGGCCGACAGTAGATTCCTCGTCCCTGCAACCTGTGTCGCATTCATCGGGCGGCGGCGTGGCCGGGCCTCGGAATGACAGAGCCTTTGCGCTCCCGCAGGGTGCGCGGAGCGGTGCCGGATACGTGAGCATTTGACTTCATGAGGGAGCGCACCAGGGGTAACCGGAATCCACACAACCGATCGCGCGATCGAATTCGCCGCCGCGGTGATGGGGCGGGCTGCCGCGTCTGGTCTCGCGCGGGCCGACAGTAGATTCCTCGGCCCTGCAACTGTGCGGCATTCGTCCAGTGACAGCGTGGCCGGGCCTCGGAATGACAGTCTCTGTTCCATACCGCGAGGTGCGCGGACCGGCGCTGGACTCAGGAAGTCAATTGCGGGTGGAGGGTCTGGCAACAGCATCTGATGGCCCTGTGATCGCGGCACGTCGGGCGGATCCGGATGCGCGGGGCAGTGGCGGGTGATTTGCGGCGGGAACCGCGCGGGTTGTCCGCACCTTGCTTCCACACCGCTACGCCAGGAGTCATTCATGTCGAACTCGTCCATCCTGCGGAAGGCGCTTTTTGCGGCCGGCGTGCTGGGCTGCATGGGGTTTGGGGGCGCGCAGGCGTTCGCCAGCCCCGATCCGGTGTCTACCGGCGCCTTCTGCAACGATACGGTCTGCACCGCCGGCTGCCTGGCCAAGGGCTTCGTGGGCGGGTATTGCTACAGCAACCAGGGGTGTATCTGCTACCACCGCTGACCGGAGCGCACTCCGCGGCCAGGAGCCTGCCCGCGCTCCGGTCGATTGCGCCGCGGAGGGCGCTGTTCGCCGCCGGCGTGCCAGGATCCACCGTGTTCGGGGCCGCGGGCTGTCACGACGTCTATCTCTCCCGCGTGCGGGAGAGGGTGCGAGCCTGAGCGGGTGAAGGCCACGTCGCGTCTCCACCGTTTACACTGGCGGTGCGGGGGTCTAGCTTGATCATCCACCCGCCGGCCCCTCCCCCGGCCGGCGGGCCGAGCCACACCCCCGCCCGGAGTCCGCAGATGACGCTCATCATCGTCCTCGCCGTCGTCGCGCTGATCGCGATCGCCCTCATCGTGCTGTACAACCGGCTGGTGAGTCTGCGGCTGCGCGCGCAGAACGCCTGGTCCGACATCGACGTGCAGCTGAAGCGCCGCGCGGACCTGGTCCCCAACCTGGTCGAGACGGTCAAGGGCTACGCCGTGCACGAGCGCGAGACGCTGGACGCGGTGACGGCGGCCCGCGGCCGCGTGGTGGCCAGCGCCGGCGCCGGACCCGCCGCCCGCGCCGAGGCCGAGGCGGGGCTTACGTCGGCGCTGCGCGGATTGACGGTGACGGCCGAGGCGTACCCGGAGCTGCAGGCGTCCGGCGGCTTTCGCGACCTGCAGGCGCAGCTGGGCGGCATCGAAGAGGCGGTGCAGAACGCGCGGCGCTACTACAACGCCGTGGTGCGCGACCTGAACACCGCCATCATGACCTTTCCCAGCAACCTGCTGGCCGGGCCCATGGGCTTTCAGCCGCGCGAGTTCTTCGAGGCCGCGCCGGCCGAGCGCGAGGTTCCCAGCGTACGCTTCTGACGCACGCCGGGCGCGGCCGGGACCGCCGCGCCCGCCCATCCGCATTCCCATGCCCCGCACGCCCATGCGCCGCGCACTTTTCCTGATCGGCGCGCTGCTCCTGGCGCTGGCCGCGCCGGCGGCCGCGCAGGACAGCACCATCGTCATCCGCGGCTTCGACGCGGAGCTGCTGGTGCAGCGCGACGGCAGCGTCGAGGTCACCGAGGCCATCCGCTTCGCCTTTACCGGCAGGTGGAACGGCATCCTGCGCGACCTGTCGCTGCAGCACAACGACGCCAACGGCAACCGCCAGAAGCTGGACGTGGAGGTGGTCTCCGTCACGGACGGGGGCGGCCAGCCGCTGCGGATGGAGGAAGAGCCGGAGGGATGGATGCACCGCCTGCGTATCTTCATCCCCGGCGCGCACAACGCCGAGCGCACGGTGATGATCCGCTACCGGGTGCGCAACGCCATCCGCTTCTACTTCGCAAAGGACAGCGTCGTCGCGGGCGAGGAGTCCGTCAGCTTCGACGAGCTGTACTGGAACGTGACGGGCAACGACTGGACGATGCCCATCGAGCGGGTGCAGGCGCGCATCATCCTTCCCGGGGCCGTGCTCCCCTCGCGGTGGGCCGCCTACACCGGCTACGCGGGCGACACGGGGCGCGACGCGGAGGTGCGGGTGGATTCGGCCCTACGCGTGGTCACCTTCACGGCCACGCGCCCGCTGGCACAGGGGGAGGGGCTGACGGTGGCGGCCGGCTGGCCCCCGGGCTCCGTCTCTACGCGCCCCACCGAGGCGCAGCACCAGGCCGCGCTCCGGGCCCACCGGCGCGCGGAGGCGTTCCGCATGTGGCCGCTGGCGCTCCCCATCCTGGTCTTTGGCCTGGCGATGCGGGCGTGGCGGCGCCGCGGGCGTGACCCGGAACCGGAATCCATCACGGTGGCGTACGAGCCGCCGGAGGGGATGACGCCCGCGGAGCTGGGAACGCTGATCGACCACGACGCCGAGATGAGCGACGTGATCAGCACGCTGGTGGACCTGGCGGTGCGCGGCTACGTGGGCGTGGAGGAGCGCGAGGAGAAGCACCTGCTGGGGCTCATCAGCAGCACCGAGTACGTGTTTCACCTGCGCAGGCCGCGCGAGGAGTGGAGCGGGCTGGCGAAGCACGAGGAATTGTTCCTGACCGCGCTGTTCAGCGTGGCGAGCACGTCGGGCGCGGCGTGGGACGACGTCCGCGCCACCTTCGACGAGGCGCGGCGGGTGCACGCGGCCGGCGGCGAGCTGGACCGCGAGGCCGTTTCGGCGCGGCTGGCGGCGGCCGGCTCGCGCCCCACCGAGACGGTGCGGCTGGCGGACCTGCAGAACCGCTTCTACAAGTCCGTCCCCGGCATCCAGGACGCCATCTACGGGAGCCTGCAGGCGCGCGGCTACTACCTGCACCGGCCCGACAAGGTGAAGGGCAACTGGCTGGGGCTGGCGATCG
The DNA here is from genome assembly GCF_036399255.1 of Longimicrobium sp. Taxonomy (GTDB): domain Bacteria; phylum Gemmatimonadota; class Gemmatimonadetes; order Longimicrobiales; family Longimicrobiaceae; genus Longimicrobium. The sequence goes on from NZ_DASWNM010000145.1 coordinate 28,129, forward strand.
CGGTGCTGGTGCTGGGCGGGGTGGGCGCGGGGTTCAGCGAGGGCTCGGCGTGGGCGTCGCCGGTGGCGCTGATCGTCGGCGCGGGGATCAGCGCCGTCCTGTTGTTCATCTTTGGGCGGGTGATGCCGGCGCGTACGCCGGCCGGGGCGCGGGCACGCGAGGCGGCGCTGGGCTTTCGCGAGTTCCTGAGCCGGGTGGAGAGCGACCGCTACCGGATGATGATCACCTCGCCCGAGATGTTCGAGCGGTACCTGCCGCACGCCATGGCGTTCGGGGTGGAGGCGCGGTGGAGCAAGGCGTTCGACGACCTGTATCGCGAGCCGCCGGACTGGTACAGCGGCACCGGCCGCGGCACCTTCCGTCCGTCTACCTTTACGTCGCGGATGAGCACCATGACCAGCTCGGCGTCCAGCACCATGACGTCCAGCCCCAGCTCGTCCGGCTCCGGCGGTGGCGGATCCAGCGGCGGAGGCAGCGGCGGCGGGGGCGGCAGCGGGTTCTGAAGCACAGGACTTCCTGGTACCGCATCCGGGAAAACAACACCTTCAGGAGTACAGAGGAACAGAGTCAGACAGAGGAGCCAAGCTGATATTTCAGCTCGCTTTCTCTGTCTGACTCTGTTCCTCTGTACGATTATTCTCTTTCAGGATCCGGTATTCAGGTTCAGGGCTCACCCCTTCACCCCTTCACCCGTTCACCCCTTCACCCGCTCACGTCCCCCAGATGCTGGGCCCGGAACGCCTGGGGACGCGCGGCGCGGCGGGGGCCGCGGCGGCCACGGCGCCGTTGAAGCCGTCCCACTGCTCGCGAAGGCGCGTGTAGATGTCGTACAGGTCCGAATCGGGCGTCTCGTACCGGGCGGACCTGTGTTCCACGATGAGCTTGAGGAGCACGAAGCAGAGGGTGGCCTCGCCCGCGCGCTGAAGCATGTGGAACTCCGCGGGCTCGTTGAACCACAGGGTGGTGCCCATCGCCTCGGCCGTCTCCGCCAGCTTCACCATCTCGCCGTTGGGACGCAGCCAGGGAAACCGCTCGAAGAGCGGGGCGTCCGGCTTGGCCATGGAGTAGATGAGGTTGGCCACGCGCTTCCCCTCGTACGCGGGGTCGTTCCACACCAGGCCAAAGACCATGCGGCGAATGCGGGCCATGAACACGCTGGAGGTCAGCGCCAGCACCGAGGTGGCGCGCAGCACCAGCATCTGCGTGAACTCCGGCACCGTCAGCCTGCGCAGGCTGGGCCATGCCTCCACGTCCACGCTGGTTTCCAGCATCCGGTTGCCCTCCCTGAGCCGCCGGCGCGCCCACCACAGGCCAATGCCCACCCCGGCCGACAGCAGTCCCGGCACCCAGTACAGCAGGTAGTCCAGCGGCCGCCAGTCACCGTCGCGCGCCGCCACCCAGCCGTGCCACAGCAGCACGCCGCCGGAGACCAGGGCCAGCACGAGCAGCAGCAGCGCCAGCCGCCACACCCACTGCAGCGTGATGACGCCGCGGCTGGCGGGCACCCTGGGCACGTCGTACATCTGCTTGTTGCGCGCGCTCACGTCCGACACGATCAGCGTGGTGGCCGACGTTTCGCGCAGCGCCGTCAGCAGGCTTTCGACGCCCTGGTTGTCGTACACGCCGCCGTCCATCAGCGGCAGCCCGCCCGCGAACTTTTCGCCCAGGTCGTCCAGCGCCGACTGTAGCGGGTACTGCGCGGGCCAGCGGAACTGCTGCGGAAACACCAGCGGCTCGAATCCGCCGGGAAAGCACGACGACGCCGCCACGATGTCGGCCAGGCGGATGTGCCGGGCCACCTTGCGGGGAAGCCGGTAGCTGGAGCTGCCCAGGAAGCCGCGCGGGTTCCCGGTGCGGCGAAAGCGAAAGTCCAGGCCGGTGTGGAACTCGGTGGAGTTGAAGATGGTTTCCTCCAGCTGCAGCCCCTGCGCATCCTCCACCTCGGCGAACCGCCGGTCGCCCAGAAAGTCGTCGCGCGCGTACACGTCGGCCGCGGCGCGGATCAGGCTGGCCCACTGGCCGCTTTCGCGCTCGCTCCGCAGCCCCTCCAGCGCCTCGCCGATGACGTTGTTGCTCATCAGGTAGCGCGAAAAGCGGCCGTGGAAGTCGCTGAACGGCTTTCCCTCGATCATGCTCACCACCCACGCCATGCCGCAGATGGTGCCGCCCGACACGGTCGAGAGCCCCACCACGCTGGGCAGCAGCCCCACGCGGTCCAGCATCCGCAGGGTGCCCAGGTGGAACGCCGCCGCGCGGTAGCCGCCGCCCGAAAGCGACAGGGCCAGCTTGCCCAGCGGGTGCCGCGGGTCGAAGGGCTCGGGGGCGGATCGGGGGGCGGTGTCCGAGGCGGAGAGGGGGGTGGATGGGGGGAACGATGACGCGGGCGGGGCGGGGAGGTCGGACATGGGAGCTCCGGACGGCGGGAAGGGAGATGGGTGACGACGCATAGTGTCGGTCCCGTTCTCCCGTCCGTCAATGATTTGCTTGTCCGCCGGCGCAAAGTGGCTGATGGAGAGCGCGCGCTACTCGCCCTGGACCACGAGCTCCTCGTACTCGGGGTGGCGGTCGATGTAGGCGCGCACGAAGGCGCACCACGGCGCCACCTTCATCCCGCGGCTCTTTGCCTGCTCCAGCGCGTGCTTCACGATGCGGCTGCCGATGCCGCGCCCCTCCAGCTCCGTGGGCACCTCGGTGTGCGTCAGATAGAGCGCGCCGTCTCGCTCCATGTACTGCAGCAGCGCGGTCTGCCCCTCCACGGTCATCTCGAAGCGGCTCTGCTGCGTGTTGTCGGTAACCCCGCCCTGTTCGTCCGCCATCCATCCTCCACGTCGTTGTGTGCGCCGCCATGCATCCTCCGCCCGCGCCCCTGCGCAACCGCCGGACCACGGGGCGTCGGTGAGGTCGTGTAAGAAGGATTCGGGCGCGGCGAAGCGGTCGCACTGCGCCAGACAGGGCCCCCTCCCCCGGCCCCTCCCCCTCGTTCCTCGGGGCGTTCCTCGGGGAGAGGGGAGAATTCGGTCCCGCTCCGGATGGATGGGAGGTGGTTACCTACGCCAGTGTGGTGGGGCGGGGCGGAGGCTCGGCGAACGGCGTCGCACTGCGCCCGCGGGGGCCCCCTCCCCCGGCCCCTCCCCCCTCGTTCCTCGGGGAGAGGGGAGAATTCGATCGCGCTCCGGACATGGACAGGTGGCTACACCACACTGTCATTCCGAAGGAGCGCCGCGCAATGCGCTCTGCATCGCAGAAGCCGGCGCGCGACTGAGGAATCTACCATCTGAATTCTCGTGACCCGTCGCCGCGCCCAGTCCCCGCGGTAACGCCTTTTCCGCAGTTGAAGCCCCGTTCGGCGAGCGGAGCGAGCCGAGACGGGGCTTGTCGCCTTCCCAGCAGCGGATTCATCCGCTCATCACCCGATCCCGCTCGTCCGCGATCCGCTCGTCCGCTATCCCGCTCATCGCCCGATCCCGCTCGACCGTGATCCGCTCATCTACCATCCGCTCATCAACATCCGCTCATCCCCATATCATCCTAAAAACCGCCGGGCGACGCGGATGTAGCGCAGGTCCTGCTCCTCTTCCGGCAGTGATTCGGCTTTCTCAAGGAGCTTGCGGACGTGGCGGTGCAGGCGCGGCTCGCCCCAGCGGTAGCCGGTGGCGGATTCCGCGCTGGGCGTGTTGCCGTCGCGCGCGGCTTCCAGCAGCGCACGCGCCGCCGCCGCATCGAAGCGCGGATCGTCGCGCGCGGGCAGCCCGAACTGCCCCGGCGGCACGAATCCCGAATCTTCCTTTACGAACGCACGCGACATCCTCTCCTCCCATCGGCCGAGCTTGTGATCTCATCGCTGCGGTTCGACGAGCAAGACTTCTGCCTTTCGCCGGATCCGGCAAAAGATGGCGTCCACGTCGAGCAGCAGAGCAGCAGTGCGGATCATCCTGCCGTTCTCCCTCTGCTGCTGGCGCGGCGTGTGGACGGTGGCGTAGGATTGCGGACAACCGGCCGCCGTCCACGCGGCCTGACGACAACGCTTCTCCATCCGTATCCATGCTCCAGACGCACCTGATCGCGAGCCTTTGCCAGAGAACTCTGCGCTGGCTTCCCCTGTTCGGCTCGATCGTCCTCTGCGCGCTCGCGATGCCGTCCCGCTCCGACGCGCGGGCGATGCGGGAGTGCGCCGCGGGATGTACGCCGGGGGGCGTTCCCGTGCTGGCGTGGCACGGCTTCGCGGATTCCGTCTCGCCCGAGCCGGGCTCGCTCACCGAGTCGTACGCGGCGTTCGAGGAGATGGTGGTGTTCATGGCCGAGAACGGCTTTCGTTCGGCGTTTCCGGAAGAGGTGCGGATCGGGGCGGACGGGGGCGGGCGGCAGGTGATCCTGACCTTCGACGACGGGACCCGGGGCCAGCTGCGCGCGGCGGAGATCCTGGAGCGCCACGGGTTCCGCGGCATCTTCTTCATCATCCCCGCCCGCACCGGCGGCGGCGACGAACGCTTCATGGACGCGGCGGACCTGGAGCGGCTGTCGCGCGCGGGGCACCGGGTGGCGGCGCACGGCTGGCAGCACCGCAGCCTGCCCGGCTCGGGGACGGAGGTGGCCGCGTCGCTCGTGCGCTCCACGCGGCTGCTGGGCGAGGGCGCGCAGGCGTCGGCGCGGTACGACTTCGCCTTTCCCTTTGGCCACTACACGGCGGAGATCGCGGAGGCGCTGGCGGGGGGCTACCGCTACCTGCACACGGTGAATCCCGGCTACTGGGACGGAAGATCGGCCCTGCTGCCGCGGATGCTCATCATGGGCGGCGTGGACCCGGCGCTCTTTCGCGAGTACGTGCTGGGCGGCGCGCACTACCGGCCCACGCTGCGCCCGCTGACCGCGGACGGCGAGGTGGCCGGGCAGGTGGCGTTCCTGGCCACCGAGTCCGTGCCGGACGGACTGGAGCTGTTCGCCATCACGGCGGACGCGTCCGGGCGCAGCTACGTGAGCCGCCCGGTGGCCGAGGACCTGCGCGTGGCGGGCGACACCGTGTGGCTGGACCTGGCCGGCTACATGGGCCGGCACTATCCACCGGGGCGCGCCGTCATCAGCTACGCGCTCATGACGCGCGGGGGCGGGGCGCTGCGCTACGCCTCGCCGGGAATGCTGAACTGGATCGGCGATCCCATCGCCGCGTTCCGCCCCGCGCCGCCGCCCGACACCACCGCGGCGCCCGGCGGAAGGGACTAGCCCGCGAAGCTACGGCGCACCCGCCCGCGCGCTTCCTCGACGGTGGCGTGCACGGCAAAGACCCAGCGTGCCGGAAAGCGGGCGGGGTCGGCGGCCCACTCCGTCACGCTCCCCACCGCGCCGGTGATGCCGTCCGCCTCGTCCGCCACCGCGCCGACGAGGATGCGGCCCATCCCCGGCAGCCGCGCGGACCACGCGGCGTCCGCGCGAAGCTCGAAGGCGTCGGCAAGGGTGCGCGCGTCCATCTCTCCCATGTGCCGGCGCTGCAGGTCGTGCAGCAGCGAGGCGGCGTGCAGCAGCGCGGCGCAGCGAGGGCCCGCGTCCGGAACGCTGACCGCCAGCTCGTCGTGCAGGATCAGCAGGTAGCGCTGCAGCAGCCAGCGGGGCACGCCGCGCGCCGACAGCACGCGGCCCAGCCACAGCACCTGCCGCTCGACGTAGTCGGCGTCGCCGCCGCACAGCGTCACCAGCCACCCGCCGTCGCTGCCGCCGAACAGCCGGCTGCGCTCCCCGAAGCGCTCGGTGTAGTACGGCGCCTCGCGCAGCGCCGTCTCGGTGGCGCGGTGCACCGCCTCCAGCTCCCGCGGTGACGCGGTGACGGGGTGCATTCCGGCGAACGGATTGACGCTCGCGGCAATGGTCGTGGTCATGGCTGATTCGGGGGATGCGGGGGGACGAATTGGATGGGCCCAATCGGCGCGCAAAGAGCTTGCCCGCGCGTCGGGATCCGGGCTGGGGGATTCGGATCGGGATGATGATCATCCGCCGCGACGGACGATCCGACGCGCAGCCCCGCGCCGTTTGTGGGGCTTTCCGCTGTCGTTGCGGCGAGTTCAGTCGCTCCCGGGGAGCGACTGGGCGGCGACGGAAGCGGCGAGAAGCCCTCCGCCGGGACCCCTCCTAAACGCGTCCTCACACAGGGGTTGCGCGAATCCAGGAACTGGTTTATCTTATTTCCATCAGCGCCGCTCACGGTGGCGCGGGGGCCACGGCGGCGTTCGGAAGGACGCCGGCGCGGACCATGGGGGCCCGAGGGCTCTCGCGGTGTTCATGCCCTATGTTCAACCCGAGCTGAAGGAGGTGATCTCTTGTCCATGACCAATGCTGCCTGCAACCTGACCCGGGCAAGCGATCGCCGCATCGGCGCCTGAGCCGATTCGTTAGGCGAAATCTTCCGCGTCGGCGGGATGACCCTTGCGGCCATCGCGTCAGGGAGCGGCAGAACAAAAGCACCACCGGCCTTGTGCCGGTGGTGCTTTTTTCTTATCGGTGCGCGTCGATGGCAAAGTTGCGCTGCACCTCGGGCGGTCATCGAATGGACAGTGGTTTCGGGATACTGTCTCGTCGCGACAATCTGTCATTCCGAAGGAGGCGCCACGCGGAGTCCCGCCTTTACGGAGTACTCTGGCGCCGACTGAGGAATCTACTTTCCGGCTCCTGGTGGCTTGTCGCGGCGCCCCGGACTGGCCCTGTCCCGCTGTTTCGCCACCGCAGCAATCGCGCGGGCTGCCGCGACCGCCCTCGCGCGGACCAACGGTAGATTCCTCGGCCCTGCAACCGGTGAAGCCAAGGCAGGTTCGGTGTGGCCGGGCCTCGGAATGACAGCGGTTGCCGGGATAATCGTTCCTCGCGACAATCTGTCATTCCGAAGGAGGCGCCACGCGGAGTCCCGCCTTACGTAGTACTCTGGCGCCGACTGAGGAATCTACTTTCCGGCTCCTGGTGGCCTGTCGCGGCGTCCCGGACCCGGCCGGCCCTGTCCGGCTGTAGGTGTTGCGGCGGCGATGGTGCGGGCTGCCGCGACCGCCCTCGCGCGTGCCGACAGTAGATTCCTCGGCCCTGCAACCGGTGGAGTGGAGGCAGGTTCGGCGCGGGCGGGCCTCGGAATGACAGCGGTTGCCGGGATAAGGACAGGTTGCCGGATACTCGTTCCCCGCGACAATCTGTCATTCCGAAGGAGGCACCACGCGGAGTCCCGCCTTTACGGAGTACTCTGGCGCCGACTGAGGAATCTACTTTCCGGCTCCTGGTGGCCTGTCGCGGCGTCCCGGACCCGGCGCTGTCCGGCTGTGGGTGTTCCGGCGGCGATGGTGCGGGCTGCCGCGACCGCCCTCGCGCGGACCGACGGTAGATTCCTCGGCCCTGCAACCGGTGGAGTGGAGGCAGGTTCGGCGCGGGCGGGCCTCGGAATGACAGCGGTTGCCGGGATAATCGTTCCTCGCGACAATCTGTCATTCCGAAGGAGGCGCCACGCGGAGTCCCGCCTTACGGAGTACTCAGGCGCCGACTGAGGAATCTACTTTCCGACTCCTGGTGGCTTGTCGCGGCGCCCCGGACCCGGCCCTGTCCGGCTGTGGGTGTCCCGGCGGCGATGGTGCGGGCTGCCGCGACCGCCCTCGCGCGTGCCGACGGTAGATTCCTCGGCCCTGCAACCGGTGGAGTGGAGGCAGGTTCCGCGCGGGCGGGCCTCGGAATGACAGCGGTTGCCGGGATAAGGATAGTTGCGGGGATACTCATCTCATTCCTCGCGAAATCTGTCATTCCGAAGGAGGCGCCACGTGGAGTCTCGCCTTACGGAGTACTCTGGCGCCGACTGAGGAATCTACTTTCCGGCTCCTGGTGGCCCGTCGCGGCGCCCTGGACCCGGCGCTGTCCGGCTGTGGGTGTTGCGGCGGCGATGGTGCGGGCTGCCGCGACCGGCCTCACGCAGACCGACGGTAGATTTCTCGGCCCTGCAACCGGTGGAGTGGAGGCAGGTTCCGCGCGGCCGGGCCTCGGAATGACAGTGGTGCCGGGATAAGGACAGGTTGCGGGGATACTCATCTCATTCCTCGCGACAATCTGTCATTCCGAAGGAGGCACCACGCGGAGTCCCGCCTTTACGGAGTACTCTGGCGCCGACTGAGGAATCTACTTTCCGACTCCTGGTGGCTTGTCGCGGCGCCCCGGACCCGGCCCTGTCCGGCTGTGGGTGTCCCGGCGGCGATAGTGCGGGCTGCCGCGACCGCCCTCGCGCGTGCCGACGGTAGATTCCTCGGCCCTGCAACCAGTGGAGTAGAGGCAGGTTCCGCGCGGGCGGGCCTCGGAATGACAGCGGTTGCCAAGGTGCTGACATCACAGCGATGGGTGCAACTCTGATCTGGAGGTGACATCCTTTGTCGATGATTTGCCCTTCAGGCGATAGTCCAGGATGCTCTTCTCACCAACTCCGCAAACTCCGTTAACTCCGTGTGAGGCCAATCTTTTGAGGCTCCGGCCGCTCGATGCGAGGCCCTGGGCACTCGCATACGGACGGAGTGGAGCGCATCTTTTGCATCACCGGAGGCACCACCGGCACATTCGAAGGGAAGCCCCCGGCATCCGCCTTCGCGGCGGATGCCACCGCGCGTGCCGAACCCTGGCCTTTCTCTCATCCCCACATCCCCCACACACCCGGAGGCGGTGCAGATGCACTCACCACGTTCACGAATCGCGCTGTTCGCACTGCTGGCGGCGGCCGCCGCCTGCGCGGACGGCACCCCCACGCAGCCCTCGGCCGCGCCCTCGGCGGGCCCGTCGCACGCGGTGGAGCCGTACACCGGCCGCATCCGCATCGGCACCGTGACGGGCGCGGCGTCGGTCAAGATCGGCGCGACGGTCGCGTACGACGTGCGCGAGAAGGGCTCCAACGCGTACCTCGTGTCCGGCCTGGCCAACGAGCAGGTGACCGTCACCTGGAACTCGGGCGTCTCGGTGCCCACCAACAACCGCCGGCTGCAGGTGGTGTGCACCACCAGCGCCACCGACCGCGACCAGCGCGTGGCGGCGGGGAACGCGGCGGGCTTTCCCAGCGCCTGGGAGTACGTGTCCAGCGCCAGCTGCTGGCGCGTGTACATCGGTGAGCGGCCGCTCCCCATCGACGCCGCGGCCGAGAGCACCTACAAGCAGAACGTGATCAACGCCGGCCTGGCGACCTCCGCCGCGCTCTGGAAGACGGTGACCACGCCTGTCAACGAGCCGCGCTACGTCACCACCAAGAGCACCGGCACGTCGGCCAGCTCGCGCGCCCAGCCGCGCATCACGGTGGCGTCCACGGCGCGCGTGCTGATCGGCGGCGTGCAGTACCGCGGCATCGCCGAGGTCATGCGCGGCGCGTCGGGAACGCTGGCCGGCATCAACGACGTGCCCATGGAGGAGTACCTGTACGGCGTGGTGCCGCGTGAGCTGGGGCCCGTGCAGTACCCCGAGGCCGAGGCGCAGAAGGCGCAGGCCGTGGCGGCGCGCACGTATGCGGCCGGCAACCTGGGCAAGCACTGGAACAACGGCTACGACCTGGTGGCCACCGTGCAGGACCAGGTGTACGGCGGCTCGGCGGCGGAGCACAGCATCAGCACGGCCGCGGTGAACGCGACGACGGGGATCGTGGCCACCTACAACGGCAACCTGATCAACGCGCTGTTCTACGCCACCAGCGGCGGAAAGACGTCCAACGTGGAAGACGTGTTCACCGGCACCGACGCGTACCTGCGCAGCGTGTGGGACGCGCCGCCGGGGCAGGAGCTTCCGTCCGTGAGCGCGCTGCTGACGGACCTGCGCACGCCCGCGTGGACGGGGGGCTACGCCACGTGGCACGGCTTCCATCGCTGGAACTACACCTGGACGATGGCGCAGATGAGCTGCGTGGTGGGCGACTTCGCCAACCAGCCGGTGGGGAACGTCACGGCCATCAACGTCCTCTCCCGCAGCGGCACCAGCGGCCGCGCGACGCAGGTGCAGTTCGTCACGGACGCGGGCACGTTTACGGAGACGGGGACCGCCATCCGCGCGGCGATGCCGTACATCAACAGCTCCGGCGTGCCCACCCTGCTGCCCAGCACCCTGTTCGTGGTGGAGCGGCTGACGAACTCGTCCGGCGCGCTCACGGGCTACCGCGTGTACGGCGGCGGCAACGGGCACGGCGCGGGGATGGCGCAGACGGGCGCGGTGGGGATGGCGCGCGCGGGCCACACCTATCAGCAGATCCTGCAGAAGTACTACACGGGGATCGTGCTGCAGGTCAAGGCGGGCACGCGCCGCGACGGCATCTCGCCGATCATCACCACGGCCACGGACCCGTACGACTGCACGTCCGCGTGATGCCGGCTCCGGCAAAAGAATCGTCTCACGCAGAGGGAGCAGAGGAAAACCACTCCGCTTGCTCCGTGTGATACGAAACCAGTCAAACGGTCATTCTGAGGGAGGCACCGCGCAGTGCTCTCTGCCCGCCCCGGAGTGTGGTGCCGACTGAAGAATCTTTGTCGGGAACGGCAGGATCTTTCCGTCACGCGGGGGCTCCCGGGCTGTGCCCGGGAAGGGCTCCGCGCGAGGGGAGGGAGATTCTTCGGTCGCGCCAGCTGGCTCCGCTGTTTTCCCGAGCGTACGGGGTGGGCGCTCCCTCGGAATGACAGGTGCTTCCCCAGAGGGTGTTGCCAAACCTCGCCCTGCGATTGACTTCCTGAGGGAGGCGCCGCTACGCAACCTGCGGGTACGATGGACCTTGGCGCCGACCGAAGGATCTCGCCGGCAGAACCGAGGGGCCGGCTGCCGCGCCCGGAGGACGGTCCTTCGCGAAGGCGGACGAGATCCTTCGGTCGCGCGCAGGCGGTGTGTGGCTTCTTGTTACACGTGGTGCGCTCCCTCAGGAAGTCATCGCTTCTCTGTGAGCCTGGGGGTTTAGCAACACCTCTCAGGTTTGGTATGAAACCGGCCTTGTGCGGACTCACCGGGATGCCGTGACGGGCGGATAAAGGAAAGCGGCGGGCCGATTCACTCGGCCCGCCGCTTTCCCGTGGACAGGTTGCCGCCATGTTCTCCGCGGATCAGGAGTGCTGCACGAAGGCAGGGTCCGCACTGGCGGACCTATCCATCCGCTTTGGGTGCTGCGGCCTCGTTCGCCCCGGCGGGAACCGCCCCTTCCTGAATGGTCGTCGCTTCGCTCCGGAGAACGGGATTGAGTGCGTTGTCCCCTTCTGGGGGAGCAATTCCGGGGTTGGGGTCAGGGTTTGCGGGGCTGGCTGGCGTGGGGCTGTCAACCACCTCGAATACCTGGACCTTCCCCACTGCCTCGCTGGGAGCGGCCTGCTGGCCGGCTCGCGCACCGTTCGGCTGCGCAGGCGCTACGGGAGCTTCCTGCCCATTCCCTTGCTGCTGATTCGCTGGCTGTCCCTGCCGTCCCTGGATCAGCACCCGAACGCGCTCCCAGGCCTCTTCCCAGTATACGGCGGCCACAAAGCAGGTCAGCAGGAGCAGGTAGGCGTTGGGAAGCGCGCCTTCGGATGAGACCACCGCCAAGCCCCCCTTCACCGCCAGGTACGTCGCGAGCGCTGCCGACACGCCACTCAGCAGCAGGTTGCTGAGATCGTCGCTGATCGGGTCTTCCGCCGTTGTCCCGGCCCGCTTTCGACGCACCACCGTAGAGGCCGCGGCGCCCAGTAGTCCGAACCCCAGCATGCCGACCAGCGAAGCCAACTCCAGCGACCGCTCGGTCCGCAGCCAGCTGGATAGCTCCGTGATTGGGCGAGGGCGCGAATTCCACACGCGTACATACCACGGCCTGCCGCCGGCAACGCGGTTCTGATCTGCCTGGACGGGTTCCCGGCCCGGGAAAGGCTTGAACCCGGGCTGGTGCGACACCAGCACATATGCCGTGTTGAGCTTTGTGCGTACCGAATCTGCCTGCCGGTCGAAATCGGCTTGCGGCCGCGGGTCCTGAAGCGATGCCAGCGCGATGTTCACGTCAGCCAGCGCCATGCGGCCGGAGTCGAGGTATGCGTTGGCCGTTTGCGTCTGTCCTTGATACCAGTCACTCAGCGCGAGAAACCGGCGTTCCCGCTCGGGAACTCCGGGGCGGCCGCTTTCCACTGCGTACGTGGCCTTGGCAACCGTCTCCATTTGTCCCACGTCAGCGATCACGGCTGCCGTGCGCGCCTCCCACTGCGCCACGACCGCCTGATGTCTGCGATACAGGGCCAGCAGAGTATGGGTGCGAACGGTTGCGTTTGCCGCCGCCGCGGCCGTCGCGGCGGTACGCAGGGTGATGCTGTCGGTTTGCGGGAGGGGAGCGTTGTGCCGCTGCCTGGTAGCCTGGTACAGCCCGGAGAGCGACGCTTCCAGCTTCTCCGTGGAGACGCTGGCCGGTGCGGACTCGGCTCCATTCAACTCCATCACAACGACGATGCTGGCCAAGCTCAGCGTTGCGCTGGCGATGACGATGAGGTAGAAGAGGGCGTTCCGGAATGTGCGGTGAATGGGATTCATCATCGGTATGGGGGAAGCATTATGGAGGGCAACGAACGGAGGGACTGCCAATGTATGCGTCTGCGGCACCCTATCCAAGTGTTTCGTTTCCGGGCTGAGAATGCAGAAAGCGGCGGGCCGATTCACTCGGCCCGCCGCTTTGCTTCGCGATCCCGCTGCGCGTCAGATGGCGCAAAGGCAACAATTCTCCTGGAAGCATTCCCCGACCGAATATTCGCCATGAATCCGCTTGCACTCCCCGTCGCAGTACGCGTTGCCAGCCGGCCCGACGCTGCAGGTAAGATTGTGCATGCCCTCGCTTACCAGCGGACACGACTGCGCCGGCCGCGCCAGCGCTGAGCGCGCGCCAAAGCCGAGCATTCCAGCCACGGTGAGGGCGGAGAGAACACGGGGCAGGCGGAGGGATGAACGCGACATGGCGATGCTCCGGGATGAGGGGTCGGCTCAGGGACGCCCACAAGCCGCCGCAAGAGGCAGTCCGGGGCGTGAGAAAGCAAACCTGTTCGCGTGCCGTGTTCAATCTTGCGCTTACCGGCTCCCGCGCCGCCCCTTGGCCGGGAGCCTGGGCCAGCGGGCGGTGAGGCGGCTTTCGTCGCGCGCGTACCACATCATCTGCGCGCCCAGCCAGGCGCTGCCCAGCGACATCCCGGCAAGCAGGACGGTCGCGGTGTAGAACCAGACCGGCTCCTGGCTCGCGTAGATGATGACGCCCTCGCCCTCCTCGAACCAGCCGCGGCGCAGCGAGAGGAGCGTCCACCAGCTCGCCCACACGCCCAGGCAGAGCATCACCGCGCCGGCGAAGAGAAGGAAGAGATACGTCTGGAGTGCTTCGCTGATGATGGGCCGGCGCGCCGCCTTGCCCGTAGCGGCGTCCTCGAGCCCGGAGCCGCCCTCCTGGGCGTCCGCCACGGGTGCGCCGGGAGGCGGATGGAATTGGTTGTTCCTGCGTCCGGGGGCTCGCGAGCCGCGCGGGTGCTTCCTGGGCATGGTCAGCGAAGGTGAAGGTCCAGCCACCGTACGGTTTCTTCCATCGCCTGGTTCCAGTGCTCCTCGCCCATCAGGTGCACGGCGCCGGAAAGCTCCACGTAGCGATGGATCGAGCCCGGCGCCGTCTCCGCCAGCCGGCGGTGCAGCTCGCGCGCGGCGGCGGGGGGCACGTTCTCATCCCGCTCCGCTGTGATGGAGAGGAGCGCGGTGTGGCGGAATCCGTCCAGGTGCCGGTGCGGGCTGTCGCCCTCCGGCCACTCCGGCGAGCCCAGGATCGCCACGGCGGCGCGCGGGGCGGGGTGCACCAGCACGGCGCGGTAGACCACGTATCCGCCCATGGATATGCCCACGACGCCCACCCGCCCGCCGTCCGCCAGTCCTTCGTCCACCAGCGCCCGCACCACGCCGGGGACCTCGTCCGCCGTCCGCGACGCCAGCTCGATCATCGTGCGCAGGGCCTGCGCGTGCGGCGCGGCCTGGCGTTCGTCCAGGTCGGCAAGGCGGCGGGCGCCGTGGCCGGCCGCATCAACCCCCACGGCCAGGAAGCCGGCCCGCGCCAGCTGGTCCAGCTCCTTGCGGTGCGTCTCCTTGTCCACGCCAAAGCCGTGGAACCACAGCACCGCCGGCAGGGGCGGATCCACATCGCCGGGAATGGCGAGCAGGAGCGGGACGCCGTTGACGGTCCGCGTCTGGAAGGTGATGGACACGCGTCTGGATCCTGAAAAGAAGGCCTGACAGGGAATAGGGAACAGGGAACAGGGAATAGCTGGCAAGGGCGGGCCGGATGCCGCTACTGCTGGCCCAAGTTCCGTAAGCAAGGGTCTGCGCAGCAGGGGGGGAATTCACACAGAGTCAACGGAGTCAGCGGAGGACAGGCCCTCCGTCGACTCCGCGGACTCCATGCGAGGCGATTGGTCAGTCGAAGTCGAAGATGTCCCCCAGAAAGCCCTTTCGCTTCTTCTTGTAGCCGCCGTGGTAGTCGTCGTCGTACTTCTTGTGATGCCCACGGTCTCCGCCGTACGCGGGCGGCTGCGCGTAGCCGGGTTGCTGATTGTAGCCGGGCTGCGGCTGCGGCGGCGCGGGCGCGGCGGGAGGCGCGGCGGCGGAGCGCTCGATGATCTTGTCCAGCTCACCCCGGTCCAGCCACACGCCGCGGCACTGGGGGCAGTAGTCGATCTCGATACCCTGCCGCTCCGACATCACCAGGTCGGGCTGCAGGCACACGGGACACTTCATCGTCATCCTCACGTCCAGGGGTTCTTGCCGGTCTGCACCCCTATACTGGCACCTCCGCAGGGACCCCGTCCAGCCCAAGCCGCCTTCAGCGTGCGTCCGGGTGGCGAATGCGGCCCTGCACCACTTCGTGCGGGTCGCGTCCCCAGCAGAACAGCTCGCCGCCAGTGGTGACACCGCACTGGCCCCAGTCGCCCGCGGCCACCGATGCCCAGCGGCGGTCCGGGTTCCACGGCCGCGGCGCGCGGGCCCCGTCCCACAGGTACGCCCGGCCGTCCGCGGTGAGGCCCACCATCTCGACAAACCCCGGCATGCTGCCCCGCCGCATGGCGGTGACGGACCGGAACCGCAGGTCGCCCGCCACCGGTGCCGGGCGCGTGTTGCACCACGTCTGCGTGCCCCACCGCTCGCACCGCTCGAAGCCGTCGCGCGTGGGCTTGTCCCGCGTGGCGTCGTCATAGCCGGCGGCGCCCCAGCAGTGCGCCGCGCCCTCCACGTCCACCCCGCACGCCCACCAACCCAGCACCGCCACCTGCGTGAACCGCGCGGGATGGTCCACCGCCGTCCCCTGCGACGCCGAGTCGCGGCTGCCGGTGCCCAGAAAGCCAAACTCCGGCCGGCCCTGGCAGAACGCGCGGCCGTCCACCGCGACCGCGCAGTACGAGGACGTCTCGGGGTCGCCGTCCACCTCCACGAGCGCCTGCCCAGGCCAGGGCTTCACCGCGCGGCCCGACGTGCGGAAGTCGTGTCCCCAGCAGAGAGCCGTGCCCTCGCGCCGCACGGCGCACCGCGCGCCCATGTCCAGCGCGGCGAACCGGCTTCCTGCCTCCAGCGGCACCGGCGCAAAGCTGCAGGCGCCATCCAGGCAGCGGTTCGTGTACGCGGAGGGCGGCCCCAGCGGCTGGCCCCAGCAGAACGCCGCGCCCTGGGCGTCCAGGCCGCAGGTGACGTAGCGCCCCGCGGCCAGGCGGGCGAAGCGCATCTCTCCGCCGGCGGGGAGCGGTACCGTTTCGCTGGCGGTGGGATAGCAGGCGCGATGTCCGCTCTCGCTCACGATGCCGCAGTGCTCCGGCGTGCGGGCGCCCAGGTGGCCGGAGTGGTTGTAGCCCCAGCACCAGGCGCGGCCCGCCGCATCCAGCGCGCAGGCGTGGTCGTCGCCCACGCTGACCGCCGTCCACCGCGCGGGCTGCCCGTGCAGCGGCGCCGCGAGCGCCATCGCCATCAGAACGAGGAGCGCGCGATCGATCCAGGCCGGGGCAGGGAAGCGGTTGCGCATGCACGCTTTCGCGGGGTGGGGTTGACGGGCGCCGGTGGATGCGGGGCGCTGGTACCTGCGCGCCCCGCGTCCGGTTCCACGCTCTGAGAGTCGCTACAGGCTGAATGCGAGAGAGACCGCGACTGCTTCAGCGAGTGCCGCCATGTCCAGGAAGTCACACCAGAGCCTGACTTCCTGAGGGAGCGCACCACGTGTAACTGGAAGTCACACCGCCGCCTGCGCGCGACCGAAGGACCTCGTCTCGGTGGCGCAGGGGCCCGATCAGGGCACGGGACCAGCCCCGTCGTTCTGCTGGCGAGGTCCTTCGGTCGGCGCCAAACTACGGCGTATCAGCAGGTTGCGGGCGGCGCCTCCCTCAGGAAGTCAATCGCGGAGGGAGGCGCGATGGCCCCCGTCGCCTACGCCCGCGTGTAGCGGGAGTCCACGGCCAGCTCTTCCTTGCCCTCGGGCCAGATGTTGTAGTGCACGATGCGCAGCGTGTCGCCCTCGGGAAGCACGTCGATGCGCCAGCCCCAGTCCGGTCCGGGAGGCGCCGGGTAGGAGCCGCGGACGGAGAGCGGGCCGTCCTCCGCCACCGTCCCGGCGCACGCCATCACCTTGTCGCTGTTGTGAAAGGTGTCGATCCAGTGCCCCGTGGCCGTCTCGGCCTTGGGCTGGTATCCGATCAGCAGCGAGCCCTCCTGCGGCTTGTCGCCGTAGCTCCACGTGTAGTCCACGCGCACGAAGCGCCCGTCCAGCACCGGAGTCACCGTGGCGGTGGACGGCGACTCTTCGGCCATCCCCGAGGTGGGGTCCTGCAGCGTGCTGGTGCCCTGCCACGTCCCGGCGCAGGCGATCAGTCCATCCAGAACCGCCATCGTGTCTCCCGAATCCAGGTGAGGTAAAACCGTGCAAGATGTTGATAAAACGATGCTTCAGCGTGCCCGCTCAACCATCTCGGCGATGCGCCGCACCCCCTCCGCCACCGACGCCTCCTCGGGCCCGAACGAGAAGCGCGCGTAGGTGCGAAAGCGCGAGCTGCGGCCGCTGCGGCGCTTGCCGGGGTTGATGTCGAAGAACTCGCCCGGCACGCAGATTACCTTTTCTTCCAGCGCGGCCTGAAAGAACTCCATCCCGTCGTTGAGCGGCGCCGGCAGCCCCGACAGGTCCGCCCACAGGTAGAAGGTGCCCTCGGGCTCCACGTCCAGCCGCATTCCCGTGGCGCGCAGCCCGTCGGTGATGATGCGCCGCTTGCGCAGGAAGGTGGCGCGGATGGCCGCCGTCTCGGCGCGGACGTGCGCCGGGTCCAGCAGGGGGATGGCGGCGCGCTGCAGCGGCCGGCTGCCGCCGCCGTCCAGGAACGACCCCGCGCTGGTGACCGCGTCGATCACCGAGCGAGGCCCCACCACCCAGGTGGTGCGCCAGCCGGGGTAGCGCCAGTTCTTGGTGAGCCCGTCCATGATGAGCACGGGGTCCATGTCCACGTCCTCCACGTAGCGGGCGGCGCTCACCAGCCCCTCCTCGTCGGGCGTGGCGCACCAGGCGTAGTGCGAGTAGAACTCGTCCAGCAGCAGCGTGCAGTCCAGCCGCCGCGCCGCCTCTACCCACGACGCCAGCTCCAGCCCGCGGATGGTGCGCCCGGTGGGATTGGATGGATTGGAGAGCAGCAGCGCGCTCAGCCCGCGGCCCGTGATCTCGCGCTCCAGCCGCCCCATGTCGAAGCGGTAGCCGTCGTTCCCCTCGAGCAGGATGGGGATGGCGGTAAAGGCGCGAAAGATGTTGAGCAGCTCCTCGTAGGCGGTGTAGTCGGGGAGGAAGTGGCCCAGGTTGATCTCGCCCAGCGCGGCCACCGTGCGGGTGAGCCCCAGCCGTCCGCCGCCGCAGATGCACACGTTGTCGGCGGTGTACTGCGACGCCTTGCCCTGCCGGTACAGGTGGTTGTACAGCGCGGCGACGGCGGCGCGCAGTTCCGGGATGCCGGCGACGGGCGCGTACTCCTGGTCCGCCGGAGTGATGGGCGCCTCGAGCACGCGCGGCGGCGCGCCGGGAAGGGCGCCCGTCTCGGGCATTCCCTGGCCCAGGTTGCACCAGTCCGGATGGCCGTACGCGTACCCCAGCCGCGACGCCTCGGCCATCACGTAGATGACGCCGGTAAAGGGCACCGCGCGAAAGCCCGGTACGGTGGGCGGTGCCACGGATATACGTCTGCGTTCCATCAGCCCGGATTCGGTGGATGTTCGGTTCTGTCGAGGGGAGTCTAACCCCCCACACCACACCGGGCAAATCCGTTGCCTGCGCACGAACTCCCAGGCTGGGCGCGGCATCCGGGGATGCAAGCAGACCACCGTGTCACACCACACCGGGCAAATCCGTGGCCTGCGCACGAACTCCCGGACTGGACTCGGCATCCGCGGATGCAGCCGGACCCCGTGTCATTCTGAAGGAGGCGCCGCGCCACGCCTTCTTCTCGCGCCCAACCGTAGCGCCGACTGAAGAATCTTTCCCGGCAACGGTGCGGCCTGTCGAGCGGGGGGCCGCGCGCGAGCCTTTCGAGTCCCGGCAAAAAGATGGTTCTCACGCAGAGGCCGCAGAGGACACAGAGGGGAGATTGTCTCTGTGTCCTCTGCTCCCTCCGAGTGCCGATCATCTTTTACGGATCCTGATTGGTCACATCGATCGACTTTGCGCCGAGCAGGCGGCCGACGTCGTCGAAGAGGGGGTCGAGGGGAAGGGAATCGAGGGCGCGCGGCTCGAACGGGGTCACGGTGACCGTCATCTTGTCCCCCGTGAACTTGTGCGACCAGGCCGCCACGGCGCGCCCGCCCTGCAGGATCAGCGGATTCCCATCGCCCGACGTGGCGCCGGCGCCGCCCGTGCCGGCCTTGCTGTAGGCGAGCGGCAGGTGCTCGTCCGCCACGAAGCGCTGGCGGCCGTCCGGCGCGTAGCCCATGGTGTACGCGTCCCACTTGGGGAGCACGGCCACGGCGTCCGCGTCGATCGGCGGGACGGACGCGAACGCCGCCTCATCATCCGCCGGCAGCAGGTATCCGCCGCCCACGTCCACCACCTCCGCGTCGTGCAGCGCCTCGGCCGCGCGCTTCTGGCTGCTTCCCATCCACCACGCCACGTCCTTTACCCGCGCCGGGCCAAACGCGCGCAGGTACTCCGCCGCCAGCCACCGCAGCGACGCCTCCGGGTGCGGCTCCTCCAGCGGATGCCCCAGCCACGCTTCAGTCGAAACGTAGCGCAGCACGTCCGTCCGCAGGCTGCCGCCCAGGCGCAGCACCAGTCCCTCGTACGCCATCACCCGCAGCGCCGTCATCAGGTTGGCGCGCATCCCGAACGCCTCCTGCGCCTCCGCGGGTGTCATGGGCTCGCGCAGCAGCTCGGGCATGCGGCGCTTGAGCCACTCGTACTCGCCCAGCTCGATCTTGGCGTACGCCAGGTTCCCCGCGAACTTCTCCAGCGGCAGCCGCACCGCGGCAAAGATGCGCGGCGCCGTATCCACCGGCATCAGGTGGATGGAGCCGCGCGGCCCGGACAGCCGCACCACCCGCCGCGCCTCCTCCGCCTCCGACAGCCACTTTGCGCCGAACGAGCGGGTGCGGCAGAGCAGCGACAGGGGCGCGGAGGGATGGCTGCTGTAGACGGCCACCACCCCGCGCAGCGCGTCCATCGCGTCGTCCGCGGGCTCGGCCAGACGCTGGCGGCGGTAGCTCCACGCGCGCAGGCGCTCGACGTCGGGCGCCGTCACTTCCACACGCCCAGCAGCTTGCGGACGGCCACCAGCTGGCCCACGTGGTAGGCGTTGTGGTCGGCCACCAGCAGCAGCTCGCGCAGGTACGTCTGCCCGGTGCCGTGCGGGATCTGGGCGAACAGGTCCAGCGTGTCGTCCGCCGCCAGCTGCTTGAGCGCCTCGCGGTCGGCGCGGAAGGTGGCGGCGCTCTCGTCCCACGACTCCGCGCGCGGCGGGGTGGAGGACGACGGCCAGTAGTCGGCGGGCCAGCTGGGCTCGGCGTACGCCGGGTTGCGGCAGAACTCCAGGATGTCCCACTGGGTGAACCGCAGGTGCTCCAGCAGCTCCCAGGCGGAGTAGGGGAGCCCCGCGGGGCGGACGCCCTGCATCGCAGCGGGCATGCCTTCTACCGCGGCGTCGAAGCTGGCGTGCGCGTCCTGCCAGTCCAGCAGGCGCCCCAGGTGCGCGCGGAGGTTCTCGTTCTCGGTCATGGGCGGAGGATCGGGAGTGGTGGTGGAGAGGGAGGAGCGTTCGATCCGCTTCGGATGCCGCGGCGCGGGCGCCCCCTCCGCTCGCTTAGGCTCGCACCTCCCCCAATGCTGGGGGAGGTTGGGTAGGGACGGGGTTGTGGCTCGACGACAAGCATTGAGCTGGCGTCCGACGGGGCCCCTCTCCCCCGGCCCCTCTCCCCCGCGGAGCGGGAGAAAGGGGAGAATTCGATTGCGTTCCGGCTGGCGGAGTGCCGTTCCGCAGGCGCCCCCTCCGCTCGCTTAGGCTCGCACCTCCCCCAATGCTGGGGGAGGTTGGGTGTTGCCGCAGATTCCAGGCATAAGCCAGCCGACACCGCCACAATACATTGGTTGCAACCTCCAGCCCGCCACGTGGCAGATACGTGCCCGTACCGCGGAGCCGCCAGCCCGCGCAGGCGGCCTTCGTGTGGTTGTTGCAGCGAATTGATTCGCCATTGTGCCCCCGCACCGCCGCCAGCCCCAAACCCAACCTCCCCCAGCAGTTTTGGGGGAGGTGGGCGAGTAATGCGAGCCCGGAGGGGGCGTCCGGCCGGCGCAGCGCGAACCCCGTGGATCCATCGCGGTCCCTGTATCACCGGCGCCGTGGGAGCCCAAGCTAGCGCCCCCGCCGTCTGGACGAAACGCCCGCGGGGCGTAGGTTCAGCACCTTCGCGCGCGGCCGTCCGCCGCGCGCCGTCCCGGAGCCCGCAATCGATGCCCAACCTGATCGAACCCGCCGCCCCCACCTCGCCGGAGGAATACCGGCAGCTTGCGCGCGACATCTTTCGCGAGCTCATCGAGATCGACACCACCGACCGCTCCGGCGACGTCACCTTGGCCGCGCGCGCCGTACAGCGGCGGCTGCTGGAGGCGGGGTTCGCGGACGAGGACGTGACGCTGGCTGGCCCGCACCCTCGCAAGATGAACCTGGTGGCGCGGATGCGCGGCACCGGCGCGCGCGGGCCGCTGCTGATGCTGGCCCACCTGGACGTGGTGGATGCCGATCCCTCGGAGTGGGCCACGGACCCGTTCGCCTTCGTGGAGCGCGACGGCTTCTTCTACGGCCGCGGCACCACGGACCAGAAGGCCATGGCGTCCATCTGGACCGCCAACCTCATCCGCATGCGGCGCGAGGGCGTGGAGCCCGACCGCGACCTGATCCTGGCGCTCACGGCGGACGAGGAGGGCGGCGAGCACAACGGCGCCCGCTGGCTTACGCACGAGCGCCGCGACCTGGTGGACGCGGCGATGGGGATCAACGAGGGCGGGTTCGGGCGGATGAAGGGCGGGTGGCGCATCAGCAACAACCTGCAGGCCAGCGAAAAGGTGTACCTGGACCTGGAGCTGGTCGCCCGCGGCGCCGCCGGCCACAGCAGCCTCCCCACGGGCGACAACTCCATCTACCACCTGGCCGCGGCGCTGGGCCGGATCGCGGCGCACGCGTTCCCCGTGCAGCTGGGCGAGGTGGCGCGCGCGTTCTTCGAGCGGATGTCGCGCATCGACACCGGGCCACTGGGCGACGACATGCGCGCGCTGCTGGCGGGGACGGCGGACGCGGACGCCATCGCGCGGCTGACCGCCGTGCCGCAGTACCACGGGATGACGCGCAACACCTGGGCGGCCACGCGGCTGGACGCGGGGCAGAGCAACAACACCATCCCGCAGTCGGCGCGCGCCATCGTCAACTGCCGCCTGCTGCCGGGCGAGACGCCGGAGGAGATGGAGCGGCTGATGCGCGAGCTGGTCGCGGACGACCGGGTGGAGGTGCGGCAGGAGATCGCCGCCAAGCCCAGCCCGCCCTCGCCGCTGACGCCGGAGGTGATGGGCGCGGTGGAGGGGATCACGGAGCAGATGTGGCCCGGCGTGCCCGTGGTCCCGGTGATGGGGATCGGCGCCACGGACAGCCTGTACTTTCGCCAGGCGGGGATCCCCATGTACGGCGTCTGCGGCATTTTCCTGGACGTGGACGACGTGCGCGCCCACGCCCCGGACGAGCGCATCATCATCCAGGCGTACTACGAGGGGCAGGAGTTCCTCTACCGCCTGGTCCGCGCGCTCTCGTCCTGAAAAAGAATGATCGTACAGAGGAACAGAGTCAGACAGAGGAACCAAGCTGATAGTTCAGCTCGCTTCCTCTGTCTGACTCTGTTCCTCTGTACTCCCAACGTAGTTTTCTTGCGGACTCCGCCCGGTACGTGGCCTCTGTCAGTCCGGGATGCGCTCGGCGACGAACTCGGCGCCGCCGCCGCCGGAGACGCGGATGCGCACGGCGCGGCCCGATGCGTCGCGCTCGACGGTGTACTCGCGCTCCGACTCGCGGACGAAGAACCGCGCTTCGGTGGTGGAGGCGGGATAAAGGATCCGCGGGGCCGGCCAGTTGGGATTGGCCAGGCGCAGGGCTCCGTCCGCCGCCTCGATGGTGTACCGGATGGTTTCGCCCTGGAACGTGCCCTGGTAGCGGCCGGGCGCGTACGCCGGCGCGTCGCGGTCCAGGGCGACGGCGGTCTTCTCGACGGGGCGGAATTCCGGCCAGCCGTACTCCACCGCCAGGGCGCGCAGGATCTCCATGATGAGCTCGCCGCCGGCGTCGGAGTTGGTCATCACCACCGCGCCCTGGCCCTTCGCGGTAAACGCGACCATCCGCGCGCGGTAGCCCTCGTTGCTGCCGCTGTGCCCGAATCCGAGGCCGGCGCCGACCGGGTGCACCTCCATCCCCAGGCCGAACCCGCCGTCCGCGCCGCCACTCTGCTGGGTGAGGATCTGCCGCGCCAGGGCGGGGGAGACCACCCCGCCTTCCACGCCCCCAAAGGCGCTCTGCACGGCCAGCGCGAACCGCGCCAGGTCCAAGGGCGTGGTCCACAGCCCCGCCGCGGCCATCTCCGGGTACCGGTGCCATCCGCCCGGCGTCGGCGACCCGTCGCCTCCGTGCGCGCGGGCGATGCGCGCCGCGCGGTCCGCCGTCACGTCCTGCTCATAGCTGCTGTGCACCATCCCCAGCGGCAGCAGCACCGTCTCGCGCATGAACAGGGGGAACGGGCGGCCAGTAAGGTCCACCAGCAGCTGCTGCATCACCGTCATTCCGCCGCCGGAGTAGCGAAGCCGCGAGCCGGGAAGCGTGTCCACCCGCACGGGCGCCGTGTTGGCCGGCCGCTGTCCATCCAGGATCTGCACCGTGGTGGGCATGGCCGAGTCCGCCGCGTAGCCGGGAAAGCCGCTGACGGTGAGCCCCGCGCTGTGGCTTGTGATGCGCCGCAGCGTCACCTTTTCGCGCGCGGTGAACGCGTTCTCCGGCACCCGCCACGCGCGCAGGTAGCCGTTCACGTCCTCGTCCAGCGAAAGCTGGCCGCGCTCCATCAGCCGCAGCATTCCCAGCGTCGCGACGGGCTTGCTGATGGAGGCGGCCTGGAACAGCGTCGCCGTGTCCGCCGGCACCGATCCACCCGCCTGCAGCGTTCCGTACGCCCGCGCCCACTCGATGCGCCCGCCGTTGATGACGGCGATGCTCACGGCCGGCGTGTTGTGCGCCCGCATGCGGTCGGTGATGACGCCGTTCAGGTCCGGCCGCCCGGCCACGACGACGGGTGTGGCCAGCCCGCTCTCCACCCGCCGGATGCGCGCGGCGAGCGTGGTGTCCTGCGCGGGCGCGGGGACGGCGGACATCATCAGGGCGGCCAGAGAAAAGGCGACATGGATTCGCATGGGGCTCGTGTACGGCTGGAGAGGAGGGACGCAGGCGTTACGCGGGATTGGATGGCGGGGATTCATGGAAGGTTGGCGGGGTGGAAGGACCATCTTCCATCCTGACAATCGAGATGACGTCTTGAGACCGCGCCGCCCTGACTTCCTGGGGGAGCGCGCCACGTGTAACCGGAGGCCACACAACAAGTGTCAATTGCGCGCGACCGAAGGATCTCGTTTCCGCCGCGTGGCTGGTCCTGGTGCGATGAAGCCGGCCTCCCGGTTCTGCCGGCGAGATCCTTCGGTCGCGCGCAGGCATCGGTGCAATCGGCCGGCTCCCCGCGGGCGCTCCCTCAGGAAGTCACGTCGCGCTTGATGGGAGTAGATGCACAGAAGCCAGCGGAGCCAACGGAAACAACTCCGTTGACTCTGCTGACTCTGTGTGAAACCCGTCCTTTTTAGTCCGTCGCGGAGGTCGCGGCGGGCATGGAGGCGTAGAAGTCGTCGCGGACGCGCCGCAGGTACTGCGGCAGCAGCTCCGCCACGCGCTCGTGGCTGGGGCTGGCGACGATCATCCCCACGTGCTGCTTCTTCGTCATCCGCCACACCAGCTCGGGATCGTTGTACGCAGACGTGTCGGGCCACTCCTGCCGCGCCAGCGACACCAGCAGCCCGGCGTAGTCGTCCCGGCGCTGCGGCGGGGCGTACTGCTGGCCGCGGGCGTCCGCCACCTCCAGCCGCGCCCACTCGCGCCACAGGTTGACGCCCGTCGCCGCCTCCACCATGTCCACGATGCTGGCGCCGCCCACCCGCGCCGCCGTCTCGAGGAAGTAGAAGCGGCCGTCCTCGTCGGCGCGGATGAACTCGGTGTGCATGGCGCCGCGCACCATCCCCATGGCCTGCAGCACCTGCGCGTCCAGCGCCCGCAGCGCCTGCGCCTCTTCTCCGTCGCGGGGCAGGGTGCGCGTGCAGAACATGCCGCCGCCGTGGTACACCTCGAAGGGCGGGCTCACGTAGCCGTTGGCCTCGGTGAACACGATCTCGCGGTTCCACGCCAGCGAGTCCACGTGGTACACGCGGCCCGGGACGAAGCGCTCCAGCAGGTGGAACGAGCGCTTGTCGCCCAGCTCCTCGATGGTGCGCCACACCTGCTCGGGATCGCTGAGCTTGTGGATGCCGATGGCCGACGCCGAGAAGCGCGGCTTGAGCACCCACGGCGCGGGCACCGTCCGCAGGAAGTGCGTGATGGGCTCGTGGTGCAGCACGGGGACGAAGTCGGGGACCAGGATGCCGGCTTCGCGTGCCTGCATCCGCATCGCCAGCTTGTCGCGGTAGTGGCGCACCGTGGTTTCGCCCATCCCCGGGATGCGCAGGTGCTCGCGCAGCGCCGACGCCATCTCCAGGTCGAACTCGTCCAGCGGCACGATGCGGTCGATGTGCTCGGTGCGCGCCAGCCAGCTGATGCCGTGGATGACGTCTTCGCGCTTGAACAGGTCCGGCATGTACAGCATCTCGTCGACGGCGTCGCGCGGCCAGTCGGCGTCGCGCAGCTTGTCGACGGTGATCAGCAGCACGCGGCACCCCTGCCGCCTGCACTCGCGGATGAACTCTTCGCCCTTGAAGAAGCTGGTCAGGCAGACGATGGTCGTTTGGCGGTCGGTCACGGGCGGCTCGGCTGGATGGGTGGGGAACGGGATGACGGTCAGGCGCGCACGGTTTCCATCACATCCCGTGCCTTGTACCTGCTGACGTGCAAACGGATGCTGCTGCTCCTCGCATCGAGAGGGTCTTCTACACCCTCACCGCAATGACTTCCTGAGGGAGCGCACCACGTGCAGCCAGAAGCCGCACAACAGATTGCGCGCGACCGAAGGACCTCGTCTCGGTGGCGCGGGGGCCAGATCAGGGCACGGGACCCGCCCCGTCGTTCTGCTGGCGAGGTCCTTCGGTCGGCGCGAAGGTGAAGCGTACAAGCGAGTTGCGGGGCGGCGCCTCTCTCAGGAAGTCAATCACGCTGGGAGGTTTGGCAACACCCTCTGAGGGAGCGCACCACGTGCAGCTAGAAGCCGCACAACCGGTTGCGCGCGACCGAAGGACCTGCTCTCCGCTGCTGCGGAGCAGGTCCTGGTGCGCTGGAGCCGCCCCCGGCTATGGCGAGATCCTTCGGTCCGCGCCAAGCTCATCGCAGGCAGGATACGGAACGGCGCCTCGGGCGAATAGAAACCACTGACCGCAGCGCCCCGATCTGTCATTCCGAGGAAGCGCACCACGTGCAGCCAGAAGCCGCACAACCGGTTGCGCGCGACCGAGGAATCTACTTTCCGTTTCCTCGTGGCCTGTCGCGACACCCCGGACCGGCCCTGTCCGGCGGTTTCGCCGCCGCGGCGGTGGCGCGGGCTGCCGCGTCCGGCCTCGCGCGAGCGGACGGTAGATTCCTCGGCCCTGCAACCTGCGGCGTGATCGTCCGGCTTCAGCGTGGCCGGGCCTCGGAATGACAACTCTGCTTTCGCCGGGCAGAGTGCTAGGAGCGCCCCTGGACTCAGGAAGACGGATTCCTCCTCCGGCACGATGTGGCTACGGGGTGCACGGGCGCTCCAGGCGAAAGCCGGGCTCCAGGCGGGGGCGGGCGTCGGCCTGGGCGGCAAGCCAGCCGGTGGCGTACATCCAGCGCGTGGCGCGGGTCAGCTTGGCGGTGTCGATGCGGTCCGCCTCGTCCTCGGGCGTGTGGTAGTCGTCGTGCAGCAGCGTGGTAAAGAAGAGCGACGGGATGTTGGCGCACGCGTAGGGCAGGTGGTCGCTGCGAAAGAACCACCCCTCGGGATGCTGCGGATCGTCCCACGAGCTGTCGAGGATGAAGCGCGACACCTCCGCGTTCGCCCGCTCCGCCATCGCCACCAGGTCCGACGAGCTTCGGTGCGGCGGGCGCGAGCCCAGCAGCGCCGCGCTGTCCGGGTGGTTGCGGCCGATCATGTCGCCGTTGAGCACCGCCACGATGGATTCGCGCGGCACGGTGGGATGCCGCACGTACCAGCGCGAGCCCAGCAGCCCGCGCTCTTCCGCGCCGTGCCACACGAACAGCGCCGCGCGCCGCCCCGGCTGCTCGCGGAACGCCCGCGCGATGGCCAGCATCGCCACGCTGACGGTGGCGTTGTCGTCCGCGCCGTTCCAGATGCTGTCGCCGCCGACGGGCACGCGCGTGCCGTCGTGGTCCTGGTGCCCGCTGAACAGCACGTGCTCGCCGCGCAGCGCCGGGTCCGCGCCGGGCGCCACCGCCACCACGTTGGCCGAGGGATAGACGAAGCTCTCGCTGGCGACGGTCGCCACCAGCCGCTGCCCCGGCGCGCGCACCGCGTCCAGCATGGACCGGCGCACCCAGAAGACGGGCGGCTGGCCGGCGGGGCGCTGCTCCGTGCCGTCGTTCAGGGTGTAGCGGCCGCGCAGCATGGCGCTCCCCGTGACCTCGAACTGCGTCTCCGCCACGGAGTCGGAGACCAGGATGACGGCCGCGGCGCCGCGCTGCACCAGGAAGGCGGCGCGGTCGCGGACGGCCGCCTGCGTGTAGCGGCGCCCGAACAGGCTGATCCAGGAAACCGGGACGGTGTTCGGCGGGCCGAGGATCGCGGCCACCGCCTTGCCGCGCAGGTCCACGTCGGCGACGTCCGCCTCGCGCCCCTGGCCCACGAAGACCACCGGCAGGTCCACGCGCGCGTCCGCCGGCGCCGCGACCACCACGTCGCGCCCCAGCGCCAGCGGCGCGCCGCCGAGGCTGACGGTGCTGTGGGCCGCCGTCCGCACGCGCCGCACGGGAAAGAACTGGAAGTACGTCCCGTCGTCGCCCGCGGGGAGCAGGCCGGCCTCGCGCGCCCGCTCCGCCACCCACGCCGACGCGCGCATCTCGTCCAGCTCGCCCGCCTCGCGCCCGCGCATGGCGTCCGACGCCAGCGCGAACAGGTCGCGCCGCAGCTCCGCCTCGGTGATCGCCTCCAGCGCCGGCGGGTCCGCGTCCGCCCCCAGCGCCCGCGCCGCGGCGGGCGCGGGTCCGGCCGCGGGCGCCGCGCATCCCGCGAGGACGGCGAAGACGATCGACAGGAAGACGGATCGCAGGCGCATGAGACTCATCCAGCGTGCAGGGGGCGTTCGGCGGCGACTGCGCATGCTACCGGACCATCCCCGTTGCGGCAAGGCGAGCACGGACGTTTTGCGGCCCAGGCCGTTCACCTCGACCGTGGACGTGGCGGAGGGTTCTCAAGATCGCGCATCAGGTGGTGCGAACGGCCTGTTCCCCTGCGCCTCCGGGATCATCGGCCGATCTGCATCCTCCCTAAAAAAATTCTCATGGCCCCCTGCCGCATTCCATCTCTCCGCCGTTCCCGATGCACCACGCCGGCTCGTGCCTCGTCGACAGGAGCGCCATGCCTCCGCTCACCACGGATCAGCGTTTCGGACCTTGGGAGCAGGGGAAACGGCACGAGAAAACTCCGTTGACCGCGTGCGAGTTCCCCACCTGCTGCGCAGTCCCTTGCTCACGGAACTCGGGCCAGCAGTACCGGCATCGGCCCGCCGTTGCCCGCTATTCCCTATTCCCTATTCCCTATTCCCTATTCCCTGTTCCCTATTCCCCTATTCCCTATTCCCTATTCCCTGTCCCCTCTACTCCGCCACGAAAATCCCCCGCTCGCGCAGCTTCTTTACGAACGCCGTGCGGTCCTTGCCCGTCATCTCCAGGCGGAGCAGCGTGGGCGTGACCCTGGCCGCCCGTGCGCCGCCCAGCGCCAGGGCACGCGCGGCGGTTTCCGCGTCGGGGCAGTCCATCAGCATGGCGGTGCGGATGCGCACGCGCCGCACCGTCTTCATCCAGTCGCGCACCTGCCGCGCCACGTTGGCCGGCACCCCGCTGCGCGACACGCCCTCCAGCGTCCCCAGCACCCCGTCCGCCGTCAGCCCCTGCTCGGCCGCGCGCAGCACGGACGCGCGCGTGACGCGGAAGAGCGCGCCCACGCCGGCGCCCGTGCGCTCCGCGAACCGCCCCAGCTCCGCCTCCACCCGCGGCGCGGGCGCCAGGAACACCACCTCGAAGTCCGGCTGCACCACCACCTCGCCCTCCGGCGGCGGCGCGTAGCTGAAGTCGTCCGCCGCGCCCAGCAGAAAGCGCCCGGCGTCCGTGAGCCCGAACCCCAGCCTGACCTCGCCCGTCCGCCCCAGCCGCGCCCCGCCCAGCGGCACCAGCCGCAGCAGAAGAAAGCCCACCAGCAGCCCGGCCCACGTCCGCTCCCACCCCTCGCGCGTGTGGGGCACGCCGCTCCACCCCCCCACGCCGCTCAGGCGCTGCGACCCGGCCAGGAACGGGTTCCCCCGCTGCGCGTGGTGCTGGAGGAAGGTGTCCAGCGGCACCATCTCCCCGGCGGGGATGGAAAGGAACGCGGCCGTGAGCGCGCTGCGCAGGTCCAGCTTGCGGTTGGTCAGCGAGAAGCCCAGGTGCGCGCCGAAGAAGTCGACCACGCCCGGTTCCGTGTACCACGAGCCCGGCACGCGCTGCGGCGAGTCGCGCAGGGCCTGCAGCACGCCCTTCAGCCGCTCTCCCTCGGCCAGGGCCAGCCACGTCTGGCCCGCGCGGCTGGGCACCAGCTGGTAGCGGTCGCCCGTGCTGCGCGTGTCCGCCAGCTTCAGCTGGCGCAGGAACTCCACGGCCAGGTGGATGCGCTCCGCGGCGCCCGGCCGCATCCCCACCGTATGGTCCGCCTCCCCCTCCGCCGAGCCCAGGAGGGCGGCGGCCTCAACCCACTCCGGAAGCCCCGGCAGGCGCGACGCGATGAGCTTCTGGCTGCGGACGTACAGCGTGCGGTCGCTGTCGCGGACGGGGATGGGCTCCGTGGCCGCATCCACCAGCACCGTCGTCATGTCGGCCAGGCGGAACGGCACCTCGAACGTCTCCGCCGGCGCAAAGGCCCGCGGCGGGGGCGGCGGCGGCCCCATCCGCCGCACCACGGCCGGCAGCAGGCCGATCCACGCCTCCGCGCGCTGCGTGCGGAGCGCGGGAAAGACGAACAGGTAGCGCGCGCCCGCCGCCAGGGCGGCCGCCCGGTGCCGCGGCTCCACGTCCGGCAGGATCTCGCCCAGCTGGCGCAGGGGGACGCCCTGCGGGTGGTCCTTGAGAAACGTGACCAGCCGCTGCAGCGCCGCCAGCGTCCCCGGATCGGCCAGCAGCATCGGCTCGCTGGCGGGGCGGCGGGGCATCTCCCACCTGTGCGCCGCGCTCGCGTCCCGCAGCTCCAGCAGCGCCGTGACCCACTCCTCGGACGAGACCATGTCCTCCAGCCCGCCCGCGTTGCTTCTCCACCCGGCGCCGTGGGCGGTGATGCTGAGCAGGTTCATCTGCTCGTACGTAAAGTGCGCGCCCAGGTAGGCACCCAGCGCGCCGGTATCGAGGTCCAGCACGGGCACGCGGTTCATCGCCCGCAGCACCCGCAGCAGCGGCCGGGCGCCGGGGACGAGCCGGTGCTGCTTTCCCTTGGGGCCCGGGGGATCCATCAGCCCGGCGGCGACCAGCTCGTCCCCGACGCGGGCCGAAAGGGCGCCCATGCCAGGGGTGGGCTTGATGGTGAGCCACGCGGCGCGCGCGCCCGGCGAAAGCCCGTCCCAGCGCGGCAGCCACGCCAGCGCGGGAAGCCAGTCCTCGGTCGGCACCTTCATCCGGCGATCTCCTCGGCGTCGGCGATGCGGTACGCGTAGCCCTGCTCGCACAGGAAGAGCTGCCGCTTGAGGGCGTACTCCTGCTCGTCGGTGTCGCGGCTGACCAGCGTGTAGAAGTGGGCCTGGTTGTCGCCCGCCTTGGGACGAAGGATGCGGCCCAGCCGCTGCGCCTCTTCCTGCCGCGACCCGAACGTCCCCGACACCTGGATGGCGACGGAGGCGTCGGGAAGGTCCACCGCGAAGTTGGCCACCTTGCTCACCACCAGCACGGGAATGCGCCCCTCGCGAAAGTCGCGGTACAGCGCGTCGCGCTTCCGCTGGCCGGTGGACCCCGTCAGCACCGGCACGTCCAGCTCGGCGGCGAGGAGCTCCAGCTGGTCCACGTACATCCCGATCACCAGCGCCGGCTCGTCCGGGTGCAGCGCCAGGATGCGGCGGATGACGGCGAGCTTGTCGGGGTTCTCGCTGGCGATGCGGAACTTCTGCCGCGCGTCCGACACCGCGTACGGCATCCGCAGCTCCTCCGGCAGCGGCACGCGCACCTCGGTGCACTCCGCCTTGGCGATCCACCCCTGGCCCTCCAGCACCTTCCAGGGCACGTCCGCCTTCTTGGGCCCGATCAGGGCGAACACGTCGTCCTCGCGCCCGTCCTCGCGCACCAGCGTAGCCGTAAGCCCCAGCCGGCGGCGCGCCTGCAGCCCGGCGGTCACCTGGAACACGGGGGCGGGAAGCAGGTGCACCTCGTCGTAGACGATGAGGCCCCAGTCGCGCTGGTCGAACAGCTCCAGGTGGCGAAAGGGCGCGTCGGCCTTCTCGCGGTGGGTGAGCACCTGGTAGGTAGCCACGGTGACGGGGCGCACGTCCTTGTTCTGCCCGGTGTACTCGCCCACCTGGTCGTCGTGCAGCCCCGTCTTGTCCAGCAGCTCGCGGATCCACTGCCGCACCGCCGTCACGCTGGTGGTGAGCACCAGCGTGCTGCTCCCCACGCGCGCCATGCACTCCATGGCCACCACCGTCTTTCCCGCGCCGCACGGCAGCACCACCACCCCCGACCCGCCCCGGTCCGAGCCGTCGGCGTGGAATGCCGACGCCGCCTCCACCTGGTACGCGCGCAGGGCGAAGGGCTGGCCGCCGCGCGTCGTCTCGCGCAGCGCGATGGGCAGCGGCTCGCCCTGCGTGTAGCCGGCCACGTCTTCGGCGGGCCAGCCGGCCTTGACCAGCGCCTGCTTCAGGCGCCCGCGCTCCGCCGTGTGCACGCGGAACTCCGTGGGCGACAGCCGCTCGCCCAGGTGCGGCGCCACGCCGCGGATGCGCGACACCTCTTCCGCCAGCACCGCCTCGTCCGCGGCCAGCACCAGGCCGTCGGGGGCGCGCACCAGCCGCAGCCGCCCGTAGCGCGTGGCCGCGTCGCGGATGCCGGACTCCACGTTGGCGGGGACGGCGTACTTGGAGAACTCGCGCAGCACGCCCACGATCTCGTCCGGCGCCGCGCCCGCCGCGCAGGCGTTCCAGATGGAGAGGGGGGTGATGCGGTAGGTGTGCACGTGCTCGGGCGACTTCACCAGCTCGGCGAAGCGGGCGATGCGGTCGCGCGCCTCGCCGAAGCGCGCGCTGGCCACCTCCGCCAGGATGGACTGGTCACCCTGGACGATGAGGGGGTTCTCGGGGCGGTATGCTGTCATCCGCGAGTGGTACGGAGCCTGGGCGTGCGGAGGGAGTGCGCGTGTCTCGCGCGGTACGGCGGAAGAGTAGCGGGTTGCGGCGCCGGGCGAAAGTGCCCGAAATGAACAACGGGGAAGATGATGCGTTTCACCGCGGAATCAGGGTGATTTCGCGCCTCGATCGTCAGGGTGGGTGGCGGCGGAAGCGCCTCGGCGGCCGAAGAACGCGCGGATCAGCAGCGGCGCCAGCAGCAGGCCCACGGCGGCCAGCCTGGCCAGCCGCGCGCCGCGTCCCTCCGCCGGCCCCATCACCGTCGCTACGCCCAGCGCGACCCAGGCGACCGCCAGCACGCCGACGGCGATCCTCGCTCCGCCCCCGTCCCATGCCGAGCGCATCGGGGCCGCCGCGTCCGCACCCGCCGCGGAACGCCGCTCCAGCCGCGTGGCAAGCTCGCGGTGGAACGCGTCGAAGTCGCCGCCGTACTTCTCCCACAGCTTCCACGCCGCGCCGTGGCGCGTGTGCAGGGTGAGGGAGCGGCTGCCGTCCAGCTCTTCCGCGAGATCGCATCTCTCGATCGCGGCCCACGGCATCCACGACGCGCGGCGAAAGAGGGAGAAGACGAGCCCCTCGCGCCGCAGGACGCCTTCGTCACGCAGCTCGAACTCCGCCCAGGGGCGTCCGAATCCCACCACGCCCGCCATCATCGCCCCAATGCACAGCATCGACAAAAGCGGCGAATCGAGCACCGGCGCCGCCGGCTCCCACGCCGCGGCCAGGATCAGCAGCCCCGTCATCACCGCGCACCCCGCCAGCAGGCGAGGCCAGTGCACGGCGACGGAGCGGTAGCGGGGTGGGTTCATGGTGGGGGAGGGGATGGAGGGTGGATGGTGGGATGTGGACGCACTCGGAAGGCGGTGGCCGTACGGCGGAGATTCCCGGCAAGGGCGAATGAATTCGCTGCAACAACCACACGAAGGCCGCCTTCGCGGACTGGCGGCTGTGGAGCAGGAGCAAGTACCTGCCACGTAGCGGGTTGGGAGAAAGCGGCCAAATTGTGGACAGCCGAAGCGGGATCGAATTCTCCCCCTCTCCGTGAGGAACGAGCGGGGAGAGGCCGGGGGGAGGGGCCCCTCGCGGGCGCCAGTTCGATGCCCGTCCCCGAACCCTGAACTGACGGCGATCCCCTCCTCGGACGCAGTGCGATCTTCTTCGTAGCGGAAAGTCTGCCGCTCACACCACCGCCGCCGCCGCGCGCCCCGCCGTCCGCCCGGAGAAGATGCAGCCGCCCAGAAAGGTGCCTTCCAGCGCGCGGTAGCCGTGCATCCCCCCGCCGCCAAAGCCCGCCACCTCGCCCGCCGCGTAGAGCCCGGGGAGCGGCAGGCCGTCGTCGCGCAGCACGCGGGCGCTCAGGTCCGTCTGCAGGCCGCCCAGCGTCTTGCGGGTCAGGATGCTGAGCCGCACCGCGATCAGCGGGCCGGCCGCGGGGTCTAGGATGGGGTGCAGCTTGGCCACGCGGATCAGCCGGTCGCCGCGGTAGGCGCGCGCGCCGCGCATGGCCGTGATCTGCGCGTCCTTGCCGAACTCGTTGTCCAGCTGCCGGTCGCGCGCCACGATCTGCGCCTGCAGCTCCGCGAAGTCGATGCGCGGCTCGTCCGTCAGCGCGTTCATCCCCCGCACCAGCTCCGCCAGCGACGGGGCCACCACGAAGTCCGCGCCCTTCTGCTTGAAAGCCTCTACCGGGGGCGGCGCGCCCGGCAGCACCCGGCTGAGCACCTTGCGCACGCTCTTCCCCGTAAGGTCGGGGTTCTGCTCGCTGCCGCTGAGCGCGAACTCCTTTTCGATGATCTTCTGCGTCAGCACGAACCAGGTGTAGTCGAACCCGGTCTTCGCGATGTGCTCCAGCGTGCCCAGCGTGTCGAAGCCGGGAAAGAGCGGCGGGGGCAGCCGCCGCCCCAGCGCGTCGAACCACAGCGACGACGGGCCGGGAAGAATGCGGATGCCGTGCATGGGCCAGAGCGGATCCCAGTTCTGAATCCCCTCCGTGTAGTGCCACATGCGGTCGGGGTTGATGATGGTGCCCCCCGCCGCCCGGCTGATCTCCAGCATCCGCCCGTCCACGTGCGCGGGCACGCCGCTGATCATCCGCTTGGGCGGCTCGCCCATCCGCTTTGGCCAGTTCTTCCGCACCAGCTCGTGGTTGCCGCCGATGCCGCCGGAGGTGACGATGACCGCCTGCGCCCGCAGCGCGAAGTCGCCGGTCACGTTGCGCGTGGACGGCTTTCCCCGCGCGGCGTCGCACGGGTCCAGCACCGCGCCGTGCACGCCGTCCACCGCGCCGTCCGTCACGCGCAGCCCGTCCACGCGGTGGCGAAAGCGGATGGAGACCAGGCCGTCCTTCTCCGCCTGTCGAACGCGGCGGATGAACGGCTCCACCACGGCCGGCCCCGTGCCCCAGGTCACGTGAAAGCGCGGGACGGAGTTGCCGTGGCCGATGGCCCCGTATCCGCCCCGCTCCGCCCAGCCCACGACCGGGAACCAGCGGACGCCGCGCTCGTACAGCCACGCGCGCTTTTCCCCCGCGGCAAAGTCCACGTACGCCTCGGCCCAGCGCTTGGGCCACACGTCCTCGTCGCGGTCGAAGCCGGCCGTGCCCATCCAGTCGGTGAGCGCCAGGTCGCGGCTGTCCCGGATCCCCATCCGCCGCTGCTCCGGCGAATCCACCAGGAACAGCCCGCCGAACGACCAGAACGCCTGTCCGCCCAGCGACTGCTCGGGCTCCTGCTCCAGCACGATCACCCGCTTTCCCGCATCCGCGAGCTCCGCCGCCGCGACCAGCCCGGCGAGGCCCGCGCCGACGATGATGACGTCCGCGTCGTGGGTCATGGTTCCGTGGATTTCCGTCTCGGTGGGAATGCCGTCCGCGGTGGACTGGGCGCGCGCACGTACACTGCGTTCACGCCCCGCCCGCGTCAATGCGCGGAGGTGCGCCGGGCGCGGATTTCACGGCGGATGCGGATGACGAGCACGCCGAAGGCAAAGAAGAACAGCGCGTCCATCAGGAACGCGCCGGGGCGAAAATCGTCCTCGCCCACGCCGATGGCGTTGGGGACGGAGACCTGCGGGTTGTCCACCATCCACGGAAACGGAAAGCCGGCGCCGAGCACGGGGACCGCGCACGGCGCCGGGGTGGTGCACCATCCTTCGCCCTCCACCATCCGCTCCGGCCCCACCTGCTGGTACCCGGCCGATGCGGCGGCGAGGACGAACGCGAGCGCGGTGAGGGCCAGGGCGGTGCGGACGCGCATCCGCGGGATCAGCCGGGGGTGTGGGCGGTCGCGGCGGCGCAGGACGGATCGGTGAAGCGGATCACCGTCCCCACGAAGTGCGAGGCGGCGGTCTCGGTCGCAACGGCGGCGTGCTCGGAGACGGGGATCACCAGCGTGCCGCCGGGCTCCGTGCGCTCGCCGAACGCGATGATGGCGTCGCCGCCCATCTCGCGGGCGCGGCGGCGCATGGCGTTCGCGATCTCGTCCGGCGAATGCGTGGGCAGCCGGCGTCGGCCCGTCAGCCGGCCGATCTCCTCGAACGCGCAGGCAGGCCGGGTGTGCTCGTAGATGCGCATCACCCCGGCATCCGCGCGCGCCTCGGGGAGCGGCACGTACGCGGCGGACTGCACCGACGGGCCGCACGCGGCGGCGGCCAGGGCAAGGACGAGCAGGGGGGCGTACGTACGCATGGAAACCTCCGGGTGGGGCGGGGAATCACGAGGCGAAGTGTCCGTCCATGGCAGCAAGCGAGGGGCCATCCGCGCGGTGCAAAGTCATCCGTTTCCGCCGCTTCACCTTACGCCTTTTGCGGCATCCATTGCACCGCATCGTGCGTCCATGTTCCAGGACACCCGACGCGGCGAATGGACGATCATCCGCCCTCGTATGACCCGACGCTCTGTACCCCCTATTCCAATCCGCTGTCCGGGGAGGCTGGTGGACCTGCCGCGCGCACCCACGGTTTCGGTCAGGGGAGGGGGGTGGCGTAAGCGGTGGCAGTCGCACCCGGGCGGATGGTGAAGCCCGACGAGCAGCCCGCGGAAATCGTCCCAGGTGCGCGACTGACGTACCACCCGGGTCAATCCGTCCCACACGGAAATTCGTGGGGCACGCCATCACTTGCGTCGTCCAACAGGGCGTCCGCCCACGCATCAGCCTCCACCTCGCGTGCTGAATCGGCAGCCATCTGCGCGTATTCGCTGGCGAGATCCGATTCTGCTATGGACATACAAAATCTCCTCTGTCAGCTGGATGAGGATGGGTCCGCGTAGAAAAGACGCCGAACCTCACGATCCCACGCCGGCGCCGTGCAGGTCCGAGAGCATCCGTTCCGCGGCGTCGGGGGCAAGGGGGTGGGAGAAAAGGTACCCCTGGCCAAAGCGGCATCCCATCCCCTGCAGCGCCTGCGACTCCTCGTCCGTCTCGACCCCTTCGGCCACCGTCTCCAGCTGCAGGCTGCCGGAGAGCGAGATCACCGTCTGGATGACGGCCACCAGCGCCGGGTCCAGGTGCATGTCGTGAACGAAGGAGCGGTCGATCTTCAGCGTGTCCAGCGGCAGGCGGTGCAGGTACGCCAGCGACGAGTACCCCGTGCCGAAGTCGTCCACCGCCACGCGGATCCCCGTCTCGCGCAGCCGGTGCAGGATCTGCCCCACGGCGGCGGGATCGTCCATGATCACGCTTTCGGTGATCTCCAGCCGCAGCCGGTCGGGGGGAAAGCCCGTCTCGCGCAGCACCTCCTGGATCTCCTGCACCAGCTGCGGGTGCAGGAACTGGCGGCTGGACAGGTTCACGCTCAGCCACAGCGGCTCGCTGAGGGCGTACGCGCGGCGCCACTCCTCCATCTGCCGGCACCCCTCGCGCAGCGCCCACCGGCCGATGGACATGATCATCCCCGTCTGCTCGGCCAGGGGGATGAAGTCGTCGGGCGAGCGCAGGCCGCGGACCGGGTGCTGCCAGCGCAGCAGCGCCTCGAAGCCCACCAGCTCGCGGCTTTCCATCACCACGATGGGCTGAAAGTGCAGCCGCAGCTGGTCCTGCTCCAGCGCGTCGCGCAGCTGGCTTTCCAGCTCCAGCTGCTCCAGCGAGCGGGCGTGCAGCTCCGCGTCGGCGATCTCGAAGCGGGCGCGGCCGCGGCCCTTGGCCCGGTACATGGCCGCGTCGGCGTCGCGCAGCACGTCCTCGGGCCGCCCCAGGCCAATGGAGCTGAGCGCGATCCCCACGCTGGCCGTCACCAGCACCTGCTGCCCCGCCGCGTCGAACGGGCGCGCCAGCTCGTGCTGAATGCGGTGCGCCAGCGCCGAGGGGTTGGCCACGTCGTGCGCCAGCAGCGCGAACTCGTCGCCGCCCAGCCGCGCCACCGTGTCGCCGTGTCGCAGGCACGCCTCCAGCCGGCGCGCCACCGCCACCAGCACCTGGTCGGCCGCCACGTGCCCCACGCGGTCGTTGATGACCTTGAAGCGGTCCAGGTCCATGAAGAACACCGCGAAGTGCTGCTCGGGGTGCCGCTGCGCGTAGGCGATGGCCCGCTCCAGCCGGTCCAGGAACAGCCCGCGGTTGGGCAGCCCCGTCAGCGAGTCGTGCAGGGCGTCGTGCACCAGCTGCTGCTCGAAGCGCTTGCGCTCCGACACGTCGGTCAGCGAGCCCGCCATGCGCACCGTGGCTCCGTGGCGGTCCACCACGCGCACGCCCCGCAGCACCACCCAGCGGTACTCCTCATCCTCGTGCGCAATGCGGTGCTCGCACTCGAACAGGCTTCCCGCGGGCTCGCCGGGGCGGGTGAGCTCCGCGTGCACCCGCCGCCGGTCGTCGGGGTGGATGCGCGCGAACCACGCCGCCGGGTCCGTCCCCATCTCCCGGCCTCCCATCCCCACGATCTCCGCCCAGCGCGGCGAAAAGTAGACGGTGCCGGCGCGCAGGTCCCAGTCCCACAGCCCGTCGTGGGCGCCCAGCGCGGCAAGGGCGTAGCGCTGCTCGCTGTGCGCCAGCTCCCGTTCCGCCCGCAGCCGGTTGCGGACGACCACGAAGAACAGCACCAGGATGACCACCAGGTAGCTGCCGAACAGCAGCGGGCTCAGCCGCGGATCGGGGACCAGCGCGGCCACGGCGGCCACCCCGCCCAGCGTGAGCGCGCCGTACGCGGCCAGCGCGCGGGGGCTGGGAAACAGCACGCTGATGACGGCGCAGATCACCACCAGCCCCAGCGCGTACTCCGGCGCAAACTGGTTCAGCAGCAGCAGGTACGTCACCCAGCCGGTGATGACGCCGAACAGCGCGTACATCGCGCGCAGCAGCAGGGGCCGCCGCTGCCCGAACGACAGGGCCACCACCACCAGGCACACGGACGCCACCACGAAGCGGTACGCCCAGGGATCCACCGGGCTGGGGAGCACGGCGCGGTACACCAGCCCAAAGGCCAGCACCGGCACCGTCGCCAGCGCCGCCACCAGGCGATAGGTAAGCACCTCTTTTTCCGCGATGGTCCCCGGATTGGCGGCGCGGTGCGGGAGGTGGAGATGGTGTGGCATGCAGCGGGTGTGCGGGAGCCTGCGGAGCGGACGGTGGAGAGGTTCCACCGCGGCGGGGAGGTGCTGCGGGATCTGCAACGGGTGTTGGATGCAGAACGGTAAAGGCGCACCGGCCGGAGGGCAAGCGGAACGGCTGGATTTTCACCCTCCCGCCCCGACTCCGCCATCGCGTTTCGTGAACGAGTGAACGGGTGAAGGGGTGAAGGGGTGAAGGGGTGAACGGGCGGGCTCGTCGCGACCCGCGGGCGCCCCCTCCGCTCGCTTAGGCTCGCACCTCCCCCGAAACTGCCGGGGGAGGTTGGGTGGGGGCTACGTGCGGAGCGGCTTCGGAAGGGGTGGAGCGGGATGATGGGCGGCCCCCTCTCCCGGCCTCTCCCCCGCAAACTGCGCGGGGGAGAGGTAACGCGCTCGACGGGTCGTCCGGAGCGGGATCGAATTCTCCCCTCTCCGTGAGGAACGAACGGGGAGGGGCCGGGGGAGGGGCACCCCGCCGA